>NZ_BKZP01000011.1 GCF_008974185.1 Weizmannia acidilactici
ATTGAAAGCGGAAAGTGTGTAGGTGGGAATATAAAAACATTGCATTTTCAGCGATATTTTATTCTTCGAATTCCACTTCCCAATCATCAGAATAATCATCACCTAATAGTTCATGAATGTCTTTTTGTGTATCATCTTGATCCCTTTTCTTTTTAAGGTATTCAAATTCTTCTTTTGATACTAAGTATTCGCCTGATTTCAGTTGTTTTCCGGAAATCTGATTTTCCCTTATCCAGTTTTTTACGGTTTCACCATCTATATCATAATAGTCGGCAACTGTCTGTAAATCAATAAACTCAGTATTATAATTGACCTTTGGTTCATTTCTGCCATCACTTTGCACATCATCATCGCCTTTCAAGTTGGTTTTATCTTGATTATCGCATGAACTTATTGAATAAAACAACGGATTAATCAATGGGAAATGGGGATCTAATGAGATATTTTCCTGCCAAAATAAATGGTTTCCATGCTAAAAAGTCGGTACCCAACCGGTAGGGAATCCGGCCAATTCAGCGGGAGAAAATGGCTATTTCCGGGTCACTTTTAGTCCCAATTCACGGGCAATCAAACTCAAGCTGGATCCAATTCGGGTCCAGTTTTTCTTTTGCCCAATCTGCCTCAAGCCCTTTTCCGGCAAGGGTTCAAGCGTTCTTCAATCTTTCTTCATCTATGTCCCCTGTTTAAAAATCCAAAGGATTTTCCCAATCTTTTTTCTTTTTCTCCGACATTGTTTCCCGTCTTTTTTCTGTTCCGTTCAAGGAAGAACTTTTTAACATTTCCAGACTATTCCGTACAACATAGCCTCCTAATTTCTGGTAAAAAATCAGGTGTTTTAGGAACCAACTTTTTAACATTGCCTTGAGGCATAGAAATGGGATTGGAGCCTTGGGGGAGTGGGGGTGAGGGGGGGATTTGGGCGGGAACCGACTTTTTAGCAGTTGAATATAGTAGAGGAAAGAAAAAGAGAGAAAGAAGAAAAAAGAAGAGGAAGATCTAAAACTGTGACTTAGTTGATTTCTTGTAGCTGAGACCGTAATTCTAAGAAATTGAAAATGGGGAGGGGTAGAGAAACTTTCAACAACAGCAGCAATGCAAGTTGGAAAGCATACTGGTCGCTTTTTCAACCAAACGTTTGATTAAACCATTTACAGGAGACTTCGTAGCGAAAAATGAAGATGAATAAAGAACATTTTGAATGGAAAGTCTTGTATAATTATATTTATACTAAATGAATTAGATGTGGCATTAGAGATATTGAAAGGAAAAAACGTTATGAGGAAACTGCAAAAAGGCGATAAGATTGGTATTTTTACACCATCTTCTCCAGCTTCCGTTACAGCAAAAGTTAGATATGAGCGTGGAAAAGCATTTCTTGAGTCAAAAGGCTTTCAAATAGTGGAGGGGAGTTTAACAAATCAGATTGAAGGTTATCGTTCAGGAACACCTAAAGCAAGAGCTGAAGAATTAAATGAATTGTTACGAGATCCCTCAATCAAAATGATTATGTCAATGATTGGCGGAACCAATTCAAATAGTCTACTTCCTTATATTGACTACGAAGCGTTCCGCACAAATCCCAAACTCGTTGTTGGTTATTCTGATGCTACAGCAATCTTACTGGCTTTGTATGCGAAGACAGGTATACCTACATATTATGGACCAGCGTTAGTACCTTCCTTTGGGGAATTTGAACCTTTAGTCAATATGACATACCAATTTTTTGAATCTTATTTTTGTGAAGAACAGGAATTACCATATAAAATCCCAATGGCTGAGTTTTGGTCGGATGAACCTGTTAACTGGTTAGAAAAAACACGAGAAAAAACCTTTTATTCAAATGAATGGCTTGGGTTTAATGACGGAATTGCAGAAGGACGGTTAGTGGGCGGCAATAATAACGCAATGTATGGCTTCATTGGGACTGAATACTTTCCAACAATTCATAAAGGCGATATTTTATTAATCGAGGATAGTATGAAAAATGCCTCGATCGTGGAAAAGAATTTTGCGATGTTGAAACTGCATGGTATTTTTGAAAAAATTGCGGCGATTATACTTGGAAAATATGAGCGTTTTGATGATTTAGGGACAGGGAGAAGACCAATTGACCTTTTACTGGAACAACTGGATGGAAAAAACATTCCAATATTGGCTGAAGTTGATATGTGTCATACACATCCCATGCACCCTATTGCAATCGGCAAAAAAGTCCGGATAGATACTAAAATGAAAACGATTTGGTGTATAGAAGATTGGATATAGTTCTTTGCTCTGCTTCAGCAGAAGAACATGCCTATATCTGGATTACTGTCAGCCCAACTCAATAGCAAGATACACACAATCAAGCTGCATCCAACATGTATCCGGCTTTTTAAGTCTAAATAAAAGTTTTAAGGAGAAAAATATGGTAAAATTCAAAAAAGATTTAATTTAAGTTGGAGGGAAAAATATTGTCCTTAATATCAAGCAATCGAATAATTTTAAAAAATATTTCAGGAAAAGACCTGGATGGCTTATTCAGGTTATATTCAGACCAGGAAGTGATGAAATTCTTTGGAAGAACGCCTGCAAAAAGTAAACAGGAAGTATTAGAAGTTATAAAACAAAATATACATATGAAAGAAGAAGGAACCGGAGTTAGATATGCAGCTTATTTAAAAGATAAAGAAGACTTTGTTGGGATCATCACTTTGAAAAGATATAATGCAAGGAATAGACGGGCAGAAATTGATTATATTGTGTCACCTGAATATCAGAGAAAAGGCTTAGCATCTGAAATGTTAGAACTATTTTTGGAAGAAGTCTTTAGAGAGTGGAACTTAGAAAGAGTTTCGGCATATGTATTCTTGGAAAACATTCCTTCATGGAAATTGTTGGAGAAGTTCAACTTCATAAGAGAGGGTATTTTACGCCATTGGACTTATGTAAATGGCAACTTTTATGATTCGTATTCTTACAGTTTGCTTTCTACTGAAGTGAAATGATAACTCTTGTTTTTATCAACATTAACTTCGATAAAAAGAAAATATAAGGAAAAAGACTTGGATTAGCCCAAAGTCTTTTTCTATGTGAGATACATTCAGTTATCTACCTAACGATTTCAGTCCCCCTTCTAAATAGCCGGTAATAGCTCGGCAGGGAATTGAGCTAATTCTGTAGAAGAATTGAGTCATCCGGATCACATTTAGTTCCGGTTAATTTCAATATAAACTCAGAATGGATTCAAAATGGGGTCAGTTTTTCTTTTGCTCACTTTTCTTCAATCGCTTATCCAGCAAGTAGTAGGAATTGGTTATCGGTTCATTAGTTTAATCTAAACTTGATCCATACTCCCTATGATCTCTGACAATTTTTCAGTCCTTTTTCCAATTGATAAAATGTAGAATATGAATCTGACAGACGAATATGGGAATGGTCAATGCTGTCATAAATGTTCCCGAGGTTCAATAAAATTCCTTCACGGAGGGCAGATTGAAACAATTTTTGCATAGATACTTGCTTTTTAAGCGTAAGCCATATATAAAAGCCGCCTGCAGGTAAATTCCAAGTGGCGATTTCTTTAAAATGTTTATTTAGGAGTTCAAGCGTACAATCCCTACGCAATTTTAATTCCATCCTGATTTCTCTTATGTACACGTCATAAAACCCACTGGACAGGCACTCTGCGACTACGTACTGTGATAAGGAACTGGAACCGTAGTCAGTCTGCATTTTAATATCTGCCAGTCGATCAATGACAGGTTCCGGTCCGACAATCCAGCCAATTCGGAGACCGGGCCCAAGAGTTTTAGACATGCTACCAATATAGAGAACCAGACCTTGGTCATCATTAGCTTTCAAGGAGGCGGTTTTTCATCAAACCATAAATCACCGTAAACATCATCTTCAATAATAGGTAACTGTTACTACTAAGCTATATTGTCCAAAAGTTGACGGTGCAAAATGCCGTGTTTTGACGGTGAAGGTGTCCAATCACTGGCATCCTGCGATTTCAAATGATTTTTTGATTTGATAAAATGTCCAGCTTTTAATAATTTTCACCCTAAAATTAGCATTGATGCTAAGGTTGTCCAAATGGGAGTATTTTAGAGTTCGAATTGGACAACGATTTTCGACTTTGCACTATGTGGACCGTTCTTAAAATAGTACGGGAAAATACATAGTTTTGCATTGCTAAAGTGTATATAAGCAACTTGACATGGAGCATCTGCGGGCATGCTTCTCTAGCCAGGAAGCCAGAACCTTCTAGGATTGGCTTCACCAAAATTGGTTATCATGCCCGCCACTCCATATAAAGTTGCTACGGAAAAACCGTTCTGCAAAACTATGTATTTTCACCATAATGAACAGCTCGTTTATTAAATCACATTAGTGGACAATTTACCCAGCAAAGCATGGACAACTTATACCGTCAACTTTTGGATATTTAAGGTAAGCAGAAACATCCATGTAAAAAAGTTGGCGTTTATCTGTTTTTAAGTCTTTCCCTCTGCTAAAAAGTCAGTATCTACTGTGGTGTAGCTGTTTCTTTCTTCTTCTTCATAGTAAAAGAGTTGGTTCCGGCTGATATTAAGTTGGTATATGAAGGAAAAAAGAAGCATTCCTGTAATGAAGGAAATTTGAGGTTTGCACAAAAAAGAGCCTCCTTGGTATGATACGAGGTGTCCAAAGCTTTGAAGCAAAAATGGACCTTTAATTTCAGCGTTTCTGGAAACGAATGATGAATCGCTACGGTACAGCGGAAAAATATGAAGATGCCATCAAAGATGAATTTGTGAACGGGGATGAGTTGGATCTGTTGATTGTCGTTGATAAATTGTTGACGGGCTTTGATGCTCCCCGGGCCACCGTGCTTTACGTCGACAAGCCGTTGAAAGAACATACGCTTTTGCAGGCGATCGCCCGGGTTAACCGCCTTTATGAAGGAAAAGACTATGGACTAATTATTGATTATCGTGGCCTTTTGGAGAAGCTGGATCAGGCGATGCAGATGTATTCCGGGGCGGGACTGGAAAACTTTGATCCGGAAGATTTACAAGGAGCCATTTACGATGTGATCAGTATCATCGGGTCATTACGGCAGCATCATTCCGATTTACGGCAAATCTTTGCCCCAATTAAGAATAAAAATGACCGGGAAGCGTATGAAGTGTGGCTGGAAGATGAGGAACGCAGAGAAACCTTTTATCATGTTTTAAGTCAATTTGGCAGAAATTTAGCCATTGCCCTCGAGTCTGAGAAAATTTACAACGCCCTGCCGCCGGAGGAATTACAAACGTACAAAAAGGACTTCAAATTTTTCCAAGACTTGCGAAAAAGCGTGAAGCTGCGTTATTCAGATACGATTGATCACAAAGAATACGAAGCCAAGATGCAAAAACTCATGGACAACTACATTGCCGCCGAAGAAGTCATTCGCATTACCAATCCGGTTGATATTCTGAATGCCAAGGCGTTTGAAGAAGAAATCGAACGGCTCGGCTCCAAGCGGGCAAAGGCTGATGCCATCCGCACCCGGTTGACGAAGAGCATTCATACAAAATGGGACGAAAACCCGGCTTATTATAAAAAGTTTTCCGAGCGGATCGAAGAAGCCATTCAGGAGTATCGTGACAAGCGAATTTCCGAGGCAGAGTATTTGAATCGAATGAAAGATATTATGAAGGCCTATCAAAGCGGGCAATCGACAGAAAGTTATCCGAAAGTCATCCGAGAAAACCGCAATGCCCAGGCCTTTTATGGAGTAACAAAGGACATCCTGAATGAAGTAACCGATGAAGCAGCAAGCTACGATGCAAATTCGATCGGTGAACTGGCTTATCAAATGGATGAAATAATAAGGGAACACCAAAAAGTGGATTGGCATGATAATCTGGAAATCCACAACAGAATTGCTCAGGAATTAGATGATCTCCTTTTTGATTTTAAGGAAAAGTACGGCTTGGATATCGACTTTGATACGATTGATAAAATCATTGAGCAAATTAAAACCGTCGCTTTAAGGCGTTACTAGGGCAGGTGCAGCATGGAAAAACATCAGATTGAATACGCCAATAGAGCCATTGATTTCGTCATAAAGCGGAAAAAGGTGAAAAACGTAAATCTCCACGTCAAACCGGACATGACGATTGAAGTGACGGCGAATGACAGAGTACCGCTGGAATTTATTACGGACTTTGTAAAATCAAAAGGCTCGTGGATTCTAAAAAATGTAGGGCATTTTAAAGAAGTCCAGCCTTTAAAACAGAGTGAGAGGGAATATGTCAGCGGAGAAACCTTTAAATATTTGGGGAAGCAATACCGCTTGCGGGTGCAAAAGACAACGGAAGAAGAAACCGTGAAATACTTTCGGGGCTTCATCTACATGTATGTAAAGGATACTGAAAACCGAAGCCGAAAAGCAAAATTGCTGGATGAGTGGTACCGAGAAAAAGCCCAACTAACATTTAATGAATCCCTTGAAAGGATGTATCCATTGGTACAAAAGTACGGAGTTGAGAAGCCAAGTATTGATGTTCGGTTAATGAAAGCACGTTGGGGATCGGCTTTAACGGAGAAAAACATGGTCCTTTTGAATTCTGAACTCATTAAAGCACCAAAATACTGTATTGACTATGTCGTTCTGCATGAACTTATTCATTTTAAATACAACGACCATAGCGACAATTTTTATCAAATGCTCTTTTCACTGATGCCGGATTGGGAGAAGAGGAAGGCAATACTGGATGAGGAAGTCGTAAAGGACTTGTAAAAGTGAACTACTCAGAATAAACCAACCAGATATATCAACAGAAGGCAGTTTCACTTTAATTTGATTGTAGAACTGCCTTTATTAAAACAAAAAAAGTGCCAGTTACATATAGAAATAGTTTTAAGTATTTCAAGGTATAAAGGGTGATTTAATGCTTCAAAATGTTGTTTTTCAATTGGTAGATTAACCCAAATTAAGAAAGTACAGGTATTTATAAAATAAAAGTTCACGTTTTCTTTGCATAAAGAAGAAAAAATTGTGGATGATTATCCATTATAATCATCCACAGGTTTCTATACTGCTCTTAATGTGCTTGAACAGGTTTCCATTTTCTTAAGAACAGTGTATTACCGACAACAGATACAGAGCTGAAGGCCATGGCGCCGCCTGCTAAAATCGGGTTCAACAAGCCAATCGCTGCAACCGGAATTAATACGACATTATAAGCGAATGCCCAGAATAAGTTTTGGTGTATTTTCCGCATCGTAGCTTTTGATAAGCGAATCGTATTGACAATGCCGATAAGATCTCCACTCATCAGGGTAATATCTGCAGCTTCCATCGCAACGTCAGTCCCTGTTCCGATCGCAATACCGACGTCTGCAGCTGCAAGGGCAGGCGCATCATTAATGCCGTCCCCAACCATTGCCACAGTTTTTCCGTCTTTCTTCAGTTTTTCCACTTCTTTGGATTTATCTTCCGGCAATACTTCTGCCAATACCCTGTCAACGCCGACTTGTTTCGCAATGGCTTCCGCTGTACGACGGTTGTCCCCTGTAATCATGACCACTTCAATATGCATTTTTTTCAACTGCCGGATGGTTTCGGCAGATGTTTCTTTTACAGTATCCGCCACTGCAATAATCCCTTCAAGCGTTTGGCCGATTGCGATATACATCGCGGTCTTCCCTTCGCTTTCCAGTTTTTCCATTTTGCTTGCTGCATTTTGGATATCAATTTGGTGATCCAGCATCATTTTCTTATTCCCGATCATCACATGCCGGCCGTCTACCTCAACCTGAATACCGTGTCCTGGTACAGCTTGAAAGTGAATGGCTTCTTTCAAAGCCAAGCCTTTTTCTTTCGCACCTTTTACAATCGCTTCACCTAATGGATGTTCAGAGCCTTTTTCTGCTGTTGCTGCGATCTGCAGCAGTTCCTCTTCTTTTAGGTTGCCAAACGAAATGATATCTGTTACTTCCGGCTGCCCTTTTGTAATCGTTCCTGTTTTGTCCAGGACAACGGTTGTGATACGCTGGGCATTTTGAAGATGTCCAGCACCTTTGATTAAAACGCCGTTTTCTGCTCCTTTACCGGTACCAACCATGACCGCGGTCGGTGTCGCTAAACCCAATGCACATGGGCAAGCGATGACCAATACGGCAACCATGCTGATTAAGGCCGGGGTAAACCCTGCTACAAAAAAGGTTACTGTGAAAGTCGCAAGGGCAATCAAAATAACAATCGGCACAAAGATCCCGGAAATTTTATCCGCCAAGTGCTGGATTGGTGCTTTTGATCCTTGGGCTTCTTCCACCAATTTGACGATTTGCGCAAGGGCTGTATCTTTCCCGACTTTTGTAGCTTTGAAGGTAAAGGAACCGTTTTTATTCAAGGTTGCACCTATGACTTGGTCCCCCTGTTTTTTGCTGACCGGCATGCTCTCACCTGTAAGCATCGATTCATCAACGGAGGAGCTTCCTTCAAGGATCACGCCATCAACCGGGATTTTTTCGCCGGCACGCACAAATAATATATCTCCTTCTACAACCTCTTCAATCGGAATATCTGCTTCCTGTCCGTTACGGATGACATGGGCTGTTTTGGCTTGAAGGCCCATCAATTTTTTGATCGCGTCCGATGTCTGGCCTTTTGCCCTTGTTTCCAGCAGTTTTCCAAGTATGATTAAGGTGATGACAATCACAGAGGCTTCGAAATACAATTCATGTCCGGTTCCAAGTACTGTGATAATCAAACTGTATAAATAAGCAGTAGAAGTGCCGAGTACAACGAGAACCGCCATATTTGCGCTTCCGCCCCGCACTGCATGATAAGCATCACGGTAATAATGGCCGCCTGCAAAAAATTGGACGATCGTTGCCAGTATGAGTTGAATCCAGGGATTCATGTGAAAAGAAAATCCTCCGCCATAATGCATGACAAGGTCAGATACCATTTGGATTAGGAAAGGAATGGAAATGATGGCTCCAATCAAAAATTTATTCCGCTGTATTTTATAGGCTTTTTCACGCGCATTTTTTTCGTAGTCTTCATTCCACTCTCCTTTTAATTTTGCATCATAACCGGCCTTCTTCACAGCCGCGATCATCTGATCAACACTTACTTGCCCGGGAATGTATTCTACATTTGCTGTTTCCATTGCCAAATTAACGGACGCTTTGATGACACCATCCACTTTATTTAAACCCTTTTCAACCCTTGTGGCACAGGCTGCGCATGTCATGCCAATAATATCAAACTTTGCTTTTTCTTCCTGTACACCGTAGCCTGTTTTTTTCACTTTTTCAATTATGCTTTCAATCGAGGCTTGTTTCGGGTCATATTGGATCGCAGCTTTTTCTGTAGCCAGATTGACATTTACCTTTTTGACGCCTTCTACCTTGGACAGGTTTTTTTCAATCCGATTGGCGCATGCCGCACATGTCATGCCAGTAATGCCAAAAGTGATATTCTTTTCCGCATTTTTTGCCTGCTTTGCTTGTAATTCTGCGGCCATATGATTCCCTCCTATCAATATCCTATACCCTATACAGGTATATTTTTTTGAAAAAAGAGAGCGTGCCTTTCAGCACAGCTCCATTCCTATGAAATTAAGCTACTTCATAACCTTGATCTTCAATGGTTTCTTTTACTTTTTCAAGCGTTACTTCGTTTGGATTGAATTCCACGTCAACTTTTCCTTCGGATAAATGGACATCTACTTTGCTGACTCCTGCTAATTCACCGACACTGCCTTTGATGGCTCTCACACAGTGTTCACAAGACATTCCTTGTACGTCTAAAGTTACTTTTTCCATTCAAGATCTCTCCTTTATTTTTTCATCGTTTTTTGAATTGTAACTAAAAACTCATCTAAAACATCCATATCTCCTTCTTGGATCCGTTCCACCACGCAATTTTTTAAGTGGCCTTCAAGAAGGATTTTGGATACACTGTTCAGAGCTGATTGGATGGCAGAAATTTGGGTAATGACATCATCGCAATACGTATCTTTTTCAATGAGGCCTTTTACGCCTCTTACCTGCCCTTCAATCCGGTTTAAACGGCTTATGAGGTTCTTTTTGACTTGTTCAGAATGATGGCTTTTCCGTTCACTTGTATGAGCAGGGCAAACGGAAGCATCATTCTCGGAATCCATCTTCAATTCCTCCATCTCACCGCCTCCTTCACGCCCCCAATATACCATACCCACCTATACTATGTCAAGGAATGGTGTTCAAATTTTTCACCGGTTTTTGGAAAAAGTACGGCTATCTTTGTTTCTGTAAGCGTCAAGTAAAATGTTACAGTTTTCAATCAATCATTTTTTATGCCATTTTTTATGCAAAGTAGAAGTTCTGTACTTCATCCGATAATTGTCACCATTTCCGTGAATAATTTCAGCTCTATGGATTATTCTGTCCAATAGGGTCGTTGTAATTACCGGATCTCCTCATCATTTTCCCCATTTTTTGGAGTGATGCAGGTTATTACAACAGTTCCTATAATGTAAGCAATCCTCGGGCAGGGGATCTTGTTTTCTTTGAAGATACCTATAAAACTGGCATTTCCGATGTGGGAATTTATCTTGGGAATAATCAGTTTATTTCTGCATCAAATGATGGTGTCTCCATTAAAAGTCTAAGTAATTCATATTGGAAGTCTCATTTTAATAGTATTAAAAGATTATATTAAGCAAAAAATATAGCAAAATTTTCGGATTTTATGCACAAAAGGTCCTAATTCAAACTAGAGTTAGGATCTTTTTGCTTGCATTTAAATGTTAGAACTCCTTTTAGAATATCGTTGCTGAAAAAATTGAAATGATAATCCACCAAAGTAAAATAGAGCCTCTATGACTGTAATAAAGAAGCTTGCAGGCCAATTTGTATAAAAACTAAGTGTCAGACCCTCCCAAACACCGATAATTGCTTATAGGATGGAAACAACAATCATGGTAGCAACAGATTGAGTAAAATATCGTATGGGGGAGCAGCTGTATGAATTAATGAAATGAAAAATTTTTTCTTTCTTATCCCTGAAACAGATCAGAGGACAGATAACGTTCTCCAGTATCGGGTACTAAACAAAGATCTCTTGCATGCTTCGGGAGACGCTTTGCCATTTTAACAGCAAAATAAGCTGATGCCACCCCGGATGCCCCACTAAAATTCCTTCTTCTGCGGCAAGACGGAGTGCCAACTTGGGCGTCTGAATCCTT
The DNA here is from genome assembly GCF_008974185.1 of Weizmannia acidilactici. Classification (GTDB taxonomy): domain Bacteria; phylum Bacillota; class Bacilli; order Bacillales; family Bacillaceae_C; genus Weizmannia; species Weizmannia acidilactici. The sequence continues at coordinate 11,196 of NZ_BKZP01000011.1, forward strand.
TATAAGCAAAATTTCACCAATGATATCCCTGTTTAAGTGATGCTAGTATTTATAGAGGGGGGAGATGGCGATCATGACAATCATGATGATGAAGGAAACCATCCTTCTAACCCCGGTTTGGAAAGTCACAGTGAATCCGGTTCTACTGCAGAAAAGCAGAACAAAGGGAAACTGATCCTGGATGTCAATTGTGCGTCGGCTGACATTGCTTACCCTATGAATAAATAATTTAAAAATCATGTATTCAGTCTATGATTTCTATGAATAATTGCTTAAAATAAATCTATCTAAGAGCTCTGCATCGATCCGATTATTCAGTTATTTTTCCTGAAGAAAGGTGATTTAGATGACAACCATTCGGGATATTGCGAAAAAAGCAAATGTCTCCGTTTCGACTGCTTCACGGGCTTTGAATAATAATCCGCGCATCAGCGTAAAGACAAGACAGCGCATCCAAGCCATCGCAGCCGCGGAAGGTTATATGCCGAACTATAATGCCAAAAATTTAACGCTTGGTGAGGCAAACGTCGTAGGGGTTGTATTTCCGGCAGCTGAAAACAATGTACAGGGGAATCCTTTCTATATTGATATTTTACGGGGCATCAACAAACAGCTGGCCCCTCGCCACTACGTTCTGTCAGTTGCGATTGGTGATCACACAGAACAAGTTTTTGAGAACGTGAAATCTATGGTTGAACAGGCGAAAGTAAAGCGATTTATCTTACTGTATTCCTATGCAGGCGATCCGGTAACAGAATACTTGCGAAAAAAGGCATTGCGCTTTGTCATTATCGGCGAGCCGGTTGAAGATAAAAATGATTTTTATGTAGACAATAATAATTATCAAGCTGGTATTGCTGGAACAGAATACTTGCTCGGGCATTTAGGGGCGAAACACCCGGTTTTTGTCGAATCTTCCCATGAATGGCCTTATGAGCGCAGCAGGCGGGAAGGCTTCCAGGCAGCCATTTTAAGACGTGGCGTTTCCCCACTGATTTACCGTCTTCAAAAGGAAAACAATGACGGCATAACGGTGGAGTTTATCCGGCAGCATCCGGAAATTGATAGTATCATGGCGACTGATGACATGATCGGTTTTGAATTTTACCATCATTGGCAGTGCGCCCATCCTGGCAAAAGCATACCGGCTGTAAGCTTTAATCATTCTTTTATTTTACAATTGGCAAATCATCAGTTTCATTCGATCAATTTATTTCCGGAAAATCTCGGTTCTGCAGCTGTCGAGCTGCTTTTTACAGATAAGGAAAATAAAGGGGGCGAAGAGCCACCGCGTAAAATCATTCTGCCATTTGAAATCAGTTAACGGCAGTGTTTTACATGCAGCAGATTCCAATCTTGCAACCGGTTTATGGATATTGTGTGAAACCGGTTGCGCTGATCCGGTAAAATCATATATAATAAAGATGTTCGATGCAGAAGACCCAAAATGATGAACATGTTCATTTTTTATTGCCTGTAATGCAACCGATTGCGCAATCCCCTGCCATGAGGTTTTAATAAGATTAAATCTATAACTACTAGCTGGAACTAAGAAATCTGGAAGAAAATTTGTTGGGGCTTCCAATAAATATGGAAAGCGATAGTACATTGGCGGCAAAAATGCAACCGGTTGCGCATTGAAAAGGGGGAATTACGATGAGGATTACCCAAAAATAAGGGAATAAAACTTCTGCTGGAACGAACCAATATGGATCTTCAAAGTCTGTAATAAATATGGAAAGTGTCTCTGCGTTTACGGGGGAATGCAACCGGTTGTGAACGCAACCAGAAATATCCGGCCTGACCGCAGGCTCTTAAATAGAATGGAGGAATGATCATGCGAGCAACGGTGAATACCGACGAAAAAAGTATTGGACGGGTAAAATCATCTGCAACTGTTAAAGACGGCAAGAAAATTGGCAGCCACCAATTGCCGGCGCTGCCAATCAGCACGATTTGGATGATTAGTTTTGGTTTTTTAGGTGTGCAAATGGCCTTTTCGCTGCAAAGTTCGAATATGGGGCGCATCTTTCAAACGATTGGCGCCGATCCGACAAAATTAGGTTTCTTCTTCATCTTGCCGCCGCTTGCTGGACTTGTTGTCCAGCCGTTGGTCGGTTATTTCTCTGACCGGACATGGATACCGAAACTGGGCCGCCGGATCCCTTATTTGTTGGTAGGGGCCGCTGTGGCTGTGATAGTTATGTGTTTGCTTCCGAATGCCGGAAGTTTTGGCTTTGGGTTCGGATCAATGACAGCGTTGACATTTGGAGCGGTGACTATCTTGTTTATGGATTTATCTTCCAATGTAGCCATGCAACCGTTTAAGATGATGGTCGGCGACATGGTAAATGAAGAACAAAAAGGTTTTGCTTATGCTGTCCAAAGTTTTCTCTCTAACAGCGGTGCAGTACTGGCCTGTATTTTTCCGTTTGTTTTAACGGCATTGGGCGTTTCAAACAGTGCTCCAAAAGGCGTGGTGCCGCAATCGGTTGTGGTCTCGTTTTACAGCGGAGCCGTTATTTTAATTGTGTGCAGCCTGTTTACGGTTTTTAAAGTCAAAGAATATTCCCCGGATGAGTATGCCGTTTATCATGGCATCCAAAATCAAGCACAAAAAGAAAAAATGGGCATGTTTCAATTGCTCCTCAATGCGCCGAAAGAGTTCTGGACGATTACTGTCGTACAATTTTTCTGCTGGATGGGTTTTCAATATTTGTGGACGTATGGAGCGGGGGCAGTGGCCAAAAACGCTTGGAATGCAGTGGATCCGTCAAGCACGGCCTATCAGGAAGCAGCCAACTGGTTCGGCGTTTTATCAGGTGTGTATTCCCTTGCCGCGGTATTTTGGTCTCTTGTGTTAACAAAGGTACCGAAAAATAAACAGAAACCGGCTTATGCGTTCAGCCTAGTGCTTGGCGGGGTTGGTTTCGGTTCAGTTTTCTTTATCCACAACCCGGGCACATTACTTGTTTCGTTTATCCTGATCGGCATTGCATGGGCTGCGATGATGGCATTCCCGTTCACGATTCTGACCAATGCATTATCAGGAGAGAATATGGGAACCTATCTCGGGTTGTTTAACGGCAGCATCTGTTTGCCACAAATTGTGGCTTCCTGCTTAAGTTTTGTGATATTCCCGGCGCTCGGGTCCTCTATGCCGGCGATGATTTTGTTGTCAGGCGTGCTGCTGGTTATTGGGGCGGCTTCTGTTTCGCTGATTAAAAAAACGCAAACAAAGTAAATTTTTATGGAAAAGGGGAATGAATATGAAACGTATTTTTGAAGTACAGCCATGGAATGTTGTCAGCCATGATTTTAACCGGGCAGAAAAAAGGCTGCAGGAATCCATGACCAGTTTAGGCAACGGCTATATGGGCATGCGCGGGTTTTTCGAGGAGAACTACAGCGGAGATACTTTGCCGGGCATTTATTTAGGCGGTGTATGGTTTCCGGACAGGACCCGTGTAGGGTGGTGGAAAATCGGTTATCCTGAATACTTCGGCAAGGTGATTAATGCCATCAATTTTATTAAAATCAATATTGCGTTAAACGGAGAATTTATTGATTTGGCTAAAGATGAGATTACCGGATTCGAACTGAATCTCGATATGAAAAACGCACGTCTTACCCGTTCTTTTACTGTGGAAAAGGGTACGGTAAAAGTTGTGGTTACCTTTGAACGTTTCTTGAGTGTTGCCCAAAAAGAATTGTCAGTCCAGCGGGTTCGCCTAAAAAATCTCGGATCAGATGATGTGGACGTTAAGATCATTTCAGCCATCGATGCGGACGTTAAAAATGAAGATGCAAACTACGGCGAACGCTTTTGGGAAGTATTGCAAACTGATCAAAAAGAACAATCCGGATCACTGGTTGCCATTACGAAAGCCAACCCGTTCGGAACCCCGCGCTTTACGGTCGGGGCGGAAATGCACCATCGGACAGCTTTGCAAGCGAAAGTAGCTGCACCGGCTCATGATAAAGAAGTTGTAAATGGATTTAGCGGTAAATTGGTAGCCGGTTCGGAAATCGATTTTGAAAAGCGCGTGATCGTGGTTACCTCTCGGGATTATCATACTCAAAATAATTTGGTTTCTGCGATGAACGCGATCAGCGAAAAAACTGACAATCTATCCTATGATGAATTATTCGATGCCCATCGTGCGATTTGGGCAGAGCGCTGGGAAAAGTCGGACGTCAAAATTGAAGGCGATGTTGCAGCACAGCAGGGGATCCGTTTTAACCTCTTCCAGATGTTTTCAACGTATTATGGTGAAGACGCCCGCCTTAACATTGGTCCGAAAGGATTTACAGGTGAAAAATACGGCGGTGCCACGTATTGGGATACTGAAGCTTTTGTCCTGCCGTTTTACTTGGGGGTGGCAGAACCAAAAATTTCCAAAAATCTGTTGAAGTACCGTTACCAGCAGCTCGATGGCGCTTATCATAATGCTAAAAAGCAAGGATTAAAGGGCGCTTTGTTCCCTATGGTCACTTTCGATGGCATTGAGTCCCACAATGAATGGGAAATTACGTTTGAAGAAATTCACCGGAACGGGGATATTGCCTTTGCCATTTATAACTACACCCGCTATACCGGAGACAAGTCCTATGTTTTAAACGAAGGCAGCAAAGTGTTGACAGAAATCTCCCGGTTCTGGGCTGACCGCGTGCATTTTTCCAAACGCAAACAAAAATATATGCTGCACGGCGTCACCGGTCCTGACGAATATGAGAATAATGTGGATAATAACTGGTATACCAACTACATGGCCCGATGGACTTTGGCATACACTTTGCAGGTCCTGGAGGAAGTTTCTCAGGAACAGGCAGCTGTTTTAAATGTGACAGAGGAAGAAAAACAGTTGTGGCAGGATATTGTAGACCGCATGTATCTTCCGGAAGATGAAGAACTCGGCATTTTTGTCCAGCATGACGGTTTCCTTGATAAAGATATTAAGCCTGTGAGCGAAATTCCGGCTGATGAATTGCCAATCAATCAGCACTGGTCATGGGATAAAATACTGCGTTCGGCGTATATCAAACAAGCGGATGTATTGCAAGGAATCTGGAATTTTATTGATGAATTTACACCGGAACAGAAAAAACGCAACTTTGATTTTTACGAACCTTTAACCGTGCATGAATCGAGCCTGTCTGCTTCTATCCATGCGATTCTGGCTTCCGATCTGCACGATGAAAACAAGGCGGTGGAAATGTATGAACGGACATCACGCCTTGACTTGGACAACTATAACAATGATACCGAAGACGGGCTGCATATCACTTCAATGACGGGGAGCTGGCTGGCTATTGTGCAGGGATTTGCCGGCATGCGTGTCCGGGATGGCAAGCTGCACTTTGCCCCGTTCCTGCCGAAAAAATGGGACAAATACCAATTCCGCCTGTTGTTCCGAGGCCGTCTGATTGAAGTAGGTGTGGATACAAATGGAGTGTCACTTGAATTGCTGGAAGGCGAACCCTTGACGGTCGGTTTGTATGGAAAAGACGTTGAACTGGTTGCACAATCTTCGGTTTTTGTTTAAATGATTCTCCTTTATGCGAAGATATCGGAGGCATTTTTCCAAAATATTTTCATCCTAAGGCTCGGTTAAATGTTATTGTTGATGGCCGCGGGAGACTCCTGCGGGATAAGCGGGCCAGGCTGGCCCCCTCTTGCTGAGGTATCGGGCAAGAATTGGCAAACGGGCGGATATCGCGGCCATCAACATTGTACACTAACGTAAAAATAGAAAAAGTCTGGGAGATTCCAAATGAGAAGTTTTCATGATATTAAAGGATTTGCTTTTGACCTTGATGGTGTATTGACGGATACCGCCCGTTTCCATGCACAGGCATGGAAGAAAACGGCAGAGGAAGTCGGCACGAAATGGACAGATGAACTGGCTGCGGGTTTAAAAGGAATCAGCCGGATGGATTCCCTGGAAATGATCCTGAAGGCCGGAAACTGTGAGCATTCTTATACACACGAACAGAAAGCACAATTGGCAGATGAAAAAAATGAGTATTATAAAAAGCTGATCGATACATTAACGCCGGAGGATATTTTGCCGGGAATGGCTGAATTTTTAATGGAGGTCAAGCATAAAGGGTACAAGCTTGCCGTCGCTTCGGCTTCCAAGAACGCACCCATCATTTTAGAGAGATTGGGCATCGCTGATATGTTTGATGCGGTTGTTGATCCGGCTGCTTTAAAATCCGGTAAGCCTGACCCTGAAATTTTTGTCCGCGCTGCAGAGTTGATGAATCTGCAACCTTGTGAAGTGATCGGCTTGGAAGACTCTATCGCGGGTATCAAGTCAATTAATGGTGCGGGGGAAGTATCGGTCGGGATCGGGGACAAAGATGAACTTTATGAAGCGGCTATCCACTTTGCCTCAACCGCGGAGGTCAGCCTTTCTGCCATTCAGGGTGATCCATATTTTTCTAGATCAAATTTGTAAAATATCCATTGTTCATCTAAGAAAAAGAAATGGATATTTTTTCAGAAAAGGGGCAGTCCCAAAGTCCTTTTTAAACAAGAAAACCCGTTGAGATATTAATTTTTCTCGACGGGTTTTTTCATTTAAAGCAAAATTTCCCCTGTGGAAACGGTCCTGAGAAACTATGTCACGACCGTTAGAGCAAAATTTCTGCTTAAAAGGGGCTTCTGGGACAGTCCCTTGCTAAATGCTATCAGTCCAATCCAAGAACAGGCTGCGGCACGTACGGCTCTTCCAAATATGCCACTTCTTTAGGGGTTAACTTGGCCGAAAGTGCAGCGACCGCATCTTCGAGATTGGATACTTTCGTTGTGCCAACGATCGGGGAAGTGACCGGTTCTTTTTGCAGCACCCAGGCCAGCGCAATTTGGGCGCGGGGAACACCGTGTTTTTCTGCAATTTCCTTCACGCGCTCAACGATTACGCGGTCTGTATCGGCGTTCCGGTCATAGAATTTTTTCGCAGTGTCATCCAATTCGGAACGATGCGTTTTTTTATCCCAATCCCGCGTCAATCTTCCTTTGGCAAGCGGGATCCACGGCATGACAGCGATTTTTTCTTCCTTGCAAAGCGGCAGCATTTCCCGCTCTTCTTCGCGATATAAAAGGTTGACCTGGTTCTGCATGGAGACAAACCGGGTCCAGCCATGTTTTTCCGCGACATGCAGCGCCTTCATGAACTGCCATGCATACATGGAAGAAGCGCCGATGTATCTTGCCTTCCCGGCCTTGACGACATCATGCAGAGCTTCCATCGTTTCTTCGATCGGGGTATTGTAGTCCCAGCGATGAATTTGGTATAAATCGACATAATCGGTTCCCAGCCGCTTCAAGCTTTTATCGATTTCACTCATAATGGACTTCCGGGAAAGTCCGGCACCATTCGGACCTTCATGCATACGGAAATACACTTTTGTGGCAATGACAATTTCATCGCGGTTGGCATAATCTTTGAGCGCCCGCCCGACGATTTCCTCGCTTGTTCCTTCCGAGTAAAAATTCGCCGTATCAAAAAAGTTGATTCCTAGATCAAGCGCTTTTTTAATGATCTTTCGGCTGTTTTCCTCATCCAATGTCCACCCCGGATATCCTCGGTCCGGTTCGCCAAAGCTCATGCAGCCAAGGCAAATCCTTGATACATCCATGCCGGTATTACCGAATTTCACATATTCCATTTGATTGGCCTCGCTTTCCAAAATGAATGTTCATACATTAATGGACATCTGTATATCATTATAAATCTCAACAGAGTGCTTACAATGGTTCATTGAAGTTCAATTGTATATTATTCATGAAGATTTCCATGCTTCAAAATGCCTCGGTTTACCGCTCTTGGCGTGTAGGGCGGATAATCATTTCATTAATGGCGGTATCTCCCGGCATTTCAATAGCAAACGCAATGGCGCGGGCAATTCTGTCCGCCGCGATGGCGCCTTTATAAATCTCATCAATGCCGGGTTTGAGATCCATATCTGTAATGGCACTTGGCAATTCCGTATCCACAGCCCCCGGCGAGATAATGGTGGTGCGGATATTGTTGGCATACTCTTCTTTCCGAAGGCCTTCTGAAATCGCGCGCACAGCAAATTTCGTTCCGGCATAGACTGTGCTGCCTGCCCCGACAAAATGGCCTGCCACAGAAGAAAGATTAATAATATGGCCGGATTTACGTTCCCTCATGGTTGGGAGTACAGCCGCAATGCCGTAAAGAACGCCTTTAATATTGACGTCGATCATCTTATCCCAATCTTCCACTTTTTTCTTGTATAAAAATGAATGCGGCATAACCCCGGCGTTATTGATTAATACATCGATTGTCCCGAATTTCTTCAATGCAAATGCAGCCAATTCTTCCACTTGTTCATACTTCGTTACATCTGTCACTTTGTAAACAGCCTGTCCGCCATTGCTTTGAATTTCTTCCTGCAGCTTTTTTAACCGGTCCTCGCGGCGGGCTGCCAGCACCAGCTTCGCGCCTTTCACTGCCAGTTCTTTTGCTGTCGCTTCCCCGATTCCGCTTGAAGCACCTGTAATAATAACTACTTTATCTTGAATATTCGACATCTTCACATCTCCCCTTTAATTTAATGGTTATATGCTTCATCCGTTACGGGTTCCAGCCACTCGGTGTCCCCGTTTTGGACATTTTGTACTGATCGCGATATGCGTAAACTAGCTGTCCGGTGCAGCGCCGTGCCAATGTTTTACACCTGGTGCAATCTTGACGACATCCCCGGTATGAAGTTCGCGGGCCGGTTTGCCTTCTTCCTGATAATAACCTCTGCCGCCCGTTACAAGCAGAATCGTGATCAGCCAAGGAGCTGTTCTTTGGCTGATGATAAAAAAGTAAGCCAGTAAGACGGTCCCAAATACGCCCCACCGGTAGCCGCTTTCCTGTTTCTTCATGTTCGTGATCCTCCGGCGATTTTTAGTAAAAAGCCGGTTTGTCGCCATCCGTATTTGGTTTATTGATGCCGACACTGTGGCGGACTTCCAATCCCGGTGTTACGGCTAATTTCACCACAAAAGCGGCAATGCTTTTTCGGGAAATTTCTGTTCCTTTGAACGGCTCGCCTTTTTGTGTAATTTCATAATCCACTTCGTCTTTATTTGTGAACCAGGCTCCCCTGATAATGGTGTAATCAAGATCGGATGCTTCTATGATATCGGCCGCTTTTCGGAATTCAAAAAGGTTGCTGCCGCACATTCTTTTATTCCATTCTCCGAACTTGCCCGGCACTTCGTCATAAATGCCTAAAGCATTAATCGCGATGAGTCTTTTTACACTTGTTTTTTCCATCGCTGCCACAATATTTTTGGTTGCTCTTACAATATCTGAGCCTATGTTAGAATAAACGACATCCTGCCCGGCCATCGCTTCTTTCAGTTTTTCAAGATCATTGACATCCCCTTCAATGATACGTTCCCGTTCCGGATTAACCATTTTCAGCCTGTGTGCATTGCGCAAATAAAGCGTCAGCTTCACGTCGGTTTCTTTCAGGAAAAGATCCCTTGCAAGGCGTGAAATCCGGCCGTTTGCGCCCAAAATTAAAACATTCGTCATATCAGCCCTTCTTTTGTTTGTTTTTTTTGAAATGAACATTTATATAAAATTAAACATCTGTTCATAATTATAAGCAGAATTGGTATGCTTACAATTGTTAAATAACCGTAATTTGTATATTAATGAACAATCCATATAAAATTGTATATTTTTATTGGATAATCAAAGTTGCCGCATGCATTAAACCCAAAGTTATGAATTTGGTTTACTAATCCCCAGGCTTTGGCGGACCCCCAATTCCGGGTTTAAAGCCAATTTCACAACCATGTCTGCAACACTTTTACGCGACACATCATGCCCTTTAAATGGCTCACCTTTTCGGGTAATTTCATAGCCGATTTCATCTTTGCTGGTAAACCATCCCGGCTTTAAAATTGTATAGTCGAGGTCTGAGGCTTCAATGATCTCGGCTGACGTTCGTATGGATCCAAGATACTGCTGTACCGCTCTCCTGGGACTTCACCATAAATTCCCATCGAACTGATCCAAATAAGACGTTTCAGGCCGGTCGTATCCATTGCTTTGACAACAGTTTTTGCCATTTGTTCCAATCTGCCGGCAAGATTGGCATAAACCACATCTTGCCCAATCATGGCTTCTTTTCGTTTTTCAATATCCAACACATCGCCTTCGATAATGCGGACGCGGTTAGGCTCAAGATGCTGCAGCCTCTTTGCGTTGCGCAAATAAAGCGTCAGCTGTGCATCAGTTTCGTTGAGGAATAATTCAATCGCATGGCGGGCAATGGACCCGTTTGCGCCAAGAATTAATACATTCGTAAAAGGTATGACCCCTTTTCACTTGTTCTAGAGTAGAGTAAAAACTGTGCCATTTATTATTTACCCGTCCGGTTTGCATAATCCGAACCTGCCGGATAGCGGTCCCCCGAAATTTTGATTTTTGAAAGCACATCGTTCAGATCCTTCAGTTCTTCAGGCGTCAGCTCAACGTCTGCGGCGCCCAAATTTTCTTCAAGGCGTTCCAGTTTGCGCGTGCCCGGAATCGGGACAATCCACGGTTTTTGGGCAAGCACCCATGCGAGCGCAATTTGGGCCGACGTTGCGTTTTTGCTTGCTGCAACCTTTTTGATGAGGTCAACCAAAACCTGGTTGGCTTCAATGTTCTCCGGTTGGAAGCGGGGGACGATGCTGCGGAAGTCAGACTCCGCGAATGTGGCATTTTTATGAATTGTTCCGGTAAGGAAGCCTTTTCCGAGCGGGCTGAACGGTACAAAGCCGATCCCTAGTTCCTCAAGTGCAGGGAGCAGTTCTTCTTCAGGGCTTCTCCACATCATGGAGTATTCGCTTTGGACGGCAGTGACCGGCTGAACCGCATGTGCGCGGCGGATCGTTTCCACTCCTGCTTCAGAAAGCCCCCAATTCCGGATCTTTCCTTCTTTAATGAGATCTTGAATGACGCCGGCCACTTCCTCGATCGGCACGTCCGGGTCAACGCGATGCTGATAGTACAGGTCAATCGTTTCAACCTGAAGCCGTTTGAGCGAGCCTTCGACGGACTTTCTGATGGTCTCCGGTTTGCTGTCAAGTACCTGCTTGCCATCTTTCATTTGGATGCCGAATTTGGTGGCAATGACGACTTTTCCCTTGTAAGGAGCAAGTGCTTCGCCCACCAGTTCTTCATTGATATACGGGCCGTATACTTCGGCGGTATCAAAGAAAGTCACCCCGCGGTCAATCGCTGCATGGATCAGCGAAATCATTTCTTTCTTATCTGCTGCCGGACCATATCCATGGCTCATACCCATGCAGCCAAGGCCGATTGTCGAAACTTCGAGCCCGCTTTTTCCTAATGTACGTTTTTGCATAATGGATCACCCTTTCAGGAGAAAGTTGAACATTGATATATTATTAAACATTTGTTTATAATTATAAACAGAAATAAGAGGTATACAATTGTTAATTGAGCTTAAATTGTTTATTAATGAACAAATCCATAAAAATTGTTCATAAAGCAGGGTGAATGTTTAGATGCCGAAAGTCGACAGGAGAATAATCAAATCACAGGAAGCGATTAAAAAAGCGTTGATTGAACTGATGGCTGAAAAAGGTTTTGATGCCGTGACCATACAGGATATTGCAGACAGGGCGGATGTCAGCCGGGGCACCGTTTATCTTCATTACGTAGATAAGTATGATCTGCTCGATAAGTTGATCGAAGAGCATATTCACGAAATGAAAAGAATCTGTGAAACGACAGCTGAAATGGAGTATGATGAAGCGAATCTGCCATGGTTCGAATACATTGAAAGCCATTATCAATTCTTTTCAACGATGATGGCGAGCAAAGGGGCGCGCCATTTCCGCACCCGTTTCCATGAGTTTTTGATGGAAGAGTTCAAGGATGAAGTGAATGTAAAAGAAGGAAAAAACCAGGGATTAAACGAAGATGTCATTCTACAATTCATTGTATCGTCATATGTAGGGATCGTGGAATGGTGGATTACGAATGGGATGCCTTATCCGCCGGAAGTGATGGCGCAGCAAATCGGGATTTTACTGGAGCGGAATTTGTAAACCCGGCAGATTTAAAAAAATGTTATATAAGCAGAGAAAACCCCGCCGGGGAAAATTGTGTTTGTCGGCGGGGCTTGGGGGATAGCCCTTTTCTATGAATGTATCATCATCTTTCCATTTTTTTCCATTTCCCAGGATTCGTGTCATCCGGTATCACATGATTGATAATATCAAGGTAATGCTTCGCTTTTTCTTCCATATATTCAGCTGTTCGTTTCGCTTCTTCTAGCCGTTGCAGCGCAATTTCTTTTTGTTTCAGGATGATTTCATAGCGTTCTTCAATCGTAGCATCGCCTTCCAAACACAAATCTACATAAGTTTTGATGTCTTTCACGGACATTCCGCATTGTTTTAAATATTTTACGCCTGTAAGCCAATTGATGGATTCATCATCGAAAAGGCGGTTATTGTTTTTGTCCCGTTGTACGCTTGGGACCAAGCCCTTATCTGTATAATATCGGATAGTATGTTCAGTCAATTCAAGCAGCTGGGCCACTTCTTTCACTGTATACATGGCAATCCCTCCCCTTGAAAAAATTTTTCTGAATCACTTGACTTCGTGTTGCTCGAAGGTGCTAGGCTAATACTAGCACACGGATGTTAAAGTTGCAAAATGCGTCATCACATTAAAAGACAGGAGGATTTCAAATGCAAAAAGTCACTTTAAACAATGGCGTTGAAATGCCGATTCTTGGTTTCGGGGTTTATCAAATTGAGGATGCAGATCAATGTGAACAAGCCGTTTATGACGCCTTGATGACGGGTTACCGCCTGATTGACACGGCTGCCGCTTATATGAATGAAGAAGCGGTCGGCAGAGCCATTAAACGGAGCGGTGTGCCGAGGAAGGAATTGTTTGTTACGACAAAACTTTGGATTCAGGATGCCGGTTATGAGAGCGCCAAGAAAGCATTTGCGAAATCTCTGGAAAAACTGCAATTAGATTATTTGGATTTGTATTTGATCCACCAGCCGTTTAATGATTATTACGGCGCCTGGCGTGCGATGGAGGAATTGTACCGGGAAGGGAAAATCCGGGCAATCGGCGTCAGCAACTTCCAGATGGACCGCCTTGTCGATTTGATCTCCCATAACGAAGTTGTCCCTGCTGTGAACCAGATCGAGACCCATCCTTTCTGCCAGCAAATCGAGAGCGAGAAAGTGATGAAAGAGTACAATGTTCAGATCGAGTCATGGGGGCCTTTTGCTGAAGGTAGAAATAACATGTTCCAAAATGAAGTTCTGGTTTCACTGGCTGAAAAACATAACAAATCCGTTGCCCAGGTGATATTGCGCTGGTTAACACAAAGAGGCGTCGTTGCGATTCCAAAGTCTGTCCACAAGGAAAGAATCATTGAGAACTTCAATATCTTTGACTTTGAATTGGACAAAGAGGATATGGAAAAGATTGCTGCATTGGATACGAAGCAAAGCGTCTTCTTTTCACATCGCGATCCTGAGATTGTTAAATGGCTTACGAACGTGAAATATGATCTTTAAGCGGGCCGACTGTTTTTTAGCGGATATTCCTGATGCCATGCTGATTTGCCCTGCCTCCGGTTGCTGACAGCAGGGTAAGAGCATTTTGCCCTGCCTTTCCAGGTTATCGAGCGCCCTTCGTGTTTCTTCCATTGGTGTGTTTTCATCAAAGTTGTAGACAATAAACAAAACAACCAAAATGGATTCAATATTTTTGTCTGTATTTTATTGACCGTTTCGGTTTATGGATCTATAATAACATAAACCGAATCGGTCAATTTATTTATTCGAGGTGGTTTGATGGAGAAATTTTTGAGTTTGCCCGAAGAAAAGCAAAACAAAATTGTGGATGCCGCACTTACCGCTTTTGGAAAGAACGGATATAAAAAAACATCGGTGAGCGACATTGCTGCTGAAGCCGGCATTTCAAAGCCGATGATCTTTCATTACTTTGGCACCAAAAAAGACTTATACCTTTATTTAATCCGGTTGTGTGGGGACACAATAATGAAAGGAATCAATGAAAAATTTGACCCGGGCGTCACTGATTTCTTTGACAGGATTAAGCTTGCGGGTGACATAAAATTGCAGGTGATCAAAAAGTACCCTGCTATTTTATCTTTTTTAACAAGTATGTTTTTTGAAAAGGATGAAGAAGTAAGACCTGATATTAATGCCTTTCTGGGCGATAAAGAAATTGAAAGCTTCCGCAATAAGGTTGCGATTGACGGGATTGATGCTTCTAAATTTAAAGACGGTGTGGATCCAAATAAAGTCTTGAAAATGCTGGTTTGGATGTCTGAAGGTTGGTTCAATCATTTTCAAACGTTGGAAAATCCGAATATCGAAGCTTCATACGAAGAATTGATGGACTGTATGGAACTGCTTAAAAATGCTTTTTATAAATAAAAGTTCAGGGGGAACCACGCATGAATGTAATTGAAATCAAGAATCTTACGAAACAGTATGGCAGGTCTAGGGGGATCATTGATGTGAATTTAAATGTTGAACAGGGCGAGATTTTCGGTTTCATTGGCCCGAATGGCGCGGGAAAATCGACAACAATCCGGACATTGCTTGGTCTGATTCATCCCACAAGCGGTCAGGCAACGATCTTCGGCAAAAGTTGTTTCGAACATCCAGAAGTCAGAAAAGAATTGGGCTATCTCCCTTCAGAAGTATTTTACTACGACAGCATGAGAGTGATTGACCTGCTCAAATACTCAGCCAGTTTTTATAAAAAAGACTGCACAAAACGGATTCATGAACTTGCGGAAATCATGGACCTTAATCTGAAAAAGAAAATTAATGATCTTTCATTTGGCAATAAGAAAAAAGTCGGGATTGTACAGGGTCTGCTGCACGAACCGAAACTCATCATCCTTGATGAACCGACAAGTGGGCTTGACCCGCTCATGCAGCAGAAGTTTTTTGAACTCATCAGGGAAGAGAACAAAAAAGGTGCAACGGTGTTCTTTTCCTCGCACATTCTGACCGAAGTCCAGAAATTATGCGACCGGGTTGCCTTTATCAAAGAAGGGCGGATTATTAAACTGGAGAAAATCAGCACGCTGCAGGAGAACAACTACAAGAGAATCAGCATTGAAGTGAAATCAAAGATTCCGCAAGAGATCCAGCATGTGGATGGTGTGAGTGACTTTAAAGTGAAGGGGAATGCCGTAAACTTCATCTACAGGGGTAATATGAACGCCATGATCAAAATCATTGCAGAAATGGATCTCGCCAATATTTCCATCGGAGAACCGGACCTTGAAGAAATTTTCATGCATTACTATGAAAAGGAGAATTGAGCGATATGAATATGTATTGGCATGAACTCAAGTCTCTAAGAAAATCAACCATTCTATGGGCATGCGCCATCATTGCACTGGCTGCGCTATTTCTTTCCGTTTATCCCGGGGTGGCAAAAGATGCGGAGGATTTTAAAAAATTACTGACCGGGTATCCGCCGGCGATAAGAGCCATGCTCGGCGTAAATCTGGACTATTTTTCATCTATATTGGGGTTTTATTCGATGGTTTTTTCCTTTATTTTGTTGTGCGGCGCGATCCAAGGTATGCATGTCGGAATTTCGATTTTGTCGAAAGAATCACGGGAGCGGACAGCAGATTTTTTGCTTGTCAAACCCGTTTCACGTCCGGCCATTGTCAGCGCCAAACTTTTGGCCTCGATCACGATGCTTCTGGTTACGGATATCGTATTTTATGCAGCTTTATCCATCCTGGTCCGGCTTGTAAATACAGGAAGTTATGATGAGAAAACTTTCTTTTTGATCAATTTAACCCTATTATTTATGCAGCTTATCTTTTTTTCAATCGGGATGTTCATATCGGTGTTCTTCAATAAACTCCGGTCGGCACTTCCCATTTCACTTGGTGTTGTTTTCGGGTTTTATATTATCGGAGTGCTGATTTCGACCGGGAAAAACGAGAAACTCGTCCGCTATCTGTCGCCTTTCAATTACTTTAATACGGCTTATATCATAAATCATACAGCGTATAAGTTTTCATATCTCATTACAGGGGCGGCCATTTTTCTGATTGCAATCGCAGCTAGCTACGTTATTTATACCAAAAAGGATATCCATGCGGTAAACTGAAACGCATGCATGAGGAGGAGCCTGACAATGAATATTTTTTTAATGGAAATGAAGGCAACCCTGAAAGCATTGCTCATCTGGAGTATTTGTATGTTTCTCGGGATTCTCAGTGGAATGACCAAGTATACGACTTATTCTTCCGGAGGGGCCGCAAGCGAAGCTTTAAACAAGCTACCGCATTCCATGAAGGCGCTATTTGGGATGTCGTCCTTTGATGTGACATCGATGGGCGGTTTCTACGCATTCCTTTTTCTGTATATTGAACTCGCGGCTGCGGTCCATGCTGTGCTGCTGGGAAGCGGTATTATTGCAAAAGAAGAGCGTGATAAAACGACGGAGTTCCTGATGGTAAAGCCGGTATCAAGAAACACCGTTATCACCGCAAAGCTTTTTGCCGCGCTGGTGAATGTAATCATCATCAATCTTGTTACCTTAGTTTCCTCGATCCTATTGGTTTCAGCTTATAATAAGGGAAAAGATATTACGGGAGAAATCGTCCTGTTTCTTTTGAGTATGTTGATCATCCAGCTGGTATTTCTAACGCTTGGAGCGATGCTTTCGGCTGTGATGAAAAATCCAAAAGCTTCAGGATCAATTGCTGCTGCAATCTTGTTTGGCTCGTTCGTGATCAATGAAATCACAAATTTGGCCGATCACCTTGACGCGTTAAATATTCTTTCTCCCTTTAAATATTTTCCTTATCAAGATATTGTGAACGGGGACGGCCTAAATATCATTGAGGTGGTACTTACGCTTCTTCTCGTTGCTGCTTTTTCTGTATCGACCTATTTCTTTTACCAGAAACGGGATTTAAATATATGAATAGCACAAATTTCACATCCCTTTAGCAATGATCATCAGCAAAAAAGGGGGTATCCCTGGTCTATTTACCGACTTTTGCGGCACCCCTTTTTTCTTTTATGACCCACCCGGATCTCATCTAGTTCTTTTTTTCGATTTGTTAATCGCTCATACCTTGAAATATGGGCTTTTACCCTTGCCACCAGTCCATTCGGATTGAACTGGCCTACCCGTTCCGAATCCAGACTTGTAGCCGGCTCGTCCCGCTGTCAATTCCGATTTTACGATCACCCCGTCCGCATCTGTATTCAGGACAAGATCATCCGCCTTTAAATTCCGGATTGAAGAACTGTCACCAAACGCCAGTCCGTTCGCCAAACCGGTAACGAAAAACACCAAAAATATGGCAATCATAATGAGGATGATCAAAGTGTATCGAAGTTTTGAATGCTTGAATTCTTTCAATGCCAAAAACATGTTTACCTTCCTTGTTTTTTGAGACCATCCGGGAACCATCCCGATTTCCATCTCTTTCGTTGACGACACCATCTTAACCGGAAGATCTTAACGCGCTCTTATCCACTTCTTAAATAGATTTGGTAAATATAAATTTACATTTTATTAAAATATATATTGATTTTAACCATATTTAGTAATAATATTATTACTAATAGAAGAGGTGAAGGGCATGATTGAAGAAATTGCAAATGAATACATTGCTTTAATTCCAAATGTATTCCGCAGTTTCAGCGAATTAAACATGGATGCGACAGAATTATCGCATATGCAGAACCATGTCATTGAATTTATGTACATGCAAAAAAAGCCTTTGAATCTAAAAGACATCAGCACCGGGCTGGGGATTGCAAAGCAACAGCTGACAAAAATCATAAAGGATTTAGAAATGGACGGTTATCTCGTGAAAGAGTCTGATCCGGGGGATAAACGTGCCGTATTGGTTTCATTAACGCAAAAAGGCAGGGAAATCCAAGATAAGAAATGGTTAAAGGTATACGAAAACTTCAGCAATCATTTGGCGAAGCTAAGTGACGAGGAGAAGCTCGATTTAAAATTTGCACTCCATAAAACGAATGTATTGTTAAAAAAGATAGGGGATTGAAGAGAAGGAAAAAATACCCATGGCTGACAAAAATCACAAAATTCATTTACATGAAGAAAAAGAAACGTTGCTAATTACTTTGTATGCAAAAGCTTTGGACAACCGATTAAAACACCCGATTTTACATGATCAAAAAGCAGAAGAAATATTGGGCATGATTGACTATGATTTTGAAAAGCTAAAGGATTTTGGCAATGAGATCATGGTCGCCAGGGCGAAACAATTTGATGTATGGCTGCAAAAATTCCTTAAAACCAATCCAAATGCAACGGTATTGAATCTTGGCTGCGGGTTGGATACAAGAATTTCAAGGATTCACCCGCCATCAACTGTCCGCTGGTTTGACATCGATTATCCGGAAGTGATTGAAATCCGCAAAAAATTCTTTTCCAATCAACCCGGATATGAAATGGTTCCGTCTTCCGTTACCGATCCGGGTTGGTTGGAAAACATTCCGGACAATAATCCTGTGATGATTATTGCGGAAGGGATGCTGGAGTATCTTACAGAAACGGAAGTCAAAACCTTGCTGAACCGGCTGACAGATCACTTCTCCAATGGGCAAATTGCGTTTGATGTGATGAATACATTTGCGGTACATGCCGGAAAGAAAAACTTACATGAAACAACAGGTGCCGAACATAAATGGGCAGTTGACCATATTGGGGATTCCGATAAACTCAATCCTGACATGAAAAGAATGGCGAATGTCTCTGTCATGGGGACAAAGTACATCCGCAAGCTTCCTCTGAAATCCCGCCTGCTTTTTCGTTTCATGTATTTCATTCCGAATTTCAGAAATATGATGCGCCTGCTTTTGTATAAATTTTGAAGCTCATGCTATATCTAAATCGGGTTTATACAGAAAAATTCGCCAATCTCATTGAATGGCGAGTTCGCCTTGCTTTTTTACGCGGGATCCTAAAACCTTATAAAACATCCTTCCTCGTACCGATCACGCCATGCACGGGGATAAAGACGTCATAATCAGCGCATTAATAGCCCTCCAATGCCGCCAATCTCTTTTCCCCGACAAGAGCCACCTTTTCCAGGGTTAAAACTTGTTCACGAAGAGCTTCCACGCCTTCGCCCATTATCCGGAACGGGCGGCGCCTTTCTCTCGTTGGAAGCGCTTTGATACATCCTTGTTTTTTTTTAACTGCGCGATCGCACCATACAATGTCCCCGGTTCCATGGGGTTCCGCTAAATGTCCTGATGTCTTCCATCATGGCATATCCAAGCTTTGGACCGTCTGCCAGGCCCGGAAGTAAAGGTATGATGCATCAGAAAAACGGACTAATTCATTTTTTTCATTAGAGTGCCTCCACCATGATTTAGTTATACTTCGTAAGTACAACGGGAATAATAAATACCCGGTTTCTAAAGTCAATATTTTCTTGAAGAAGTCCCGACAGCGCTAAAGGTTCTGCAAAAAAAATAACCGGTTCGCCGTTTTAAACGTTTTTCTCAGTATGGTTCGGCTGCCTAGTGGAAATCATTAGAAATAAACAATCATGGAGGCTGAAATATGTCTAATCATTTACTGACTTATTCATTTCTGATTTTATCATTCCTGCTGTTCAATATTGGAACTTACTTTGTGCCGAAAAGAATCAGCAAAATTGAAGTGCATGCGACCGGATTATTTTATATGATTATCGAGCTTTTATTGGAATTATTTCTAATAAAAAAACTAGATTGGTATGGTTATTTTCATGCGCCTATTCAATGGATACAACTTTTCGTGATCTTTGGAATGTATGGGGCAGGCGTTTTGATCATTAATGCCTACCCCTTTCACAAAGGTTTCATGTCAAAAGCTTTTTATTATGTTTATATGACGGCCTTCTGGACGTTTTATGAATGGTTGGCTGTTAAGGCCGGCATGCTGAATTACCATCATTGGAAAATCCTTTATTCCGCCATTGTTTACCCTTTCCTTTTTTATTTGGGAATAGCACATATTTACCTCATCAGGCGTCTGCTAAAATAACGCTATTGCTTGTAACCATTTTAGGCTCCCATTTCTTAAAGGGTATGGGAAGATTTGTAAATTTCCGGCTGTAAAAGGACAAGAGGGGGATGATTCATTCGAATTTGAGGTGCTTGGAAAAGAATGAAGCCAATGAAGTAACAGATACACGTTGGGAGCCTAGACAAATGGAAAAACCATGGTTGGAGAAATTGCAGGCGTATAAAAAAGCGATTACAAGACTCTTTAGGGAGATGCAGGTGGGTAATATTGGCCGCTTACAATTTACAATAAAGAAGATTACTTTTGCGGAATCGGGATATTAATTTTTACCATTATGGAGAATATACCGACTATTTGAAAGCTTGACTTCTCAGGCGGATACAAATCATAAATCAGAAATTTAAGAAGCAATCACCTTTTCTAAAACCAAAGGCATAAAAAAACACCGAAATTTCGGTGCTCAGGTTTTTCCATCTAAATTCATTTAAGCATTTTTATATCTCTAGCCATAGTGCTTTTAATGCTTGTCGATTTTAAATCAATGTAACATTTTTCAAATTTGCTTTATATCCCTTTAAAAGCGCATATGTTAATTTATCCATCTTCGCCCCATCAAAAACAGCTTTTTTTACATCAGTTTTGAAGGAAACATTGTAGAATGTCGCATTTCTAAATGAGGTTCCCTTTAATCCGGTATGTTTAAAAATGGTTCCTCTGAAAATTTGATTACCAAAACACACTCCAGATAAATCTGAGCTGTTGAAATTGGTATGATCCATGATGCAGCCATTAAAGCTGGATCCCTTTAAATCAGATTTTATCATCTTTTCCCTTTTAATAAGTATTGCTTATCTCCATTTCCCGGTTAGTACCTCTGTCCGGTCTGTTGCCGGGGCAGGGGTGCGTGACAAACCGGAAATTTCGGTATACATTTCCGGAGTCATGTTAAAATCGGCAGCTGCTAATGAATCTTCCAATTGGCTTACATGACGCGCGCCGATGATCGGGGCTGTCACAGCGGGATTCGCCATGACCCAGGCAACCGCTAATGTTGCAGGTTTCACATCATGTTCCTGTGCATAGCGGGTGAACTTTTCAGCCGTCACAAAATCTTCTTCGGCGCCGTAACGGTCACGGTAGCGGGCATCTTCTATAATCCGGCCGTGTTCAGGACGTTTGTTGACCCCGTATTTACCGGTTAATAAACCGGCGCCAAGCGGGCTGTACGTAATGACGCCTATTTGTTCAGACCTGGCCATCGGCAATATTTCCACTTCAGCCTGGCGTTTTACAAGATTATACATCGGCTGGATCAGTTCAAAGCGCGCCAGCTGTTCTTTTGCGGAAATCCCTAATGCCTTGCTGATTTGCCAGGCCGCCCAGTTGCTGACAGCGGGATAGAGAATTTTGCCCTGCCGTTGCAGGTCATCAAGTGCCCTTAGTGTTTCTTCCATTGGCGTGTTCTTATCAAAATCATGGACAAAATAAAAATCAATATAATCCGTTTTTAAGCGTTTCAGGCTGGCTTCAACCCCTTGTATGATGTGGCGCCGGGATAAGCCCTGTGCATTCACATCGGCACCTGTCGGCCAAAACACTTTCGTCGTCAGCACGATCTGGTCGCGTTCATGCGCGATGCATTCTCCTAAAATTTCCTCGGCGCGCCCCCCGTTGTAAACATCGGCTGTATCGAAGAAGTTGATGCCGGCTTCCCGGCATCGTTGATACATGGCTTTTGATGTTTCTTCATCTGCGTTTCCGCCGAAAGACATCGTGCCGAAACATAAATTTGAAACTTTAATGCCTGTTTTTCCTACTGTGCGGTATTCCATTATGAATCCTCCCGATTGTCAGTAAATTGTATTACAAACGATCATTCTCATCAGCTGCCTCTGGACTAAGATTAACGAAACCCTACGATTTGATGCGGTACATACGGCTCTTCGAGAAATGCCATTTCTTCAGGCGTTAACTTAACCGAGAGCGCCCCTACGGCATCCTCGAGATGAGAGATTTTCGTCGCACCAATTATAGGGGCGGTTACCGGTTCTTTTTGCAACAGCCAGGCAAGGGCGATATGAATGCGGGGAACGCCGCGTTTTTCAGCGAGTGAGGCAACCCGTTCCACGACCAGCCGATCTGCATCAGAGGTCTTATCGTATTTCATTTTCTGGACTTCGTCTGTTTCGGAACGAAGTGTTGTTTCCGACCAATCACGCGTCAATCTTCCGGATGCGAGCGGGCTGTACGGTGTCACCGCTATTTTTTCTTCTTTGCAAAGCGGCATCATTTCCCGCTCTTCTTCGCGATAAATAAGGTTGTAATGATTTTGCATGGACACAAACCGGGTCCAGCCGTTTTTCTCTGCCACGTGCAATGCCTTTTGGAACTGCCATGCCGCCATGGAAGAAGCGCCAATATACCTTGTCTTTCCCGCCTTCACCACATCATGCAAAGCTTCCATCGTTTCTTCAATCGGGGTATTGTAATCCCAGCGGTGGATGATATAAAGGTCTACATAATCGGTTCCGAGCCGCTTCAGGCTTTTATCGATTTCGCTCATGATCGCCTTACGGGAGAGCCCTGCGCCATTGGGACCTTCATGCATTCGTTGATGTACCTTTGTTGCAATGACAATTTCATCACGATTGGCATAATCCTTCAGTGCCCTCCCAAGGATTTCCTCGCTTGTCCCCATTGAATACACATTCGCCGTATCAAAAAAATTGATGCCAAGCTCAAGGGCTTTTTTTATAATCGGGCGGCTGTGTTCTTCATCGAGCACCCATTTATGAATCCACCGTTCAGCTACACCGAAGCTCATACAGCCGAGGCAAAGCCGGGATACGTCCAGGCCTGTATTTCCAAGTTTCACATATTCCATTTGATGATTCCTCGCTTTTCAATAATGTAAAACTATTCAGTAAATGACGGGCAAACAGAGAGGCAAATGGGATTCGTTTTTTCATCATATTGTCTCTTCATTTATCGCTGTAATTCATTGCCCGGAAAGGATCGGGGAGCTGTTTCGTTTAGAAAAACATCGTATAAAATCATTCGCTTTTATTCATAAAAAGCATACCTTCTTTTTCAAGGTATGCTGAACAGGAAGTTAACCAGTTGTATCGGCGCTTTACTCAGTCTTCCGCGTAAATTTCCTTCGCCAGATTGAAGGCGGACCAGGCTTTCGGCCAGCCGGTATAAAAGGCTAAATGGGTAATGGCTTCTGCTATTTCTGCTTTGGTGACGCCATTTTCCTTTGCTTTGTTTAAGTGAACTTTTAATTGTTCAAAGTTACCGCCCGAGATCAGGCAGGCGACTGTGATTAAACTGCGGTCGCGGGCGGAGAGTTCGGCTTCACGCGACCAGACTTGGCCGAACAGCACATCATCATTCAACTCTGCAAATTTAGGGGCAAAATCCCCAAGCAATTCGCGTCCGGCCGTTTGCTTTTGAAATGCCATTTTAAACATCCTTTCCTTTTTAGTGATCAAAGAACTTGCTTCGTCGGGCGGATTAATATTTCACTGATGGCGACATTTTCCGGTGTACCGATGGCATAGGCGACGGCATCCGCAACTTGTTCTGAAGTAAGTCCGAACCCGGGCGTACGTTGGTTATTTTTTACCCGTTCACGATTTTTAGGGTCATTAATCGTTGTATAAAGTTCGGTATCGACTGCGCCTGGTGAAATAATCGTTGACCGGATGTTATTTTCCCTTTCTTCCTGGCGCAGCCCTTCCATGATCGCGCGGACGGCAAACTTAGTGCCGCAGTAAACAGCGGATCCCGGATAAACGAGGTGCCCGGCTACGGAATCGGTCGCAATAATATGGCCGGATTGCTGTTTTTTCATGATCGGCAGTACAGCGGCGATACCGTTCAGCACACCCATGATGTTGATGTCCAGCATTTGCCGCCATTCATTGCGGCGGAGCTCGCTTAAATTGGCAGTCGGCATAATCCCCGCATTATTAAACATGACATCAATGCGGCCGAACTTGTCCATCGCCAGTTTAGCGAGGGCTTCCATATCTTCCGGTTTGGTTACGTCGGCTGCTTGATAATAGATTTCCGCATCCTGCAAAGACTCAGCCAATTGTTTTAACCGCTCCACACGGCGTGCACCGATTACAAGTTTGGCGCCTTCTGTTGCCAGACGGCGAGCAGTGGCTTCACCGATACCGCTTGAGGCGCCGGCAATGATGACAACTTTATCTTTTAATGATGCCATTTGCAATTTCCTCCTTACAAAAAATCAATATTGATTGATTAATCAACATCTGTTTATAATTATAAAAGGAACAGGAAAACTTTCAATGGTTAAAATGATAGAATTTGTTGATTATTGCACAAATAAATCGAAATTGTTGATAAACTCTAGGAAAGTTAGGTGGCGAAATCGTGGATAGAAGAGTCCTGAAATCCCAGGCAGCGATTAAAAATGCTTTAATTGAACTGATGGCTGAAAAAAATTTTGATGACATTACCATTCAGGATATTGCCGACAGAGCGGATGTAAACCGGGGAACCATTTATCTTCATTACGTGGATAAATTTGATCTGCTCGACAAGCTCATTGAAGAACATATTGACATGCTACGGAAGCTGTGCGAGGACACAGCCGATATGAGTTTCACCGATGGGGAATGGGTCTGGTTTGATTACTTTGAAAAAAATTATTTATTCTTCTCAACGATGCTGGAGAGTAAAGGCGCCCCTTATTTCCGTACCAGGTTTCTTCAATTAATTGTCGAAGAGTTAAAGGGGGAAGTGGATGCGGCAGAAGAAAAAAATCAGGGGTTAAGCAAAGATGTCGTCATCCATTTCTTTGGTGCGGCCATTGTAGGGATCGTGGAATGGTGGGTGTCAAACGGCATGCCTTATCCGCCCCGGGAAGTGGCAGAACAAGTGGGAAAATTGCTGGACCGGAATTTTTAAGGATCAAGGGCGTTTGAGCTTTTCGGCGAGGGCATGTTTGTTTTTCCAAAAAAGCAGGGAAAAGTTGCCAAGCCAAATCCAATGGATAAAGCCGGGGTAGTGTTTCCAAAACAAATAAACTGCCAAAAGCAGGAACCCGACGGTCGTTTGGATGCCATCTTCATTGCTTGTGGTTTTTTTACCCTTTTTCATGATTTTCGTGATAACGTACAGGGACGCAAGGATCAGGGCATAGGTAAGCGATGCGCGGAACTTCGTCAAGGCGCTCCAAACGCCGAAGCTGACGGCAAGGCTTTTTCCGCCGTTCCCTTTTAAAAAAGGGGAAAAGGCATGGCCGAAAACAGGGGCAAGGGCAACGGGAACCAGCCCATATCCCGATACGGCGCCGGATTGGATGATAAGGAATACCGGCAAATAGCCTTTTCCAAAATCAAGCGCAATCCCGAGCAGCCCATATCCAGCCCCGGCTTCCTTCCAAAGATTCGCGGCACCGGGATTCCCGTCTCCCGTTGCCCGTATATTGATCTCCAACAAAAAGCCGATCCAGTAAGAAAACATCAGAGAACCGGAAAGAAAACAGATCACGGTTAATAAAAGCGTCATCATTTATGCCCCCTTCCGACATGGATATACCTGCCTTTCCAGACCACTTTTTTGCGAAAAACAGCCTGGTAAAGGGAGTATCCGACAACAATAAGGAAAAAAATAGTGGATAGAAAATGGCAAACGGGGTGGAGAATGCCGAAGTTCCCCGCATGCCGGTTGAAAAAATAGATTTGGGCTGCATACAAGAGATAGCCTGCGCATAAAGGGAAAAAGCCGGGCGTGCCGATCAAAAAGAAACAGAGCTCGGATAAAAGCAGGCCAAGAATCCATAAAATAATGGCGGCGAGCGTAAAAGAATGGATGGCGGACGTGCTCAATACCGCGCCTTTTGCGAAACCTTCCAGTTCGCTTTTGATCCCGTCCGGGTACATGCGGAAGGAGACAAGCCCGCTGCCAATAAGATTTGTGACCCGGATCCCGGCATTTTGGAACCGGGCGCCTAAATTGAGATCATCCAGCATTTCGGCGTGGATGCTTTGGTGTCCGCCGATTTTTTCGTAATCTTTTCTTGTGGCTACAATACAGGCGCCATAAAGACCTTTTTGCCGGTTTTTCCTTTCAAACGGCGAGGTGAACGCGAATATTCCCAATAAGTTCAGGATCATCGCAAATTTTTCGTGAAATTTTTCAGTGTGATGGTACGGAACGACGGAGATGACGCCGCCCTGTCTTTTTTGTTCCGCGATGAGGGATGCAATGGCGTTTTCAGCAAGGCGGATATCCGCATCCAAAAATACCAAAAAATCTCCACTTGACCTCAAATAGCCGTTCCACACGGCCCAAGTTTTCCCCGTCCAGCTTTCCGGAAGATCAGGCGCGGAAAAAACGGCAGCGCCGCATCTCTCGGCTATTTCTTTTGTCTGGTCTTCGGAATGGTCATCCACGACAATGATTTCATCCGGTTTTACTGTTTGCCTCCATAAGGATTCCAATAATGCTGGCAAATGCTTTTCCTCATTTCTCGCCGGGATGATGACCGAAATCGTTTCATGGCTGTATCTCTTGCCGCTTTTTTGCGGAACGGAATTTTTTCGGAAAAGCACCATTCCGGACAGCAAGCCGAAAAGAATGAGGAATGAAAAGATGGCAGGCATTTTCACCACTTCCTGATCAAGGAAATCTTGTTAATTTTATTTTACAGCAATTATATGTGGGTGAGGGTTGGATTTTTCTTTTTCGGCAGCTGACTTTAGGATTGCGAGAGCAAGTATTTTCCAACTTTAAAAATTACCGACAAACGGAGTATGCATAGATTGATCTCCATCCCCGGCATCTCTGAATCATAGCGTTAAAATAGTTTAGGTGATGAAATGCTTCATTTATACTGTTTGATGAAATTGGACAGGACTTTTATTTCAAAGCTGTTGACACATAGTGGCATCTCCTGATACTTTGTTAGGCCGCTCATATTTTTGAGCTGTTTTTTTGAGGGGATCAAAGCGGCAGGCTCCGGATTGATAGTTTGACAAACCACACATGTTGTAATTAAAATGGTTACAAGATGATAAAGGAGGAGTCAGATCAGATATGAAAATACTCGTCACGGGCGCAACAGGGAAACTTGGGTCAAAAGTGGTGGAAATACTCTTAAAAACCGTGCCGGCAGATCAGCTCGCGGTGAGCGTCCGCAATCCGGAGAAGGCAAAAGGGCTGAAGGAAAAGGGGGTCGATGTGCGTCACGGAGATTTCGATTACCCGGAAACATTGGACACAGCTTTTAAAGGGATCGACCGGATGCTCATGATTTCTGCGGACGGGGATAACGAAACAAGAATCCGGCAGCACACGAACGCGGTGGCAGCAGCTGAACGGGCAGGGGTCGGATTCATTGCATATACAAGCCTTGTGAATGCGGCGAAAAGCAAAATGTTTCTTGCCCCGGTGCACAAAGTGACGGAAGAAGCGATTTTAAAAACGGGCATCCCGTATTCTTTCCTGCGCAACAACTGGTATTTGGAAAACGAAATCGGCAGTGTCCAAGGCGTCTTGGCAGGCGCGCCATTGGTAACATCAGCCGGAAAAGGCAAAGTCGGCTGGGCCCCGCAGCGCGATTATGCGGAAGCAGCGGCAGCGGTCTTGTCGGGCAGCGGGCACGAAAACACGGTTTACGAGCTGTCAGGAAAACTGTTGACATACGGTGAACTGGCCGCTGTGCTTGGCGGGATTATAGGAAAAGAAGTACAGGTGCAGCATGTGGATGACGCCGCATATGCCGAAGCCATGAAAGCAGCGGGCGTTCCGAATGCGGTTGTCCCGATGCTGGTTGACATCCAGAAAGGCATCCGTGAAGGCGCGCTCGAAGTTGAGAGCAACGACTTTGAAAAATTGCTCGGCCGCCCGGTTACACCGGTCCGCGATGCGCTGGCGGAGATTGTGGAAAGGATATCCGGCGTGGAGAAATAACTGGTTTTGAATTCCGAATAAGCATCTTGCTGTCTCCTTATCGAATAGGGAGGCAGTTTTTTTATTCAACAAAATGTAACATGATCGTCACAAATATCAGAGTTTCCACTATTGAAACAGTTTTTAACTGATTTTACAATAAGGATGTAAAAATATACAACGGAGATGGGAAAAATGGCAACGTGGGCATGGGTGCTCGGCATATTTGCGATTGCGATTGTCAAACTATTGGTGTCTTGTCCTCCAACTTTTGTTGCAGACTGGTTTGTCGGAAAATTTGAGGTGCATCCGAAGCTTGATGAAGAAAATGTGACAGTCAACATCGACGGAAAATATTTGGAAGGCGACGAAAAACGTAAAGTCATCAACGAGTTCAACAAGGCGATTTTTTTGGAAAAATATTATGTCCTTCCGGAAAAAAGCGGGACGCCGTTGATTATTGATGCGAAGATCGGGAAAAAGGACGCCCGGTTTATGGTGTATCGCCACAAGGATCATATCGATGTATTCAAGCAAGACAACAAGAAAACCGTGGCATACAGCCTGTATTCCGAGAGTTTCCAAAAAAATCCTGTTACCATATAACTGCATATTTTTGAAAACCCATTAAGAATTCTTGATGGTTTTTTTAATGCGCCGTGCATGGCGATTCGCTAGACAGTCCGTTATGGGGGTAGATAGCCACCAACCATTAGCCAAGAAAAGGAGAGGCGTTTTGTTTCTTAGAAGGCTCCTAATGATCATAAGCCAAGAAAAGCAGTCACGTTTTTTCTAAACAGCGCATCAACTGGTAATGATTACAATACTCTTTGGTTTGCAGGGTCGCATATAGAAAAACATATGATTAATTTTATTCATTAAGAATAAAATTAGAATTTTCCGGTGATTTTTAGATAGAGTGCCTATACACAAACAAGAGATTCGTTGATCCGACTGAGGCACCGCGACTGCCGTTTTCAGCTTGATCAAAGGAAAACCATTCAAAAGCAGTTGGATGTGGCGTTTATTGCAGAAGTGACCGGCTTAAGTGAGGAAGAAGTGCTACAACTAAAAAGGACGTTTATAGATTAAGGTGTGTTCCCGCTGAGAAGCTTTTCCGGCGGGTTTTTTTACGGGCTGCAATGCTTCGAATATTCTTATATAAGGATGGTACAATTACCCGAAAGCATATTATAATTTTATGTATAAACAAAACAATGAAAAAACGGAGGGGGAGAGGATGGCGGAAAAAATCACAAAGGCGGTACAGGATTTTTATCCGGATTCGTTTGCCTCGTGTTACGGTTGCGGGCGGTTGAACGAAAAGGGCCACCATTTCCGCACGGGCTGGCTGGGGATAAAACCATTACCATTTACACACTGCAGCCTGAACATACAGGGGGGATTCCCGATTTTGCTTACGGCGGGCTGCTGGCATCGCTGATCGACTGCCACAGCGCCGGCTCTGCTTCGTTGTATTTGCAAAGGAAGAACGGAAATGAATTGGGGGACGGCACGGAGCCGCCAAGATTTGTCACAAGCACTTTAAAAGTCGATTATAAAAAGCCGGCTCCGTTTGGCGTGCCGCTCAAAGCCATTGGCACCGTCACAGAAATCCATCCGAAAAAATATCAAGTCAACACAGAAGTAGTCGCGAACGACAAACTGGTTGTAACTGGGGAAGTGACGGTTGTCCTGTTGCCGAAAATTTCAGGCAGGAACAGCGGAGCGGATGAAATGTTTGGGCACAGGCCTTGAAAAAACAAATTTTCATTCTTTCCTTCGCATACAAGGATGAAAGGGTCATGTGGTATGCCATAGCTTTTGCTGGATGCCTGCCGCCCGGTTGAACTGATCCTGGATTTCATTCCGATTCTCGGCTGGCAGGATGATGTAATCATGGTGCCTGCGGAAATATGGCTGTTTTGAAAATGACTCCGGAAGAAGTGATTCGCGTCTGCACAAAAAAGTCGGAAGCACGGATGGATAGCGGAAAGCCGAAGAACTGGCTTGCCGGGGCGGTGATCCTTATGATTTTGGGGTTGCCGCCCGTCTGGTCAGCCGGGGAAATTTTTGATAGGATTCGTTTCATTTTATCGTTGATGATCGCTAATTTCGAGACTTCTGCGAGATAAGCGCCCCTGTGCTGAGGTACCGGGCGGGGAGGCTCGCGTCTTGCGGAAAGCAGGAGGATTCCGCAATCACAAGATTGTATACTAATATAGCTTTCTGATAAAAATTAGAAAAAGATGGGAGAGTAATGGAAAAAGTAATACAGAATACCGCATCGGAGAACACTTCTTTTAGGGCGAGGGGGATTGCGCTTGTTTTAACGGGAGCAGTGCTGTGGGGCGTTTCCGGAACTATTGCGCAGTATTTGTTCCAACACTTGCATGTTCATATGCAATGGTTAACTGTCTTGAGGTTGCTTGTATCCGGGGTGCTCTTGCTCGGGGTTTGCTACAGAAAAGAAAAATCCCGCATCTGGGCGGTTTGGGCGGATCCATCCGCAAGAAGGAGCCTTGTCTGTTTTGCTATATTTGGTATGCTCGGTGTCCAATACACGTATTTTTCGGCCATCAAATATGGCAACGCGGCTACGGCAACGGTCCTGCAAAGCCTTGAGCCTGTCGTCGTGACGTGCTACTTGGCTGCCCGCTTCAGAAAAATGCCGGACCGGAAACAGCTGCTGGCAGTGGGGCTGGCTTTTGCCGGAACGTCTTTGCTTGTGACGCACGGCAGTTTTACGACCCTTTCCATTTCGGGCAGGGCGCTTTTCTGGGGAGTGCTGACCGCATTTGCCGCTACTTTTTACACCCTCCAGCCGCACAAACTTCTCATGCAGTGGGGGTCGGTTGTAACCGTCGGGTGGGGCATGCTGGTCGGGGGAATCGTCTTAAGTTTTATCCACCCGCCGTGGCAGGCAGCGGGGGAATTTTCCCTGGCCGCTTTTTTGGCGATTGCCTTTGTCATTGCTTTCGGGACGCTGACCGCATTTTTTTGCTATTTGGAGAGCCTGAAATATTTAAGCGCCGCGGAAACGAGCGTGCTTGCGACAGCCGAGCCTCTGACCGCCGCTTTTCTTTCTGTCGTATGGCTGCATGTTTCAATAGGGTTTTTTGAGTGTATCGGGTCACTCATGATTATCAGCACGATTTTTATTTTGTCTTTTAAAGAAAAACGCAAGGCTTCATGAACAAGGGGCGGCGGTGTCACGAAACCAGCTTCAAACCGACCGCCGCGCCTAAAATCATCGTAATGAAGACGATTCTTCTCCAGTCTTTGGATTCGCCGTAAAAAATCATGCCCAAAATTGTTCCGCCCGCGGCGCCGATTCCGGTCCAAACGGCGTAGGCCGTTCCCATCGGCAAAGTTTTCATGGTGAGGGACATAAATAGGAAACTCCCACCGAAAGCAAGGACCATGAGCAACACAGACTGCCAATTGCGGCGGCGGTTCAGCATATTCATCGCGGCAACACCAAGCATTTCACATATCCCTGCAACAAGTAAAGAAAACCAAGCCACTATGAATCCGCCCCTTCCTCGCTGTTCTCGTTTTCCACAAGCCTTAAACCGATAATGCCTGCCAGTAAAATCAAAATCAGCACGATTTTTACAGGGCTGAACGGTTCACCGAAAAAGACTATGCCGGCAAAAACCGTTCCCGCAGTGCCGAGACCGACAAAAGCGGCGTAAACCGTTCCGACCGGGAGTTTTTTCCCTGCGGCAATCAGTGCGTAAAAACTGGCCGCAATCGAAATCAGTGTGCCGATCCATTCCCAAATATTGTCTGCATGTTTTAAACCGATGACCCAAAATACTTCAAAAAACGCACCGATGAAGACAGTGAGCCAAGCTGTATTGATTTCAAATCACCTCCGCTTAAAAAAGCCCGGGGAGATTGCGCGGTAGCAGCATCTCCCGGGCTTTTCCCGTGGCACAAGTAAGTTAAGTTTGCGGGCTCGGGATGCAGGACGAAGCCCGGTTCACAAAAGTGCCGGAAGTTTTGCCTCTATTAGCCGAAAATAAAGGAATGTACATAATCATACGTATTTTTCGCCAGCAGCAGGAACGTTACGGCAATGAACAGAATCCGGACGTAGTTGCTCCCCCGTTTGATCGCAAACTTTGATCCAACAACGGAACCGGCGATTTGTGCAAGCCCCATCGGTATCCCATAAGCATAATGGATCTGGCCTAAACATATGAACATGATCAATGCCGCAATATTGCTTCCAAAGTTCAAAAACTTGGCGTTTCCGGCCGCTTTTAAAAAATCAAATCCGATCAACAGAAAAGCAAACATTAAAAACGAACCGGTGCCCGGGCCGAGGAATCCGTCGTAAAACCCGATGAAGAAAATCAATACCGTAAACAGAATATAGCGGCGGACCGATAATTTTTTATACGTCAGGATCTTTCCCCAGTCTTTTTTGATGATGGTATAAATGCCGACTGCCGCTAGCATCACGAGCATGAGCGGTTTCAGCACTTCCGGGTCGATCAGATGGACCGTATAAGCACCCAGCATCGAGCCGAAAAAGGTGAGCGGGAACAGCTTATAAATCGAGGATAAATCGAGTTTTCCGGAACGGTAAAAAACGAATGTGCTCGTAAAAGACCCCATAGTGCCCGCCAATTTATTGGTCGCAACTGCCGCGGAAGGCGAAAGCCCGGTAAACATCAGGGCAGGCAGCGAAATGAGGCCGCCCCCTCCGACAACCGAATCAATAAACGCTGCACAAAAACCAAACGCGATTAAAATAAATAACAAAGATGGATCCAGCCCAAAAAACATACATCAGCCCTTCTTTTATTGTCACTGATGTTATCGTAGCGAAAAATGTTAAGATTGTAAATAGCCGCTCAGCTTTGGGCCCTGAATTGCCGGTTCATTTGACATTTGCCAGACAAGCAGCAGGGCAAGCGCGGCATATAACATTTTTTCATATGGGGTCCCAATTTTACGCTGTATATTACCTGTTGATGATCGCGAAGTTTACGAGACTCCTGCGGGATAAGCGAGTAATAAGAGATCCAGTGTGCTTGAGGGACGAGTGAGGAGGCTCGCGGCGTGTGGGAAGTGAGTGAATTTCGCGATCATTAACATTCTCAGATAACTTTAAAAAAGGGGGTGTCCCCTGGTCAATCTATCGACTTTTGGGACAGCTCCGTTAGAGAAAAGTTTTCCCGAAAGAAATGGTTCAGAGAAGCTTTGTCAGGATCGTTAGAGGAAAATATTCCCGAAAAAATAGTTCAGAGAAGCCTCGTCAAGACTGTTAGAGGAAAATTTTCTCGAGGAAACGGTTCAGAGAAGCTATGTCACGACCGTTAGAGAAAAATTTCCCGAAGAAATGGATCTGAGAAGCTTACTCAAGATCATCTGATAAAAATTTCCGCTTAAAAAGGGGCTTTGAGGTCAGCCCCTTTCACATTAAACAGTCTGCCGGGTTTGCCCTTTTCTTTTTCTTGCCTGGAAAAGCCGCCAGCCTGTCAGGACGGCGCCGAGGAGGCAGATGCCCGCTGACCCGATAAAGACAACATGCATGCCGTCTATGAAAATATCGGGGCGGTTCAGGATGAGTGCGGTAACGCGGCGGCCGGCTTCGTGGCTCATCACGCCGAACAGCGTGCTTGTGGCGATTGAAATCCCGACGACCATCCCGACATTCCGGACGAGCGCATTGATGCTGCCGGCAATGCCGAGCTGCGTCCGTTTGACCGTCGACATGACGAGCGAATTATTCGGGGATTGGAACAGCCCGCTGCTGATGCCGAGCATGGCCGTAAGCATACATACAAGTGCGACGGCGCTCCCCTGATGGAGGCTGGCAAGGCCGATCTGCGCTGCGACCATTAACAGCAGCCCGATAAACGTCAGCAGCTCGGAACCGATTTTATCGCTCAATGCCCCGCTCAATGGCGCAACGACCACCATCGTGATTGGGAACAGCATGAGCACAAGCCCGGACTCGGACGGCGTCAAATGCAAAATATCCTGCGTATAAAACGGCGAGACGATGTTAAAGCAGAAGTTGCTGGCAAATACAAGAAAGCCGCAAAAAATGCTGAGCGAAAACAACGGGTTTTTGAAAAGTTCAAGCTGCATCATCGGATCTTTTTTGCGGGATTCCACGAATAAGAAAATGGAGAATAAGATCACACCGCCGATTAACGCAGCAATGATGCGTGGATCCCTAAACCCTGTCTGCTGGCTTAACAGCAGGCCGGCAAAAATGAAAACGATGCTTGCCGCAAACAAAAGGCTTCCCGGAATATCGAGTTTGGCCCGCGTTTTGATGAGGTCGCGCGGCAGAAAAAGCCAGCCGAGGATAATGGCAATCAAACCGATCGGTACATTGACCCAGAAAATATACGGCCATCCCAAGCCCGACACGATAAACCCGCCGATGCTCGGCCCCGCGATGCTTCCGAGGGAAACAAATGTTCCAATCAGACCGAGCGCCCGTCCGCGTTCGGTGGCGGGAAAAATTTCCGTAATAATGCCCTGGTTGGTGGACATCGTCATCGAAGCTCCCACGGCCTGGACAACCCGGGAAGCGACGAGGGAAAAAAGCGATTGGCTGAGGCCGCAAAGCAGCGAGCCGGCAATAAAGATAACGCAGCCGAGCTTAAACAGCTTAATTTTGCCGAACATATCGCCAAGTTTCCCGAAAAATAGAATCAGTGCGCAGATCGTCAGCATATAGCCGGTTACGACCCATTCCGATTCCGCAATCGCCAGGTGCAAATTTTTGGATATGGAAGGCAGGGCAATATTGACGATGCTGCCGTCCAGCGTGGACATAAAAGTAAATAAGTTTAGAACGATTAAAATGACCCACCGTTTGCTTTGGACAGTCGGGTCATCCTGGTAGGTTTTGATAGAGGAAGGCAAAAGAACACCTCATTTCTTCATGAAAATGTGCAATGCTTTATTCTAAACAGTGAAAAGGATTTTGTAAACTTGGATGCTTTTCATTTTTCCAGATCCGGATATATCCCCGGCAGTCCTGGTGAAAGTCCGGCTTAAAAAGAATCCCCGGTCGCGGCTGCAGTAAGATTTTTTTCGTTGTTTCTGAAAGGGCAGGAAAAATAAGTGTAATGGTCGTTCCTTTTCCTTTTTCGCTGTCCACCTGAACGCTTCCGTTCATCGTTTCCACAAGGCGGAAAACGACCATCATGCCATGTCCGGTTCCTTTCGATTCTTTCGTCGAGAAATAAGGTTCCCCCAGCCTGCTTTTTTGCGCTTCATCCATGCCGACACCTTCATCTGCGATGATAATCGAGACTTTGGAACTGTCCTGCTTTGTATAAATGGAAAGGACTCCCCCGTTTGGCATCGCTTCAATGCCGTTTTTCATAATATTGATGAGGATCTGCTGAAAGAACCCCGTATTGCCGACCATCTTACAGGAATGTAAGTGCGGGCGGATGTCAACAGCATTCATGTTCGCGAGCGGTTCCAGAATACGTATTGCCTTTTCAATCTCTTCTTCCAAATTCAACACTTCAAGTTTTTCCGGTGCCGGTTTTGCAAATGTCAAGTAATACCGGATAATCCCTTCTGCCTGATCCAGCTCGCTTACGGCAATCGATATGTATTTTTTCTTGTCTTCCGGTATATCTTTGGATTCCATCAATAATTGTAAAAAGCCGCGTGTTGCGGTCAGCGGGTTTCTGATTTCATGCGATATGCTTGCCGCCAAATGGCTGACCACTTCCATTTTTTCCATCCGGATCAACCGGCGAAGGACAAGGTGCTGCTTCCGGATGTGTTCAACCATATAGCCGACGATAAACATGCCGTCTGACTGGATCGCCACATATGCGAATGAAAAAGGCAGTGTAATCGGCAAATGGAAGAATAGGTTCACACCAATTATACTCCAGACTGTTATCCCAATCATGAGTGATGTCGACAGTAAAATTTTCTTTGGTATTGACAGCTGCATAAACTGTTTCTTCAGTAACATGATCACGATATAGAACAAAACGATGTTAGAAATCGCAAACCATGAGTGCTCAAACCCTTTAAATAACCGCAGCCCGATCATAAGCACGATCATCCAGTATCTTGTAAATCTATTCGCATATAAGCAATCGATTACAAACGGAATATATCGCAAGTCGAAAATGATGCCGCCATGAATGGTCACCGGCATCAGCATGCAAAGGGAGATTGAAACGGTTAAAGAGTAACAAATCAAAATGTTAACCGCGTTTTTATTCGGTTTAGGCTGGCTTGTCCAATACTGAACAAAAAGGAGAGAAACGAAGATGACGAGAAGATTTAATTAAAAAATATGATGTACTTTCCACAACCACGCCTCACTTGAATATGCACTGCCATCATTATAGCAATGATTCAGCGGAACCTTTATAAAAAGATGATATTTGTTTTTTTTACCAGCCATGAATGGATTTAGAAAAGCGGGGCATCTTAATCATGGATCATTAGGATATGGGGTGGGAGATTGAAACGCATTGTCATTATACTGTTCAGTGTTGTATTTATCATTGGAATGGCCGGACTGATGATTTATTTCATTATCAAGCATGATTCCCTGCGCTGGGTGATTGCACTTGGCGGCATTGCGTTAAGTGCGCTGCCGCTCGGATTGTTATTTTTGAAAAATAACCGAATCAATACGCCGACGGTCATTGGCTGGTACATATTTGTTTTCTGCTCGATCGGCCTCGGTTCGATCGGGGGTTTTTACGACCGTTTTAAGTGGTGGGATACGTCAGTCCATTTTTATAAAGGCGTATTTGTGGCCTGTGTCGGCATTACGCTCTATAAAATGTTTATCCCGGAAACAGCCAGGCGGAATGTATCCCGGTGGATTCCCGTGCTTTTTGTGCTGTCTCTTGCCGTCATTGCCAGCGTGCTTTGGGAAGTGTATGAATTTTTGGGGGATGTGATCGCCTCCCATACGATGCAGCGCGGAGGAAATACAGATACTATGTATGATCTTTTGGCAGGCCTTTTTGGCGGAATCGCAATTGCGGTTTATACTGGCATCAGGAAGCAAAACGTTTAAGAAGGAAAGTGGAAAACATGAACCGGAAAATCGTGCTCGGAATCAGTTTGGCTTATGTGGTGTGGATGGGTATATTAGCCGCCACACAATATGTTTCAGGGGAATCATGGAAGGCGGCGGTGGCAATCAGCGGCGTTCTTTGCGGCGCAGTTCCCCTCGTCCTTGACCTGTTTACAAAGTTTCGGTTCCATTTGCCCATCACCATTTCCTATTTTCTTTTTTTAATTGGTTCCCAGTATCTCGGCTCGATCCAGGGATGGTACGGCCTTGGCTGGTGGGACACATTGATGCACTTTGTGAGTGGATGCATTCTTGGGTTTACCGCAGTGGCTTTATATGAACGATTGGTGCTGCGAAATGCGGGCAGAGAAATCTCCGCGTGGTTTGTATTTTTATGTGTGCTCGGGTTTGCTTCTTTGGGCGGTGTGTTATGGGAAATGTATGAATTTACCGCAGACCGGCTTTTCGGATCTACCTTGCAGGGGAGCGGAAATAAAGATACGATGACCGATCTGATAGCGGATATGCTCGGCGGATTGGCTATTGCCTTGTGGTCAGGTATCCGGACCAAGATGAAGTACTAAGTTTTGTTGGAATTGGACCGAAACATGGCGAAATGGTGCCGCAACCACTCCCTCCAAACAAAAACCCCGGCTTTGAAAATCAAAGCGGGGGTCCCGTTTTCATTGGTAAACTTCCTGTTTGGTATAAAATTTGTCTTGGATCACTGTATCTTTAATATTGCGCTTTGTGACCGCAATCGGTTCGAGTAAAATCGTAGGGACATTGATTTTTCCGTTGTTTATGGTAGTGTCAGTGGTTACCTTTTTCCCTTCTGCCACATGGACGGCCAGTTTTGCCGCCTCCGTTGCAATTTTAGAAATCGGTTTGTACACGGTCATTGTTTGCGTTCCTTTTAAAATGCGGTGGATGGCCGGCAGTTCCGCATCCTGGCCCGATACCGGCACTTTCCTGGCCAAGCCAGCTGTATCAAGTGCTTCAATCACCCCGCCGGCCGTCCCGTCGTTTGCGGCAATGACCGCATCAATCTTGTTTCCGCGTTTTTTCAAAAGCGCCTGCATATTTTTTTTCGCCGTTTCCGGATCCCATTCGTTTGTATACTGATCGTACACCAGTTTCACTTTTCCTTTATCGATCAGGGGCTTGAGCACGTTCATGGCCCCCTGCCGGAACAGAATGGCATTATGGTCGGATTCCGCGCCGCCGACATAAGCAAAATTCCCTTCAGGCTGGTGCTTCAAAATTTCCTTCGCCTGCAGTTCCCCGACTTTTTCATTGTCAAACGAAATATAATAATCGACATTGGCATTTGTAATCAGGCGGTCGTATGATATAACTTTTACGCCGGATTTGTGCGCCATCGTGACAATTTTGGCTGCGATCTCCGCATTATGGGGCACGACGACCAAAATATCCACACCTTCTTCGATCAGCAATTTGGCCTGGTCGATCTGCACATCATCCAGCCCGTTCGCAGCCAGCGTTTTCACTTCCCCTCCGAGATCTTTCACTTGTTTTTCGAATAATTTTTTATCCCTGTACCAGCGTGCATCTTTTAACGTATCAATTAAAAAACCGACATAGACTTGATCCTCATTTTTGATCAATTTGACTTTCCGGCCGTTGCTCGTGTTGTCTGCCGTATTGGAGCAAGCCGGGATAATCAAGGCCGACACGATAAGAAGCACCATCAATTTCCAATATTTTTTCACCCGGTAGGCCCCCTTTAAAGCGTAAATTTCCTGACGAGGCTGTTCATCTGTTCCACCATTGATGCAAGCGTCTTGGCGCTTTCTGCGATCGATTCGATGGAATGGCGCTGTTCCAATACGGAAGCTGAAATTTCCTCAGCACCCGCGGCGGATTCCTCGGTCACGGCGGCAATATGTTCAACCGATTCGCCCATTTTTTGGCTGGACGCTAAAATATGGGAAAAAGCGGCGGAGACTCCCTGGATTCTTTCGGCCATGTCTTCCACCTTGGCTTTAATGATTTCAAACTGTTTTCCGGTCGTTTCAATTTGCACGGAACCTTTTTGGACTTCTTGAAAGCCTTCGGATAAATCCGATGCAATTTTTCCGGCCGCATCTTGAATGGAAAACACGATGGAAGTAATTTCGCCGACAGACTGCGCCACCCCGTCCGCAAGTTTTCGAACTTCTTCCGCCACAACGGCAAAACCGCTCCCTGCTTCACCGGCACGGGCGGCTTCGATGGATGCGTTAAGCGAAAGCAAATTCGTCTGAGCGGCAATGCCTTTAATGACATCGACGATTTTCGCAATCGCATGGGCCTGTTCCTCCAAATGTTTTACATTGGCAACCGATTGCCGGAACGTATCCGTAATCGTATGCATTTGCTGCAAAGACATCTGCATGAGCGCATTTCCGGATGAGGACGCTTCGAGCACTTCATTGGAAAATCCAACGAGTTTTTCATTATGGCTTTGCGCCTCCGCCAATTCTTCATTGAAAGTCTGCGCACTTTGGGAAATGAAAGAAGCGTTTTCAGCCTGGGTGCCTGCCCCGGACGCCATTTCTTCAATCGTTACGGCAATCTGGCCGCTCCCTTCATGCAAGGATTCGGTCGAGGAAAACAGATTTGTGCTGTGCCGGTCGATTTCATCGGAGACCGTCCGAATTTCGGCAATCATGTTCCGGAGATTTTCCCCCATTTCATTCATAGAAGCGGCGAGTTGCCCGATTTCGTCCCGGCCGTCGTACGTGATTTCGGCTGAATCAAGTTTCCCACTTGCGACTTCTTTGCTGCGGTTTACAATGTTTTTCAAATGATGGCTGATCCGCCAGCTGATAAGAATCAGGCAGATGAGGGAAAAGAACAAGGAGCCTGCTGAAGACAAGATGAGCAGCAACTTGACATGTTGCAACTTGTTCTGTGACTTCTGCAATGAGGCTGTACTGGATTCATCTGCAGATGTTTTCAATGTTTCCCCAAGTTTTGCCATTTTCAGTTTCAATTGATTTGTCGATGTGTACAAGGTTTGGAATTTGCTTGTATTCATCTGCTGGACGTTCGGAACGACATTGCTGAAAAAGTATTGGTCAAGCTGGTTGTTCGCGTCTATCATTTGGTTAAAAGTATCCAGTTCCCGGCCTGACAAATACGGCTTGATCTGTTTTGCCGTTTGGACAAAGGACTTGCTGTACGTTAAATATTCCGTCAACATCTTATCATGGGAAAGGATGATGTACTCCGGGATCATCGTATATTTTTCATTAAAAAGCTTAACAAGCGTGCCCGCCTGTATCGCCATTTTGTTTCTTTCTTTGGCACCTTCCATTAAGCGGCTTGTATTTGCCAAAGAGATAGACGTGATCACAACAGCTGTGAGAAAGGCCACTGCCATCATCAGCATAGCTGCAAAATATTTGCCGCCGATCGTTATGTTTCTCCATCTTAGTTGTTTGAACAAAAAATCCCACCTCCTTGATGCGGATTCTAATTATCCCATCCACCTTTCATATCGGCAGAAAGCAGAGAGGGTTTACATTTGTTTTTTGTTAACATCCTACAATAAAGGCTCGAAAAACACAGGCCGGTTGGTGTATAATTCAAAAATGGATGAGTACGGTATGAAACTGAATTTTATTTGAAAGTGAGTGATCCCAATGGGACGCAAATGGAATAATATAAAGGATAAAAAAGCGGCGAAGGATGCAAACACAAGCCGTATTTATGCAAAATTCGGGCGCGAAATTTATGTTGCGGCAAAGCAGGGGGAACCGGATCCGGTGTCGAACAGCGCTTTGAAAATGGTCCTCGAACGGGCGAAAACATACAGCGTGCCGAAATCGATCATTGACCGCGCGATTGAAAAAGCAAAAGGCGGGTCGGATGAAAATTATGACGAACTGCGCTATGAAGGGTTCGGCCCGAACGGTTCGATGGTGATTGTCGATACGTTGACGAATAACGTGAACCGCACCGCTTCCGAAGTGCGCGCCGCGTTCGGGAAAAACGGCGGCAATATGGGCGTCAGCGGCTCGGTTGCCTATGCGTTTGACAAAACGGCGGTGATCGGCGTTGAAGGGAAAACGGCGGATGAAGTGCTCGAACTTTTATTGGAAGCGGATATTGATGTGCGCGATGTGTTTGAGGAAGATGGCGCCGTCATTGTTTACGCCGAACCGGACCAGTTCCACGCTGTTCAGGAAGCTTTCCAAAATGCCGGTATCTCGGAATTTACGGTTGCCGAGCTGACGATGCTGCCGCAAAACTATGTGACGCTTTCTGAAGAAGACCAGGCGAAATTTGAAAAGTTGATCGATGCGCTGGAAGATTTGGAAGACGTCCAACAAGTGTACCATAATGTGGATTTAGGGGAATAAAATTTGGCGGCCGGGCACGTGCCGGGCCGCCAAAAGAAAAGCGGTAAGATATCTGTTGTGGTATCTTGCCGCTTTTAATTTGTTAAAGGTTAAAAATTGCTTTTTCAGAACCTCACAAGTGCCCTCCGCGTTTTTGCATGTTCGATAAAATCGTCTAAAGCGTGCCGCTATAATGAAATGACCAATTCTGATCCAAATAGAGTGGGTTTTCTGTGAGCGAACATCCGAATATCAATGTAGGCGGACTTCAATCGGGCAATATGATGACGAACGCGCGGATGAACTGATTGAAAAAACGCTGAACAATTTGCCGCAGTATAAAGCGAAATACGTGGTGCTTGATTTGACGGCGCTTGATGTAGATGAAGATCGGCACAGCCTCCGCTTTAATGGGCACGAAAACCATCCTGGTCGGCATTTCCCCTTCCATGAGCCTGGCCATTTCGTCTTCCGGGCTGGATTTCAGCCGGTTTGACTGCTTCCAGACCCTCCAGCACAGCATCCATTACGCGCATCGGAACGGGCTTTTCGATAAACATCGGCGCCCGTTTTTTTGGGGCTGCGGGGCTTAATGTCATTCGAGTAAAAACACCGCCTGATGAACGCTCTCCGTACAGGGAGAACCTATTTGTGAAAAAAGATTGACTGTATAGCGGTTATATACTTTATCATTTGGCTGGGTTGATGGCCGCGGGGGCTTTGTAAATCCGCGGCCATCCACACAGTCTATCATTTCAAAACGATGGATCCGGCTCCGGCCGGCAACCGATCCATTTTTTGTGCAAAAGGCGGGGGAGCATATGAAAATCATTGTGGGCATGACGGGTGCGACGGGAGCGATTTTCGGCATCCGCCTGCTTAAATTGCTGAAAGAGGCAGGTGTGGAAACGCATCTGGTAATGTCAAAATGGGCGGGGGTCAATATCGAAACGGAAACCCCGTACCATATTAAAGAAGTTGAAAAGCTGGCTGATGTTGTCTATTCTTTTAAAGATCTGGGGGCGGCGATTTCCAGCGGCTCATTCCAGGTCGATGGCATGATCGTGGCGCCATGCAGCATGAAAACGCTGGCCTCGATCCGGATCGGGTATACCGATAACCTTGTTACGCGCGCGGCCGATGTGATGTTAAAAGAACGGAAAAAACTGCTGCTTTTAACGCGGGAAGCGCCGCTCAACGATATCCACCTGGAAAACATGCTTGCCCTCTCCAGGATGGGGGCGGTCATTTTTCCGCCGATGCCCGCGTTTTACAACAAGCCGGAAACGATTGATGACATTGTGAACCATATTGTGTACCGCGTTATGGATCAGTTCGGGATCCATGCGCCGGAAGAAAAAAGATGGTACGGGTTGAAAAGCAGGAGGGTGGAACGATGATCCATCTCGAGAAAACGAAGGGGCGCGTCCATCTCGTTTTGGACGCCTGTTTTATGGGCGAAGACATTGTCGTCATGATCTCCGGCGGCGACCGCCCGCACCTCGGCACGATTTCCGCCGGGGCAAGGCTTGAGCCGATGCAGACAGTCCAACTGCAAAACCATAAGGAATTTTATATCACCGAAGAGGTGGCCGTCCGCCTCCGCAAGCATTTCAGGGGCAATTTCGCCGTTCTGTCCGGCACCCATCTTGACAACGCAAGCAAGGAAGAAATCAACTGGATGACAGAAATGGCCATTGAACTGGGAGATGCATTGATTGAACAATTGAAGGGAAAAACTTCTTAAAAGCGGAAAGGCCGGGCAGCCTCTGCTTCACTTTTTCTTGAAATTTTCATACGATTTCGTTTATACTTAAAATAACATACTAACCGGTTAGTTAGCGAAAGGGGGATGGGCAGTGTGAATTTTGATTATTCGCCGAAAGTGAAAGAACTGATTTCAAAGCTTGAGCGTTTTATGGAAGAGAATGTGTACCCGAATGAAAAGGTTTTTGAAGAGCAGCTGAATGCGCAGGAAACAAGATGGACCGTGCCGCCGGTGATGGAAGAACTGAAAGCAAAGGCGAAGAAAGAAGGATTGTGGAATTTATTTTTGCCGGACAGCGAGTACGGGGCGGGGCTTACGAATCTGGAGTATGCGCCGCTGTGCGAAATCATGGGGAGGTCTTTCATCGGGCCGGAAATATTTAACTGCAACGCCCCGGATACCGGGAATATGGAAGTGCTTGTCCGTTATGGGAGCGAAGAACAGAAGGAGAAATGGCTGAAGCCGCTTTTAAACGGGGAGATCCGTTCCTGTTTTTCGATGACGGAGCCGGATGTGGCTTCTTCGGATGCGACCAATATTTCGTGCAGCATTGTGCGCGATGGCGATGAATATATCATTAATGGGCGGAAATGGTGGTCATCGGGGGCCGGCGATCCACGCTGCAAAATCGCGATCGTGATGGGGAAAACCGGCCCAGATGCGCCGCGCCATGAGCAGCAGTCTATGATTCTCGTGCCGCTTGATACGCCGGGGGTGAAGATTGAGAGAATGCTGCCGGTTTTTGGATATGACGATGCACCGCACGGCCATGCCGAAATTACATATGAAAATGTGCGCGTGCCGGCGGAGAACATCATTTGGGGCGAAGGAAAAGGATTTGCGATTGCGCAGGGAAGGCTCGGCCCGGGCAGGATCCACCACTGCATGCGGCTGATCGGGGCAGCAGAGCGCGCGCTTGAAGAATTATGCAAGCGCATACAAAATCGTGCGCCGTTTGGAAAGCCGCTCGCAAAACAAGGCGTCATCCAGCAGTGGGTGGCTGAGTCCCGCATCGAAATTGAACAGGCGCGGCTGTTGACGCTTAAAGCGGCGTATATGATGGATACGGTCGGCAACAAGGAAGCGAAAAAAGAAATTGCGATGATCAAAGCGGTCGCACCGCGGATGGCACTGGCTGTCATTGACCGCGCAATCCAGGCGTTCGGCGCAGCCGGCGTTTCGTCCGATTTCCCGCTTGCAAGACATTGGGCAAACGCCCGTACATTGCGGCTGGCGGACGGGCCGGATGAAGTGCACCTTGCGCAGATTGCAAAGCTGGAGCTGAAAAAATACCAAGAAGGGGGAAGTGCGGCCCATGAACGTGTTCGAATTGTTTAGTTTAAAAGGAAAAACTGCGATCGTGACAGGCGGCGGCAGGGGGCTTGGCGAACAGATCGCGACAGCTTTTGTGGAAGCGGGGGCGGATGTTGTGCTCTGTTCGCGTAAAAAAGCGGTATGTGAAGAAGCGGCAGGCCGGATTGAAGCACTTGGCGCCAAAACGCTCGCGCTTGAGTGCGATGTCACGAACCGCGCCCAGGTCGACCGGATTGTGGAGGAGACGGTCAAGAAGTTCGGAAAAATCGACATCCTCGTCAATAACAGTGGGGCGACATGGGGGGCACCTGCGGAAGAAATGCCGGCAGAAGCCTGGGAAAAAGTGATGAATGTCAATGTGACCGGTACTTTCCATATGAGCCAGGCGGCTGGGAA
Source organism: Weizmannia acidilactici (assembly GCF_008974185.1). Taxonomy (GTDB): domain Bacteria; phylum Bacillota; class Bacilli; order Bacillales; family Bacillaceae_C; genus Weizmannia; species Weizmannia acidilactici. The sequence continues at coordinate 56,094 of NZ_BKZP01000011.1, forward strand.
AGTGATGATCAAACAGGGGCACGGCAAAATCATTAACATTTCCTCTGTCGCCGGGCTTGGCGGGGTCGATCCGCGCATTATGGATACGATTGGCTACAACACGAGCAAAGGCGCGATCATTACGTTTACAAAAGATTTGGCCGCAAAATGGGGAAGGTACGGCATCAACGTCAACGCGATCGCCCCAGGATTTTTCCCGACCAAAATGGCCCGGGTCATCATCGAGCGCGGGAAAGACCCGATTTTGGAGGCCACGCCGCTGAAACGGTTCGGCAATGACCACGATTTGAAAGGCGCCGCCGTATTCCTTGCTTCCGCCGCTTCGGATTATGTCACGGGGGATGTGCTCCTCGTCGACGGCGGTATGCATGTGCTGTAGAAAACACGTTTATGCTAAATCCCCGCATATTTTGCGGGATTCAAATAAAACAAAAACAGGGAGGATTTGGAGTGGAAAACAAAGTGTGGCACGCTGTTTATCAGGATGAGATCCCGAAAGAAATTGAAGTGCCGGATTATCCGTTGCACCAAATACTTGCATACACAGCCCAAAAGTTCCCGGACCAAAATGCCATTTCTTTTTACGGCAGAAAAATGACATACACCGACCTTTATAAGGCATCGCTTGCTTTTGCTTCCGCCCTCCAGCAAAAAGGGGTTAAAAAAGGCGACCGGGTGGCAATCATGCTGCCGAACTGCCCGCAATATGTAGTGGCCTATTACGGGACGCTCACCGCAGGCGCCATAATCACCCAGGTCAACCCGATGTACGTCGAACCTGAAATCAAGCATATTTTAAACGACTCGGGCGCGGAAACGATGGTTGTGCTGGATGATGTGTATCCGAAAGTAAAAGCCGTCCGGGCGGAGACAGCGCTGAAAAATGTGGTTGTGGCCAGCTTAAAGCCGGCTCCCGTACCATTGGAAGATGGCGAATTATTTGATGCATTTTTGCAATCGGGCGGGGATTTTACGCCTCCCAGGTTTGACCCGGAACATGATGTGGCCGTGCTACAGTACACCGGCGGCACAACCGGCCGGTCAAAGGGGGCGATGCTGACCCACAGGAACCTCCTTGCCAATTTGATCCAGACTTCTGAATATTTTAAACCGGTCATTGAGCCCGGGAAAGAACGCGTACTGACCGTCATTCCGCTTTTTCATGTGTTCGGGATGACTTGCGCGATGAATTATGCGGTTTATACCGGTGCAGAATCGATCATGCTGCCGAGATTCGAGCTGGAGGAAGTGCTCAAGACGATCAAAGAAACGCAGCCGACATACTTTCCGGGCGTTCCAACGATGTATATCGCGATCACAAACCACCCGAAAGCAATGGAATACGGCATCCATTCCATTAAAACGTGCAATAGCGGAAGCGCGCCGATGCCGATGGGGCTTTTGCGGGAGTTTGAAGAAAAAACGGGCGCCGTCATTGTCGAAGGATACGGGCTCTCAGAAGCATCACCGGTTACGCACTGCAATCCCGTTTTCGGAAGGCGGAAACCGGGCAGCATCGGGGTCGGGCTGCCGTCGACCGATTATAAAATTGTCGATGTGGCAACAGGCATGGAAGAATTGAAGCCGGGCGAAACCGGTGAGCTGATCGTAAAAGGCCCGCAGGTGATGAAAGGCTATTGGAACATGCCGGAAGAAACGGCGGAAGCGCTCCGGGACGGCTGGCTGTACACCGGCGATATCGCGAAAATGGATGAAGAGGGGTACGTTTATATCGTCGACCGCAAAAAAGACATGATCATTGCGAGCGGATACAATGTTTATCCGCGCGATGTCGAAGAAGTGCTGTATGCCCATCCCGCCGTCAAGGAAGCGGTGGTAATCGGCGTGCCGGACCCGTACCGCGGCGAAACGGTCAAGGCGTATGTTGTGTTAAAAGAAGGGCACGAGCTCTCGGAAGAAGCGTTGAAAGAATTTTGCAGCGCCCATCTCGCCCCTTACAAACGCCCGAAAATCATCGAATTCCGGAATGCGCTGCCGAAAACGAATGTCGGGAAAATTTTACGCCGCAAGCTGCGTGAAGAAGAGAAAAAGGTGATGGAATAAGGACGGGAACGTGGAGCCTGGCGTATGGTATAATTTTCTAAATAATAATAATAACGATTGAGAGGATCGGGTATGAAAACGAAAATTACGGAACACAGCATACGCTTATTTGAACAAAAAGGCTTCACGGAAACGTCGATCCAGGACATCGTCGACAGCATCGGCGCGACGAAGGGTACGTTTTACTATTATTTTTCCAGCAAAGAACAGCTCCTGATGGACATCCATTTGGACTATATTACAAAACTTTTGGAAAAACAGGCGGCGATCATGGCTGAGGATAAACCGTGCAAGGAGAAGCTGCATGCACTTGTGTTGATGCTGCTTGAGAGCATCAAAACGGAAAAAGCAAAGGCGATTATCTTTTTCCGGGAGATGAAAAATTTAAGTGGTGAGAAGCTGGAGCTGATTTTGCAAAAACGCGAAGCCTTCCGCCTCGGTTTTGAGCGGCTGCTCCGGGAAGGCATAGAAAACGGGGAGTTTACGGCACATTTGGATGCCAATTTGGCTTCGCTTGCGATTCTCGGCATGGTTAACTGGAGCTATCAATGGTTCAATCCCGGGGGGCGCAAATCGGAAGCGGAAGTGGCGGAAATTTTTACGGACATTGTGCTGCATGGTATTGAAAAAGCATAGGGGGAATGGATTTGCACGAAACCCAATTGAGGCCTCGGTTTTGCGAGACGGATGCGCTCGGGCATATCAACAACGCCAGCTATTTTGTTTATTTTGAAGATGCCCGGCTTCAGTTTTTTGAAAGTATCGGCGCGAGCGTGGAAATCAAGGATTTTAATATCATTTTGGCTTCGGCGAAATGTGATTTCATCAGCCAGGCGTTTTACAACCAGGTGCTTGCGGTTCGTACGGGTGTTTCAAAGATCGGCAATTCGAGCTGCGAGCTGGCCCATGAAATCCTGGACGCGGAAACAGGGCGGCTCATTGCAAGAGGAAAGGCGGTCATCGTCTTTTTCGATTTCGATGCGCAAAAATCGCGCCCGATTCCGGAAGATATAAGGGGAATATTGGAGAAGCATTTGGAAAAGACAGTGTAAATAAGTATATGCTCTGCTTGTGGGAGATCTATTTTAACATTTGAGGCTGCCCAAAAGTGCCATTTAACCAGAAAATTTTTCTCTATTGTCCTTATAGATACTTTAAGAAACGTTAGAAGAGCAAAGTATGTAATGACCGGTCTTTATAGGGCTTCTAAGGACTGTTAGGCAAGGGAATTCTGTCACGAATGAACTTAATAGGGCTTCTAAGGACCGTTTGGCAAGGAAATTCTGTCACGAATGGTCTTAATAGAGCTTCTAAGGACTGTTTGGCGAGGAAATTCTGTCACGAATGGTCTTAATAGAGCTTCTAAGGACTGTTTGGCGAGGAAATTCTGTCACGAATGGTCTTAATAGAGCTTCTAAGGACCGTTAGGCGAGGAAATTCTGTCACGAATGGTCTTAATAGAGCTTCTAAGGAGAGAACGTATTTTGTTTTGTGTAAATGGTCATACTTACCAATTAAGTAGATGATCATTTATGCGAAATTTTCGCGATATGACGATTAGAGAACTGGCCAGTCAACGCCAAACTGTAGACGATGTTCAAAATATGATAAGAGATCTATTTAAAGAGACACTTCAAACCATATTTGAAGCCGAAACTGTCCTAAGCACAGTGCCAATGGAATTCATACTGGAAATAGCCGTAACGGCTTTTCCCTTCCTTTGAGCAGAACCCTGGCAGGTGCTCGAGTTGCTTTCCAGCAAGTAGGAAGCACCGTGTGTACACTGAGAAACATTTTATAAATGTGGTTAAACCCACAGAGGGAGAAAGAATTGTCCCAATGATCCATTATCTAGAAATATCCCGGGATACCCAAAAAATTTGACTTATGACTGGAAGCAAGCAGGTAATTCAGGCTCTGAAGCAAGGGGCTAAAAATAATATACGAGGGGGAGAGGATGATGAGTCCGGATACGATTCCGGTCCGCAAAGGGGAAGAACTGGATTTAACAAAACTGCAGGCCTATTTGCGGGAACATATCCCGGAAATGCCCGATGCGCCGCTGAAAATGTCGCAGTTTTCGGCCGGCCGCTCAAATTTGACGTATCAATTGAAAGCGGGTGCATGGGAAGCGGTGCTGAGGCGCCCTCCGCTCGGCCCGGTTGCTCCGAAAGCCCATGATATGGGGCGCGAATTCCGCGTTTTGAAGGCGCTTCAACCGTTTTTCGCGCTGGCGCCGAAAGTGTATCTTTATGAAGAAGACCCATCCGTCGTTGGAGCGCCGTTTTTTATCATGGAAAGGAGACACGGTGTTGTGCTGGATACGTCTTTTCCTACTGGTGTGGAGCCTACAAAGGAAAAGTGCCGGAAAATTTCTGAGATCATGGTCGAACGGCTCGTGGAACTGCACGCGATTCCGTATGAAGAAACGGGGCTTCTTGCGATGTCAAAGCCGGACGGATTTTTCGAACGCCAGGTGCATGGCTGGATTGAGCGTTACAACCGCGCGAAAACGGACGACATTCCGGAAGTGGAGCCGCTCATCGACTATTTGCGGGACCATATTCCGAAGCAAAGCGGTGCCGCGGTGATCCATTATGACTACAAGCTCAACAATGCGATGTTGAGCGAAGACTTTTCGAAAATGGTCGGCCTGTTTGACTGGGAAATGGCTACAGTCGGCGACCCGCTTGCGGATCTCGGCGTCGCCCTCAGCTACTGGACGGAAAAGGATGATCCGGAGTTGATCAAGCAGGGGACCGGTGAACCGTCTGTCATGGTCATGGACGGCTTTATGACGCGCCGCGAGTTTATCGAAGCCTACGCGAAAAAAAGCGGCCGTGACGTCTCGAACATTGATTACTATTTGATTTTCGGTTACTTTAAGCTCGCCGGCATCTGCCAGCAGATTTACTACCGCTATAAACGCGGCCAAACTCTGGACCAGCGCTTCGCCCACCTCGGCACCGTCGTCCGCAGTCTCATCCGGTACGCGGCCGAAGTGGCGGATAAGGTGAGGTAGGGGGCTTCTTGGGGGAAGGGATTACCTGCTCTAAAAATAATTCAATTTAGTATCTGTTGTAACTTGTAGAGTGCGAGTCTGACATGGCGGGGATTGACCCGCCTGTTTGCCGACGATCTCGAGTGGCACGGTAAGCCTGTCGGTTATGAATAGGCGGCGGGCGGCTGGAATTCTAGTTTTGTCGTCGATCCCCAGTAGCGCACAAAACCCGGGAGATCGACGACAATTTTTTGATAGTGGATTTGTTCAGGAATATAGAGATGGAGCGGATTTTGCGGATTGGTTAAAATTTTGGGCTGGATGGAAGGAAAATAAGGGGGCGGGAGAGAATAGTTATAATATAGAGGTTTTTTGGGGGTTTTTATATTACCTAAAAGGAATTGAAACACGTTTGTACACATTTTAGTACAATTTCGGACAAAAGTTTTTATATTACCTAAAAGGAATTGAAACTAGATTGATGGATTGATGAAATATCCATTTGCAGCAGTTTTTATATTACCTAAAAGGAATTGAAACAAGCCTTGGATTAGCCATTTTGTGCCGTCTGTGTCGGTTTTTATATTACCTAAAAGGAATTGAAGCAATCCCTGCAATCCAGCCTGTCCAAAGATGGTGCCCCATGTCCTATAACGAATTAAAACTAGTAGCTCATCCTCGCTATATGCCGCATTACCTCATTTTACCTCACCTGCAAACCTGCGCCCCATTCTTGAACCCTATCACTTTTCCACAAAACCTCAAACAAGCATTTCCCCTCAAAAAATCGTAAACTATTAAACGAAGGGAGATGGAGCTATTGGAAAATTACCTGATGTACATTAACGGTGAATGGACAGGGGAAGAGCTGCCGAAAATGGAAGTGGACAACCCGGCAGTCAATGAAGTGATAGCGACTGTTCCGAAAGGCGGGAAAAAGGAAGCTGAGCTTGCGGCTGATACCGCGTATGCCGCTTTTCCGGCGTGGGCGGCGCTGTCCGCTTACGAACGGAGCGCGTACCTCCGCACCTGGTTCAATCTGATTCAGGAAAACGAAAATGAGCTCGCCAGGACGATGACAATCGAACAGGGCAAGCCGCTCAAGGAGGCGATCGGGGAAATGCGCTATGCGAACGGGTTTATCGAGTGGTTTGCCGAAGAAGGGAAACGCATTTACGGCGAAACAATCCCGGCATCGGTTACGAACAAGCGGCTGTTCGTCCATAAACAGCCGGTCGGAGTCGTGGCTGCGATTACCCCGTGGAACTTCCCGGCCGCAATGATCACCCGGAAAGTGGCGCCTGCCCTTGCTGCCGGCTGCACGGTCGTCATTAAACCGGCAAAACAAACGCCGCTCACTGCATTGAAACTTGCGGAACTCGCCGCAAAAGCCGGCATTCCGAAAGGCGTCATCAATGTCGTCACCGGAAGCGCAAAAGAAATCGGGGATGTCTGGCTTGCAGATGAGCGTGTCCGCAAGCTGACGTTTACCGGATCCACTGAAGTCGGCAAACTGCTCATGCGCGGCTCGGCCGATACCGTGAAAAAAGTGTCGCTTGAACTGGGCGGGCATGCGCCGGTTATCGTTACGAAAAACGCGGACCTCGACAAAGCGGTGGAAGGCACGGTCGCGGCGAAATTCCGCAATGCCGGCCAGACTTGCGTATGCTCCAACCGCATTTATGTACAGGAAGAAGTGTATGAAGCTTTTACAAAAAAATTCACCGAAAAAGTGAAGGCGCTCCGCATCGGCAACGGTTTGGAAGAAGGAACGGATATCGGGCCGCTGATCGACAAAAATGCGGTTGAAAAAGTCGAAAAGCATGTGAAAGACGCGGTCGAAAAAGGCGCCAAGGTGGAAACGGGCGGAAGTGTGAAAGAAGGGCTTTTCTTTGAACCGACTGTCATTTCCAATGTGACCGATGACATGTTATGCATGAACGAAGAAACATTCGGGCCGCTCGCGCCGGTGACGAAATTTGCCGGTATCGATGAAGCGATTAAACGCGCCAATGACTCGATTTACGGGCTGGCTGCATATGTATTCACGGAAAACATTTCGGAAGGCATCAAAATCGCTGAAGGCCTAGAATACGGCATTGTCGGGCTGAACGACGGGCTCCCGTCCACCCCGCAGGCTCCGTTCGGCGGCTTCAAGCAGAGCGGGCTCGGCAGGGAAGGCGGACGCTACGGCATCGAAGAATTTTTGGAAGTCAAATATATTTCACTTGGATTGTAATCTTCAAAAAAGCAGCGGGTGCAGGCCCGCCGCTTTTTTTACACATCAAAAAATTTTAGTCAGAAAATCTTACAAAAGTAAAAAACAATTCAAATTTTAACGTTATAATAAATTTTGTCAATACATACAACATTATGCTATTATTTGAGTAGATTTGAAAATTGAAAAAACAGGGGGGAAAAAGATGAAGAAATTTGCGGCATCCGTGCTTGCATTGATTCTTGTTTTGGCGCTTTCGGCATGCGGATTAAGCAAAACCAGCAGCGGCACGGAGACGAAAAAAACGATCAAAGTCGACACGAACGCTGCGTATGCGCCGTTTGAATACATGGATAAAGGGCAGATTATCGGCTTTGACGTCGATGTCATGAATGCCCTCGCCAAAGAATCCGGCTACAGGGTCCAGTTGAAAAACATCGGCTGGGATCCTTTGTTTGTCGAAGTGAAAAACAAATCGGCGGATATGGCCATTTCCTCGATTACGATCACGAAAGAACGCGCGCAGACGTATGATTTTTCGGTGCCGTATTTCCTGTCGACGAACGAAATTTTAGTACCGGAAAAGAGCGATATTAAAAGCGCGGCGGATTTAAAAGGCAAGACTGTCGCCGTCCAAAGCGGAACGACCGCCCAGGAAGTATTGGAAGGCTTGTTTGGAAAAAATAACAAAAACATTAAAAAGTTCAAGCAAAACACAACGGCCATCATGGATTTGGTCGAAGGCGGATCCGATGCGGTCGTTGCGGATAATACGGTTGTGGAGGAATACGCGAAAAACAACCCGGACAAAAAGCTGAAAGTCATCAAAGATACGAAGGCGTTCCCTGCCGAATATTACGGCCTGATGTTCCCGAAAGGCAGCAAACTGAAAGCGGATTTCGACAAAGCGATCAATAAAATTTACGACAACGGCACCTACACCAAAATCTATAAAAAATGGTTCAAAACCGAACCGGATATTCAAAAACTGAAAGCCCAGCAGAAATAATTTTTCAAGTGCAGCCGGTGCGCGCCGGCTGCTTCATAAACTGTATATTGCGTAACTTAAGGTTGCGCAATTTTGGCCTAGGGAGGAAACACATGGATATTCGCTTTGATATCATCATCGAATATTTGCCGTATTTGTTGAAAGGAACGCTTTTAACGATCGGGCTTTCCGTGGCGGGTATATTGTTCGGTATGCTTTTAGGGCTCTTGATCGGGCTCGGGGAAATGATACGGAATAAAATCCTCGCTCTCCCGTTCCTGTGCTATGTCGGGTTTTTCCGCGGAACGCCGCTGTTTGTGCAAATTTTGATCGTCAACTTCGGCGCTGTGCCGCTATTTTTAGGGAAAACGAACGGGATTGTCGCCGGGGTGATTGCCCTTTCGCTTAACTCAGCCGCGTATGTGGCGGAAATTTTGCGGGGCGGCGTGCAGTCCATCGAAAAAGGGCAGATGGAAGCAGCCCGTTCGCTTGGGCTCAGCCATGTACAGGCAATGCGCTATGTCATTCTGCCTCAGGCTTTTAAAAGGATGATCCCGCCGCTTGGCAATGAATTTATCGTACTCATTAAGGATTCATCGCTCGTATCCGTTATTGCCGCACCTGAAATTGTATATTGGGCGCAGGCGATGGAAACGCAGTATTACCGGGTTTGGGAGCCGTATCTGACAGCTGCCTTCCTTTATCTCGTTTTGACGCTTTCCCTCAGCTTCCTTTTACGCTTCATAGAAAGAAGGTTGGCAACAGAATGATCAAAGTGGTGAATTTGAAAAAATCTTTCGGGGATAACGAGGTGCTGAAAAACATCAATGTCGAGATCAAACCGCAGGAAGTGGTCGTCGTCATCGGCCCGTCCGGTTCGGGGAAATCGACTTTCCTGCGCTGCATCAATCTGCTTGAGACGATCACAGACGGCCATGTATACATAGAAGGTGTTGATATCGCGGATAAGTCGACGAATATCAATAAAATCCGCACAGAAGTCGGCATGGTGTTCCAGCAGTTTAATCTTTTTCCACATATGACCGTTCTGGAAAACATTACCCTTTCTCCAATCAAGGTGCGGAAGCTTTCAAAAGAAGCAGCAAAGCAGAAGGCGCTTGAACTTTTGCGCAAAGTTGGGCTCGAAGAAAAAGCGGACGCGTATCCGGATTCGTTATCGGGTGGGCAAAAGCAGCGGATTGCGATCGCCCGCGCGCTTGCGATGGAACCGAAAATCATGTTGTTTGATGAACCGACGTCTGCGCTTGACCCGGAAATGGTCGGGGAAGTGCTCGAAGTCATGAGGAGCCTGGCAAAAGACGGCATGACAATGGTCGTCGTCACGCATGAAATGGGCTTTGCCCGAGAAGTCGGGGACCGCGTCCTGTTTATGGACGGCGGCTATATTGTCGAAGAAAACACGCCGCAGGAACTGTTCGAAAACCCGCAGGAAGAACGGACAAAAGCATTCTTGAGCAAGGTGCTGTAAGAAGGGGCTGCCCCGAAAGCAGGATCCGAGGCTTTCGGAGCAGCCTTTTTACATAGAGGGAAGAATGGCATGCTTACCACTACGGATCATTAACCCGGAATTAAAGCCATGATATGGTCTGAGAAGTCACAACAAGACCATTAGCAAAAAATGAAAGCCGTGTAATGATTCCGAGAATCCGCCTCGGGACCGAAAGCTTGGAATTGAAATGGTGTAATGGTTCTGAGACGCCACAACAAGACCATTAGCAAAAAATGAAAGCCGTGTGATGGTTCCGAGATGCCTCATCAAGACCGTTAACCAAGAACGAAAAGCGAGTTATGGTTCATAGAAGCCCTATTAGGACCAATTATCCCATTCACAGCTTTAAAAAATTAAAATTTATACCTGATAAGCCAAATGACCAGCGTAAATGTCGGAAACTCCCTGCAGTCACTTTACCAACACGCATCTGTCTTTGCCTTTTATCCGTTTTGCATTTTTAAACCCGCTGATGTTAATATTTTTCAGGACAACGTTTTTTGCCCGGTATTGGATGGCGATCACGGGATTACCTTTAAAATCGTAATCCGGGTCGCCGATTGCGGTGAGCCCGTTGATTACAACATTTTGGTATGCGGAAACGACGAGGCTGCGCGGTGTGGAATCTTTATATAAATCGGTAAAAACCGGTGCAATAGAGACAAGATTTGCCGCGACAATATGGTTGGCGCTTTTCGAATTGGCATCTTTCCCTTTATGGTGGCCGATGTGCCGGAAATTAAAAGAACGGTTGTCCCGGACCGAAAGATGGCCGTAAATATGGACATGGGAAGCGGCCGATGCATTGTGGTGGGCTTTGATTTCCACGCCGCCGAAGCAACCGGTTGTGGCGTTATTGCAAAGCCACACATAGCGGGAGCCGTCATCAATTTCAATGCCGTTGGAGTTGGAAAAACCTTCCGTATGGGCCCTGCCGCTCGGATGGAAGCAGTACGAGTTTGAAATAAAAATATAGTCGCTGTGGTGGGTTGTGATGCCATCATCTCCGAACCCGCTTGCAGTGATGCCGTCGAGCCATATATAACGGCTTCTCCCGGGGGCAAGGAACCCGTCGCCCAAATAATGATAGCGGGTGGATGACACATCAAAGCCGTGCAGGCCAGCATTGACAGCTTCCACGTTTTTCACCCAGCCGTACGTGACGTGAGCAAAAGTAAGGCAGCTCGACCGGTTGTTTCCGGCCGAAGTTTTTTCTGCTTGACCGAGCCTTTCCACATTCCAATCAAGCGTCAGGCCTTCTACGAGAATATGGTCATTGCCGTACCGGAAGTCGGCATTTTGGACGAGCCGCGTTTTTTTCGGCGCACCCGGGTGGAATTTGATCGTTGTAACACCTTTCCCGCGGCCGATCAGGCATGTCCATGAAGGAAGCTTGAGCCCTTTGACGAGAAAAGTACCCGCGGGCACGATCACTTTTACCCGCCCGCTGCCGATTGCTTTTTGAAACGCCGTTGTGCTGTCGGTTTTTCCGTCCCCGATCGCGCCGAAGTCAAGGATGTTCACTTCGCGATTGGCCGTTTCAAGGAGCCTATTGTATTCCTTGTCCAGTTCCGTTTTCCATTCAGGGTAAACAAGTCCGCTATCGTCTGCGAAGGTCTTGCATGGTCCAACAGGGTATTTCCGGTTCAAGAGCAGGTGCGAGAAGGAAAACGGCTTTGGAAAATTGGGATTGCAATACATCTGAAAAAGCTGCAGGTTTTCTTCAATCAGCCTGTTCAGTTGAAACGGCCGGCGGGAGAGTTGCCGCAGTAATGTTCCGTTTGTTCTTGGTTCGTGGTGTTTGTCCAAATGCATCATATTTTCACCTCGTCTTGCTTCCATTCAGCCATTTTTTCCTCCCTATGTCAATTTGCTGCATCATCCAGTCAAAAGAATGGGTCTTTTTTTCCTTGTCTGAATTTTTAGTTGACGAATAGGGTTAGAAGGTATAAAATGATTTTCAAGTTCATATTCATGGTTTTCTTATCAAGAGAGGTGGAGGGATAGGCCCTGTGAAGCCTCGGCAGCAGGTTCGGAACCGGAACACTGTGCCAATTCCTGCAGGTGGATGCCTGAAAGATAAGAAGATGCCTATACTGTGTTAAATACAGTTGCCGGATGTCTTCTTACTTTGGGGTAAGAAGTTTTTTTATGGTTTAATTCTTAGTAGTCGAATAAGAAAGAGGGGAATAGAGGGTGGAACAAGCGCGTCTCACTTATGAACAGTTTACCGCCGATCCGTTTGCGGATTTCGTGCCGGAAGATGATACAAAGGGAGCTTTGGAAGTTTTGCAATGGGCCTACCGCATATACGGCAAATCGGTTGTATATGCGTGCAGTTTTGGCGCCGAAGGGATTGTGCTCATTGATTTAATTTCAAAAGTCAGGAAAGATGCGGACATCGTTTTTTTGGACACCGATCTGCATTTTCCGCAGACATACGATTTGATTGAAAAAGTGAAGAAAAAATATCCGGATTTGAATATACGGATGAAAAAACCGTCCCTCACGCTCGACGAACAGGCGGCGCAATACGGCTCCGCCCTGTGGAAACGTGACCCGGACCAATGCTGCTATCTCCGCAAAGTCAAGCCGCTTGAAGAAACATTACAGGGGGCGGCCGCCTGGATATCGGGCTTAAGGCGCGAGCAGTCTCCGACAAGGCGGAACACCAATTTTGTCAATCGGGATGAACGGTTCCATTCTATCAAAATCTGCCCGCTCATTTATTGGACATGGGACGACGTCTGGCAGTATATCCGGTCCAATGTTTTACCGTACAATGAACTGCATGACCAGGGCTACCCGAGCATCGGCTGCTTCCCGTGCACGCGTGCAGTCGGGAACGGCGATCCGCGTGAAGGAAGATGGGTGGGATTCAACAAAACCGAATGCGGGCTACATACGGTAAAGAAAGGGGATTAACGGATTTGCTCATCATCATCTTGTCATTTGTCATGGCCTATTTCTTCGCGTATAACATCGGGGCAAGCGGCTCTGCGGCATCAATGAGCGTCTCATACGTGGCGGGGGCCGTCAAATCAAAAAGGGCGGCGCTCATCATTTGCTCGGCTGCGTTGTTTGCGGGTGCGGTTTTCAGCAGTGGGCCTGTTGTTAAAACATTGAGCAAATCGATTATCCCGGAACATATTCTAACTCCTGAAGTCGTGCTGATCGTGCTGGCTTCTTCGGCGGGGACGCTTTTTATTTCGAACCTGTTGAGCGTTCCGCTGTCGACGAGCGAAGTGACGGTCGGGGCGATCGTCGGTGCCGGGCTTGCGTACCAGTCGCTCCATCTGAAAATGCTGTTTACGATTGTTGCTTTTTGGTTTATTGTCCCGGTTGCCGCGATGTTTGTCACTTATTTGCTTGTAAAAGCCGGAAACCGGATTTTTAAGGAAAAAAACGTGCTCGGCCCGAAAACGGGGAAATTTTTTTCGATCGTGTTGATCATTACCGGATGCCTTGAGGCTTATGCGGCCGGAATGAACAATGTCGGCAATGCGATCGGGCCGCTTGTCGGGCGGGGCTCGTTCCACAAGAAATCGGTGTGTTGAGGGGTGCTTTGCTGATGGTGGCCGGGGTCTTGACTTTGGGCGGCCGGGTCTTTGAAACAAGCGCCAAAAGAATTGTCAGGCTTTCGGTCGGAAACGGCATTGCCATCTCCGGGGTTTCGGGCGTGCTTGTGACGCTTGCCTCGCTGTACGGCCTGCCGATTCCGATTACGCAGGTGACCACTTCGGCCATTGCCGGTGTCAGTGCCGCGAAAAACGGCCAGGCGGCTTGGAAACAGCCGATCATTACGATTATATTAAGGATATGGTTTGTTTCCCCGGTGTTGTCCATGGTCGTTTCATATTTTTTGATCCAATCTTTCATAAAATTCAATTTTTACGCAGACGCTGTGATCATCGGCGCTGCCATTGCGACGGTCTGCATGGTCAGCCTGACGGGCAGTCGGAAGCAATTGTTCCAGCGTGAATCGGAAACCGCAGGCAGGAAAAAGCGGTTTGCCAATCTTTACGCCATTACAACAGAAGAGCAGGTGAAACGATGAGAAAAGTATATTTAGTCGGCGCGGGGCCGGGTGACCCGGAACTGATTACGGTAAAAGGCTTGCGGGCAATCCGGGAAGCGGAGGTCATTTTATACGACCGGCTGGTGAATCCCGAGTTGTTAAAAGAGGCCAAAAAAGATGCGGAACTGATTTATTGCGGCAAAAAACCGAACGCCCACATGATGACGCAGGAAATGATCAACCATCTGCTTTGCCATTTCGCCAACCAGGGAAAAACCGTTGTGAGATTGAAAGGCGGTGACCCGTTTATTTTCGGGCGGGGCGGTGAAGAAGCGCAATCTCTTGTGAAAAAACATATTCCGTTTGAAATCGTGCCGGGGATCACGGCCGGATCCGCTGCACCTGCCTATGCCGGTATTCCGCTTACCCATCGCAGCCTCAGCGCCTCCGTTGCGTTTGTAGCCGGCGTTTCAAAAGAGGGCGGCGATTTGGATGCGTACTGGTCAAAGTATGCCGGGATTGATACGCTTTGCATCTATATGGGCGTAAAAAATTTGCCGTTGATCTGCGCGCAGCTGATCAAACACGGGAAACCTGCAGGCACGCCGGCTGCGCTCATCCATTGGGGCACGACCAAAAAGCAGGAAACGGTAACGGGCACGCTGGAAAATATTAGCGAAAAGGCTGCTGCGCTTCGTAATCCTTCTCTTCTGATTATCGGTGAAGTTGTGAAACTGCGCAGCGAATTAAAATGGTTCGAACATCAGGCGGCTGCAGTGTATACAGGGTGACCGGCGTATGAAACAAGGGATTTTATACGTCAGCCATGGCAGTCGCGTTCCGGAAACAGCGGCAGAAGCAACAAAGACGATCCGGCTTGTGATGGAAAAAATAGAAGCAGACCTACAGGAGATTTGTTATTTGGAAATTGCTGAGCCGGATATAGCAGCCGGCATTGATGCGCTTGTCCGGGGCGGGGCGGGGCGCATTGCGGTCGTGCCGGTCCTGCTTTTGAGCGCCGGCCATTATCATGAAGATATCCCGCGCGCGATCCGGGAAGCGAAAAAACGGTATCCGCATATTGTTTTTACTTACGGCCGGCCGCTCGGAGTGCAGGATCGGATCATCGATGTCGTTGCGGAAAATATCCGGAAAACCGGGGTGCCCCCGGGTGCGGAGATCCTCCTGGTCGGGCGCGGCAGCCGAAATCCAGGGACAATCCGGGACTTTGAAAAAATTTCATCCCGGCTGAGAGAAAAACTGGGGGTGGAATCCGTTAAGCCATCGTATTTAGCGGTGTTGCAGCCGTCTTTTGACAAAGCGCTGTTTAAGCTCGCCGGAACCGGGCGCCCGGTTGTGGTGGCCCCGTATTTATGGTTTACCGGCCTGCTCGTTCGGTCGATGGAAAAGAAAGTGGACAAGTTAAACCGGGAAGGGCATGATGTCCGTCTGGTACAGTACCTCGGCTGCCATCCACACATGGTCGACGCGCTGGCTGACCGGACAAAGGAAGCGTTGAAAGCGGCAGTGTTTGTTTGAAAGGAGCAGCGGAGGCACCCGGGCATTGATTTTTAAGAAGAGTTGTCCGGATATAAGGTTTTAAAAATGAACTGGGCATTGGGGTGCAAACTTTCAGAAGTACTGTCCTTAAGAGGCTTTGTAAAGGACATGAGGGTTTGGATTTTGTCCTTTTATATGGATAATTAAAAACTTTAATGAAAAATGTCCTTAAAAAGCTTCGTAAGGACATTCGACAGTAAAAATAGAACTATCTTAAAAATCATTAGAGTGAAAATGTCAACTCGAACTGTCCTCAAGACCCCATATATAGACTATTTGAACAAATTTTTATCCATTTCATACCTTAAGCTACCGGGGATGATCCAAAAAACACACGAAAGGGGCGGTGTGGATGGCTTCGGTACCGGTGATGGTTGATTTTAAAGGAAAACAGGTGGTTGTCATTGGCGGGGGAAAGATCGCAGCCAGAAGAATCCGGATTTTGCAGAAGGCCGGGGCCCGTATCACCGTTGTCAGCCCTTCCCTCGATCCCGAATTGCAATCCTTGGCCGCACAAGGCAAGATTAGATGGAAGCAGAAACGTTTTGAACCGGATGACGTTAACAAAGCAGAAGTCGTCATTGCGGCAACAAACGATCGCGATGTAAACAAATGGGCTGTTGCCCATGCCCCGGTAGCGGCGCTGATCAACGATGCGGGGAATGCAGAAAACGGCGATCTTATGTTTCCTGCGTTACTTCAAAAAGGAAGGCTGTCGATCAGCGTTTCTACGGATGGAGCAAGTCCAAAGCTGGCTTCCCGGATCATCACGGAATTATCCAATCAATACGATGATGCATACGGCCGATACGTCGATTTTTTATATGAATGCCGGCAGCTCCTCAAACAGCCGGCTTTTACCGTAGACGAAAAAAAAGAATGGCTGGAAAAATTGCTCGCGGAAGAATACCGCACCCCGGAAAAGCAATCGGAAGTCCTGGCTTTTTTAAAAATCCGGACCGGGAAACCAGCCCGCTGAAGCATATTGCAAGCCGGGAAAAGTGGTCTGAAATCCTGACGCTTTTGCAAAAACTACCCGCTGCAGAATACCGATACCCGGAAACCTTGCCTCTTCAAACAAACGAGCCGAAAAATCGTAGTAAACTGTTTGTCAATCCGAATTCGTTCAGCTAAACTATAATTAAAAATTTTTTGAAAAGGGGTGCATTACGATGTCATTGGAGGATGTTAAAGTATATTTCAAGCAGTGGGGCCGCCACGAAGATGTGCTCGAACTTCCGTTATCAAGCGCTACAGTTGAACTGGCGGCCAAGGCATTGGACGTGGAGCCGGAAAGGATCGCCAAAACGCTCGCGTTCAGGGGCACAGGCGAAGAGGAAGCAATGCTTGTCGTGGCCGCGGGGGATGCAAAAATCGACAACAAAAAATTCCGCCACACATTCGGCACAAAGGCGCGGATGCTTTCTCCTGAAGAAACGTTCGAGCATACCGGCCATGCTGTCGGCGGCGTCTGCCCGTTCGGTTTGAAAAAAGATCTGCCGGTTTATATGGATGTTTCCCTCAAGCGCTTCACAACCGTATTCCCGGCGTGCGGCAGCGGCAATTCGGCGATTGAGTTGACTTGCGATGAATTGTATACATACGGAAAAGCGGTAAAATGGGTGGATGTATGTAAAGGCTGGGAAGATGAAGCATACAGCAGGGTAAACGGATCCGGCCCGGTAGTGGAATCGCAATAAACAAACAAGGGGAAGTATCTCCGTCTTGCCATGTGCCAAGTGGCTGCAGCTTCCGTCAATGTTACAACGCGAAATGGCATGGGAGTTACCATTTTTGCCATGCCGGCGGTTGCCTCTTTCGTAAATGCTTCACGAAAAAATGAAGGGGGCGCGGGGTTGCAATTTACGTAAAATGCTTCAAAGCAAAAAAGCAAGGGGAGCTTGTCTCCGCCCTGCTTTTTTGCGGTTCAAACATCAGTCATGGTAAGATTCTGCGATGGCATTGGCTGCAACAATGGCGTTATAGACATCATCAGGCGTAACAGGGAACGGCATGTTGCCCATTGTGTCGCCTTCTGCGCAGGCGTCTTCTGCAACTTTCCTCCACTCGGCTTCGACAAATTCTTCTACGCCAAGGTCTTTCAATGTCAGCGGCAGGCCGACTGCTTTGATGAAATGGATGACGGTTTCGAGTTCTTCTTTCGGCGCGTTTTCAAGGACAAGCTGCGCCAATAGCCCGAACGTGACTTTTTCGCCGTGCTGCGCTTTGTGGAGGGCAGGTACAGCTGTCATGCCGTTATGGATGGCGTGCGCTGCGGCCAGCCCGCCGGCTTCAGCACCGACACCGCTCATATAAATCGTTGCTTCAATGGTGTCCTGCACAGCCCGCGTCGGGACTTTCTGCTTAACCGCTTCCACAGCTTTTACCCCGTTTTCAAGGACCGTTTCATAGCAGGTGCGGGCAATCGCCAAGCCGGTTACGGACGGTTTCATCAAAACAAGGTTGTCGCCGTTTGCCTGGTAGCATGCGCGTGCTTCAAAATAAGTGGCAAGTGCGTCCCCGATGCCGGCAACGAAAAAGCGGACAGGTGCAGCGGCTAAGATTTCCGTATCAGCAAGCACAACATCCGGGTTGCTTGGCAGGAACAAATAGCGGTCAAAAGCGCCGCTTTCTTTGTAAATCACAGCCAAAGCCGTGCATGGCGCGTCGGTTGAAGCGATTGTCGGGAAAATCACGACCGGCAGCTTTTCATAGTAAGCGGTTGATTTCGCGGTATCGAGCGTTTTTCCGCCGCCGATACCGACGATGACGTTGGCGCCGGCTTCACGTGCCAATCTCCGGTTCCGGTCGATTTCTTCTTGGGTGCATTCATAGTTGAATTTTTCAAAAGTTGCTTTTCCGCCGCCTTCTTCAATTGAACGTCCGGCTTCTTCTTTTGCGCGGTCGAGGATAAACTCATCACAAATCACATAAGCATGATCACCCAAATCTTTTATGTACTCATTCAGATTAGCAAGCAGGCCTTTCCCGATGATAAATTTTTTCGGAGATGTGACAGATTTTACAGGAATTTTCATAATTAATGGCGCCTCCCAAAAATTTTTTCTTATTACATTTTCATTATATTAAAAATGTAAGCGGAAACCAATTACAAAACTGTGAAAATGTTCATTACATAAAAAGGTATTATCTCTGGGCTTTGCACGGTAAAATCTAACCCAAGGGGGTGTCGGATGATGAAGCGGATTTTGGTGATTGGTGTTTCAGCCGGGGCGGGAAAATCCACTTTTGCAAGGCGGCTCGGGGAAAAACTCGGAATAGAAGTGATCCATTTGGATGCGCTTTTTTGGAAACCCGGTTGGAAAGAAGCCTCTTTGGAGGAGTTCAGGGCTTCCCAAATGGAAGTCGTACAAAAAGACACCTGGATCATGGAAGGCAATTACAGCAATTCCATTGATATCCGGGAAGCTGCTGCCGACACGGTCTTCTATTTGGAGCTGCCGCTTTTGGTCTGCCTCTACCGTGTGGTCAAAAGGAGAATCTTAAACCACGGAAAAACACGCCCGGATATGGGAAAAGGCTGTGAAGAAAAGCTGGATTTCAAATTTTTGAAGTTTATTGTGTCGACCTACCATTCCCGGAAAAAGAAGATGGTGGAACGGATCGAATCTTATAAACAAATGGGGAAAACGGTTATCGTGTTAAAAGGGAGGAAGCAAATCAATGCTTTCTTAAAAAATATGACTTTTGTTATTTACAAATAAATTTGACTATTGAAAGTGTGTACAATATCTTTTGTAATAGTGTTATACAACAGTGCGATGCTTGGAATGGAAGAGGAACAGAGCGGGGAAAGGGATACGGGAATTTTTCACAAACTTAGGAGGGGAATACATGAACGTACCATTGGTGTTGCCGGAGTTTCTCGACCGTGCGGTGCTTTTGTACGGGATAAAACGGCGGTGTACTGCGGGGAGCGGGCGTTTACATACCGGGAATTGAATGGGAGGGTCAACCGGCTGTCGCATGGGTTGAAGGATCTTGGCATCGAAAAAGGGGAGCGGGTGGCTTATTTGGCGCCAAACACGCTGGAAATGCTCGAAGGGTTTTACGGGATTTTCCAACTTGGCGCGGTGATGGTGCCACTCAATATCTGGCTGACCCCGGCGGACTACTTACTTATTTTAAACCACAGCGAATCGAAAGTGCTGTTTGTCGACCAGGATTTATACCATTTAATCGTGCCGATCAAGGACAAGCTTGAAATGGTCGAACACATTATTGCCCATTATAAAGATGAGTCGTGCAATGAAATCGGCTATGACACTGGCTGGACAGGTTTTCGCTGGAACCGTTTCCACGTGCCGATTTGGATGAAAACGATGTGTGCAGCCTCCTTTATACAAGCGGTACGACCGGGAATCCGAAAGGCGTGATGCTGACACACCGCAACAACTACCTGCATGCTTTAAGCGCGATGCACCATTTGCGCGTCAGTGACTGGGATGTCTACCTTCATGTGTTGCTGATGTTCCATGTGAACGGTTGGGGTTCGCCGTTTTACTATACGGCAAACGGTGCCACCCATGTTTGCTTAAGAAAAGCGTCGGCGGAAGGGATTTTCCGTGAAATCATCAAACATAAAGTCACGGTGCTGCATATGGCGCTGACCGTGTTGAACAGCCTGCTGCAGTACATGAAGAACACCATCCTGTTGTTGAACAGGATGTGCGGGTGGGGTCATTGCCGGTGCTGCGCCGCCGCCGGCATTTGTCGAGCGGGTCGAAAAAGAACTGGGCCGGGAATTTATCTAGGTGTACGGCATGACTGCATCGACGCCGCTCAGCCTTGTTTCCATGATCCGGTCCCATCTTGACGGGCTCGACCGCGGGAAACAATTGCGGCTGCGGGCAAAAGCGGGCTACCCGATGATCGGCTGTGACGTGCGCGTCGTAAGGGAAAACGATGAAGAAGTGGCCCATGACGGAAAAGAAATCGGCGAAGTGGCGGTCAGAAGCCATGGTGTTATGCTCGGATATTGGAAAAATCCTGAAGAAACGATGAAAACGATCCGGAACGGGCGGCTTTATACTGGCGATATGGCGACTGTTGATGAATACGGCTATATCGATATCGTCGAACGGAAAAAAGATATTATCATCAGTGGCGGCGAAAATATTCCTTCGATCGAAGTAGCTATATGAGTATCCGGCCGTTTTGGAAGCGGCGGTCATTGCTGTTCCGCATGAAAAAATGGGGGGAAACGTCCCATGCATTTGTCGTCTGAAGGAAAATGAAACCGCGACCGAAGAAGAGATCATCCGTTTCTCAAGGGAAAAGCTGGCCCATTTCAAAGCCGTTACAGGTGTCACTTTTGTCAACGAACTCCCGAAAACCGCTTCCGGAAAAATACAAAAAGTCCATTTGCGGAACGAGTATTGGGAAAAACTCGGGAAAACAGAGCGGTTTGTCAATTAAGCATTCACCCCCGTTAGGCTTAACGGGGTTTTTTACGGATGGCAGGACGACCCGCTGAGCGAAACAAACGATGAAGAAAGGGGTGCCCCTGAACTGGTTTGTCGGTTTTTGGGGCAGCGCCTTTTGTTAGCGAATGGCAATGTATGTTACGAGCGGGACAGTCCCTTTTTTAAACGGCATAGATGTATGCTTCCATAAAGGCGCAAACCAGTTCTGAATCGGGCGGCTGTTTTTTCAGCTGTTTTTCACATGCTTCCAAATGCGGAAAAAGGGTTGGGTCGGATTTGGCCTCTTCCAGCGTGAGGTCCCCCTGCACGAGCCGGATTGCCGCGTCTTTTGCCGTTTCATCATCCACCTGGAACAAAAGGTAAGCCAAGCAACTGTACCGATCCATCTTTTTGCCTCCCGGAACATGTTTTCTTATACCTTCGATAAAATCCGGCAAAATTCCTTCAAAATTGCAAAAAAAACTCGCCTTATTCAGGCAAGTTTTTTTGTGCGGCAGTCAGACGGACCGGTTCGGCCAGCAGGGAAATGCCGATCGCGGCTAAGATCAGCGCGCCGCCGAGAAAAAAGTGGCCATTTAAACTTTCGTGCAGCAAAAGCCAGCCGAGAAAGGAACCGACAACAGGCTGCAAAAACATAAATAAAGACCCGCCGCCCGCATCCATCAGTTCGAGCCCTTTGTTCCAAAGGAAGAAGGCCCCGGCGGTGGAGACAATGCCAAGGTAAAGGATGCCCGCTATGACCCAAAAGCTGTTGAAAGAGACCGACTCTTTTTGGATTTCCCGGATCATAAAAGGCGTCGTAAACACCAAGCTGAACAAAATCGCATAAGCCGTAATCGTAAGGGAGTCCATTCTTTCGGAAGCGACCTTTACATAAACGGACAGCAATGCCCACGTAATCATTGCCCCGGTTAAAATGAGGCTGCCCCAAAAATAAGTTTTGATATGGATGTCCCAGCCGATTACGATCACGACGCCGCTAGATGCCAAAAGCAACGACACGATTTTCCGCGCCGTCAGCTTTTCTTTTAAAATAAACCGCGCGAAAATAACGATAAACACAGGAGAAGCGGACGTAATAATGGCGCCGGTATGGGCATCCGCTTTTTGCGTCCCGATGAACTGCAGGGCGATCGATACAAAATAGCCGACAAACCCGATCCAGAATAAGAGCAGCCAGTCTTTTTTCGTGATGCGCTTTTTCCCCTTTTTTCTCCCGTTTATTTTCAAAATGGCGTAAAGCACCGCAAAGCCGATGATATAACGCAGCCACAAAAGCGTCAGCGGCGGCACAACGTTTAATACGTATTTGCTGACAACGTACATCCCGCCCCAGATGCTGGAAGCGAGCGCCAAACAAAACGCGCCGGCAAGTTGGTTTTTCATCCATTCATCAACCTCCGTCTATTTTTGGATGCATTCAATTAGACGAGGTATCGAATCGGCCGTTCGTTCCCCGTATCAGGAACGGGTGGCAGGCTGGTCGTTTTCAAACAGATCGAAATACAGACGCATCAGGAGGCACCTCCGTAATGGTAATATTCTTAATTTTAACATATTAAGGAGACTTTTTGACCATAATGAGAAAATAAAAAACGAAACCGTTTCAAGGCGTCTTTTAAAAATTTGGCATGGCTCCTTTTTTTCAGGCTAATCTTCAGTTCCGTTTCATACTTGCCATTCGGTTTAACATTAATGAGTTCTTCTTTTCGGTTAAATTCGTCTTTTTTCGCTGTCTACGGTTCGATGCAGAAGAAGTCTTTTCCTTCCTGGCCCTTAATACTGTGTAGGAGAAGACCGAATCTTTTTCTATCACGAGATTGTACTTTTCATTAAATGAAGTGGACAGTTTTGTTTCATTTGAGCCGATCAAGACCACTGTTTCAATTTTTTTTGCACATTGATGTTTTTGTACTTCCCGGAAGGTAAGGCGTTCCAAATCCAGTTCCGATTTGATCTCGCTGTGGAAATGATGCCCATCAACTTTTCGATATTGAGTGTAAATTTTGCCATGTACTCAGGTAAAATATCTACTTTAGCCTGCTAATTGTATAGCGGGCTATTTTAGCAATTAAGGTAATTTATTATTGAATTACAATTCAGGTTCGTGTATTCAAGGTGTTCTAATTCGACAGGAGAATTTTAAGATGTGTAAAAAATAGTCCACAAAAATTGATATCTTTCATTCAATCATCATAATAAAGGGTACCTCTTCTATTGGTAGTGTTTTGTGAACAGTCTCATTTACCAATGAACGGGTGTTTTCAGAATATCAAGTTGCAATATCAATAGACTAAATTTAATATAATCCCATATTACGAAAGCAAAATAGTAATTTAAAATAAAAAAGGGCCCCATCCTTTGGTATAATTGAGTTTGACGAAAAACCAAATAACCAAGAAAGGGGGCACCTTTAAGGTGAATTATAACATTCCTGTCTCAAGAATGATTTTCAATCGACAAGATTCCAATGGATTCTTTCGGAGCCAATCATATGGACTCCTTATTAAATTACTGGCGTACAATTTACTGGAGATCTTTAAAAAAGAGCATTGCCCGCCAGTGTTTAAGTCCTATACCATCAGGAGATTCCGGAGAGATATCATTTATTCGCCCGGAGTTTTGACGCATCACAGCCGCAGCGTGTCACTTAACATTTGCGAGACATATGCCCATAAAAGGGTGTTTCAAGAAATGATCAAGAGTGTACGAATGATTGATTGATAATCTGGAACTGAATACTGGAAATTGAAAGGCCCGCAAAGATGGGGAGGGGGAAAGTATACCTTCAAACCGTCATTACCTTACGTGCATCATTCCATATTTTACATTTTGTTCCAAATTATCAGATTCTATCTACCAAGTCATTGCACTTTCGTAATTTGGGTTAATTATTCTATTTTAAATGAAGCTTTCCTGCTATAAATTGAGAAATTTCCTGAAATTTTTTCTCGCGTTCATGCTCATTTGTGACATCAAACCATTGAACATTCATTTTATTTCGAAACCATGTAAGCTGCCTTTTAGCATAACGCCGTGAATTCTTTTTTAATTGTTCGATAGCTTCTTCAAGCGTTACTTTTCCATCCAAAAAATCATAAATTTCTTTATATCCAATCGCCTGAACGGATTGACAGTTGCGGATGCCTCGCTTTCTCAACTCCTTGACTTCCTCGATTAGCCCTTGGTTGATCATCAGATCCACCCTTTGGTTAATCCGTTCATACAACTTGCTGCGTTCCATCGTCAACCCAACAATGGTAGTATGGTAAAGTTCCTGCGAATGTTGGCCGGATTGATACTCGGACATCGGCTTTCCAGTCGTATAGTAAATTTCCAGAGCGCGAATGACGCGGCGTACATTATGAGGATGAATGGATTCCGCACTTTTAGGATCCACTTCCTTTAACTGTTGATGCAAGAAAAGTTCGCCCTTTTCTATAGCTGTTTGTTCCAATTCAGCTCGCAAAGACGAATCTCCCGGAACATCGGTAAATTGGTAATTGTAAATGACTGATTGGATATAAAGTCCGGTGCCGCCTACAAGAATAGGGATTCGTCCTTTTTCCGTTATTTCGGTTATTTTCTTTCTCACAAGCTTCTGGAATTCTGCCGCCGAAAAGGATTCGTCAGGTTCTTTAATATCAATTAAATGATGGGGAATGCCGGCCATTTCCGCTTTGGTCACCTTTGCCGTTCCGATGTCCATCCCTTTGTATATCTGCATAGAATCTCCGCTGATGATCTCTCCTTGAAAACGATGCGCAAGGCGGATACTTAGTGCAGTTTTCCCCACTGCAGTCGGGCCAACGAGCACAATCAGCTTTTCTTTCTCTCTCACATTCTTCCCAGCCTTCCCCTTACTTTTCCCTTATCGTATCATAAAACGAAAGGATTTACACACTTTGTTCATTCTAACCAAATGAAGTGCCAAACATTCCTCTATCTTTCGTTTTATGGCTTTTTTCTCTATTCATTCTATGGTCAGTTCGTTACACAATCCAAAAAGAGAAATACATTGCATTGCGAGACAGCTTCAGTGTTGTTTTCGCTATGTATCTCAAAAATTTTTTACGGTATTGTCTTTTTTTAAATGATTAGTAATGCATTCTTTTCGATCGTGACATTCACTGGAGTTTTGGTGAGAATCTCGCCATCACCTTGTACCAGAACCGGCCATTCAGTGGTAACGTCTACTTGTCTTCCTCTTATCATAGTGACACTAGGATGATGAACATGCTTTCCTTTATATGCTTTTGGAAAAGTGCGCAACAGTTCCCATTTTGTCAAGTCGTGTACGATACAAATGTCAAAAAGCTCATCATTATAACAAGCTTCCGGACATATTTTTATACCTCCACCGTAATTTGGAATATTGGCAATGGCAATGAATCAAACATTAAAAAAACGATGTTCCTTTCCATCCACTATTAATTGAATGTTGACAGGACGAAATTTGAATAAAACATGCAATAAACTATGTCCATACGAAAGATTCCCTAATCGTATAAAATTCAATCAATTTTTATATTTCGAGGAATTGTTTACTTCGGCGACTTGACCGTCAAAACCAATTCCCGTTACAGTGATGCAGTATTCTTCCCAATTCTACCAATATCCATTTTTCTTTGCTTTCCTATTAAAATTCATTCTAATGCCTTATAGTCCATTGGTATATCAAGAGCCCTTGCAAGATCATTTCCCGATCCTGCAGGAATAATACCTAAAGGTACATTCGAATCAATTAACCCGTTAGCCACATCATGAACTGTACCATCTCCGCCTACAGCCACAACAACATAACATGTTTCAGAAGAAATCTCCTTCGCGATTTCGACTGCATGTTTCGGACGTTCTGTAAAATGCACTTGATAATATATCCGTTTTTCTTGAAGCATTTTTTCAATCTTTTTCCAAACTTTTCGCCCTTTTCCATTCCCCGAGATTTTATGGACGATAAAATAATACATCACATAGATCTTTCCTTTTTATTGCAAATTGTAGAAATTTTGCAGGATATGAGAAAATCGATTGATTGTGAATGGCTAATAAACATTATATAACTAGTTCAACATAATTTTTATTCTCCAAGTACTATATTATTTTTTCGATATCGCCCAAAAAAATTCCTGCCAAATGACAGGGTTATCGTTTATCGACAAAATAGAATTCGTTTTCGTTTTTAGAAAATACGCCTTCTTCTTTAAAAGAAAAATAGCAGCAATTAAGAAAAACGGGATAAATCTTCTGCCAAAGCCGGTACGAATAACCATTCCTCCTGGAGGTGGGTCTACGTCTATCACTCCTCTATAAACCCTTCCATTTCGATCCATCACTTCAACAGGTTCTCCCTGATATCTTCGAACTAAATGATGCACTATTTATCCCTCCTTTTTAACTTAAGAGATTTTGGAATAGGGGATATAA
Organism: Weizmannia acidilactici; assembly: GCF_008974185.1. Classification (GTDB taxonomy): domain Bacteria; phylum Bacillota; class Bacilli; order Bacillales; family Bacillaceae_C; genus Weizmannia; species Weizmannia acidilactici. The sequence goes on from NZ_BKZP01000011.1 coordinate 82,327, forward strand.
AACGAGTCTTGTCCCATCCATTTTTTGTAAAAATCGTAGGATACAGTGAGTTGACTTGAATCGGTAAACGAGAAGATTGGCTTCTTTGCCATATCTGCTTGTACCAATTTTAAAAATGTTAAAACATGAACAAATGGCACTTTGCCCTATTGCAATAAGCAACATCAATCTTGGTATAATCAAACTAGGAATTTTATATCACCTTACTAGGAATTAATAACCGCCTTGCCACGTAAAAGAACTTCCTACAATGATCAGTAAGATGAACAGGACAACGATTAAAACAAATGTCATATATATAACATCTCCTTTTGAGTATTTGAGGATCTGCTAAATCTGCAATCCCTACTTTTAAAGTATGTTCTTAAGAAAGAGTTGTATTGGACAAACTCATCAACTTACATAAAATTCCATATTTATCTAATTGATACAGTCCTTTGCTTTATGATCTTTATTTATATATACAAAAAAGAGCTCAGATCTGGTGTAGATCTGAGCCCAGCATGTCGGCAAACTAAAACATTTTCAAACGTGAGTGTTCGTTTATTTCAGTTTTGTCCGACGAGATTTCATTATGTTTTTGGAAAGCTGTGCAGTTGTTTCCCTCTCTTACAAAAAATATGAGGAAGGAAGTA
>NZ_BKZP01000012.1 GCF_008974185.1 Weizmannia acidilactici
TGAAGCGTCCAAGTCCGAACTTGTATTCCGGGCTCGCCCGGAATACAAAATCTTATATTCACTTGTCAATGAGCAGAATGAACTGGAAATTGACATCCACTTTGGATTTAAACTTATTATACGAGGAGGGGAAAGATGGACACAAAGCAAAAATATTTTTTCGTCATCGCCCCTTGACGTAGCCGTTCAGCCCCATATACAGCAAGGAGACGGCCGCCAAAACCGCAACAATAAAAGCCCCGAACTGCACGCCAACCCGCCTCCGTTTCGGGAAATGGACGATCGCGGCCGCCAAAAATCCACCGAAAAGCCCCCCAAGATGCCCGAAATTATCGACGCCGGATACGGAAAAACCGAAAATCAAATTTATCACGACAAGCATGATGACGCTTGAACCCATCGTCCGGAAAAACAGGTCGCGGTAAGCCGTCCCGATATAAAGCAACGCGCCGAACAGGCCGAAAATTGCACCGCTTGCCCCGGCGGAGATGCTGCTTGAGAACAAGAAACTTGCCAGGCAGCCCGAAAAGCCGGCAAACAAATAGATCCATGCAAAGCGCCATATCCCGTAAATCCTTTCCACAAGTGGGCCGATATAATACAATGACAGCGAGTTCATCAACAGGTGCATGATGCCGATATGAATAAAAACCGGCGTGATCAGCCGCCAATACTGCCCGTCGATAATCAGCGGATTATACTTGGCCCCGAATCGGATAAGGTTTTCCGTATTTTGCGTGCCGCCAAAGAGTGTCATCATGATAAAAACGGCAATCTGTACGGCAAGGAATACATACGTAAAAAACGGCCTGCCTGCATCAAACAGCTGCCGCTCCTGCTCTTCCCGGCGGGCGGCGTGTTCAAGGACAATGCGCTGCAGTGCATAGGTATCTTCCCCGCTTGCGCCGGGTGCGGTTTCAAAATTGCCTCCCGTCAAATTGTTCAGGCGCCTTAGCCCTTCCCCCAAATGCCCGCTTTCCAAAAGAATCGTATGGACTTCCGTTCTGCCCCGGTTCACAAGTAGCGGTTCCGCCAAATACATTTGATATTCATCGACGGGCGCATATTCACTGACGTAGATATTCAGGACACGGAATGCATTCCGGCCTGTCTGCCTGCACAAATCCTCCGCGTGCGCACCCGTATACCGGATATCGCGGTACAACCAACTTCCCCAGTCAAGATCATAACGCAATAGCCGTACAAACGGCATTTTTTTATTCGCAGTATTTTCTAGCCACATTTCATCCCGGCCCCCGCTGAGGTAGATGATCCGGTAGCCGTTTTCCACGACGAAATAGTGGCCTAGTTTCCAAAATAAAAAATCTTCCCTGCTGCTCACAATTTCCCCTGCCTTTTCCATTCGGTCTTACCCTAACTATAGCGAAAAAAAGGACGGCGTGTAAAGCGATTGCGCATTACACCCGTCCTTTTTCGTTTTTTTATTGGAAAGCGGACTGGATAAATCGGGAACGAATTCCGGGAATCCTCATTGCCGCCGTTACCGCCCACTTTCTGATGAGACCATACCCAAGCACGGCATTAAAAATCCGGTAACGGTTTCTGTACAACCCCGTTAAGAGCAGCAGCATCGCCAGCCATTTGATCCACCCGTTCATATTCCATTCCCCCCTTAAAAATTTTGCCGGAACTTTTATTAGGTTTCCAAAGGGAGAGGAAAATTATCCTTTGGCGAAAGAAAAAACAGCAGGAATTTCCTGCTGCTTACTTTGTTTCGCGGTGTAAAGTTGCGCGTTTGTCCCGCGGGCAGTATTTTTTCAATTCAATACGGTCCGGGTTCGTACGTTTATTTTTCGTTGTAATATAGTTACGCTCACCGCATTCCGTGCAAGCCAATGTTATATTTACACGCATGTTCATCCCTCCAAACCTAAATCTCATCAACTGTTCATACGACTTATCTATCATAGCATTTTTCCGCCCGAATTGCCAGTATGTTTTTTTCATACGCATAAATTCTTGCGCGCAACACCTGCGCCTTCCGGATTGGCTGTACACAATGCCGCAAAATCATGTTATAAATAGGGTTAGTACCTGATTAAAGGAGAGAAAACCATGGCGATTACCATCATCACCTTATTGGCGCTATCGGCCGTATTGTTTGTCATTTCTTTTTTCCATAAAGACCCTGCCCGCTACCTGGAAAAAGAATTGGAAGATTTATCCTTACAATTTTTCCAGGAGACATACAAAATCAAAAAAAGATTGCAGGTACTGGAAGAAGAATTAATGGCTGGTGACCCTTTTTTGCCGGAAAAGCCGTCGGCACGCATACAGGTAAATGAAATTGTGAAAAACCAGGTGCTGGCTTTGTTCAAGCAAGGCCTGTCTTTCGAGCAAATCGCGAAACAGTCCGCCCTGCCTGTGCAAGAAGTCCGGCTCATTATTTCCGATTACATGAATTAAGCATAGGATAAAAAACGGATAGCGAGGACACCCCGTTATCCGTTTTTTATTCTTAGCCTGTCCGACGTCAGTTGGATTTCGCCTGGCTTTAATTTTGAACAGTTTGTGAAGCCGTATTGGTTTCACTTCCCGCTTCTTTTTTCTTTAAGTCAAAATAGGCTTTAAATACCTGGTTGGCAATTTTCAAGTTCGTATGCGGATCCGTAGCGTTTCCCATATAGGACCAAGGCACGACAACAGAAATCGCGATTTCCGGATGGTTGTACGGGGCATAGCCGACAAATGTCGAGTTCCATGCCTCATTCCAAATTGCCGGCCGGGCTTTGCCTTCAGCTGCATACTGTTCCACTTTTTCCCCGCCGTATATGGCCTGGGCCGTACCAGTTTTGCCCGCTACTTTTAGACTCGAATCAATTCGTCCGTAAGCGGTCCCGTGTGGCATATTGACGACACGGTAAAAGCCTTCTTTAACACGGTTGATGTATGATGCGCTCATATCAACACGGTTCAGGACGGTTGTGCCGATTACTTTTTCAACAGCGCCGAGCGTTTTTCCATCTTTGCTCGGCTTTCTGATTTCTTTCGCAATATGCGGCTGCACGCGGTAGCCGCCGTTCGCGATCGTCGAAATATATTGGCAGAGCTGGAGCGGCGTATAGGTGTCAAACTGCCCGATCGCAAAGTCAAGCACATTCCCGTTATTCGGCGGTACCGGTGTTTGGTATCCAGTCACTTCGCCCGGAAGATCAATACCCGTTTTGACGCCGAGGCCGAATTCGGCAAAATACTTGCGAAATTCCTTAATGGCTTTCATTTTGTTAATATCCAATGTGCTGTTCGGCACATAGTTCTTCTGCCCGCCGAGGCTCATCGCTAGGCGGAACATATAGACGTTTGAAGAATACTGCAAAGCCGTCAGATCATTAATGGCGCCGAACCCGTTCCCGGCTACCCATGACTTTTTGGTAGGTGTGCCAAGAAAATGGAGCGGCTGGTCAACAAATACCTGGCCCGGCTTAATCGCGCCGGTCTGGTAACCGGTCAGGATCGTTGCGCCTTTTACAGCGGAACCGGATGGATAAGACGTTGTCATATTCCCGAGCGCAAAGTCGGCTATTTTTGCCCTTCCGGTTTTCGTGTCCGTTTGCACCTGTTTACCGGCCATTGCCAAAATTTCACCCGTATAAGGATTCATGACCGTAACAAATGCCCTGTCCACCAGCGGATTGCTTGCCCTTGCCGCCGAAATCTCCTGTGTCAAGATTTTTTCAATCTCTTTCTGCAGTTCGATATCAACTGTCAGGACAAGGTCGCTGCCCGGCTGCCCTTTGCTGATAACTGTCGATTTGATCACATTACCTTCTTTATCCGTCTTTGTTTTGATTTTCTCTTTTTCCCCGCTCAGCACATCTTCGTATTCCTGCTCGAGATAGCTCGTCCCGACGCGGTCATTGCGGCTGTAACCGCGGGCCGTGTAATATTGCTCCTTGTCGGAAGGAAGGCCCTCTTTCTCCGTCGAAACGCCGCCGAGGACAGAACCTAAAACGGAATCGCCGTTTGCTTCTTTAAACACATAATTCCGTTCCCAGTCGGTCGTAATGTCCACGCCCGGCAGAGAAGAAAGATTTTCGCTGACCGTTGCATACTCTTTATCCGTAACGCCCGTATTTTTAATAATTTGCGGTGATAAGGCATAGCCGGACGACATCTTCCTGTAAATCGCCAGCTCATTCAAATCCTGTTGGGAAAAAGAGTCGATATCATTTTTTGTGATACGCTTCAACTGCAATTTATAAATCGCGTCACTGTTGTTTTTCAATTTCTCCTGCTCTTTTTTTGAAACCAGCTGTTTCGCTTCGTTCTGGTGGGTCAGGATCCAAAAATCCTTTTTATCCCGATCCGTAATCTGCTTCAAATCGGAAGGCGATGCTTTCACAATTTTGGCCAAAGCCTTGGCGACCTTCAGCATTTTATCCGTGCTGTCAGCCGTTGTTCTAGTATATGTGATGGCTTTCTCCGCTTTATTTCCAACAATCACCTTATAGTTCCGGTCAAGAATTCTTCCACGGGGAACAGAAGTATTAATCGTCTGGTCCTCCGTCTGTTCCAGTTCTTTTTTATAATCCTGCCCGTAAACAATCTGAACAATGCCCAGACGCACGACTAAGACCGAAAAAAGCACAAAAACAGCAAAGAACAGCATATTCATCCGAAACGGAATATGCGATCTCTTTTTCCGCTTTTTTTTCTTCAAAACTTTTCTGCTCCTTTCGTAAATCGGCTCTACTGTCCATTTTAACGAAAAAAAGCTGCAATGGCTATAAAAAATACCGCCATTTTTGAAAACAGCGGTGCGTTACAGGTCTTCCCGGAGCCGGATGTTCCTTGTAAAAAACGAAATGCATAAATGACCTGCCCCGATCAAAAGCATCAGCACGCGGATGCTCACCTGGTCATTAAAAAAAGTTACAGCCACAATAAACAGCAAGATCGAAGTGATTCTCCCGGAATTGGTAAACATTTCAAGAACGACGATATACTCGATCCGTGCTTCCGCCGCTTTCCATGCCCTCCCGATCACATCATAGGTCATGGAATTATACGGGACGAGCAAAAGCGGATACGCAAGTGCAATCGTTGCCGCATACAAAAGCATTCTTGGATAGGTCACTTCAAAAATGAACAAAAAGACAGCCGCATACAAAAGCAGCCCCCCCAAAAAAATCAAACGCTGGCGGTGTTTGATTTTTACAAATCTGGCGACAAGTGTATATCCCAAAAACTGCAGGAATGAATTGATCAGCCCGAATGTGCCGAGGGAAAGTTCGCTCCCCGTGGAAAGAAACACAAATACGGAGATCATAAAAACAAACGTGCCGTCCCGGAGCCCTTGGACAAAATGCGCGTTTGTGATCCTTTTCCAGTTCGGGTTGTAGCTCCGCTGTTTTAATACGTGTTTAAACAAGTAACGGCCTTGTGCCGGACGAGGTGATATGAAAAAACTAAGCACGACTGCAATGGCAAACAACAGCAAAGATAAAGCAAAAACAACCGTATAGCCGTTTTTCCCGATGGCGGAAATAATCAGTCCGGCTGCAAACGGACCGGCCATGCCGCCGATGGAACTGAAAGCGCCCATAAAGCCGTTAAAAAAATCCCTCGTTTCGGGTTCTGTGATTTCAAACGTCAGCACATTATAGGCAAGCCAGTAGAACCCGTAACCTACCCCGAGCAGCCCCCCGAGCAAAACAATATATTGACTCGCATGCCCGCGGGAAAACAGGACACACAAATAAAACAGCGCCAAAAAAGCCACCCCGATCCGGAACACCAACACTCTGTCCACTTTTTTTGCCCAACGGCCGGCGACAATGAACGTCAGCGGCTGGAGGATGACCACCGATAAATTATAAACCGCCAGATCTATGTACTCTCCTGTTTGTTTCCATAAATAAATGTTGACAAAGGAATTCGACAGGGAAACACTTAAAGAATAAAGCCCCCCGATCGCAAGCAGCAAAACCAAATCCTTTGACAGTTCAATATCTCCAAACCATTTTTGAACTCGCTTCATCAATAAAAACTCCCCTCATTCCCCTATATTGTTTGAAAAAGCGGAGCCTTTATTCATATGGAACAAGCGGGCGGATAAAAAAGAGCGTGCCTGCGAAAACGCGGCACGCTCTTTTTTATCATTATTTTATTTTGTTGCTTCGTACAATTTTGCAACTTCATCCCAGTTGACGACATTCCAGAATGCTGCAATATATTCCGGGCGGCGATTTTGGTATTTCAAATAGTAAGCATGTTCCCACACGTCCAGGCCGAGGATCGGTTTTTTGCCTTCGGAAAGCGGGCTGTCCTGGTTCGGAGTGCTAGTGATTTCCAATTCGCCGTTGTTGACAACAAGCCATGCCCAGCCTGAGCCGAAACGGCCTGCTGCTGCAGCGGAGAATTGTTCTTTAAATTTTTCAAAACTGCCGAATTTGCTGTTGATCGCATCCGCAAGCGCGCCTTTTGGTTCTCCGCCGCCGTTAGGCGAAAGCAGTTTCCAGAACAGCGAGTGGTTCGCATGGCCTCCGCCGTTATTGCGGACAGCCGTACGGATATCTTCCGGAACGGCATCCAAATCCGCGATCAAATCTTCAACTGATTTAGCCGCCAGATCATCATGGCCTTCCAAAGCTTTATTTAGGTTTGTAACATAAGTGTTATGGTGCTTCGTATGATGGATGTTCATTGTTTCCTTGTCGATATAAGGCTCGAGCGCATCGTACGCATACGGCAATTGCGGTAAAGTATAGGTCATTTCTATTCCTCCCCTATGTAATGGTGTGAACTAAAAAGTTCAAAGTTTTGTCATATTTAATGTACCAAAACCCGCTTATTAATGGCAAATTTTATGGCTTGCATTTTTTAAAAACTTGGCGAAGTTCTTGATCAATGTTAATGATCGCGAAATCTGCTTCGCGCCCTGCGTCTGCAAGCCTTATCACTCAATGCCTGTGCACAAGGGGTCTTTTCTTGCTCGTTTATCCCGCAGTAGTCTAAGAAATCAGCGATAATCAACAATAAATTTAACAGAACCAAAAACTTAATCCCCTTTTCCCCGGTTCTGGTTCTATATGGACATCCCTGCACATATACATATAGCACCTTAAAGGAGGGGAATTGTCTCATGTTAAAAAAAATGTTTGCCCTTATCTCAGCCGCCATTATTTCCTACAGCATTTACTACGATATCCACGCCGGCACGATCCCGTCCTATGCGCAGGAAACACCTGAAAAATCCGCTTACCAAAATACAGTACAGCACAAACAGGAACCATTTGCCACGGTCCGGGTCAATCCCGGTGATACTGTCCTTACCATTGTCGAAAAACTTTCCGGCTCTTCCAAAGATCTTTCCATTGAAAAGATCATCCGCGATTTCAGCAGGCTCAATAACGGAATTGCCCCGGAAGATATTCAAATCGGACAGACATACCGTTTCCCAATCTATCATGCCTCCCATTAATTCCTTGTCAATCCATGCAGAAAATTGGTACAATAAAACTTGGCACAATCAGTTTTCACTAGATTGATAGATCATAAAAGGAGCGAATTTCCTTGGGTGAAATCATACATCGTTCAAAAACGCGCCCAGTTAAGGTCGGCAATTTGACGATCGGGGGAAGCAATGAATTATTTATCCAAAGCATGACGACGACAAAAACCCATGATGTGGATGCAACTGTCCGGCAGATCGAACGGTTGGAGGAAGCCGGCTGCCAAATCGTCCGTGTTGCTGTTCCGGATGAAAGGGCAGCCAATGCCATCCCCGAAATAAAAAAGAGAATCCGTATCCCGCTTGTTGCGGATATCCATTTTGATTACCGCCTCGCCTTAAAAGCAATTGAAGGCGGGGTTGATAAAATCCGGATCAATCCGGGCAATATCGGAAAGCGCGAAAAAGTTGAAGCGGTCGTAAAAGCCGCCAAGGAACGCGGCATTCCGATCCGTATCGGGGTCAATGCCGGAAGTCTGGAAAAGCATATTTTGCAAAAATACGGCTACCCGACGGCGGACGGCATGGTCGAAAGCGCCCTGCACCATATTCAAATTTTGGAAGACCTCGATTTCCATGATATCATCGTTTCGATGAAAGCATCGGATGTGCGGCTTGCAATAGAAGCCTATGAAAAAGCGGCAAGAACATTTGACTATCCGCTCCACCTCGGCATTACGGAATCCGGGACACTGTTTTCAGGGACCATCAAAAGCGCGGCCGGGATCGGGACGCTTTTGAACATGGGCATTGGCAATACACTCCGCATTTCGTTGAGCGCGGATCCGGTTGAGGAAGTGAAAGTGGCGCGCGAACTACTGAAAATTTTCGGGCTTGCTTCCAATGCCCCGACGCTCATTTCCTGCCCGACGTGCGGCAGGATCGCGATCGATTTGATCAGCATCGCAAACGAAGTAGAAGAATATTTACAAACCATCAAAGCACCGATTAAAGTGTCTGTGCTCGGCTGCGCGGTAAACGGACCGGGCGAGGCAAGGGAAGCGGATATCGGCATTGCCGGCGCCCGCGGCGAAGGGCTTCTGTTCCGCAAAGGGAAAATCGTGCGGAAAGTACCGGAAGACAAGATGGTGGAAGAACTGAAAAAAGAAATCGACATCCTTGCCGAAGCGTATTATAAAAAACAAGCTGAACAAAATATCAATTTGGTTTAAGAAAACACCGGCTCATTGCTTAGCCGGTGTTTCTTTATGCTGCTATCCAATTTAAAAGAAAGGAAATACAAACAGCCCGAGGATAAGGGATACCGCCCCGATCCCAATGGCCCATGCACCGGTCGTGCCGGCACCTTTGCCGCGGGCGATCAGCCCGAGCACAATGGCCGAAGCGCCCAGCAAAACCGGGAGAAAAAACAGTGAAAGCACAGCGAGAAAGAGCGAAGCCCAACCGTAAAACCGGGAAACCATTCCGTCTTCCGACACCGGCTCCTCCCTCCTGTTTGTATACGCAGGCGCCGAAAGCTCGGCAGCCGTTTCTTCACGATAATCGTGCCCGGCCGTGCCGGAATCGCTTTTCGTCGAAGCCTGTTGCATACGGTCTTCCCTGTCCACGCGCATCCCTCGCTTTCCATGAATAGAAGCACCATTATTTTGCACGCCGGATATCTTTCCATGCTGCCAATTTCCGTTAAAACTTGCTCCATTCCCCTTTTTGCGGGTTTGTGCTACACTGTTAATACTGAAGCAAAGGAGAGGCACCAATGAAAGGGAAAAAACGTTTCGGAATTGATATTGACGGGACTGTAACAAGTCCGGAATCGCTCGTCCCGTTTATCAATGAAGCTTTTCATATTCATTTAAAATATGAAGATTTGACGAAGTACGAAATCACAGATGTAGTCGACATACCGCCGGAAACATTTAACAGGTGGTTCATCCAATCCGAACCGGCCATCTATGAAAAATCGCCGATTGCTGAAGGGGCAAAAGAAGTACTAACCAAATGGGCAGACAGATTTGAGCTATATTTTATCAGTGCGCGTGCATCCCATTTGCTTAAAGTTACCAAAAACTGGTTTTCAAGACAGCAACTGAAATACCACCATATTGAACTGATCGGCACACATCATAAAGTGGAAACGGCCAAAAAATATGATATCGATGTCTTTCTGGAAGACAAGCATGATAACGCGGCCGCGATCGCCGAAGAACTCGGCATCCCCGTCCTTCTGTTCGACACCCCGTATAACCGGGATCCCGTCCCGAAAAATGTATACCGGGTTAAAAATTGGAAGGAAGCCGATGAATGGATCCGCCGCTGGGCCGGAACAACCGGGTAAGCCGTGCGCCTGTAAAAAAACCCTGCTGGGAAAATACAGCAGGGTTTTTTACATGTGCCCTTTCCCATGCGCCATGCATTCCGGGCAGGTGCCGTACACTTCGAATTTATGGCCGGAAATGGCGCAGCCTTCCAGCCCGCTGTGGATCGTCAGCATCGGGCAGTCCGGGATTTCCTTCGTCTTTCCGCACGCCAAACAAATGAAATGGTGGTGATGATGGTCCGTCGAGCATTTGAAACGGAAATGTTTTTCACCCGACAGCTCCGTCACTTCAAGAATCCCGAGTTCCGCAAACAGAGACAAATTCCGGTAAATCGTATCAAAACTCAAGCCCGGGTAATCACTTTTCATCCATTCCAGCACATCTTTCGCCGTTAAATATTTATTTCTTTTGGAAAGCAGGTCAAGCATTTTTTCACGTTTCCCCGTATGTTTATAGCCGTTATCCTTCAATATTTCAATTGCCTCTTCTAAAAGCACTTGACTCACACCTTCTTTTTGCTGAAGCGGATACCGGTCCGCAAACGTTTGATATAGATTGCCATAAGCAAAATAAGGATCGAAATCAGTACAATCGTTCCGCCAGGCGGCAGGTCGAGGTAAAAGGCGCTAACCAGCCCCCCCATCACGGAAATCTCACCGAATAAGACGGAAAACAAAATCGTCTGCTTAAAGCCGCGGCTGATGCGGATGCTTGCGGCGACCGGCAGCGTAATGAGCGCCGAAACGAGCATGATCCCGACAATTCTCATTGCTGCAGATATCACCAATGCAATTAGCACCATAAAAACCAAATGGATCGTTTTCGCCGGAATACCGGAAACTTTGGCGTATTCTTCATCGAAAGAGAGCAAAAATAATTCTTTATACAACAAAATAATAACAGCCGCCACCGCAATACTGATTGCCAATATCAGCCAAAGATCTGTCCGGCTCACCGCACTGACGCTACCGAACAAATAGTTCATTAAATCAACATTATACCCGCCGGCAAGCGAGATAAAAATCAGCCCGATGCCGATCCCGCCGGACATGATGATCGGGATGGCGAGATCCTGGTAATAGCGGTACACGACCCGCAAACGTTCGATCAAAACGGAACCGAGTACGGAAAAACCTGTCCCGATATAAAGCGGATTGAGTCCCGATAATACCGGGAGTTTACTGCTTAAAAACAGGCTGACAGCGATCCCTGACAATGTGACATGGCTGAGCGCGTCCGCAATGAGCGACAAGCGGCGCACGACGATAAAACTCCCGATCAGCGGCGCAATGATGCCGATCATGATGCCGGTAAGAAACGTATTTTGCAAAAATTGATAATGTAAAAGCGCTGTGATCATGCTTTACTCCTTCTCATCCATGTTCATGCGACAAAAGCCGGATATCATGGTGATACCATGAGGACAGTTTCTTATCATCCAGCTTTTCAAACGCTTCCCTGTCGCCGTGGAAATACAAGTGTTTGTTCAGGCAGGCGACATGCGTCACCCTATTTGAAATGGCTCCGATATCGTGGGTAACCAGTATAAGCGTGATCCCAAGCTGTTTATTCAGCCGTTCCAGCATTTCATAAAAAGACTGGACATGGCGCTGGTCAACCCCTACTGTCGGCTCATCCAAAATCAGGATCTCCGGTTTGCTGGCGATTGCCCTTGCGATAAATACACGCTGCTGCTGCCCCCCACTCAGTTCACCGATATTTTGATGCACATACCCTTCCATCCCAACCGAGCGGATCGCGTCCAATACTTCTTTTTTCGCTTCATTGCCTAAAAAGCGAAACAGTCCCGTTTTTTTCGTCAACCCGCTTGCCACCACCTCAAAGACGGTCGCAGGATATCCTGTGTTGAACGAGTTTGCTTTTTGCGAAACGAACCCGATCCGGCTCCAATCTTTAAATTTGTTAATTGGCGTGCCGAACAGACGGATTTCCCCTTCCAGCGGCTTTAACAGCCCGAGGATCAGCTTCAACAGCGTCGATTTTCCGGAACCGTTCGGGCCGACGATGCCGAGAAATGCTGCCCTCGGAATCTTCAAATCAATTTGTTCCAGTACATTTCTCCGGTCATACCGGAAAGAAACGCCGGAAACTTCAACAATATAGTCGTTCATAAACAGTCTCCCTCAATCAGAATCATTCCGATTTAAACATTATACACTTGCCACGCCCGATTGTAAAGGCGACAAAGGAACATTTTCCATAAAGGTGCATATACATGAAGCAGGGAGTGTGATGCGCAGTGAAGCTCATTCAAAATATGGTCAATTATAAGGTAAATATGATTACCGGTGAAGAATTATTTAAATATGCCCGGCAGTTTAAAGTGAAAATCAGCCGCGAAGATGCGGAAAAAATTGCGGATTATTTACGCGGAAAGCAGCTGGATATTTTTGAAGACCAGGCCCGCAGCAAAGCCCTGAAAGACATTGCAAAAATCACCAGCCCGGAAACAGCGCGGGAAATCAACCGGGTTTTTGTACTGTTTACGAAATAGTGTGCAACCGTAATCCGGCATTGCAAATGAGCGCAAAATACGTTTGCCCAACAGGTTTCCCACCCCGGAACGTTTTGTGTCAACGGGCCACTTTTTCCGCAGGAGCCCTACAAAACGCACCGATTGGGCCGGATAAAAAACCGGCTTGGAACCCCAAACCGGTTTTTTATCCATTATTCTACTACTCTTCTGACAACGCCGTTAAAGACGCTCTTCCAATAGCCATTGCTCAAACTGTCAACGGAAACGCCGTGGGAACTGTTGTCATCCAAAAATTGCCCGTTTCCGAGATAAATGCCGACATGGCCGTTCGTTTTGTACGTGTCAAAGAAGATCAAGTCTCCCCGTTTCATTTGTGACGGGCTGACTGCACGGCCCAAACCGACGAGCGTATCCGTCGTCGCACCCGCACCGCCTAAATTGACACCAGCCTGCAAATATGCCCAGTGCACAAAAGATGAGCAGTCAAAACGGCGGTTTGCAATATCGGATGCGTTCCTCCCGCCGCCAAATTTATACGGCGAATGCCCGATCAAAGAAGAACCTGCACTGATTGCTTTTTCAATAATTTCCGATGCGCTCTTCGATGTGCTTCCGCTCGACACCGATGTGTTGCCGGATGAAGGGGAAGAACTTGCCCCCACATTTGAACTTAAACCGGAGCCGGAGCTTGAACTTGCCTGGCTGTCCGATCCTGAATTTGTTTTTGCCTTATGCGTATTTGCGCTTGACTTGCTGCCTGAGCCGGATCCGTTTTGTGATGCGGATGCATCATTCGATTGGACGCTTGACGCCGTTGCGGTTTCCGAAGCGGAAGAAGCTTTTGCGGTGGACTGTTCTTTTTCAAGTTCTGCAAGGGCGGCTTTTTCTTGGGCACTTAAAGAAGCAGCCTTGTATTTCAGCTTGGAAATTTCATCCGCAATGGCCTGTTTTTGGTCATCCAGTGCGGCTTCCATGCTTTTCTGGTCTGCCAGCTCGTATTTATTTGCTTCTTTCAGCTCCTGCAAATCGGCCAAATCGGACTGAATTTTAGCTAGTTTTGCCTGCACTTCATCTTTTGACGCTTTTAATTCTTTTTTGTCTTTTTCCTGGGCCTCGAGGATGGACCGGTCAGCGTTGACAAAAGTTGTAACAGCTGCTGCACGGCTGATGAGGTCGCTTAAACTTTTCGATTCGAGAATGACATCCAAATAGCTGACAGAACCGCCGTTTTGCTGTATATCGCGCGCGCGCTCCGCAAGCACCTGGTTACGTTCTTCAATTCTTTTTTGCGTTTCCTTAATTTTCGTGTTCAGTTCGGCCACTTGGGCTTTTGTATTTTGCACTTCCTGGTTTTTTTCAGTGATTTTCCGGTTGGTTTCACTGATTTTACTGGAAATTTTTTTCATGTCATCCTGAAGCTGCTTCTGGTCCGCCAAAATTTTGGCGATTTCATTCTGCTTGCTGGAAATGCTCGATTGGACAAGCGATTCTTGGCTTTTGATACTTTTCGTAGTGCTTTCGGCAAATGCTTTGCTAAAAGGAACAAAAGTACTGCCGGCCCCGATGAAAGCCGCGGCCGTAATCGACAAAAACTTCTTACTCACTTTAACTCCTCCATAGCTATGTATCGTAATCTATCAATCTCGTAATTTACAATTATGTTAAATACCAGTTTTGTTGTTCTTTTTTATATTTAAATTATAGCATCAAAGTTCGACAAAAAGATTACAGTTTCTTTTCATTTTGCAAAAGCATGTCTGAATTTCCAAAAAAATGAAAAAAGCCTGCCGCATAAAGCGGTCAGGCCGTCAGACGGGCTGCTGCATAATTTTCATTAATAAATCTTCATCAAACTGCCGGTTTCTCAGCATTTCAATTTCATATTTGTACGGCGGTTTCCGGTTCTTTTTATCTTCGCCGACATACGGGGTTTCCAAAATTTTCGGGATGTCCTCAAGCTGCGGGTGGTGCACGATATAGTCGAGGGCTTCAAATCCGATATGACCAAAACCGATATTTTCGTGCCTGTCTTTCCGTGCGCCCGCTTCATTTTTGCTGTCATTGACATGCAAAACTTTGAGGCGGCCGATCCCGATGATGCGGTCAAACTCATCCAGCACATCATCGAACCGGTGCTTTATATCATAACCGGCATCATGCGTATGGCAGGTGTCGAAACAAACCGAAAGCTTGTCATTAAATTTGACACCGTCGATGATTTTCGCCAATTCTTCAAACGTCCTTCCGCATTCGGAACCTTTGCCGGCCATCGTTTCCAGCGCAATTTGGACATTTTGGCCCGGTGTGAGCACTTCATTTAAACCTTCAATGATTTTCCGGATGCCTTTTTCCGGCCCCTCACCGACATGGGCGCCCGGGTGGAGGACGATTTGCTTCGCCCCGATCGCTTCCGTCCGTTCGATCTCCGAATTCAAAAAATTGATGCCGAGCTCAAAAGTGGCAGGGTTGGCCGCATTCCCGATATTGATAATATAAGGCGCATGGACGACAATTTCTTTGATGCCGTGCTCTTTCATGTGGGCAAGGCCGGCTTCGATATTTAAGTCTTCGATTTTCTTTCTTCTCGTGTTCTGCGGCGCACCGGTATAAATCATAAAGGTGTTGGCGCCATATGATGCCGCTTCTTCGCTTGCCGCAAGCAGCATTTTTTTGCCGCTCATGGAAACGTGTGAACCGATTTTTAACATCAATGTTTCTCCCCTTTTATTTGCGTTTTTGCATTTTTCTTTGGCGTTTTTTGATTGTCTCGATTTGCCGCTCGATTTTCTTTTTATACCCCGGCTTCACTTTTTTCGGCCTGCCAATTGCCCTTCTCGCCGCTATTTCCATTTCATCTGCCTGCCTTACGCGTTTTTTGCGGCGGTTCCGGTCGTGCCGTTCCACCCATTCCCCGTTTCTCAAGTCGCGGTTTTCAAAAACGATGCCCAATTTTTCAAGTTGTGTAAGGGCATATTCATCAGAAGGCTCGTAGATGGTCGCGCAAATGCCCGAAAGGTTCGCACGTGCAGTCCTGCCGGCTCGGTGGATGTAAAACGTCAAGTCTTTCGGCAGCTCATAGTTGACGACATGGCTGACGCCTTCAATGTCAATGCCTCTCGCCGCCAAATCGGTAGCGACAATATACTGGAAATCAAGGTTTTTAATTTGCTTCATCGTCTTTGCCCTTTCCCGCGGCGTCAAATTCCCGTGGATGCGGGCAGTTTTCATCCCTTTTTCCGCCAGTCGGCCCGATATCTCGTCCACCATCACTTTTGTATTGGCAAACACAATCGCTAAATAAGGATTAAACGCTTTAAGTACATCATACAATACATCGATTTTCTCCCGCGAGCGTTTTGGTATTAAAATATGCTCGATTTTTTCCGCAGAAATTTGCTTCGGCTGCACCTGCTCGAATTTCGGGTTTTCCATATACTTTTTCAAAAACGGCTTTAATTTTTCCGGAATCGTGGCCGAGAATACGAGCATTTGCAGCTCTTTCGGTATCCGTCCGGCAATTTGGTCGACATCTGCAATAAAGCCCATATCAAGCATGATATCCGCTTCATCGACGACCAAAATTTTTGCAGTATGGACAAATAGGGCCTGTTCTTTCACAAGATCATAGATTCTTCCAGGCGTTCCAACAACGATCTGCGGCTGTTTTTTCAGCTTTCCAATATCGCGCTGCTTGTCCGTTCCGCCGATAAAAAGCCGCGCTGTAATGCCGCCTGTTTCATCCCATTTTAAAATATCCAGGACTTCATGATAGATCTGGCTTGCCAGTTCCCTAGTCGGCGCCGTAATGACCGACTGCACTTCATGAAGGCTTGGATCTGTTTTCTGCAAAACCGGCAGCACATAGGCATGCGTTTTGCCCGTGCCGGTTTGTGACTGGCCGATCGCGCTTTCCCCTTTTAGCACGAGCGGGATCATTTTTTTCTGGATTTCCGTCGGTTCAAGAAATCCCTTATTTTCTACAGCCGTTTCGATAAAAGGCTTAAAACCAAAATCTTTCCAATTCGTATTGATCATGTTTCCACTCCTTATCTCACACGCCTAGGAACGTCTTGTTATTATAATCGACATTCGAAAAAAACGCTACTTTCCGGCAAAGATGCTGCCAAGAAACTTTTCTGCATTCCAGACGTTTCCGCCTGCCCTGCATATTGTATAAATGAACGGCGTTAAAGAACAGAAAGGGGGATAAAACAATGCCGCCAAGAAATATGCCGTTTTTCGGGCCACCAAACCAGGGGCTGGGTCGTCCGATTGGCGGAATGCAAAGGAACCCATTTACGTTGAACCGCCCCGGTATGCTTAGGCCTTTCGGTGCCGGTTTTGGGCATAATCCGGTATTCCGCGCCGGGGGCGGACCCGCCTTCCAGGGCCGCGGCGGGCTCTTATCAAGGTTGTTCCAGCGCGGCGGGCAAAATGCAGCCATGAATCCGGCAAACGCCTTCCAAAGAGGAGCCGCCGGGGGAGGCGGATCGCTGCTGAAGTCGATTGCAAATCCGAATTCGATCAGTTCATTTTTAAACAATACACAAAATGTCATTAAAACGGCGCAGCAGGTCGGGCCGATGATCCAACAGTACGGTCCGCTGATTAAAAATTTGCCTGCCATGTGGAAAATGTACCGCGGATTAAAAAATGCGCCGGTTAATGAAGCAGGGGCAGAGGAATCAAGCGGGCAAAACAAAAAACGCACTTCTCCAAGCACCGCCGGCAAAACGGGGCGCGTCACAAAAAGCGCAGACCGCACATCCGCAAGCAGCTCCAGGAAGAAAAAGGAAAAGAAAAAAGAAGAAAACATCCAGGAAAAAGGCGCTTCCGTACCTAAATTATTTATTTAAAAAACAGGACCGTTTGTACCCCGGTACAGGCGGTTTTTTTGCATGATAAGCCTTATGCCCCATTTTGTATTCTGCCTTAAATTCCGATATAATACAATTGTGTTAGAATACAATTTTAAGTCCGGACTTCATATGTTTCCGGAATATTTACTAGGAGGATCGCAATGGAGGTTATTAAAATTTCCCCCCGAGGCTACTGCTACGGCGTTGTCGACGCGATGGTCATCGCCCGCAATGCCGCTTTAGATAAAACATTGCCGCGCCCCATCTACATACTCGGCATGATTGTCCACAACCAGCATGTGACGGACGCCTTTAAAGAAGATGGAATCATCACCCTGGACGGAAAAAACCGGAAAGAAATTTTGGAGAAGATCAATGAAGGCACTGTCATTTTTACCGCGCACGGCGTATCCCCCGAAGTGCGCGAACTCGCCAGGAAAAAAGGGCTGACTGCAATCGATGCCACGTGCCCGGACGTAACGAAAACGCATGACCTGATCCGTGAAAAGGAAAAAGAAGGCTATGATGTCATTTATATCGGTAAAAAGGGGCATCCCGAGCCTGAGGGGGCGGTCGGGGTTGCCCCGGGGATCGTCCACTTGGTTGAGACAAAAGAAGATGTGGAAGCACTCAACATCCGGAATGATAAAATCATCGTGACGAACCAAACGACGATGAGCCAATGGGATGTGGCGGACATCATGGATCTCGTCCAAGAAAAATACCCAACTGCCGAAAAATATAACGAAATTTGCCACGCAACGCAAATTCGCCAGAAAGCCGTTGCGGAACAGGCAAAAGAAGCGGATCTTCTGCTTGTTGTCGGCGACCCGAGAAGCAATAATTCGAACCGCCTGGCGCAAGTATCGGAAGAAATCGCGCATACGAAAGCATACCGCATTGCCGATGTGGAAGAAATCAAACTGGAATGGCTGGACGGCGTCAGCAAAGTAGCCGTAACCGCGGGTGCTTCGACTCCAACGCCGATCGTCCGTGAAGTCATTGCGTTTCTCGAGCAATATGACCCGGAGGATGAATCGACATGGATGCGCGAGCGGAAAGTGCCGTTAAGCAAAATTTTGCCGAAAGTAAAAAATCCCCATCCTACACTGTCCAAAAAAGCATAAATCTTGATGTGGCGGGTTCCCATGGTCACCCGCCGCTTATTTTTACAGAAACCTGAACGGATCCGTATTTACTTTGGACTCAATAAATCGGACATCAAGCCCTTTTTCCCCGCATGCTTTCTGCAAATAATTCGCAACGCCTTTTTTCATCACTTTTTCGACGTTGTGTCCGGGATCAATAACGTTCAGTCCCATCGCCAAAGCATCATGGGCATTATGGTAATAAAAATCCCCGGTTACGAAAACATCGGCGCCTGCCCTTTTGGCCCGCGAAAAATATTTATTGCCGTCACCGCCCAACACTGCCACTTTTTTCACTTTATCTTCCAAGTTTCCAACCACGCGCAAAGCTTTGACATCGAGCGCTTTTTTTACATGTTCGGCAAATTCCCAAAGTGCCATTTCCTTTTCCAGTTCGCCGATCCTGCCGAGTCCGAGCTTTGTGCCTTCATTTTCAACAGGATAAATGTCATAAGCGACCTCCTCATACGGATGCGTACGGAACATCGCCTGCAGCACCTGTTTTTCAATCGAAGCCGTGTATATCGTCTCCACCCTTACTTCTTCAGTTTCTTCAAGTTCCCCAACTTTTCCAAGAAAAGGGTTCGTGCCTTCCCCAGGCAAAAACCGGCCGGTACCGCGGACGGAGAAGGAGCAGTGGCTGTATGCCCCGATGGCACCGGCGCCTGCATTTCCGATCGCCGTCCTGACTTTTTCCTCGTGAGATACCGGCACATATACAACCAGTTTCCTCAGCTTGTCTTCATATGTAGGCGATAAAATTTCCGTGCTACAGAGGCCGAGCGCTTCCGCCAGCAAATCATTCACCCCGCCGGGCGCCACATCCAGATTCGTATGGGCCGCATAGACGGCAATTCCGTGGCGGATGCATTTTTCAACCAGCCTGCCCTGCGGGGTATCGGTAGCAACATTTTTCAGTGGCCGGTAAATCGTCGGATGATGGGCTATAATGAGCTGCACATCATTTTCAATCGCTTCATCCACAACGTCTTCAATCACATCAAGCGCGACCAGCACATTTTTTACTGGCCGGTTTAATTGCCCGATCTGAAGGCCGACCGGATCTCCTTCCATCGCATATTTTTTCGGTGCAAACTGTTCAAACAGTTGAATCACTTCGTGTCCGTTGGCGTTTTTCATTTTAAAACCTCCTCTGCCAGAGCAATCAAATGCCTGTAATGGCTTTTCTTCTCTTCAAGCTCCGGGCTTGGTTCGGCTTCTGACATTTTCCTGAGAATATGCTGCCATTTTCTTTTTTCGGACTGCCATTTTTTCCGGAATGCCGCGTTGTTTTCTTTTATCAAAATAGGCCCCATCATGAGTTCTGCTTCAGTCAGATTTTGGGGGCGGGCTTCGGCATCTGCTGCGAGTATTTCATAAATTTTCCCGTCTTCTTCAAGAATCCTTTCACCTATAATTACCCATCCGTTTTCCACGCACCATTTCCGGACAAACAATGATCCGACATTTGGCTGGAGAATCAGCCTTTTTGTTCCAGTAAGTTTTTCTTTTCCCCGTTCCAGTATGGAAGCGATCAAAGCACCGCCCATTCCGGCTATCGTGATGCATTCAGCTTCGCCCGGGGAAAGGACATCCAAACCGTCGCCTTTTCTCACACTGATTTTTCCGGCAAGGCCCAATTGTTCCACTTGCCGGCGCGCGGAACGGTACGGCCCGTCCGCGACTTCGCCCGCAACCGCCTCCCTGGCAATCCCATGTTTTACACAATAGCAAGGGAGATAAGCATGGTCGGAACCGATATCGGCAATTTTCGTGCCATTCGGTATAAAAGCAGCCACTGCCCCAAGCCTTTTCGAAAGTTTTTCGCTGTTCATTTCTTCACCACTTTATACAGGATACTTCTATTGTAGCCACTTTTTGCCATAAAAAAAAGGGCACTGTTTGGCGCCCGCATTTCGTTTATTTTAACTTCGATACCCAATCCGCCATTTCATCGATATGGTCCGC
The DNA here is from genome assembly GCF_008974185.1 of Weizmannia acidilactici. Taxonomy (GTDB): domain Bacteria; phylum Bacillota; class Bacilli; order Bacillales; family Bacillaceae_C; genus Weizmannia; species Weizmannia acidilactici. Next base: position 20,226 of record NZ_BKZP01000012.1, read on the forward strand.
TTCAACAAGCCCTGCCGGCATACCGCCGCTTGTGCCGTTTTTCAGCACATCCTTAATTTTATCTTTGGACAATTTCTTGCCAACCCCATGCAGATTCGGCCCAACCGCTCCCTGCAGATTGTTCCCGTGGCAAGTCGCGCATGTTTTTTTGGCGAAACTTTCCGGGTCAAATTTTCCCGAATCAGCTGTCTGCGTTTGTTTAGGGCTTTCCTTTTCCTTCGCAACTTGTTTTGCATCGCCTACCCCCTTGATGGAAAAGAAAAAGACAAGTGCCAACCCGAATACCATGATCAGCAAATATGGTATGACAGGATTCTTTTTCATTGCGCTCCCCCTTTATTTTACCGCTTTTTCAGCGTGCGTCCATTATTTATCTCTTTTATTTTAACTGAAAATTTTTAATAAAGAAAGCCCTAACAACGTTTTTATACGTGAATAGATTTTGGTTGAATGCGCTTACATTTTGTGTTATAATAAAAATGATGTAGAATTCAATAAAAATTCACAATTCCAAATCAACAAAGCCGGAAACCGAAAGTTCCGAATTTAAAATATATTCTATATTAGGATAGAAAATACCAAAATGGCAGTCCCAAGAATTCCCGAAACGGTAAAAAACAGCAGTTTGTAGGATTTTCCGACAACAAGCCACAGGGCGCAGTTGGCAAAAAGCAGCAAATACAAGGAATGGCGCTGATTTCCAAATAACTTTTCATTCACGAGCACACTGAGCATCAGCAAAATAAACGCAGCGCCAATAAAGAAAAGTGAAAAAAAGAATTCTTTATTAGCATAACGAATTCCTACAATAAGTAAAAATCCGACAAAAGCTGTCAAAATCACCGTTTGCAAAATAAAATGTAATTCAGTAAAATAAATGACAAATACAGCTATTCCGGCTAAAGCTAAAATGAAAACGGAAAACACCGCGAGCTTTAGGGTAGGCTTTTTCCTGCCGCCGGCATTTTGTTTTTCGCCGGTTCCGCCTTCCGTGCCGCCATTGTAAAGAGCAAGCAGGAAATCGCAATATTCTTGTGGAATCATATGGTTTTCTTTCCACATTTTAATTTCGTTGATGATAATATTTTTCTTAGTATCATCCATATACAGCACATCCCAAATGATATATTCGATAGGCATTCGGATAATCCTTTTTTTGCACGAAAAAGGTTTACTTCCTTACCGGAGTAAATAAAGAATAAGGCGCTTGGCTGAAAAGGTTATGCACAAGCGCCATGCTATCTTGATGTGCGGAAGCGGGGCATATTATTCCAGGAAGTCTTTCAGCCGCTTGCTCCTGCTCGGATGGCGCAGTTTCCGGAGCGCTTTTGCCTCGATTTGGCGAATCCGTTCCCTTGTGACACCGAATACTTTGCCGACTTCTTCAAGCGTACGTGTACGTCCGTCGTCAAGGCCGAAGCGCAGGCGGAGCACATTTTCTTCCCTGTCGGTTAACGTGTCGAGTACATCTTCGAGCTGCTCTTTCAGAAGTTCATAGGCAGCATGGTCTGAAGGGGAAGTGGCTTCCTGGTCTTCGATAAAATCGCCTAAATGCGAATCGTCTTCTTCACCGATCGGTGTTTCAAGTGAGACCGGTTCCTGGGCAATTTTAATGATTTCCCTTACCTTATCCGGGGATATATCCATTTCTTCGGCAATTTCTTCCGGCGTCGGTTCCCTGCCCAGATCCTGGAGCAGCGAACGCTGTACACGGATTAATTTATTGATTGTTTCGACCATATGGACAGGGATGCGGATTGTCCTTGCCTGGTCGGCAATGGCGCGCGTGATGGCCTGGCGGATCCACCATGTAGCATACGTGCTGAATTTATAGCCTTTCCGGTAGTCGAATTTTTCAACCGCTTTGATCAGGCCCATGTTTCCTTCCTGAATCAGGTCAAGGAATTGCATGCCGCGGCCCACATACCTTTTTGCAATGCTGACAACAAGACGCAAGTTTGCTTCCGCAAGCCGGCGTTTCGCTTCTTCGTCGCCGTTTTCGATTCTTTTGGCCAGTTCAATTTCTTCATCTGCGGAAAGAAGGTCGACACGCCCGATTTCTTTTAAATACATGCGGACCGGATCATTGATTTTCACACCCGGGGGAACGCTCAGATCATTCAGGTCAAATTCTTCATCGTTTTCTTTTTCCAAATCAAGATGTGAAGGCGCAGCCTCATCATCGCCGGGATCGTCCATAAGATCGATACCTTGTTCGGTAAGAGATTCATAAAATTCATCCATTTGGTCGGATGTCAAATCAAAGTTGCCAAGCTTCTCGGAAATGGTATCATAGGTAAGAAACCCGCGTTTTTTCCCGCGTTCAACGAGTTGCTCCTTCGCTTTTTCCAATGTAGACTCACTTTCTTCTAATGCTTTGGAACGTGCTGACTTTTCAGCCATATGTTCCCCTCCTTCCAACAATTTCACTCACAATGGTCCAACTGCAGCTTAATCTATTGTGTAAAGCAGAGATTTATGTGATTGACTTCCGCAATGCCAAAATTTCATTTGCCAATTGCAGTGCCTTTTGAAAATCGTTTTGCCGTTCAGCATCTTTTTGCGCCCTTTGTTTTTCTTTAATAAGCAGCAATTTTTGATGTTTTAGCACATACTGCACATAGTCTTCCAACTCGGCTTCCGATAGCTCCTCGTTGACTGTCATCATTTCGATTTCGGCCACAATCCTTTGCAGCTTTGTATCGGGCAAGTAAGAAAGAAAAGCGCTGGCGTCAGGCGGATTCCCTTCTTCATACCAGCCGAGCAGGTAAGTGAAAATCGCCTGGTGCTCATCCACGTAAAAAGTATTACCGTGGAGAAGGTCTTTTACTTTATAGGCGGTCTCCCCGTCTTTCAACATATGTGCCAGTAATCTTCTTTCAGCGGTTATATTGGCGGGAAGCAACGGGCTTTCAGGGCCAGGCGCCGTCTGCAATCCGAGTCCGGTACCATTCCGGCTAGCCCGTTTTCCGGACCAGCGTATACGGAATTGCCGCTCCTGCTCTTTCAGGGCATCCAAAGATAATGAAAACTCTTCGGACAGTTGGCGTAAATAAAGATCTTTCTCAACGGCATTTTCCAATTTTGAAATTTCCTTTATTACTTCTTCTATATACGCCAGCTTTTCTCCTTCATTTTGGAGATTTTTATTCAGGCGGAAATAATTCATTTTGAAAGCCATAAACGTCAGGCTGGCCCCTATTACATCCCGACGGAATTTCTCGCCGCCGTTTTGGTTTATGTAGTCATCAGGGTCCAGTCCTTCAGGCATTTGCGCAACCCGCACTTCACATCCGTTTTCGCTCAGCATCCTGCCGGCCCGGAAAGCAGCTGTAATCCCAGCCTGGTCAGAGTCATAACAAATGACAACATTGTCCGTCAGCCTTTTGATGATTTGGACATGTTCCGGCGTAATGGAAGTGCCCATTGTTGCAATGCCGTTTTGGACGCCTGCTTTGTCTGCGGATATGACATCCGCATAACCTTCAAAAATCACCGCCTGCTGCTTTTTCCGGATTGGTCCCCTTGCCTGGTGCAGGTTGAAAAGAAGCGTGCTTTTGTTAAAAAGGGGCGTTTCAGGGCTGTTCAAATATTTCGGCTGCTCGCCCTTCCGTACCGCTCTTCCTGCAAACGCTATAATCCTTCCTTTTATGTCAATAATTGGGAACATGATCCGATCCCTGAACCGGTCGAAATATTTACCGTCCCGCTCATTTCGGATGATCAGGCCGCCCTTTTCCATGACAGGAAGTGAATATCCCCGCTTATGGAGCATTTTCGCAGCGAAATCCCAGGCCGGAAGCGCATATCCGATCCCGAACTTTTCAAGGCTTTCATCCGTAAAACCGCGCCCCCGCAAATATTCAAGCGCCGGCTGTCCCTCTTTTGTATGGAGGAGCAAATGATGGTATAATTTTTGCAACAATTCGTGCGCTTCCATTATCTGCGACAGCTCCGGATCGATGCTTTTCGACACTTCCGTCTGCAGCCCTATATCCAGTTCAATATGCAATTTTCGCGCAAGCTTCACTGCCGCTTCCTGGAAAGTGATGCCTTCGATATCCATAAGAAAAGTAAAAACATTGCCGCCAGCGCCGCATCCAAAACAATGGAAAATCTGCTTATCGGGCGAAACGGAAAAAGACGGGGTGTTCTCACCGTGGAACGGGCACAGCCCGAAATAGTTACGTCCCTGTTTTTTTAGCTGGACATATTCGCTGACCACATCCACGATATCCGCAGACTGGCGTATTTCATTGATTTTCTCGTTCGGAATTATTCCTGCCACGAAAACATCCCTTCTGCTCCATTTTTGAAAGCATTTCAGCCAGGGCACGGGCAAAATGTTCCCGGTCTTCGGCTGTAAAGCGTTTCGTACCCTTTCCGTACCTGCCCCGACTCCTTTCTTTTGCCGCCAGATAGCGGAGATCAAGCGCCGGGCCGATCGAGCTTTCCGTGTAAATCGTGCCCCTCGGCGTCAGCGCAGATGCCCCTTTCGGCAAAACGAGGCTCGCCAGGCCGATATCCTGCGTAACGACAATATCGCCGGTTTCCGCATGGTTTGCGATATAAATGTCGGCTGATTCCCGGTGCGGGTCGACGTACACCCAATGGCCTTCCTCAGGATCTGCCATCCGGTTTTTGTACGAAGCAACAAAAACAACAGCCGCCCCGTATTCCCGGGCAACAGAAACAATTTCCCCCTTTACCGGACAGGCATCGGCATCCACAAGTACGGTAGCGCCTTTTATCCTAAATATTCTACATCACTCCACAGAATCCTGCTTTATTTGCGTTTCTTCCCATAATTTTTTTCATATGTCGAATTTTTTTCAAAATTGGGCTTGACATTTGCTAATAAATAGTTTATTCCTTTACCGCCCACTCTAAACCTCATTTAAATACATTTTTATCACAATTTTTTATTATAGTATACTTGCTTCATTTTGACTATATATAAATACTGAAAAAAGGAAAGAAATATGCCTGGTTTTCTGCAATGCAACGAAAAAAAGCGGGGAGAAACAACGGCCAATTTCAAAAGGCCGGTTTCCGCCCGTTTTCCCACAATCTCTTCTTTAAATATCATTGCGTGCCGCAGTTCGCTTTTTCGGACGGAGGCCCCTGCTGATCCGCCCTGCCCGTATTAGGGGCTGAACCAGCATTTGCACTCCCCATTTTTATGCAGCCATCATGTAACTGCCTTTTTCACCATTTTCTCATTTCATTCATAATGATATTTGCTGTTTCTTCAACGGCTTTGCTCGTCACATCAATCACTTTGCACCCGAGCCGTTCCGCGACTTTATTGAAATATTCCAATTCATATTTAATCCTTTCAATTGTCGCATAGCTTGCCGTGCCTTGGAGCCCGAGCGTTTTCAGCCGCTCTTTCCGGATATGGTTTAACGTGTCCGGATCAATTTTCAAGCCGAAGCATTTTTCAGCCGGCACCCGGAAAAGCTCTTCAGGGGGATCCACTTCCGGCACAATCGGCACATTCGCAACTTTATAACAGTGGTGCGCCAAATATTGCGACAGAGGAGTTTTCGATGTGCGCGACACGCCGATCAATACGATATCCGCCCGCACAATGCCGCGAGGATCCCGGCCGTCATCATATTTTACGGCAAATTCGACGGCCTCCACCTTTTTAAAATAGGCTTCATCGAGTTTTCTCACGAGCCCTGGTTCATAAAGGGGCTTGCATTCATAAAGATGGAGCAGCTCGTCCATCAGCGGCCCCATTAAATCAACTGCCGCAATTCCGTGTTTTTTTGCTTCTTCATCCATATATTTTCTCATTTCCGGCTTTACAAGCGTATAAACAATCATTCCATAATTCAAGGAGGCGAGCGAAACGACTTCATCGATATGTACGGTGTCTTCCACATAAGGAAAGCGTTTCAGTTCCGCATCATTCTTTTCAAATTGGCTGATCGCCGCTTTTGTCACCAGTTCCGCCGTCTCCCCGACCGAGTCGGAAACGATATAAATATGAGGTTTTACCAAAGATCACCACATCCTTTTCAATCGCCGTCCGCGAGTTCTACAAATGCTTTTGTAATATTGGTTTTTGTAATCCGGCCTACCACTTCAAGGCCTTTTTCTGTTTCTTTTACGATTGGCATTGAATCAATTTGCTTTTCGATCAGTTTTTTCGCCACATCAATCAGCAGATCGTCCTTTTTACAGTAAGTGATGTTTGGCATTCTTGTCATAATGATATGTACGGGAAGCGAGGTTAATTCCTTATTTCCGAGGCTGGCCCGCAATAAGTCTTTCCGCGACAAAACGCCGACAAGATGGGCTTCATTGTCGACGACATAAAGCGTGCCGACGTCTTCGAGAAAAACCGTTACGATCGCATCGTACACAGATACATTCTCATTTACAACGACCGGCAAAGACTGGTAATCTTTCACATAAATATTTTTCAAATTTTCCGTGAGCAGCTGCGTGCTTGTTTTTCCGGTATAAAAATACCCTACACGCGGGCGCGCATCCAAATAGCCCGCCATCGTTAAAATGGCGAGATCCGGCCGCAGCGTTGCCCTCGTCAAATTCAGCTTTTCTGCAATATGCTCCCCTGTGATCGGGCCGCTCGTTTTGACAATTTCCAATATTTGTTCCTGCCTTTTTGTTAATTCGATCGTAATCACCGCCTTATTAAACGCAACCATATGAAAACATAGTATAGCACAATGCTGCCATTCTGTCTTCAAATGCCGTGTGTTGCACATAAAAGCTTCAAATCTTTATTTATATTGTAGGCACAATATGCATATACTGAATAACAGATTATCCTTCATCCGGTTTCAGGCCTTTTTTTAGCTCTTCCATTTGGCTGAGAAAACGTTTCGATTTCAAATGCAGGCCAGAATATTCATCATAGTACATGGAAATGGCCTGCCTTAATTCTTTTTTTGTCGATTCTTTTACGGAAATGGTGCCTAGCCGGTTGATATCCAGAAAATAAAAAATCCGGAGCAGCCTGATGGAGGGCTGGGACAACGGAAGCCGGTACGGGTCGCGGCCAAAACAGCGGTCGCAAAGAAGTCCGTTTTCCCGGATGGAAAATGCAAAGGCCCCTGCCCGGCTTCCGCATACCGCGCACTTGTCCATGGACGGGTACAGCCCGAGCACATTCAGCATTTTCATTTCAAAAATGTTGGTGATGATTTCCGTATCATAGCCTTCATCGATATATTCAAGCGTGCGCAGCAGCAGTTCAAACAAAAAAGGGTTCTTTTTTTTGTCTTCCACCGCCTTATCCAAAAGTTCAATCACATATACGGCATATGCCGTTTTAAAAATATCTTCGCGGATATAGCGCATGGAAGAAACAATTTCGCCCTGTTGGAGTGTGCCGAGACCCCGCGACGGCTGGAAAAGAAAGTTTCCGTATGTAAAGATTTGGGAAACCGCGGCCAAGCGGCTGTTCGGTTTTTTTGCACCGCGTGCCATTACACTCAGTTTCCCAAATTCCCGCGTATAAATATGCAATATTTTATTGGATTCGCCATAATCCGTATTTTTAATGACGATCCCTTCACATTTTTCGAACAACCTTCCCACCTCTTGCTTTTAAAAAGCGGCCGGCCCGGCCTGCCGGCGGGTCATGTTACCGGAAAATCCGCTTCAGCCGGATCTTCTTCGGGTTCCTGCCGTTCTTTTTGCCGATCCCTTTCCAGTTCTTTAAAAAGCAGGTACGTATCAATATTGCCGGTATCCGCAAAGACTTTCCAGGTAAATTCCAACATCTTCACCACGCCTTTCATGTTGTGAGGGTCATGAATTTTTAAAAGCCTTCACTCATAGCTTCACCAGAGCAGATGCAAACATTCGGCGTAAAAATTGTCAATTGGCGCGTGAATTCATCTCTGGGTTAATATTCGTCTTCCCTGAAGCCAAAATCGCGAAGCTGGCTGATTTTATTGCGCCAGTCTTTCTGCACTTTCACCCACAATTCCAAATAGACCTTTGATCCAAGCAAATTTTCGATATCCCCCCTTGCCCTTTTTCCGATTTCCTTTAACATGGCGCCTTGTTTGCCAATCACAATCCCTTTTTGCGACGGCCTTTCCACCACAATGGTGGCCATGACGCGGATGACATCCCGATTTTCCATCCTCTCAATCTTATCGATGACTACCGCGATGGAATGGGGAACTTCTTCTCTTGTCAGATGAAGCACTTTTTCGCGGATCAGTTCCGAAATGATAAAACGTTCAGGGTGGTCCGTCACCTGGTCGGCAGGATAATACTGCGGCCCTTCCGGCAAATACTTCTGGATGGTTTCAAGCAGCCGGTCAATATTGTTTCCGGCAAGCGCGGAAATGGGGACAACTTCCCGGAATGGATACAAATCCTTATACTGTCCAATGATCCCGAGCAGGTCATCCGGATGGACGAGATCAATTTTATTAATGACCAAAAATACGGGCGTACGAATGTTTTTTAACATTTCAATAATATATTCATCGCCGCGGCCGAGTTTTTCTTCGGCATTGACCATAAATAAAATGAGGTCGACTTCTTTCAGCGTGTTCGTTGCCACTTTCATCATGAAATCGCCGAGCTTATGCTTCGGCTTATGGATCCCGGGCGTATCGATAAAAATCATCTGCGCTTCATCCGTTGTATAGACGCCCTGGACTTTATTCCTTGTCGTCTGCGGCTTATCGCTCATAATGGCGATTTTTTGCCCAATGACATGATTCAAAAATGTGGACTTCCCGACATTCGGGCGCCCGATAATCGAGATAAAACCTGATTTATATGCTGAATTATCCATGCAAATCCTCCGCTGAGAAAGCGCCCGGCAACAGCGCTTCAACCGTTGTTTCCATAATATCACCCTTTAAATTGGCCAGTACAATTTTCATGTCTTTCGGGCAAAGCTCCGAGATGACCTGCCTGCACGCGCCGCACGGGGAGCATGGCCGGTCTGTATCCGCAATAACAGCCAGGGCGGTAAAATCCTTGACGCCTTCAGAATAAGCTTTAAAAATGGCCGTCCGTTCCGCGCAATTGCCGACCGAGTACGCCGCATTTTCAATATTGCAGCCGTGGAACATCCTTCCGTCTTTTGCAAGCAGGGCGGCGCCCACCGGAAATTTGGAGTACGGAACATATGCTTTGTTTCGTGCTGACTTCGCTTCTTCGATTAACTGTTTGATCTTCATATGTTTTCCCCTTTAATTGTATTTTACTACAAGTTTGCCTCAAAGTTAAAATGTATTTTTCATTATTTTTGAATATTTTAAGTTTCGTTAAAATTTTGTCGATGTATGGCTGGTTTAATCTTATTTTATCGTAAAGAAAGACGTGTTTCAAACCGCGCCGACCACAGGAAGGTTTAAAGGGCTATTTACAGGATCATGCGGATCAGTGCGAAATTTGCGGGACTCCTGCGGGAAAAGACGGGCCAGGCGAGACCCCGCAGTACGGAACCGTGCGAGGAGGCTCGGCGCGGGCGGAAAGCGGGCGGATTTCGCGCTGATCATTTCGGTTCTTCATAAAAAAAGAAGCCGCATCAAAAAGCCGCTCCTTCGAATAAGTGAAGCAGTTTCGGAAGAAATACGATGCAGCCGATGATGGCGGCGAGCACCGCAGCCATCAGCACCGCTGCCGCTGCCGCATCCTTTGCCTGCTTGGCAAGCGGATGGTACCGGCCATCCGCCAAATCTACCGTCCGCTCAACTGCCGTATTCATCAGTTCCATCGAAAATACGCCGAAGATTGAAAAAAGCACTGCAATCCATTCGGCTTTGGAAAGGGAGAAAAAGAAACCGAGCAAAACGGCGCAAAAAGCCGCAAAAAGATGAAACCGGAAATTCCGTTCCCGCCTGATCGTCTGCCACACTCCTTCCAAAGCCGGCCGGAAAGGGGTACGGTATTTCGGGATATTTTTACCTTTTGAGCCCATATCCGTCTAAAATCTCTTTCTGGCGTCCGAACATTTCCGCTTCATCTTCTTTTGTCATATGGTCGTAACCGAGCAGATGGAGAAACCCGTGAACGGACAAAAAGCCCAGCTCCCTTAAAAACGAGTGCCCGTATTCCCTGGCCTGCTCCCTTGCGCGCGGCACGGAAATGATAATATCCCCGAGCACACGCGGCAATCCCTCACCAATAATTTCGATCTCCCCTTCCCCGGACTCTTCAAGCGCAAAAGAAATGACATCAGTTGGCTGGTCTTTATCACGGTACTCGCGGTTAATTTCGCGGATCCGCTCGTTATCGGTGAAGGTCACCGACAACTCGGTCCCGTCCTCAACCCCTTCTTGTTCAGCCGCATAATTCAACAAATCTTCAACGAGCCGCAGATTTTCTTCTGCCAGCTCATTCGTTTCATCAATCAAATCAATCGATAAGGTCATGTCAGCCATCCTTTTTCTTTATATTATGCAATTGTAATGTTAACAAATATTGATGGTAAACGCGATACACCCACGGCCGTGAAACTACTTCGGATACTGGATCCTTGAATGGAAAATGCCGTTCAGCGTTTCGCAAAGCGTACATTTAACAATCTTCAATTCTTTCATCATAATGTCACATTCATTAAACTGTCCATCCATCATGCGGGCCTGCACAATGCTGTGGACCAAATTTTGAATTTCTTCCGGCGTCGGACGGCCGCTTCAACGCTGTCCGCAATATTGATGACAGCGGCTTCTTTCGTCTGCGGCTTCGGGCCGGAATAGCGGTAATCTTCTTCTTTTACCTCCGAGCTTTTCTTTTTCGCCTTGCTGTAAAAATATTTTATACATGTCGTCCCGTGGTGCTGTTCGGCAATGTACACCAAAGCTTTCGGCAGCCTATAATTTTTTAGCATTTCCGCCCCGTCTTTTGTATGGGCAAAAATAATGTCCCGGCTTACTTCCGGCTCGAGTCGGTCATGGGGATTGCCGGTATTCATCTGGTTTTCGATAAAAAATTGCGGGCGCTTCGTTTTCCCGATATCATGATAGTAGCTTCCGACACGCGCCAAAGGGCCGTTTGCCCCGATCGCTTCGCACGCCGCTTCGGACAAGTTTGCGACCATCAAACTATGATGATACGTGCCGGGGGCTTCTATCAAGATTTTTTTCAAAAGCGGATGGTTCGGGTTGGACAATTCAATCAGCCGCATCGGGGACAAAATGCCGAACGCCGCTTCAAAAAACGGCTGCAGCCCCATGGTCAAGACCGCAGACAAAATGCCGGACAAAAACGCAAACAAAAGGGAATACAAAAAATCCATTTGTGCCATTTGCCCGGGATTCAACAAATAAATAAAACAGACGGCCAGCATATTGAAAAGCGCGACGGATATCCCAGTTTTAAAAAGCCGTGTCCGCTCAAGCCGCGCCAGCAAAAGTAATATGCCGGCAGTACCGCTCAATAACGCATACACGACCATCTCGGCATTAAACATATCGGCTAATTCACCGTGGAATTCAATGCTCGCGCATGCCGCAAGCAGGACACCAAGCAAAAAAGCCGAACGGTCCCTGAGCAGAATCTGGGCAAGCATTGGGGCCATTGCCGCAGGGTAAACATATTCGATCCCGGCAATTTGCAGGTGGATCAATGCGCCGATCAGCTTCATCAATGCAAGCGCGATCAGAAGAATCATGCCTGCCATGACAAGCCGGTTCTGCTTCGTTTCTTCGGGGGCGCGCATATGGCGGACATATAAATACAAAAGGGTGCAGGCAAGCAGGACAAAAACGGCCAATCCGATATACGGTTTGATCGATCCGCTATTTTTTAATAAGCCGAACAGTTCAAGCTGGCGGTATGTTTCGCGGTCGATCAGATGCCCTTCCTGGACAATGACCTGCCCCTGAAGAATTTTAACAGGCTCCACACTATCCATCGCTTGCTTTTTTCTTTTTTCCGTCAGCTTTGCATCATACACATAATTGGGCACAATGGCGTACTTTCCGAGTTCGGCCGCCGCAGTTTTCAGACCTGCTGGCAATGCGGATCTGCTGATTTTCACCGCAACGGCATCCCGGGCATAAGCCACATCGTCTTCTGTGATTTTTTTGCCGAGCGCTTCTTCGGCACTACTGACCACAACGCTTCTAACTGCATCCAAATCATCCGGAGAAGCGGACAAAAGTGCGAGAAAACTGTTGTCGAAAATGGAACCGGCCACATTGCCTGAAACATTTTCAGTAAGGATTTCTTTTAGTTTTGCCAGTTTTTCTTCCTGTAATTTGTTGCTGCTTTTGCCGCTCTCTTTTTGTTTTTCATATTTCCCATTCACTTCTTCCACCACATCAAAGATAGAATTCATAAGGGAAACACGGTTTTGCACCTGGCTAGTTTCATAAGTGTAAGCTTTTGCCACTTCACGGGCCGCTTTCTGCTTTTCTTCGTTCGTCTTCTCTTCATCAATAACTGTTTTCGGGGAGCGGATCGTATTATTCGCAATCGAAAATAATTTAATATCGTATGTTTGTGGCCTGATGTCTGGATAAAAGATACCGAACATAATAAGGGCCAGAGAACACAGGATAACGGATGTAAACCCTTTAAATCCCAGCATCACCCGCAGCCTGCCGATATGCTCATGCAATTTCATCTGCCGTTTGACACCGCCCTTTTAGAATCAGTCTTAACGCTTCCATCATACCAGTTTTCCGCATAAATTGCATGGCAAAATAACCCGGATAAAAGCATTCGGGTTACGCATTCTGGTAGGCCTCGATGATTTTTGCAACCAAAGGATGGCGGACGACATCGCTTTCTTCAAGATACACAAATGCGATGCCTTGTATATTTTCGAGCACCCTTTCCGCTGTCAAAAGCCCCGATTCCACCCCTTTCGGCAGGTCAATCTGCGTCCTGTCGCCGGTAATGACCATTTTAGAATTTAAGCCAAGCCGCGTCAGAAACATTTTCATTTGCGCCTGCGTCGTATTTTGCGCCTCATCCAGGATGACAAACGCATCATCCAGCGTACGCCCGCGCATATAGGCAAGCGGCGCAATTTCAATCGTTTCCCTTTCTATAAGGCGCTGGGTATGTTCCGCGCCCAAAACATCATTTAACGCATCATAAAGGGGGCGCAAATACGGGTCGACTTTTTCTTTCAGGTCACCGGGCAAAAAGCCAAGGCTCTCGCCCGCTTCAACTGCAGGGCGGGTTAATATGATCCTTTTGACCTGCCCGCTTTTTAACGCATTCACCGCCATTACGACCGCCAAATACGTCTTTCCCGTACCGGCCGGGCCGATCCCGAAAACCAGGTCATGGTGCCGGATCGCTTTGATATAGTCTAGTTGCCCCAAAGTTTTGATGCGAATCGCTTTTCCTTTCGCATTGCGGGAGATTTCTTCTTCATACAGGATGGTAAAATAATCAAGGTGCCCCTTTCTTTCCAGTTCAACAGCGTATAGCACATCACGCCCGCTGATATGGATGCCTTTCCGGACAAGATCAAGCAGCTTGGCCATCACCATAATAACCCTTTCGGCAGCCTCTTCTTCCCCGCTTGCCTGGATCGTTTCACCGCGGGTGATGATATGCACCCCGTAGGCATCCTCAAGTAGTTTCAAATGCCTGTCGGAAATCCCGAACAGGAGCACTGCTTCGTTTGTATTTTCCAATTGTAGTTTTGCCGTGCTTTCTTCTGTCATTCTAAGTCTCCTTGAGCAATTGGTTTTGCAATTGCAATATTCTCTATCACTTCGTAATGGATTGCCATTTTTAATGTACCATTCTCCACTTTTTCTTGCAAAACATATTCATCTGTGATTTGCGCATCCTTTTCCAGTTTTTTGCGCAAATCTTGCATGGCCAAAATCTTTGCTTCCTTCACGGCCTCATTTTTTGTGTATACTCTCGGCGCATCTTCTTTTTCCCGTACCGTCTGCCGGATGATGCGGATCGGCGTCTTCCATTTCAGGAATTTCACGCTATCCGCCTCTTCCGACGTATCGGAATACTTGTACGCTTGGTTTTTAAACCCCCATACATGCAGCTTTACGGATCCGATACCGACGTAATATTTGCGGATTTCATTGCCAGTATAGACTTGGAAGCGGGATTTCAGCGGAAGCTCAACAGCAGTTTTATACCATGTTTTTCCATAGATCTTCCCCTTTGCCGCAACCGGATATTTTTCTTTATCATTTCCAATGATGCCCGAAACAAGCAGCTGGCCTTTTTTGACATACTGGTTGATTTTCACAACCGGCTTTCCCTTTTCGACAAACATATTTTCGACGACCGCTTTCTGCGAGGCGACAAGATGCTGCGGCCCCGGATTTTTAACCGGCTTCGGCGTATTTTTCTCTACGACAGTAAAATGGTAGGTTGTCCCCTGCAAATCAACACCGATCCACGTCACGCCGGGAAGCGCGTTTGTCAGCTTATGCTGGACCGTTTCGATGTCATCCAGGAAAAATTGCAAATTCCCTTTCTTAATTCCCAGTTTGTCCAATTGCTTGCGGATTTCATGCTCAGTTTTCGGGGACGCGCCTTTAATTTCCACCCCCCAAACCACATTGGAAAGAAGCGTGATCATGGCCAAAAACAGAAAAAAACCAAACAGGAATCCGGCGTTTTTCAGCGTCCTTTTCCATAAAAAAGGTACGCCCCGGCCACGTAAAAAGCGGATCTCTAAGTCTTGGCCCCTCGCCTGTTTCCGGAGTTTGTGGATATCAGCCAAATGCATCTCGAACGTGACGGTCATCGTTCCCTTCCGCTTTACATTCCATACCACCAAATCGGACCGTGTCAGCTGGTTGATAAAACGTTCAATCCCTTTTCCTTCAATTTTTACGAGCACTGTCCCCTTTATAAATGTTACCCATTGATTTTTCAACCGAAGCCACTCCTATCCGTTCAAATACACAACTTCATCTATTTTGCCTTCCAATAAGATTTCTTCAGGTAAAATCGTTTTGATGACAAACGACTGGCCTTTGATCAATAGCTGCCCGTTTTCGAGGAGCAGCCGGACTTCTTTATCTGTAAATGTCAAAAGGCCGCGGTGGTTTTCAATGTAAATATGGATCTGGCCAATCATCGTGATTCTTGGAAGGTCCATCATCACATCTTGTGGAAGTTCCATTTTATGTGCCATCCAGTTTTGCAATTGCTGCCGCCATTTTTTTGCCATAAAAAAGAACCCCCCTTTCATCTCATATTTATGACACAAAAAAGGGGTTCATCACTGAATTTGCGATTTTCTTGCAGGCACATTCCGGGATTTTATGTAAAATATTCGATCGTCCCGTCCGGAAAATATTTTTCAATGTATGCTTGAAGTTTTTCTTTCAATTCTGTTTCTTGTTCTTTCGGGTAAATTTACTTGCCGATCCCGTACCTTCCTCATTTTACGCAGTGCTTCTCTTCATCTGGAAAGGGGCTGGATGATCAGGGACGGGAGGATGAAAAGATAGGGAATGGGGCAGAGCATTTAAAAAACCGGAAACCCCTCGGATTCCCGGCTTTATTATGCAAAGATCATGATAATTGCTGCTGAACGATATTTCTAACAATCGAACCGTCGGCTTTGCCTTTTACTTTCGGCATGACGGCTCCCATTACTTTGCCAATATCAGCTTTCGAAGCGGCACGCACTTCCTCAATCGTTTGTTGGACAATTTCACGCAATTCATCTTCAGAAAGCTGCTCCGGCAAATATGCGTTCACATAAGTCAATTCATTTTGGATTTTTTCAACAAGGTCGTCACGACCCGCGTTTTTAAATTCCTGGAGGGAGTCTTTGCGTTGCTTTACTTCGCGAGAAAGGACCGTCAACTCTTCATCATTCGTCAAACCGTCTTTTCCGAGCTTGATCGCTTCGTTTTGAACAGCTGCTTTCAGCATACGAATTACGGAGAGTTTCTCTTTTTCTTTGTTCTTCATCGCTTGCTTCATATCGCTATTTAAACGCTCGAGAAGACTCATCATTCCACCCTCTCTTACCACTTACGTTTTCTGGCAGCTTCAGATTTCTTCTTGCGCCTTACGCTTGGTTTTTCATAGAATTCGCGCTTTCTATATTCTTGCAAAGTTCCCGTTTTGGAAACAGAACGTTTGAAGCGACGAAGAGCATCCTCAAGCGATTCGTTTTTCCGAACGATTGTTTTTGACATTTCTCTTTCCCTCCCTCCGAACACAAACGGTTACATGTCAGGCATGGAAACCCATGTACTTTATAAGTATATAATATCCTCCATATTCGGTCAACATCTGCGCTTCCATGTCTTGTTGATACCGGCTCTTTTTTTCTGCTCGCTCAAGTCAGCATATGCGGAATGTGCAGATGTTTACATGCTTTTGCCTCATCAGGGGCGCATATTTTAAAATTTTGTTATAATGGATGTAAAGTTTCTATAAAAGATTGAGGGATTACGATGGAAAAAAACGAAGTGGCACACGTCATTGTTTCCGGCAGAGTACAAGGCGTCGGGTTCCGCTATCATACCCAGTTTCTAGCAAACCAACTGCATATCCGCGGATGGGTCCGAAACAACGATGACGGCAGCGTGGAAGTGATGGCGGAAGGGGAACAAAAGGCGATGGAAAAGTTTATCGCGGGGCTAAAAAAAGGACCTTCCCGTTTTGCAAAAGTAACCGATGTCTATATTGAATATTTGCCAAACCAGGAACATTTCAAGGATTTCCGCGTGCTTTACTGAACGTCAAGCATTGCATCACAGTTGCCGGAGCCAAACAAGAAAAATAAAGCCCGCTTCATAAAACAGGCATGTTCTTCCCTTTCTTTCCATATGATCTTACGGGGGGAAGGACATGCTTTATTCTGTTTGGTTTCTTTTATTGATCATCACATTTTTATTCGGAATCCACAGGCTGCGAACCGGGCTGTTTGAATTGTCCGGCAACCAGGCCGAGCGTTGGCTAAAAAAACTGGCGGGCACACCATTTTCCGGCATGCTGTTTGGAACAGCCATGACGGCGCTTCTGCAAAGCAGCTCCGCTGTCATGGTCATCACGGTCGGGCTTGTTTCCGCCAAAATGTTAACGTTCGCGCAATCGATCGGCATTATTTTAGGCACCAATATTGGCACCACTTTTACGCTGGAAATGCTGACATTTCATTTATCCGGGCTGATCCTGCCATTTTTGGGTGCAGGCGCGGTTTTGATCTTTTTCGGAAACAAGCGTTTAAAAAGCGCGGGGCATATTTTGTTCGGCCTTTCGCTTGTGTTTGCCGCGATGCGCGGTTTTGAGGTGCTTGCCATTCCGCTTTCGAAAACGGCTTTCGTGCAGCATTTGTTTTCCGTTTTGAACACACACGCTATGTCCGCTTTTTTTCTTGGCATTCTCCTTTCCGCCGCCATCCAGTCGAGCACGGTCACGATCGGAATGGCAATGGGCTTTCTCGGATCGGGCGTTTTTCCGCTTGAAACCGGGATTGCGATTATGCTTGGCGCAAATATCGGGACATGCATAACTGGCCTTTTGGCGAGCATCGGCGCAGGTGAAGAAGCAAGGCTCACGGCTTTTACCCATGTTTGGCTGAATATCGGAGGTGCACTTATTTTTTTGCCTTTCCTCCATTTGCTTGCAGACGGGTGCCGGGCGCTTTCGTCCACCCCTGAACAGCAGCTTGCCCATGCAAGCCTTCTATTTAACTTGATCTCTTCCCTTGCCGTGCTGCCTTTTTCCGAAAACTTCGGCCGTTTCATTGTGACTTTCCACGGAAAAAAATAAAACACCCGGGCAGGAAATTTGCCCGGATGTTTTTATCAACCTTTGACAATTTGGGTGCCGGCACTTGTGCCGATTCTTGTGGCGCCGGCTTCCACCATCGCAAGCGCATCTTCGCGCGTACGCACCCCGCCGGAAGCTTTAACGCCGATTTCTTCCCCGACCGTTTTCCGCATCAAGGCGACATCTTCTTTTGTCGCGCCCCCCGTTGAAAATCCGGTGGACGTCTTCACATAATCTGAACCGGCTTTTACCGCAAGTTTACATGCCTCTACTTTCTCTTCGTCTGTCAGCAGGCATGTTTCAATGATCACTTTGACCAATGCCTTTTCCTTCGCTTTTTCGCAAACGGCACGGATGTCTTTTTCAACGAGTTCAAAGTTTTTGCTTTTTAAAGCGCTGATATTAATCACCATATCGACTTCATCTGCGCCGTTTTGGATCGCATTTTCCGCTTCGAACGCCTTAGCTTCAGGAGTAGTGGCGCCAAGCGGGAACCCGATCACCGTGCAGACTTTCACACCGGTTCCGGCCAAAAGCTGGTGCGCATATGCCACCCATGTTGGATTCACACAAACCGATGCAAAGCCGTATTGTTTGGCTTCTTCGCACAGTTTTGTGATCTGCTCCTGTGTGGCTTCCGGTTTTAATAATGTATGGTCAATCATTTTTGCGAGGTCTACAGCCATTTTTTCCGTCTCTCCTTTCACGTTTACATCGCTTCGTTTACAGCCGGAAGCACATCGTCCATTACCCTGACAAATTTAGCTTCATTGTACGGGTAACCGGCTTTTGTAATTTTAACTTTTACCAGCTTGCCGACCATATCCGGCGTTGCCGGGAAGACAACTTTCAGGTAATTGTCCGTATAACCCTCGTAAAGGCCGCTTTCCGGATCTTCTTTATAAGGCTCTTCCGGAATGACTTCGAGCACTTCGTTTTCAAATTTGGACGCATATTCTTTTGCCAGCTGGTCGCTCAACGTGATCATGCGGTGGACGCGTTCATTTTTCGTTTCCTCATCAATCTGGTCCTTCATTCTTGCAGCCGGCGTGCCTGTCCTTGGCGAGTACGGGAAGACATGGAGTTCCGCAAATTTATGTTCTTTGATAAAATGATAGGTTTCCATGAATTCTTCTTCCGTTTCACCCGGGAAGCCGACGATGACATCGGAAGTTAAAGCAAGACCCGGCAGCGCTTCTTTTAATTTCGTAATCCGCTCGGCAAATTGTGCCATCGTGTATTTACGGCGCATTCTTTTCAGCACGCTATCAGAGCCTGACTGGATCGGCACATGCATATGGCGGACGATGACCTTTGAGTTTTTAATGACATCGATCACTTCATCCGTCAATTGGCTTGCTTCAATTGAAGAAATGCGGACGCGTTTTAAACCATGCACTTTTTCTTCCAAATCCCTTAAAAGCATTGCCAAATTATAATCTTTCAAATCTTGCCCGTACCCGCCCGTATGGATGCCGGTTAAAATCAGTTCTTTGTAACCGGCATCGACGAGCTGCTGCGCCTGGCTGATCACTTTTTCAGGATCCCTTGACCGCATCAGGCCGCGGGCCCACGGAATGATGCAAAATGTGCAGAAATTGTTGCAGCCTTCCTGAATTTTTAAAGAAGCGCGGTGGCGATCCGTGAAATAAGGCACATCCATTTCTTCGTACACGCGGTTTTTCATAATATTTTTCACGGCATTGATCGGCTGGCGCTCTTTCCGGTACTGCTCAATGTAATCAAGCATTTTCCCGCGGTCCTGTGTGCCGACGACGACATCGACACCCGGGATCTCAAGAATCTCACCCGGGGACGTCTGCGCATAACAGCCGGTGACGCAGATGACGGCATCCGGGTTTTGGCGCACCGCCCTGCGGATCACCTGGCGGCTTTTTTTATCGCCGGTATTCGTTACCGTACACGTATTGATCACATATACATCGGAATTCGATTCAAAATCGACCCGTTCATAGCCGGCTTTCTTAAACAGCTGCCAAATGGCCTCCGTTTCATAATGGTTCACTTTGCATCCTAACGTATGGAATGCTACAGTTGACATCACATTCACCTCATTAATTCGAAATGGTAAGAAATGGCGGCAAGCGCATATAATGGCGCCGTTTCTGCCCGTAATATACGCGGGCCCAAACCGCAAGTCTCGAATCCCGATTCTTCAAGCAGGCGGACTTCTCCAGGGGACAGTCCCCCTTCAGGTCCGAAAACCATCAGGACATTGTCCCCTTCCGCCATTTTCGACAACGCCTCCGCAAAACGGCGCCGCTCCCCCAGTTTGGCGCTTTCTTCAAACGCAACCAGCATATGTTTGTATGTACGGCTTTCTTCGAGAAGCTTTTTAAAGGAAACAGGGGAAGATACGTCCGGTAAATGGTTGCGGTGCGACTGTTCCGCGGCTTCCAAAGCGATTTTTTTCCAGCGCTCCCTCTTTTTTGCTTCCTTCTTTGCATCCCATTTTACAACGGATCTTTCGGCAATGAAAGGCAGAAACTGATCGGCGCCAAGTTCTGTCCCCTTTTGGATGACCCACTCCAGCTTGTCAGCTTTCGGGAGGCCGCTTGCAACCGTGATATGCACCGGGAGTTCCTTCTGAGCGTTTTCCCAGCCGACGATTCTTGCAATGACCGTATCGCTTGTGATTTTTTTTATCTCGCATATGCACGCCTTTTCATCCAAAAATACACAATAAAAGCGGCTGCCTTCAGACATCCTCATGACATGGGCGATATGATGGTACACTTCGCCCTGCAGCCGGACTTCCTGTTCCCCGTGATAAAACTGTTTTAGAAAATAACGCTGCATCAAATCACCCGCGCTTTGCGATTAATGCAACCCAGTCTTCCATCACCATCGTTTCCTCAATGGTGAAACCGGAAGACAAAAGCGCATCTTTCACTACATCTTTCTTTTGGCGGATGATGCCGGACGTAATAAACCAGCCGCCCGGTTTCACCGTTTTTGCCGCATCTTCGGTAAACCCGATAATCACTTCGGCAAGGATATTCGCAACGACAACATCCGCCTGCCCATTGATTCCTTTCAGCAAATCATTTTGCTTCACCGTTACACGGTCCTGCATTTTATTGAGTTTGACATTGAGCGTGGCCGCATGGACCGCAACTTCATCCAAATCAAGCGCGGTAACCCGCTCCGCCCCGAGCATGGCCGCAGCAATGCTTAACACGCCGGAACCGGTTCCGACATCGATCACTGTATCGCCCGGTTTCACCGTCCGTTCCAATGCCTGGATGCACATGACCGTCGTCGGATGGGTGCCGGTGCCGAACGCCATGCCGGGATCCAGCTCGATAATCAGTTCGTCGCTTGATACCGGTTCATAGTTTTCCCACGTCGGAACGATCGTAAACTTCTCGGATATTTTGACAGGATTATAGTATTTTTTCCAAGCCGTTGCCCATTCTTCTTCATTGACTTCACTAATCGTCACTTTATTCGGGCCGATATCAATGTCGAAAGTGGCCAAATTGGTAATCGCTTGTTTGATTTCTTCCACTGTTTCGCCTAAAAAACTATTAATGGGCAAATACGCTTTAATGATGACCCCTTCATCCGGAAAATCATCCGGGTCCAATTCGTATATTTCGCCGAACCGGTCCTCATGCTCTTTCAGCAACTCATTCGAATCTTCGATCACAATGCCGCCCGCGCCCGCCTCATATAAAATATTCGAAATCGCCTCAACCGCCTCGTTTGCGGTATGGATCATAATTTCCGACCATTTCATGAAATGACCAACTCCTATTTGTTTAGTCCCCTTTAAAAGCTTTTTTCATTTTGCCAAAAAAATTATTGCTGTGTTCATCCGGGACTTTTCCGCTCGCTTCGGCAAATTCACGCAAAATTTGTTTTTGCCTCTCGGTGAGTTTCGTCGGCGTCACAATTCTTGTAATGACGTGCTGGTCGCCAGTGCCATAGCCGTGGACGTTCGGCACGCCTTTTCCGCGCAGCCTGAATTTCGTACCAGTCTGCGTGCCGGCAGGGATTTTCAATTTTACTTTGCCGTGCAAGGTCGGAACTTCGATTTCATCCCCAAGAGCTGCCTGGGTAAAAGCAATCGGGATTTCGCAGTAAATATCGTCGCCGTCGCGTTCAAACAATTCATGCGGCTTGACGTGAAAAATGATGTACAAATCGCCGGCAGGTCCGCCGTTTACGCCCGGTTCCCCCTGGCCTGCCACACGCAGCTGCTGGCCGTCATCAATGCCGGCAGGGATTTTCACATGAATTTTGCGGCGCTTTTTCACTTTTCCGGTCCCGCCGCAAGTTTTGCATTTTTCTTTAATGATCTTACCGGTTCCGCCGCAGTAATGGCATGTCCTGCGGTTGACAATGCGCCCGAATGCCGTTGTTTGTTCTGTATTTAACGTGCCGGTTCCGTGGCAGTGCGGGCAAGTTTCAGGATGTGTCCCCGGTCTAGCACCCGTCCCGTGGCATGTATCGCATGTTTCCTCGCGCGGTATCCGTATATCCGTTTCCTTCCCGAATACGGCTTCTTCAAATTCGAGCGTCATCGTGTATTGCAAATCGGCACCCTGCCGAGGCGCATTCGGGTCGTTTCTTCTTCCGCCGCCAAAGAAAGTGCTGAAAATATCTTCGAAACCGAAACCGCCGAAATCCGCGCCGCCGAATCCGCCAAAGCCCTGGTTCGGGCCCGCATGGCCGAACTGGTCGTATTGCGCGCGCTTCTGGTCATCGCTTAAAACTTCGTACGCTTCCGAGATTTCCTTGAATTTTTCGGCAGCATCAGGCTCTTTATTGATATCCGGGTGGTATTTTTTTGAAAGCCTGCGGTAAGCTTTTTTAATCTCTTCTTTGGTCGCATCTTTCCCGACGCCCAACACTTCATAGTAATCCCGTTTACTCATTTCTTCTCACTCCCGAAACGTTCACATAGAGGTAATTGTAGCATTGACATATGAAAAAAGTCAAAGCCGAGAATAGACCAGACTTTGACTTTTTCCATGGATATCATGCTGAAATGGGCAACATTGGTTACCAGATTATTTATCGTCGTCGACTTCTTCAAAATCGGCATCAACGACATTGTCATCTTTCTTTCCGCCGCCCTGTGCGCCTTCATTTTGCTGGGATTGTTGCTGTGCCGCCTGTTGGTACAATTTGACGGACAAGTTTTGCACGATTTCCTGCAGAGCATCTTTCTTTTGGCGGATTTCGTTGAGATCATTTTTCTCAATGGCAGATTTCAATTCATCTTTTGCTTTTTGCGCTTTTGAAATTTCGGAAGCATCCACTTTGTCTTCAAGCTCTTTTAGCGTTTTTTCCGCAGTGAAGACGAGCTGGTCTGCCTCATTCCGAAGTTCCGCTTCTTCTTTCCGTTTTTTATCCCTTTCAGCATTTTCTTCCGCTTCTTTTACCATCCGTTCAATTTCTTCATCGGATAATGTCGTGGAAGATTTTATCGTAATGTTTTGCTGTTTGCCGGTGCCCAAATCTTTTGCACTAACATTAACAATCCCGTTTTTATCAATATCAAAAGTAACTTCGATTTGCGGAACGCCGCGCGGTGCAGGCGGAATATCCGTCAATTGGAAACGACCAAGCGTTTTGTTGTCGGCTGCCATCGGGCGTTCCCCTTGCAGCACGTGGATGTCCACTGCTGTTTGGTTATCGGCTGCAGTCGAGAAAATTTGCGATTTCGACGTTGGGATCGTCGTATTGCGCTCGATCAATTTCGTGAACACGCCGCCCATTGTTTCAATGCCGAGCGAGAGTGGAGTAACGTCCAAAAGCACAACGTCTTTTACGTCACCGGTTAACACGCCGCCCTGGATCGCAGCACCCATTGCTACGACTTCATCCGGGTTGACGCCTTTATGCGGCTCTTTGCCGATTTCTTTACGGATCGCTTCCTGTACGGCAGGAATACGGGTCGAACCACCGACTAAGATGACCTTGTCAATATCGGCAGCCGTCAAACCAGCATCTTGCAAAGCCTGGCGGGTCGGACCCAATGTCCGTTCAACAAGGTGGGCTGTCAGTTCGTCGAATTTCGCACGGGTCAATGTCATTTCCAGGTGCAGCGGCCCCGCTTCACCGGCTGTAATAAACGGCAGCGAAATTTGTGTCGAAGTAACCCCGGACAAATCTTTTTTCGCTTTTTCGGCTGCATCTTTTAAACGCTGCAGCGCCATTTTATCCTGGGACAAGTCAATACCATGCTCTTTTTTGAAATTATCGACGAGGTAATCGATGATCGCCTGGTCAAAATCATCACCGCCGAGGTGGTTGTCACCGGCAGTCGCGTGCACTTCGAACACACCATCACCGAGTTCCAAGATGGATACGTCGAATGTACCGCCGCCAAGGTCGAAAACGAGAATCGTTTGGTCTTCATCCGTTTTGTCTAGGCCGTATGCAAGCGCAGCGGCTGTCGGTTCATTGATGATCCGTTCCACTTCAAGCCCGGCAATTTTTCCGGCATCTTTTGTCGCCTGACGCTGGGCATCGTTGAAATAGGCCGGTACGGTGATGACCGCTTTTTCCACTTTCTCTCCAAGGTAATCTTCAGCATAAGATTTCAAATATTGCAGGATCATTGCGGAAATTTCCTGCGGCGTATATTCTTTTCCTTCCACCTTGACTTTATGGGATGTACCCATATGGCGTTTGATGGAAATGATGGTATTCGGGTTCGTGATCGCCTGCCGTTTTGCGACTTCCCCTACTTGGCGTTCCCCGTTTTTAAAAGCGACAACTGAAGGCGTTGTCCTGCCTCCTTCCGGGTTCGGAATGACTTTCGGTTCGCCGCCTTCCAGCACTGCTACACATGAGTTTGTCGTACCTAAGTCAATACCGATAATTTTACTCATGGATAATGCCTCCCTTTTTATTTATGTAAAGCCCGTTACTGATTCACTTTCACCATTGACGGGCGGATGACTCTGTCTTTTAACATATAGCCTTTTTGGAATTCTTCAAGGACTACATTGGACGCAACATCTTCTTCCTGGCCCTGCATGATCGCCTGGTGGAAATGCGGGTCGAATTCCTTGCCAAGCGCTTCAATCGGCTCGGCGCCTTCTTTTTTCAGCGCCTCCAAAATGCTCCGGTACACCATTTCCATGCCGTCCAACAATTGTTTTGTATGATCGTTTTTCTCGGCCATGGAAAGCGCGCGTTCGAAATTGTCAATAGCCGGAAGCAGGTTCGTGATCAATTCTTGCGCCCTGTATTTTTCGGCCGCTTCCCGGTCCAAGTTCACCCTGCGCCGGAAATTCTCAAAATCGGCACGCAGGCGGAGGTAGCGGTTTTCGGCCTGTTCGAGCTCATTTTGCAGTTCTTTTATCGTCTGTTTCGCTTTTTCCAGTTCTTCATTGGCCGGCTGCGCTTCA
Organism: Weizmannia acidilactici; assembly: GCF_008974185.1. Classification (GTDB taxonomy): domain Bacteria; phylum Bacillota; class Bacilli; order Bacillales; family Bacillaceae_C; genus Weizmannia; species Weizmannia acidilactici. The sequence continues at coordinate 45,308 of NZ_BKZP01000012.1, forward strand.
GACGCGTTTTCTGCCTTCTCCTCTTCAGTTTTCGGCGCTTCCGCTTTTTCGGTTTCAGCGTCTTTGGTTTCCGGAGCCCCTTCCTTTGTTTCGGCGCCGCCGTTTTTTAGCGTATCAGCCGGTTTTTCCGTTTCTTTTTCTTCCTCGAAAACCGCTTCAATTTTTTCCTCTGCGGCTTCATGTGCGTTTTCAGATGGTTTTTTTTGTTCTTCTGCCATTTTTTGTTCACCCCCTTTAAAGTATAAACCGCCGGGCATAAAAAAGCACAATAAGAAGGACTTAAAGCATCCGGCCGCGCTTTAAGCCTTCCTACTTTCCAATATGTCCATATTGCCTATCGGTGATACAGTTTTGTCAAGGCATTGGTCATATCATTGCTTAAGAAATCCACAATACTGATGACTCGTGAATATTCCATACGCGTAGGGCCCAAAATCGCGATCTTGCCGACTGGTTCATCCCCGATTGAATAAGTTGCTGTAATCATGCTGCAGTCTTCCATCTCGGAAATCTTGTTTTCTTTTCCAATTTTCACGTGGATTCCGCTCGGTACTTGTTTTACAATTTCGTAAAAGCTGTCTTCCCGTTCAATCATGTCAAGCAAAGGCCGGACTTTGTCAAGGTCATGGAACTCCGGCTGGTTCAAAATATTGGCTTTTCCGCCGACAAAAATTTTCTCGTGGCGGCCGGCGTTGAACATTTTGATAATCGTATTCAGGATCGATTCATAATTTTCAATATGGCAGCGCAGAATATCCGCCACTTCTTTATGAATTTTATCTTTCAACTCCGAAATCGGCACATTGGCGAGGCGCTCATTAAAAATATTCACCATTTTTTCGAGCTGCCCCGGATGGAACCCTTCCGGTAGCGTAATCGTCTGGTTTTCCACGTGCCCGGTGTCCGTAATCATAATGGCAACAGCTGTTTTATCGTTAATCGGAACAATTTGCATGTTTTTCAGCTTCGTATCTTTCACTTCAGGGCCAAGCAGGATCGCCGTGTAATTGGTCATTTCGGAAAGAATTTGCGCCGATTTTTTTACAAGTCCTTCCATTTCAAAGATTTTTTCAGCGAAAATGGAATGGATTTGCGAAATATCCGCAGGCCCGAGTTTTTGCGGCGATAGAAGATGATCGACATAATAACGGTAGCCTTTTTCGGACGGAACCCTTCCGGAAGAAGTGTGGGTCTTTTCAATAAACCCGAGTTCCTCCAAATCCGCCATCTCATTCCGGATCGTGGCGGAACTGAAAGAGATCCCGCGTTTCTTGGACAGCGTTCTGGAACCTACAGGCTGGGCTGAACGAATAAAGTCATCAATGATCACTTGCAAAATTAACAGCTGACGATCAGTTAACAACTTCCATCACCCCTGTTAGCACTCAATACGAATGAGTGCTAATTTATATAAATAAATTAACAAAATCATGCGCCATTGTCAATATATTTACATGTTTACAGCTGGTCAGCCGAGCAAAAACGCTTCGAATACTTCGTTGCCGAGAAAGCGCCCTTTCCGCGTCAGCCGGATATGCCCGTCCACCTGTTCAAGAAGCCCCTTTTCCTCCATTTCCTTCACTGCATCGGCAAAAATTTCGGATAGATCCACTTGAAATTTTTCACGAAAATGGCGGATGCTAACCCCTTCATTTTTTCTTAAGCCGAGAAACATTTCTTCTTCCATTTTCTCCCGCTTTGTCTCCGGATGCTTCTCGATAACGGGAAGCATGCCGCCCCGAAGCAACTCGATATATTTTTTCAACGCGCCGTAATTCGACATGCGGACCCCGTTTTCATACCCGTGTGCCCCGGCGCCAAAACCGTAATATTCTTCGTTGTTCCAGTAAACGAGATTATGGCGGCTCTCATATCCGGGCAACGTGAAATTGCTGATTTCATATTGGCGGTAGCCGTGCTTTTCCATTTCATCCATTAACAACCCGTACATATCGGCCTCCGCATCCTCAGAAGGCAGATGGAGCTTCCCTTTTCTTTTTAAATGATAAAAAATGGTTTTCGGTTCAATGATCAAGGAATAGCTTGAATAGTGCTGGAGTTGCATGGACAATGCCTCATCCAGCGTATCACGGAAATCCTCCACGGTTTGCCCCGGAAGCCCGAACATTAAATCAAGGCTGATATTGGAAAAGCCAACCTTTACCGCATTTTCAATCGTCCGGTGCACGTCTTCGGCACGGTGCGTCCGCCCGATTTTCTTAAGCAGCCGGTCATTGAACGACTGGACGCCGAAACTTAACCGGTTGACGCCGTATTCGTAAAGGATCCGCAGTTTTCCTTCCGACGTCTCGCCGGGGTTCGCTTCAAACGTAAATTCGCCTTTCCCGTCATACGGCAGGATTTCGCGTATACCCGCCAGCAGGTTTTCAAGCTGGTATTCATTTAAAGCAGTCGGCGTGCCCCCGCCTACAAAAATGGTGTTCAGTTTTTCACATGCCCCGGCCGCCGTTTTCATTTTCATTTCTTTCAGCAGCATCTCGATATATTCATCCACCGGCTGGCCCTTTAATAAAAATTTATTGAAGTCACAATAATAGCAAATATGTTCGCAAAACGGGATATGGATATATGCAGCTTTCACTTCATCACAACCTTACTTGTCGGCTTTTTGAAAAATCCTTGTTATGCATTATCGGCGGGAATACCCGTGATGCGCGCCGGGATATCCCTTCTTCGAAAAATCCCCGGCTTTCCATCGCCGCCCATATTCAAGCAAAAAAAGAGAACAAAGCAGGAAGGGGCACGGGAATACACCAAAGCTGCCCCTTCCTGCCCCGGGCCGGTCATTTTTTCGAAGTATCGTCCATTTTCAATACTGCCATGAACGCTTCTTGCGGGATTTCTACGGAACCGACCTGCTTCATCCGTTTCTTTCCTTCTTTTTGTTTCTCCAAGAGTTTCCTTTTCCGTGAAATATCGCCGCCGTAACATTTTGCAAGCACGTTTTTGCGCAGCGCCTTAATGTTGGAGCGGGCGATGATTTTCTGCCCGACCGCAGCCTGGACCGGCACTTCAAACTGCTGGCGCGGGATGAGTTCTTTTAACCTTTCCACGATCGCTTTCCCGCGCTCGTACGCAAAATCGCGGTGGACAATGAAGCTTAAGGCGTCCACTTTTTCCCCGTTCAGCAAAATGTCCATCTTCACAAGGTTCGAACGCTTATACCCGATCAGCTCGTAATCGAAAGAAGCGTACCCTTTCGTGCTCGATTTCAGCTGGTCAAAAAAGTCGTATACAATCTCGGCAAGCGGGATTTCGTAAATGACATTGACGCGGATATCATCCAAATACTGCATATCGATAAAATTGCCCCGCTTCGCCTGCGCAATTTCCATGACAGCACCGACATAATCATTCGGCACCATTATGGAGGCGCGAACATACGGCTCTTCGATATATTCGATTTTTTGCGGTTCCGGCAAATTTGTAGGGTTGTCAACAGTCACCTCGCTGCCGTCCGTCAGTTTCGCTTTGTAAATCACGCTCGGGGCAGTTGTAATGAGGTCGATATTGAATTCGCGCTCAAGCCGCTCTTGGATAATTTCCATGTGCAAAAGGCCGAGAAAACCGCAGCGGAAGCCGAAGCCGAGCGCCTGTGATGTTTCCGGCTCATATTGCAGTGAGGAATCGTTTAATTCAAGTTTTTCAAGGGCGTCCCGTAAGTCGTTAAATCTGGCGCTGTCGACCGGATACAGGCCGCAGTAAACCATCGGGTTCATTTTCCGGTAACCCGGAAGCGGCTCTTTCGCAGGGTTTACAGTGCTTGTAATCGTATCCCCGACGCGCGTATCTTTTACATTTTTGATCGATGCAGTCAAAAATCCGACATCACCGACAGTTAATTCGTCGACATATACCGGCTTCGGGGTGCTGACGCCGAGTTCCGTCACTTCAAACTCTTTGCCGGTTGACATCATCCGGATTTTATCGCCGACTTTTACCGACCCCTGCATCACGCGGATATAAGCAATGACGCCTCGGTAGGAATCATACAGCGAATCAAAAATGAGCGCCTGCAGCGGAGCATCAGGGTCACCTTCAGGCGCCGGCACTTTCTCGACGATTTGTTCCAAAATATCTTCAATGCCGATCCCGGCTTTGGCGGATGCAAGCACAGCTTCCGACGTATCAAGGCCGATCACATCCTCAATTTCCTGCTGGACGCGTTCCGGATCGGCGGAAGGCAGGTCAATTTTATTGATGACAGGAATAATTTCAAGATTGTTGTCCAAAGCGAGGTATACATTCGCGAGCGTCTGCGCCTCCACCCCCTGCGCAGCATCCACAACGAGCACCGCACCTTCACAAGCGGCGAGGCTGCGCGACACTTCATATGTAAAGTCGACATGTCCCGGGGTGTCAATTAAATGGAGAATATATTCTTCTCCATCATTTGCTCTATATTTAAGCTGTACGGCGTTTAATTTAATCGTAATGCCGCGCTCGCGTTCCAATTCCATCGAATCAAGGAGCTGGTCTTTCATTTCACGCTGGCTTAACGCATGCGTCTTTTCCAATATGCGGTCGGCCAAAGTCGATTTCCCATGGTCGATATGGGCAATTATGGAAAAGTTTCGGATCCTCCTTTGCCTGTCTAGCTTTTCTTTACGGTTCATCATATCATTCACTCCTGTATTCGGCACATGTACACTATTTTTGATTATATCAGCAGGGAAACGGACATTCAATGAAAAACGACGGCGGGGTAAGCTCACCCGCAATCTGCCGCGGCAACCGCTCCGTACATAGCGCGGCCCTCTTTTCCTGCTATTCGCGACAGCTGCCCATGGAACAAAAGAAAAATCCGCCCATTGCCGGCGGTTAATTTTTCCCTGTTTCTGCAGAACCGGAACCACTCACGCTCTGCGCCTGCCAGTAATATTGGGCAAACACATCGGCAAATACATCCATCGTCCGGTACATCTCTTCAAATGTGTTATCGACGCCCCCGACTTCAATCAAAAAAGAATTCCCCGATAAATCCTGGTTGAATTTTCCGTTTGTGAGCGCGCCTTTTTTCAAGATGACACCCCTTGATAAATTTTTATATTTCTTTTTAATCAGGTTGTGCAAATCCTCGGCAAGCTTTGCATTTTTTTCCCAATTCGGGTTTTCCCCGCCAATAATAAAAGCGATTTTTGCGTAAGATTTTCCGTTTATTTCTACTGTCGTATCTTTTCTTCTTCTTGAGTCGCGGTGGACATCGATAAAATACTGGAGATCGCGGTCATTTTTCATGGCAGCTTCAACTACGGTCCGCGATTCCTGGTAGGACTGGGTATAGTCCATATGGTTCTGGACGAGCAATTTTTGAATATCGGTCGTACTGGAGGTGGCGCCGATCCCTCTGTCCTCCAAGTCCTGTGCCAGCTTTTCACCGACTTTCGTGACGTTGATTTTCGAGTGCTGGGCCAGATTCGGGTTCGTAACGCCTTTTAAATATGGCAAGTAAGATTCATGCGTATGCGTAAAATAGATAAATACTCGCTTTTTTCCGCCGGTTGTCCTTTCGGGAGGCTGCTTGGCTTCATCACTGCTGCTTTTATCATCAATTTGATCCGTGTTTTGCGTTGCCGGGTCTTTTGCTTTCAAAGCACTGTCGGGCGGGACGGATTCGATCGGCACATTTGTATAATTAGCGCCATCGCCGGCCACTAAAATTTTGCTGTCAAAGATTTCAAAGCCGGGCAGCTCGCGCCCAAGAAAACTGCGCGGATCTTCAAAACGGATGTTGGTCAACATTTCAAATACAAGATTGCTGACCGGACGCTCGTCCTGAACCGGAAAGTTGTGCACAAGCAGCTGGCTGTCCGACAGTAAGTACTTGTACAATGTTTTGCTTGAAAAATGTTTTGCCGCTTCATTGACAGCGGAAGACGACACACGGTATCCCGGCTTTAATGACGTCAGCGTGCCGATTAATATAAACACAAGCAACAGGGACATGATGACAATGGAAATCAGGTGAATGATACTTGTCAGATTGAGAATAAAAAAATGGCTGGATTGCCTGCCGAGTTTCATCGTCCCACCCTTTCCAATCAAGTCTATTACTATCTAATAAATCTTATGGCTTTCATAGAAAGAATAGAACGAAGAAATGCGGAGGGCGCTTGATTATCGGCGTTCGGATATTTTAGACTCCTGACTGGGATAAAGGAAACATGGCGAGGTATCGAGCCGATATTGACTAATCGTAGGGAAGCGGCCGGAAAATCCGCCAGCCGATAGCGCCAGCAGCTGGACATCCCGAAATGCGGAGGGCGCTTCTCCGGCATGGGAAAAACGCCCTCTCTTCATCCCGTCTTAAACCCTGTATTTTCTTGGTTGACGGATGAATGCAGGGCCGCATTCAGTCCGCTTGCCAACAGATTTGCCATATCCCCGATAAATACATCGATTTCTTTCGGCGTTACCATCAAATTATGGCCGAGCGGCGCGAGCACTTCATGGATCAGCTTCCGTTTTTCTTCATCTTCCAAATTTCCGACCATCCCCATGAACATTTTCCGCGCCTCACTCCCCGGCATATCCTCTTCCGTCAGGGTCCGCTTCTCACCGAATGTAAGCCCTGCCGGCGCAAGTGCCCGCGACGGCCGCGACGACTCTCTTATTTCTTTCCCGAAATGTTTTAAAAGGAAATCGATCGTATCGCTCGTAATCGTCACAGCGTCGACAACGGTCGGAACGCCAATCGCAATCACGGGCACCCCGAGCGTTTCCTTTGACAGCTCTTTTCTTTTATTGCCGATGCCCGACCCAGGCTGGATGCCTGTATCCGAAATTTGTATGGTGGCATTGACCCTTTCCAGCGAGCGGGACGCCAGTGCATCCACGACAATGATAAAATCCGGCTTCGTTTTTTCACTGACGCCGAAAATAATGTCGCTCGTTTCAATGCCGGTCAGCCCCATCACGCCAGGGGCAAGCGCGCTCACCGGCCTGTAGCCGGATTCAACGCTTTCCGGCTCCAACTTAAACAAATGGCGCGTCACAAGAACTTTTTCGCAAACAAGGGGGCCGAGCGCATCCGGCGTTACATTCCAATTCCCGAGCCCCACGACAAGACAGCTCGCATCTTCCTTGATGTTCAAATTTTTTAAATACCGGTTAAATTCTTCCGCAAATACTTCTTCCACTTTTTGCTGGACTTCCGTATCCCCGTTACGGATGCCCTGCACTTCAATCGTAAGATAATTTCCGGCTTTTTTTCCGAGCACTTTCTCCCCTTTTTTCGATATCTTCACGGTGGTGACTTTCATATCGTTTACAGTCCTTTCTTCCACCGTGACGCCTTCAAGCTCACCGCTTTCTTTATTTTTGATTTTTTCTTCAACGGCCAGATCACGGGCTTCAATCGCTAAATCCGTCCGGACGGAATAAATACTCAAATCCATTCGGTTTCCTCCTTTGGCGCTTCAATGTTTTTACCATTGTTTTTCCCTAATCCGGACAAACCATTCGGAAACCGGCAAATTGTTGTACAATGTATTGCAATATCACTTTCCATTTGTTACAATATCATTTGTTCTATAGTGCATGTGGACGAGTTAAAGATGTTTTTGCTCGCAGGAGGTGAAAGAAATGCCAAACATTAAATCCGCAATCAAACGCGTAAAAGTCAGCGAAAAAAATAATGCACAAAACACAGCGGCAAAATCCGCCATGCGTACTGCAGTGAAAAAATTCGAAGCTGCTGCTGCGAATAACGACGAAAATGCAAAAGAACTTTTAGTGAATGCGATAAAACATCTCGACAAAGCTGCATCTAAAGGTCTTATCCATAAAAATGCCGCAAACCGCAAAAAAGCACGCTTGATGAAAAAATTCTCCGCACAAGCGTAAAAAATAAAAAAGACGCCGATTGCGCGTCTTTTTTATTTTGTTCCTGCCTTCATCCCATGCAGTTTAAACAAAAACATTTCAATAATCATTTCTTTTTTCAGGCCGCTGGATTTCATTTCGTAGTCGCTGTCTGCAAGCAGCGACATAATTTGGTTCAGTTCTTCCTGTGTAAACAGTTTGGCCTGCCCGGCCGCCAATTTTAGCCTGTAAGGATGCACTTTTAAATAGGAAGCGATTTGCTGTTGTCCGTAACCGCGCTTCGCCAGTTCTTTCGTCTGGTAAATCAGCCTGAACTGGCCCGAAATAAGCGCCAAAATTTTTATCGGTTCTTCGTTGAGCTTTAAAAGGTCGTAATAGATCCGGAGCGCCTCATCAATTTTACGCTGGACCACTTTTTCCACAAGTTCAAACACATTTTGCTCAAGCGACCGCGCTGTTAAAGCGGCTACCATATCCAATGATATTTCATTTCCCTTGCCCGCATATAAACACAGCTTCATCATTTCATTGGCAAGGGCACTCATATCCGTGCCGGCAAGCGAAATCAGGAGTTCAGCCGCTTCCTTCCCGATCCGACAGCCTTCTCCGCCGGCGCGGCCAACAAGCCATTCTTTCAGCTCCCTTTCATTTAATTTTTTGGCTTCCCCGACAGTTGCCTGTTTTTTGAGCAGCTTCACCAGTTTTTTCCGCTCATCCAGTTTTTCATAAGGCGCAACCAGCACCAAAATGGAATAAGGAGCCGGCATCTTAACATATGCTTCCAGCTTGTCCAATTGGTGTTCCACTTTCTGCTTCGGCTTTTCGGCGGTTAAAAAGTACGGGTGATGCGCAATCACAATTCTTCTCTCCCCCATAAAAGGGAAAGTTTCAGCATCTTCAACAACCGTTTCGACCGGCGTTTCTTCCAAATCATAGGAAGCATAGTTAAAATCCATTTCTTCCGGGGCAAGGGCATGCCCAATCAATTTATTTTTCGTTTCCTGTATTAAATAATCTTCCGTGCCATACAATAAATAAAGCGGGGAAAATTGCCCCCGTTCGATTTTTTTCCATAACTCGTCCATTCTTCTCGCTCCCAAACTGCTCTACTTCCTATGGTATAAAAACTGGCGCTCCGTTGCAAGGAAAACAAATGAAAAAGGGGATTTGTAAGAAATCCCCTTTATCTATATAAACGCTAATGGAAAAGTCCCAGGATGCTTTCCCATTAACGGTGGACCCCTTTACCTTTATTGTCACCCGAAGGCCCAGGGCTATGATTGACAACTCCTGGCACCCAAAAATTTGTAGAAATGATTCAGAAATTATAATATAATCTAAAAAACAAAGGGGGGGATTAGATGAACGAATTCGAGCAGGATGTCCAGTCGAAAACAAATGATGTCGTCGACTCCGCTGCAGGGTTTCTCGTCTCTTTTTTATTTTTTGCCGTTATGTTTATCATTGCCACAGCTGTTGACATCATCGGGAAATAAAACTAAAGGGCCCGGGCGCAATCCGGCAGGGCAAAAGCCGGTTCGGCCGGGTTTTTTTGCTCCATCTTTCTTCTTGAAGCTACTTTATACTATGGAAGGACGGTTAAAAAGGTTCCCCTTTCTTTGAAAAAGCGGTACTGTACCGCTCCGTCTTCATCCGTGCGGAAAATCAACACATGCGCTTTCTTGAGTCTCCGAATTACTTCCTGGTTTGGATGCCCGAAGCGGTTATCTTTCCCTACGGAAATGACCACAACCGAGGGCTTATACTGCCGCAGCAGCGTTTCGCCCGTAGAGGTCTTGCTGCCGTGGTGACCGGCTTTCAGCACATCAATGTGCAATGCCGGATATGCCGCAACCAGCTTTTCCTCCCCCTCCTGTTCAAGATCCCCCGTAAAAAGCCATGTTTTCCCGCCCATTGCGGCGTAAAGCACAAGCGAGCCATTATTGCCTTCATACTTGCTGTCAAACGGCGAGACATATTGGAAAACGCCGAAATTGTTCCGCCATCCATTCCCGTTTTTCATCTCATAAACTGGAATCTTTTTTTGTGCAGCATGAGCGAGCATTTTCCGCATTAACGGCTTTTCCCACGAATGGGGCGAAATATGGATCTCTTTGACGCGCAATGACCGGATAACCGCCGCCGCACCCCCGATATGGTCTTCATCGCTGTGCGTTAAAATCAATTTGTCGATCGTACCAATTCCTTTGCTTTTTAAAAACGGGACAACAATATCTTTACCAACTTCAAACGGATTTTTTCTTTTTTTCCAAGCTGGTTTCTCAAACTGCACAGTTCCCCCTGTATCGATCAAATAGGTTCCCCTCCCCAGCGGAAGCCGGATTAAAATGCTGTCCCCCTGCCCGACATCAATAAATGTAACTTCGCCAAAAAGCGGATGATTTTCGCTTAAGATCAAGCAAAAAATAATAAAAACAAGCGGCAGCACGGAGCGGATGATTTTCTTTCCTCCCTCCATCAAGACAAAGCCATACACAATCGCCGCTGCTATAAGGATCAGCACCCAAAGCGGCGGCTTTCCGGTTAAAACGGTGGACCACCTCGTATCGATCATTTCCCCCATTTTTTCTGAAAGGGCAACCATCCAGTTGAAACATGAAGAAAAAAACGAAAAAAGCGGCGGAGCAAGCCATTCTGAGGCAAACGCCAAAACAGCAAGCGGAAGCAATATATAAGTGTACAATGGAATGTAAACGAGATTGGAAAGCAAGCCGATGGCGGAGAACTCATAAAAAGAATAACAGAGGACCGGCACAGCCGCCAATTGGGAAATGAAAGAAATGGCAAGCCCTTTTTTCAACGCACCCCGCATGTTTTCTAAAATGCCGCCCGAAAGCAAAAGGGCAAGGCAAACGGCAAATGACAGCTGGAAACCGATATTGTAAAGGATAAAAACATCTTTCAGCAAAAATAAAATAAAACAAATCGATAAAGCATCAAGTATGCCGACCGGGAGCTTTTTTTGGGCGGATAAAAGCAAAAGAACCGACATCGCGGCAGACCGTGAAACAGGCGGATTCAACCCGCACAGCACCGCATACACCGGCAGGATCAACATTAAACAGATGGCAGCGCGTTCCCTTGTTATGCCGATCCGGATCAAGAGATAAAAGCATGCGCCCGCTACCAATTGCACGTGCAACCCGGAAATCGCCAGCAGGTGGACGACGCCGAGCCTTTGGTAAAGCTGGTAAACACTGTCGTCAAAATTTTCCTGTTCGCCGAGCAAAAGCGCTTCCGCATAAGGCGCTGTACGTTCCGGGAAAGTATTTTCGATTTGAAGCAGGAGAGTATGGCGAATTTGCTTAAAAACGCTTCTCCATTGATGGGGTGGTTTGCCGCAGGAAAGGATACGGTCCGCTTGAAAAATCCAGTGGATATGCTGATGGGCTAAATATTCGCGGTAATTGAACATAGAGGGGTTGCGGTTCGGCTCCGGGGCTTCCAGTTCCCCTCCAGCCGTGCAAATCGTTCCGGGGGAAATTATGTTTTTTAAGTTTTCCAAATCCGTTTCCTGATTTGCATAATATTGGAATAGGATTTTTTCTTTTCCGGCATCCGCCGTGCCTTTGATATGGTTTCCGTCTATTTTCGGATAATCTTTGAAACGGACGGTCAATTGGGCGCTACCGGCTTGAAGCACTGTATGGGAGGTAGCGGATTGCCAAAAACCGCTAAAAAACCCCAGCCCGTAAAGGGCGGCAGATGCGAGGATAACGGGCCTCTTTTTCAGCATAAAGATGCGAATCCAAACCAAATGGGCGGACAGAACAAGAAGAAGCGGCGCATGAAGGCCTGCGAGCGCCCCGCTTAAAGACGCGAGCGCCGCAAACAGCCATTTTCCTTTCATCCTGCCGTCCGCCCTTACGGTTTTGGAACATGCCGGGTTTCCGCCAAAAATCCGCCCGCAAACAAAGCTTCAGCCTCTTCCCGCAAATTTTTTAATTCTTCGGCATCCGCGCCATGGTCTTTTGCAATCATAAACAACCTTTCAACCAGCTCGGCCTTTTCCTTTGCATGGATATCCAAAGATTCCGGCAGAAACGCCACATGTTCGACATGGACGCCCGCTTTTTCAAACAGTTCCGCAGCATACGGGTGGACCCGGTAATCCTGCGCATAGTAGACGGATTTAATGCCGGCCTGGATAATCGCTTTCGTGCATTGCAGGCACGGATAATGGGTCACATAAATTTCCGCATCTTTTGTCGCCACTCCGAACTTTGCACATTGGAGAATCGCGTTCATTTCGGCATGGATCGTCCGCACACAATGCCCGTCAATCACATAACACCCTTTGTCAATGCAATGTTCATCGCCCGCGATGGAGCCATTGTACCCGCCTGCGATAATCCGTTTGTCCCTGACAATTGTAGCCCCTACAGCCAGCCTTGAACATGTGCTCCGGTAGGATAATAAATGGCTTTGCGCCAAAAAATACTGGTTCCAGGAAATCCGGTCCATAGATTTCTACTCCTTTTCACTCATTTTTATTGCAGTGTAATTGAACTTTCAATTTTGGCAAACGTCTGGTCCCCAATCCCTGAGACATTTTTCAAATCTTCTGGTTTTTGGAAAGGCCCGTTTTTCTCGCGGTATTCAATAATCGCACGCGCCTTTGACGGGCCGATGCCGGGCAATGTCTCAAGCTGGGCTTCGTCGGCTGTATTGATATTGATTTTTTCGGCCGCCTCCCCGGGAGTTCCGGAAGCGGCATCAGAAGCAGGCTGCGCTGCAGTGCCGGAAGCCGTTCCCGCCGGCTGGGCCGGAACAGTTTTTTTGCCTTTTTCCGGCACTTGGATCACCATTTCATCCTTCACTCTCTGTGCGAGGTTCACCTGGGACTGGTCGGCATTTTTTTCAAAGCCCCCCGCTTTTTGTATGAGATCGTATACCCGTTCGTCCATATCCGCTTTGTATATGCCGGGATGTTTGACCGCCCCTTTCACATCCACGTAAATTTCATCAGGAACCTGCGCCTCCGCTGCACCGGACTGCGCCCCGGCGGTATCCCCGGCAGACGTTCCGGCCCCGGGCTGCACAGCCGTTTCAGACGGGGTATACTTCTGCTCAGTGCTGTCCATGTTTTTATTTTGGCTAAAATAAAACAATATTGCAATACTGATTGCCGCTAACGCTGCCGTAGCATGCCAGCGGTACTTGGAAAGAAACTCTTTCAAAACGGTTCACCTCTTTTTCATATCCGGTCTTCATTCCACATATATTGTTATGGAATGCTAAAAGAATTAGCAGCTGAAGGAGGGAAAGCCATCATGAACATTGGAGTGATCGGGACGGGTAATATGGGCAGCATTTTAATCGAAGCTTTGATTGATGTCGGTGCCATTACTCCTTCGCAATTATGGATTACGAACAGAACACCTGAAAAAGCCGAATTATTGAAAAATAAATATCCTGGCATTCGGGTTGGAAATATAAAAGATGTCATCCGGAATGGGGAATTGGTTTTACTGTGCGTAAAACCGCTTGATATGCACGGCATTCTGAGCAGGTACGGGGCTGCCTTCCGAAAAGAGCAGTGCCTCGTAAGCATTACGAGCCCGGTTACGGTTGAACAGCTCGCTTCCGTTGTGCCCTGCTCATGCGCAAGAGCGATTCCTAGCATTACGAACAGGGCTTTAGCGGGGGCCGTATTATTGACTTTCGGCAGCCAGTGCACAGATGGATGGCGGAAAAAATTAACCGCATTGTTTTCAAAAATTTCGAAGCCGATTGAAATCGGCCAGCAGATTACGAGGGTTGCCTCCGATCTTGTCAGCTGCGGCCCCGCGTTTTTCAGCTTTTTGGCGCAAAAAATGGTGGAAGGAGCCGTAAATAAAACAAACATCGACAGGGGCACCGCTACGGTACTGACTGCTGAAATGCTGGTTGGGGTGGGGGAGCTGTTAAAACAAAATTTTTACACACTGCCTGCATTGCAGGAAAAGGTGACCGTAAAAGGTGGTATTACCGGGGAAGGCATCAAAGTGCTCGAAAAAGAAACTGATGGCATGTTCGAGAAGCTCTTTGAAGCGACGCACGAAAAATTTAAAGAGGACATGGAAGCAGTTGCCAGGCAATTCGGCATATAATAATGATTCGACATTTTCTTTCATATTCCTGCACATCTTTTTAAATTTTTTTGCAAAAAAGGCATTCTGCCGCAAAACAGAATGCCTTTTTCTACCGTTTGATGCACGTAAAAAAGATCCTTTCGCTCTCAGGCCCCGGCGCTTCCGCTTTAAAATCGGCAGTAGGCGATTTTACTTCAAAGCCGGCTTCTCTAAGCCATTTCCCATATGTTTCAACCGGGAACGTGCGCTGCTTATGCAATTCGTCAAACCGTTCATACAGGCCAGTTTTTTCATCAAAAACAAAAAAACTTAACTCATGTTCAACCGAATGCGGGTAGGCGCCGGGAAAACTGTTCCAAATATAGGAGACGTCATCTCCGTTATCGGCAAACGTATGGTTTTGGAACAACCGGTCGATTTTATAAATGGAATGCACGTCAAACAGGAACATTCCGCCAGGCCTGAGTGCCCCATACACATGCCGGAACGTCTCTTTGACTTCGCTTTCCGTTTCCAAATAATTCAGCGAATCACAGAAAACCGCCACGATATCAAAATCATGAAGGCCTTCAAGCATGCACATGTTTTGTTGGAGAAAAACAATGTACAAGCTTTCTACAAGCGCTTTTTCGCTGGCAACAGCGAGCATGTTCTCCGACAAGTCCACACCGGTTACATCGTAGCCTTCCCTGGCGAGGTGCACCGACAATTCGCCTGTCCCGCAGGCAAGGTCAAGGATGCGCCTGCCTGTAATGCCATACTGCTGTTGCTGTGCTTTAATCCACCGCAGCCAATCCGCGTAAGGTGCATCTTCCATTAACACGTCATACACATAGGCGAAATCTTCATAGCTCATGACAGCACGCTCTCAATGCTGACGGATGGCGCGTCTCCCCAAAGCCTTTCCAAATTGTAATAATTCCGTTCATCACGGTTAAAAATATGGGCCACAATATCCCCGAGGTCAATCAGCACCCATTTTCCTTCTTCAAATCCTTCAATCCGTTTAACCATGTGCCCTGCTTCTTCGACTTTTTCTTTTACTTCACGGGCAATGGCCTGGATTTGTTTATCGGAATTGCCGTTGCAAATGAGAAAATAATCGGCAATTAATGATATCCCCCGCATGTCCAGCACGACAATATCTTCCGCGCGTTTATCGTCGCAAGCTTTCACGACTGTTTTTAATAATGCCTGATTGTCCAAATTCATTTCCCTTCTTTCTTCATCGCTAAATCATTGTATAACGCAAAAGTTTCCGGAAAAATGGTCTGGTGTTTGCTGATCAAAAATTCAATCGTATGCCCCGCCGCAAACAACACCGCTTTATCCAAATCTTCATCAGCAAGCCGCCTGGCTTCATCCACCCCCAGGAAATTGCGCCCTGGTTCAATATAATCGGCCAAATACACAATTTTCTCAAGCTTCGTCATGCCTGCCCGTCCGGTTGTATGATATTTTATCGCATCGAGTACTTCCCGATCAGTAATCCCGGCTTCTTTTTCCACCAAATACGCGCCGACCGGGGCATGCCAAAGTTCATGGTGGAAAGCAAGCAGCCGTCCATCCATCTTTTGGTCTATTATGATTCTCTTCATTTCATCCACCGGGCGGAACTTTGCGTAATCATGGAAAATCGCCGCCAGTTCTGCTTTTTTCTCATCTGCATGGTATTTTTTTGCCAGACGGACGGCAGTTTCCACTACACCGAGCGTATGGGCGTAGCGGCGTTCCGTCAGCTGTGCTTTGACAAGTTCCAATGCTTTCTCACGTTCCATATAAATGATGCTCCTTTATATATTCCCACACCGCATCCGGAATTAAATACTTGACCGACCGTTTTTTTTGCAAATGCGCGCGGATAAGCGATGAGGAAATATGGATTTCGGGAATTTCAACAAACTGTACCGGATAAGCGGTTTGATGCGAATGCTCCGGCCGGTTGACGCCGACAAATCGGACGAGCCGGACAAGCGCGTCAATGTTCCGCCATTTCGGCAAATATTCGATCATATCCGCACCGATGATAAAATAAAATTGGGTGTCCGGTTCGCGTTCCTTGAGCAGTACTATCGTATCATACGTATACGAGCGTCCGGGCCTTTCCATTTCAATCGTCTCTATTTTAAAAGCAGGCTGGCCGCTTGTGGCAAGCTCCAGCATATTCAGCCGATCCAGGTCCGTCACGCCGGCGGTTTTTTCTTTATGCGGCGGTTCCTGGTTCGGCATAAACCGCACTTCATCCAATTCCAATTCCTGCAGCACTTCGTTTGCAATAATGAGATGGCCGATATGTGGAGGGTCAAATGTTCCGCCTAAAATTCCCACTCTTTTTTTCATACCTGACCACCTTAAGGCAGAACGATTTCTTTATGATCCTTTGATTCTTTATAGAGGACGATCGTATTGCCGATGATTTGCACGAGCTCCGCCTGCGACCCTTCCGTAAGTTCGGCGGCAACCGTATCTTTATCGTCCTCGCAGTTTTGCAGGACACTGATTTTGATCAGTTCCCGCGCCTCAAGGGCATCGCTGACCTGCTTCACCATATTTTCATTCACCCCGCCTTTTCCGACTTGGAAAATCGGGTTCAAATGGTGCGCTTTAGAACGCAAAAACCGTTTTTGTTTGCCTGTTAACATACATTTCCTCCTAAATGTTTCAACACGATGCTTTTCATTCTTTCCGTATCCGGTTTAATGCCTGTCCATTTTTCAAAAGCGACCGCCCCCTGGTAAATAAACATGCCGAGGCCATTTTGCGTCCGGGCGCCGCGTTTTTTGGCTTCTTTTAAAAATTTCGTTTCAAAAGGATTATAAATGATATCGGAAACAAATGCACCTGGTTGTAAGTTTGCCAAGGAAACTGCCTGCGCATCCGTTTTCGGGTACATGCCGATGGAAGTGGTCTGCACGATGAGTGTATAGCTTCCGAGATTTTTTTCTGCTTCATCCAGCGTAAGCACCTGCGACGGGCACGGGTAAGGATTGGCATTTCGGATGGCTTCAGCTTTTTCTTTTGTGCGGTTCGATAGATCAACTTGCTGCGCCCCTTCACGGCACAGTGAATAATAAATCGCTTTTGCCGCCCCGCCTGCACCGATGACCAACACTTTATCGCCCGCTAAAGGCCGGCCGATTTCTTCCTTTAACGCCTGAAGAAAACCCGGACCATCCGTATTATACCCGATCCATCTGCCGCTACGCCGCACGACCGTATTGACGGCGCCGATCGTTTTTGCGATCGGGTCAATGTCATCGAGATACTGCATAATTGCCGCTTTATGCGGAATGGTCACATTAAAACCGGCCACCCCGATCGCTTTCATGCCTTTTACAGCCGCTTCCAGATTGTCCGGCGTAACATGGAAGGCATGGTAATACGCATCCAATCCGAGTGCCTGGAATGCATCATTGTGCATGGCAGGCGACAAAGAATGGGCAATCGGGTCGCCTATCACCCCATACAGTTCTGCCAAAATTCTCACTCCCTATTGTAACGGAAGAAAGGCAAGACCAACATTCCTGCCTTTCCCATTTTTAAATCAATGAGCGGCGGAGCATGACACGCACGCCTTTTGGCACATACGCAGCCACTACCGCACCCGGTTCATTGACCGTCACCCAGCCGAGCCCGGAAAAAACTATATCCGTTTTCCGCTCTTTAATGGAAAACTCATACCGCACCAGCTCCGGGAATTCGGCCAGCCGCCCTTTTCCCGGCGGCTGCAGCAAATCACCGAGCTGCCGTGCATACAATGCATCCGCATTTTCAAGTTTGGTGCGGTGGATTTTCAAGGCATTCGAAACATAGCAGACAAACGGGCGCCTGCCGCCTTTTATATAATCGAGACGGGAGAGCCCGCCGAAAAACAGCGTTTGTTTTTCGTTTAACTGGTATACCATCGGCTTGATTTCTTTTTTCGGCGTTATCACCTTCAATTCATTTTTGCCGACAAAATGGGCCATTTGGTGGTGATTGATAATGCCCGGCGTATCAAACAGAGAAGTCCCGTCATCAAGCGGGATCCCGATCATATCGAGCGTCGTCCCCGGAAAATAAGAAGTGGTAATCACATCTTTTTCCCCTGTTGCCTGCTTGATCACACGGTTGATAAAGGTGGATTTGCCGGCATTCGTGCAGCCGACAACATACACATCCTTCCCGTTCCGGTAATGGTCGATCGCCGCCATCGCCTCATCAATTGAATGCCCTTTTGCCGCGCTCACAAGCAGCACATCAACCGGTTGCAACCCGAGTTCTTTCGCCTGCTGCTTCATCCAGTTGACCATTTTCGCCCTTTTCACCGATTTCGGCAAAAGGTCTTCTTTATTGCCGATTAAAAGTACCGGGTTTTTCCCGACGAACCGGTGGAGCCCCGGCAGCCAGCTTCCGTTGAAATCAAAAATATCGACAATTTTAACAATCAGCGCGTCCACCTGCCCGAGCCGGTTTAAGATTTTTAGAAAATCATCGTCCGTTAAAGGGACATCCTGCACTTCATTGTAATGTTTCAGCCTGAAACAGCGCTGGCAAATGACCTGTTCTTTTTCCAGCGCAGACTTCGGGGCGTACCCTAAAACATCCGGATCTTCCGTCTGGATTTCCACCCCACAACCGATGCAATGCACTGCCTGTTTTTCCAAATTCAATCCTCCCAAGTTAAATAACCTTTTTTCCTGAACCAGCCCATAATTTGCCGTTCAATCATCCGGTTGAATTTTGTCAAAAATCCATCCGATTGCGCAACCGGAACGACAAGAATGGTATAAAAACCGTTTCTGTTCCCGCCGAGCACATCCGTCAGCAACTGGTCGCCGATCACAACGGTTTCCTCTTTTTTCACACCCATGATGTCAAGCGCCTGTCGGAAAGCTCTGCCACGCGGCTTTCTCGCTTTGTATAAAAACGGGATGCCAAGCGGGTCCGCAAACGTTTTTACCCTTGTTTCATTATTATTGGATACAATCGTTACTTTGATATCATGTTTTTTCATATTCTGGAACCATTGGATGAGTTTCGGAGGGGCGCTTGGCCTGTCCCACTCGACCAATGTGTTGTCCAAATCGGTAATAATGGCTTTAATGCCGTGCTTTTTTAATTCTTCCGGCTTGATCATTAGCACCGATTTCACTTGACGGTTTGGTAAAAAATTTTCCAGTAACAATCCGTGACACTCCATTCATTTTACCGTTCTCCTCATAAGATGCAAGCTTGGGCGCCCGTTTATGAGTATATTGTCCGTTTCCTGTTCATTCAAGTTTCTTTTATCATAACAATTTTAGCGAAAGTTTCAACAAAAAATCCAATTGTTTGCAGTTTTTCAGGCAGGTAAATGACAAATTCCCCGATCAAAAAACCGGCCCATCCCCGGAGCCGGTTTCGGTAAAATTTATCCCTCATATACATACAACGTTTCGATGCCACCAAAGTGACCGCCAAAATTCGTTTGGCTGTTTGAACTATCTTTCCATTCGCTCTCAGGTACTTTTTTGCAATGGGTTTTGATCCAATTCGTCACGCTGCTTTGGCTGCCGCCCATGCGGAAATCGTTACCTGAGATTAAGAAATATTTCACTTTGCCCGACTTCACCATTTTTTCGAGCTTCTCAGGCGTCAATGCCGGGTCGCTGCCGGAAAAGCCGCCCATTGCCATCACAGCATAATCAGTCTTCAACATGTATGCTTCGGCGGTTTGTGCGCTTTCCGTTGCAAGAAAGTACGTTTCACCATTGTAATGCATTTTCAAATAAGAAAGCAGTTTGGTGTTGACCTGTCTTTCGCCAAAATTGCCTTGTTTTGCTTGGGATGCATTCCCTGTTGGCGGCGTCCCCGCATCCTGATTCAGCGAAGAACCGAAATTCGGCGGCTGCATATGGCCGCGGTTACTCATATCACCGTTAAAACTTCCTCCTGCCATGCCGCCGGGCTCCTGCACATTGCCATCCCGAGCCATCGCCATTCCCTTTCCAAATGAAGCGGAGCCCGGCCCGGCTATCGGCGTGGATGCGTTATTCGTTTTGCCAATCGTCAGCACCGTCCAGTAAAACGGCATGGCAAGCATTCCGACAAGGCTGAGCATCCCAAAAATACGGGCGGTTTTCGGCTGGTGCTTCATCGCCAGCAGTACGGCGAGCACGAACCCGGCCATAATTGTACAGAAAATCCAAATTGAATCAATGGAATCTTTATTTTGGTAAAGGATGAGCGCCTCAAAAAGGAACGTTGCAAGCACGCCCGCCGGCAGAAGCCAGTTTTTCCAATCCTTTTCGTTTTGGTAAAAATCCCAAAGCAGTGTCCAGCCGATCCCGACCAATGCTGCAATGGCAGGCCCCATCATGCTTAAATAATACTGATGGAAAAATTGAGCCACAGAGAAAAACGCCATCATCGGCAGGAGCCAGGCGAGCCAGAACAGAGCGAATTTATGCTGCATGGTAAATTTCCTTGTTTTCCGCCAGCTGACAACGAGCGCAACCATAGTCATCAGCACAAACGGCATGAGCCAGCTGATTTGGCCGGATAACTCCGATTGAAAAAGGCGGAAAATGCTCGGCGTGCCTGTCCCAAACATGCCGCCCGTCTGCCCGTTCCGCATTTGTGGCATGTTTCTTTGCGCATTTGTGCCAGAATTTCCGTTTTGCGCGGTACTTGAGGAAGACTGGCTGCTGTTTTGCGCGGATGTTAAAGCTTTATCCGCATTCGCTTTATTTCCTCCGCTTTGGTTTCCGGTCAGCCGCTGGATCCCGTTATACCCGAAAGCAAGTTCCAGCACAGAGTTCGTTTGGCTGCTGCCGATATACGGCCTTTTGCTTGCCGGAATTGAATCGACAACTACCGCCCATGACAGCGACACGACGGCCAAAATGACTGTCGCTGAAGCCAGATGAAGGATTTTTTTCTTCCAATTCACTTTTGCTGCGACCAAGTAAAACAGATAAACCGCAGGAAGAACCATATAGGCCTGCAGCATCTTGATATTAAAACCGACCCCGACCAGCGCCATGCTCAGCAACAAGTAACGGAACTCCGCCTGATCTGCGGCTTTCATCAGTGCCCATGCTGCGATGAGAAGCGTCAAAATCAAAATGCTGTCGACATTGTTTGTACGCACGACCGCGACAAAAATCGGTGAACAGGCGAGCACAAGGCTGGAAACGAGCGCTGCAGTCCGCCCAAACTTTGGCTTGACAATCACATACATCAGCCATACCGAGAGGACGCCTGCCAAAGCTTCCGGAAACAACACGCTCCAGTCGCTCAAGCCGAAAATTTTTGCGCTTAAAACTTGTATCCATAATGCAACCGGCGGCTTATCGACCGTAATAAAACCGGCCGGGTCGAATGAGGCATAAAAGAAAGCGTGGAAACTTTTCATCATGCTTTTGACCGCAACCGTATAATATTCATTTGAACCTGCATTTTGCAGATTGTAAAAATTTAAGACGGCTGAGAAGGCGAGTATTGCTGCCAGCCAGCAATCGATCCGGTTTTTCCATTTGCTTATCATCTTCATTCTCCTGTTTTGCTGTATTTTTTATTGGCTGAAGAGCCCGATGCTTGTGGTTTCGCGTTTCATTTCGCGTATCCCGTATGTGCCGCGGACAATCATGTAGCCTGTCTTTTGTTTCATCCCTGCTGCCGTCATTGACAAAAAAAGTTCATCGTTTGCCGGCCCAGTCCATCACTTTTTTCAAGCGCCGGTTCGTCAATTGAATGACTTCTGCTTCATTGAAAACCGGGACAACGACAGAATACATCACATCTGATTCATCGAACCATCCTTTCTATCCGGGCTTTTCCATTTTAAATGAGTGTAATGGGAAAAGCTTAAGATAATCTTAAAATCCGTTTTAAAAAAAAAGACCCCAGCTTGGCTGGATTCCTGGCACACAACACCGTCGAAACATGATTTAATAGGTCTTCAGATCAAGTGGAATGCTTTTAAAAATTCTTTCGCAATCAAAACGGCCACACCCCATATCACGAGTGCTGAAATTTTGTTGATGCGCACGAGACATTTTCCTGTTGTATCGAGACTTCCCATGACCCTTCCGGCAACGGCGAGGCTGAAAAACCAGATCCATGAAACGGCGATGCAGGCAATGGCAAAAGCCCACCTTGCATTGCCCGTGTAAGCAATCGCGCTCGTGCCGATCACACCGATCGTATCGAGTATTGCATGCGGGTTTAACAGTGAAACCGAGAGAGCAAAGGCGATCTGCTTTTTTGCGGGCAGCGTATGTTCGTGCCCGCTTTCTTTGGCCGGGGATGCCCGCCAAATCGACCACCCCATATAAAGCAGAAAGAAAAAGCCGATGCCGTATAACACGATTTGCAGCCAGGAAAATTCAAGAATCACGACAGATACGCCGAGAATAGCAAGCGAGATCAGCACTGTATCACAAAGCGAGGCAGTCAGGACAACCGGCAGGCTTTTTGTGAAATTAGGCTGCAGCGCCCCCTGGTTAAACACAAATACATTTTGCGGGCCGAGCGGCAAAATCAGCCCGAAAGCAAGGATAAAACCGTGAAGAAAAGTTGCGAACATTTTAAACCCTCCGTATCAAAATTCACATACTCTCATTCTAACAAAACATCCGCCCGCTGAGTACGCATAAGAGGGTTGAATACCATTAAAGCCGGTTCGAATGTCAGTCGATCCGGCTTCCTTAATCAATCGCGATTATTTAATAACTGCCGCCGCTTCAGCTTCAGCCTCCACCGCTTCAAGCAGCAGATCCGCAATATGCACTGCACGCACTTTTCCGGACAAGCCCAACCGTTCAATGCCGAGCTTCATCTGCAGAAGGCAGCCCGGGTTGGCGGTGACAATCGTTTCGGCGTGTGTTGCTTTTGCATTTTCCATTTTATGGTCTAAAATCTGCATTGACATCTCAGATTCTACAATATTGTAAATCCCGGCTGATCCGCAGCAGTGGTCCGCTTCTTTCATTTCCCGGTACTCAACATTTTCGATCGACTTCAGCAAAAGCCGCGGTTCCGAAAAAGTTTTCATCACATTGCGCAAATGGCATGAATCCTGGTACGTCACTACCTGCTCAGGCAAGCTGAGTTTCCGTTTATGGAAGCCCAATTCCACAAGAACAGCCGAAATATCTTTCACTTTACTTGAAAATTCGGCTGCCCGTTCCGCCCATTCCGGGTCATCTTTTAAAAGGTTGCCGTAGTCAATTAAATACGCGCCGCATCCCCCGGCGTTCGTAATAATATAGTCAACATTCAGATCTTCAAAAGCCCGGATATTGCGCTTTGCCAGGTCTTTTGCCATTTCTTTCTCACCGCCGTGCCCGTGCAGCGCGCCGCAGCATTCCTGGTTTTGCGGGATGACAATCTCACAGCCTGCCATCTTGAGCAGTTTCATCGTCGCATCATTCGTTTTCATAAACATCGTATCCATCAGGCAGCCAGTAAAAAAGGCGACGCGTTTTTTCACGTCTTTTTTTGGCATCAAGTGCGACGGGCGATGTTTCATTTCTTTCATCGTCGGGATTTTCGGCAGCACTTTTTCCATGGAAGCAAGGTTTTTCGGCAAAAGCTTCAAGGCGCCGGTTGCATGCGCCACTTTTTGCAGGCCGCTCCGCTGGTAAAACCCGATCAGCCCCGTTAAAAATCGCATCCGGTTCTGATGCAGGAACAGCTCTTCAAAAACCGCTTTGCGGAGCACTTTCACCGGCAGGGACTGCTTCTTTTTCTTGCTCTGTTGGATAATGTCGCGCGCTTCTTCCAGCAAATGCCCATAATTGACGCCGGACGGGCACACAGATTCGCACGCCCGGCATCCGAGGCATAAATTCAATGTGCGTTCGACATCTTCATCCGGTTCAATTATTCCGTCCACCATCGCCTTCATTAATGCAATACGCCCCCGCGGCGAATGGGATTCCTTGAATCCGGATTCAATATACGTCGGGCATGACGGCAGGCAGAAGCCGCATCGCATGCAGTTGAGCAGCTGATCCTGATCCATCCGTTCTTTAAATTTTTTCTGAATTTCCTTTTGTTGTTCTGCTGTAATCATTTCATCATCACCACACGATTTGTTTCTTTTGCAAAGACTTTGCCTGGATTTAAAATATGGTTCGGATCAAGCGCATTTTTAATCGCCTTCATTACTTCAATGCCTGTATGCCCGAGCTTCCATTCCAAATACGGCGCTTTTGCTACGCCGACGCCATGCTCACCGGTAATGGTCCCGCCGAGTTCAATCGCTTTTTGGAAAATTTCCGCAAACGCTTTTTCTACCCGCTCCATTTCATCTTTATCCCGGATATCGGCGAGGCAGGTTGGGTGCAGGTTCCCGTCCCCAGCATGGCCGAATGTCCCGATATTGAGCCCGTATTTTTCGGCAATCCCATTAATCGCGACAACCATTTTTGCAATTTCCGAGCGCGGCACGGTCGCATCTTCCAAAATCGTTGTCGGTTTCAGCCGGGCGAGCGCGGATAAAGCGGTCCTTCTTGCCGTCATCAGCGCTTCCGCATGCTCAGGGGACTTTGCCACCTGGACATCCACCGCCTTTTCTGCGCGGCAGATTTCCGCCATTTTTTCAATATCGCGTTCAACAACTTCTTCCGGCCCATCCTGCTCAATTAAAAGCACAGCTTTTACATTCGTAGGCAGCCCGATGTGCGCAAAAGCTTCCACCGCCTGCAGCGTCGGCTGGTCCAGAAATTCCAGTGTCGCCGGGATGATCCGGCTGGCGATAATATTGGATACCGTTTGCGCGCACGCTTCGATATCCTGATAGAGTGCAAGCATCGTCTTTTTCGTTTCCGGCATCGGCACAAGTTTCAAGGTCGCTTCCGTAAGAATGGCCAAAGTACCTTCCGAGCCGACCAAAAGCCGCGTCAAATCATAACCGGCCACATCTTTTGCCAGCTTGCCCCCGGTGCGGATGATCTCACCGTTTGCGAGCACGGCTTCAAGCGCCAGCACATAATCGCGCGTCACACCGTATTTCAAGCCGCGCAAGCCACCCGAATTTTCATTTATATTGCCGCCGATCGTCGAGATTTTCATGGAACTTGGGTCCGGCGGGTAAAACAGCCCCTTTTCTTCAACCGCTTTGATCATATCAAGCGTAATGACGCCGGGCTGCACCGTCACCGTCAGATTTTCTTCATCAATTTCCAAAATCTTGTTCATATGCTTAAACAACAGCACGATGCCGCCTTCTATCGGGCATGTGCCGGCACAAAGGTTGGAGCCCGACCCGCGCGGCACAATAGGAATCCGGTGTTTGTTGCAAATTTTTACGATTTTCTGCACTTCTTCTTTATTGCGCGGCGCCACGACCGCATCCGGCATTGACTGAAACTGCGGGCTTGCATCATACGAATACACAAGCCTGCCCGCCTTCGAATCATCGTAATTTTCCGGGCCAACAATTTGCTGCAGTTTTTCTTTTATATCGGCTTGAATCATCAAACCTTCCCCCCGTTCTGCAAATTTTCAATATTTTAACGAGAAAAATATTGTTTTGTGCTTCATTTTATGATAAAGCTAAAAGTGCAAGAATGATATAGATAAAAATACAAAGTTTAGCGGTTACTATTGGTTGATTTTTAAATTTATATACAAAGGTGGTCAACATGCTGTTGTTTCCAAAAATTGCCGGAAAAATCGTGAATGAAGTGCAGTCGGTGATGGATGAGGATATTATTGTTGTGGACGAAAACGGGGTGATCATGGCCTCGACGCAAAAAGACCGGATTGGAAACTTCCATATGGGGGCACAGAAAGTTTTTCAAACGAACAAAAAATTGTATATTGATGAAGAAATGGCGGCGCAAATGGAAGGGGTGCGGATGGGGATCAATATGCCGATCCGGTTCGAAGGGAGGACGATTGGCGTTATCGGCGTCACCGGCAATCCGAAAGAAGTCGAACATTATGCGGAGCTGATCCGCCGGCTGACGGAGCTTATTATTCAGGAAACCGTCCATGCTGAACAAGCACAGTCCAAAACGAGGGGGCTCGAGGCATATTTCTACGAATGGGCGACAGTAAAGGCGTATGACCAGCATTTCGTTGAACGGGGACTGATGCTTGGGATTCCGATGCAGGTGCCTCACATCTGCTGTTTTTTAAAAATGGCGGTGCCGCCATCGGGGGAAACAGAAATATTTGAACGGCTGCAATCCTATATTGAAACGGACCGCGACATGATTGTGCACTGGGGTCCGGGGTTGTTTTTGCTGCTGAAAAGCGTGGAAGCGCCGTTTTCAAAAGAACGGTTTTATGGGCAATTGGAAGATTTTAAGCGGCGATTTGCGCCAAATTGCGCAGTCGGGGTCGGAAAAACAGCCGATACATATGTGATCCGCCAGTCGTTCAAAGAAGCACAGAAAGCTTTGAAAGTTGCCGGAAAAAAAGGCGGTATTGTGTTTTATGAAGACCTGCTCCTTGATCTGCTGATAGAAGAAGTGTCGGAAGAGGCGCGCCAGGAGTATTTGCAAAAAACAATCGCGAAACTGCAGGAACATGCGGGCCTCGCAGAAACATTGCAAGCCTATCTTGCAAACAACCTGTCGCTGAAAGAAACAGCCGCACAGCTCCATGTGCATATTAATACGCTCCATTACAGGCTGAAGCAAATCACCGAAGTCACGGGCATTGATCCGAAAACAGCGGAAGGCATTGCACTGTTTTATTTGGCGGTACATTTGGCGGAGTAGAAGATTTTTCACTGAAAGCGTAACGGAGCTGTCCCAAAAGCCCCATTTAAGTAGGAATTTTGCTCTAACGGTCGTGACACAGCTTCTCAAAGCCGTTTCTCCAGAGATTTTTGCTCTAATGATCCTGACAAAGCTTCTCTGAACCGTTTCCTCGGGAAAATTTTGCTCTAAACAAGAAAACCCTTTGAGAAAAAGTAATTTCTCAACGGGTTTTCTTGTTTAAAAAGGACTTTTGCGAGAACTCCCTTTCTGGCTTATTTCACTTCAAACTGCCCCATCATGCCAAGGTCTTCATGTTCGAGGATATGGCAGTGATACATATAAATGCCTTTAAACGGGAACCGCATTATCACTTTCACCGTATCTCCCGGATTGACGAGCACTGTATCTTTCCAGCCCTGCTCATTTGCAGGCGGCGTTTTGCCGTTTATGCTCAAAATCTGGAACTGGACACCGTGGACATGGAACGGGTGCACCATTTTTTTCGTCCCCATGGAAGTTGAAGCGTTTTTGATTTCCCAAATTTCGATGGAATGCAGTTTCACTGTTTCATCAATGTGGTTCATATCCATTTGCTTGCCGTTGATGCTGACATTCGGGCCCATGCCGCTCATCACAAATTTGCGGGTTTTGACCGCTTTTGAATCCGGGATTTTCTTAATGGTTGCAAGTTTCCTTGGGACGCTGTAAGATTTTGTGTATTTGCCTTTAACTTTAAAATACATCAGCGTTTCTTTTCCGTTTTTCAACTGGAGCATACCGCCGTCTCTTAGCTTGGAAAAATCAACAAGGATTTCCGCGCGCTCTCCGGCTGAAAGTGTCAGTTTTTTCATTTTCACCGGCGATGCAAGGAACCCGCCGTCAGATGCAATTTGCGTAAATGTTTGGTTGCCGCTTAGGTGCAGATTATACGTCCTGCCGTTTGAGCCGTTTAAAATCCGGAGGCGGACAAGACCGCGTTTGACTGTCAATTGCGGCTGGATTACGCCGTTGACGAGTTCGGTCGTGCCCTGAAAGCCGAATACTTGGTCGTTCATGTCCAATTTATAGGACAATTGCCCGTTTTTCGTAAAACGGCGGTCCTGCAGCACGAGCGGAAAATCGTTTTTTCCGTAGTCTTTCGGGATATCTAGTTTCTCCGAATTTTGATCATCGACATAAATCAGCCCGGCCAGGCCTTTATAAACCTGTTCACCCGTCTTTCCCATCGGGTGCGGATGGTACCAAAGCGTGGCTGCCTGCTGGCTTACGGTAAAGCTGACTTTCCACGTTTTGCCCGGCAAAATCGTATTATGTGGGCCTCCGTCTGCGGAACCCGGTACCAGAAGGCCATGCCAGTGTACCGTTGTCACTTCTTTTAAGTCGTTTTTTACTGTCATATTGACCTTTTCGCCTTTTCTCACCCTGATCACAGGACCTAAATAATTGCCGTTATACCCGTATGTCGTTGACGTTTTTCCAGCTATAAATTCTTTTTTGCCATGCTGTGCGGTTAAAGTGAAATCCGCCACATCCGGATCCGGATTGGTGTCTTTAAGCACCGCCGGAATCGGCAGTGCAGGATGCTGCGCGTCTTTTTGCTCCGCGCTCTTTTTCACGTGCCAACTGTAAAAAACGGCACCCCCGATGATCACGATAGCCAATAGGATAATGGCTGTTATCCATACTCTCTTTTTCATATTACCCCTGCTTTTTGTTATTTTTATGTTCGGTATCATCTTAACGTTTTTTTGTGCAGGAGTTCTATTAATAAGTTTTGACGCTTTTGTGAACAAATTTATTTTGAATAGTATCTTTGTTTTAAACCGATTTCAGCAGGGTATAATGATAGTGTAAGTAGAAGGAGGGATTTTGAGATGTTTGATTTAATGCCATTCAGAAGGAATGAAGATGTTTTCGAACGTATGCTTAAGACCTTCAATGATATGTTTGACACAAATGCTTTAACACCGTTCAACGGTAATGCCAACTCGTTCCGGACAGATATTACTGAAAAAGAAGATGCTTATCTCGTTGAAGCGGAATTGCCTGGCTTTTCCAAAGAAGACATTACGATTGATGTGAACAATAACTATTTAACGATCCGCGCAAAACGCGACCAAATGGAAGAAAGCAAAGACGAAAAAAATAAAGTCATTCGGCAGGAACGCCGCTACGGCGAATTCGTCCGGCAGTTCTATGTCGACAATATTAAAGAAGACGAAATCAGCGCCACCCTTGATAACGGCGTCCTGAAAATCAACATCCCGAAGAAAACGAAAGAAGGTTCATCCGGAAAAAGGATTGAAATTCAATAAAAAAGAGCGGGGACTCGAGGGAGAGTCTCCGCTCTTTTTCAAAACGCCAGCGTTACATCCGCATCTTTTGCGTATTCGAGAAAAGTGACAGCGCCGCCGACTTCAGTGCCGTCGATAAAATCTTCTTTCTTCAGGCCCATGACATCCATTGTCATCTGGCAGGCGATGAATTTTACACCCAGGTCTTTTGCTATTTCAACGAGTTCAGGAATAGAAGGGGTGTTGCTTTTCGCAAAACCTTCCGCATAGTTTTCTTTTCCTTCCGGCATCGGCAAATTTTTATGCACTTCTTTATGGATGAGGTTCAATCCTTCAAATGTGAAAAAGATGGCCACCTCCATGTCGGACGCTGCCCCTGCTGTTGCAATGTTAAATACTTTATAGGCATCAAACAATCCGCCGTTGCTTGCAATGATCGCTACTTTTCCCATGTTTCATCTCTCCTCAATTTTGTAATGCCTGCATAATGCCTTCCGGGTCAAAACCGATCACCCATTTGCCGTTGATTTCGGTTTGTGGAACGCCAATCTGCCCGGTTGTTGCGACAAGTTTCCGCATCATCGCAGGGTCCCTTTCCACATTTACTTCTCTGTAAGGAATGTTCTGTCCGTTTAAAAAGTTTTTTAGCATCGCGCAAAACGGGCAATGCGTCGTAGTATAAACTGTTACATTGTTCATCTGTCTTCTCTCCTTTTTGTTTTACAAGGGGTATCTCCAATGCTGTTTCATAAAAAATCAGCGGTTCTCATGCTTTTATCAGCGGTTTTTGGAAAATATCAGCGGAAATTCAATACATATCAGCACTTCTTACCTATTTATCAGTGGACTGCCCGAATTATACAGGGAGGGGTATCTGGCATCCCAAGCTATCTCCACGCTGACATGCCGCCTTTTACATTTGTGATCTGCTTAAATCCCTGTTTCTTTAAAATTTTGCATGCTTTGCTGCTTCTCATCCCGCTTCGGCAGATGACCACCACTTCTTTGTCTTTCGAAAGCTGTGCGGATTTTTCGGCCAGCTGGTGCAAAGGGATGTTTTTAAATTCTTTGATGTGGTTCCCTTTGAACTCTGCAGGCGTTCGCACATCAATAAATTGCTTCCCTTTATCTTTTAATTCATTCTTTAACGTTGCTGTGGTGATCTGCCTGACCCCTTTTGCCGGGATCAGGCGGGGAATCACAAGCAGCACGATCAATACCAGGATGACAATATTTAAGATCGTCATATTGCGCCTCCGCTATTATTTTTTCTGAATCCAGAATTTAATCGTTGGTCCGTCTTGTTCGGTTTTCAAAATTTGATGGCCTGCATTTCTTGACCATGCCGGAAGATCATTGAGCGCGCCTCTGTCTGTTGCATGCAGTTCAAGCACTTCGCCGCTTTTAATTGTTTCGATGCCTTTTTTCAAGCGGATCACCGGCATCGGGCAAACCAGACCGCTCACATCCAGTACTTTATCCGCCTGTACTTCACCTGTAACTTCCGTTTCGCCTCTGTCATTCACAGTCGTTTTGCTGTCATTTTCAATGTTGCTTCCAAACACGCCGGAGTATGTTTTCCATCCACCGTCCACGTTTTTCACGTCAAAACCGTTGTTTTTCAGAATCCTCGTAGCCAAATAGCCGCGCAAACCAACCTGGCAGCTGACATAAACGGTTTTGTCTTTCGGAATTTCATCGAGCCTGTCCCTTAATTCGTTCAGCGGAATATTGATCGATCCTTTGATATGGCCGAATTCGCGTTCTATCGGTTCCCGGACGTCTATCAAAATCCCGTCATCTTCAATGATCTTGTCAATTTCATGCCACTGGACATGTTCGAGTTCCCCGTTCATGAGATTGGTAGCGACATAGCCAGCCATGTTGACCGGGTCTTTCGCAGAAGAATATGGCGGAGCATAGGAAAGTTCCAGGTTCGTCAAATCTTCAACAGTTAAGCCGCCTTTAATGGCCGTCGCAATGACATCGATCCGTTTATCAGCGCCGTCCGTACCGACCGCCTGTGCTCCGAAAATTTTTCCAGTATCTTTGTCAAAAATCAGTTTCAAGGAAATCGGCGTGGCGCCCGGATAATAGCCGGCATGCGAACTCGGATGAATATGGACGACTTCGTATGACACGCCAAGCCGTTTCAGCGTTTTTTCGTTATTGCCGGTTACCGCAACAGAGAGGTCAAATACTTTTGCAATCGAAGTGCCGAGCGTCCCCTCGTATTTTTCCTTTTTGCCCATGATGTTATTGGCGGCAATGCGCCCTTGCCGGTTTGCCGGTCCCGCAAGCGGGATCATTGTCTTGTTTCCGTTGATGTAATCCACAACTTCTACCGCATCACCGACTGCGTAAATATCTTCATTTGAAGTTTGCAAGTATTCGTTAACAACAATGCCGCCGCGCCCGCCCAAAGCAAGGCCCGTATCCTTTGCCAATTGGTTTTCCGGACGGACGCCGATCGCCAAAATCGTCATATCCGTTTCAATTTCTGTCCCGTCTGATAAAATCACTTTTTTTCCTTCATTTGCAAAAGCTTGAAGCCCGTTTTCCAACACAAGGCGGACGCCTTTTTCTTTCAAATGGTTGTGTACAAGGCTCGCCATTTCATAATCGATTGGCGCCATCACTTGGTTTGCCATCTCTACGATTGTCACTTGAATCCCGCGATGTGCAAGGTTTTCCGACATTTCAAGGCCGATAAAACCGCCGCCAATAATCACTGCACGTTCCGGTTTTTCCTGATCCACAAAGTTTTTGATGCGATCCGTATCCGGGATATTGCGAAGCGTAAAGAGCGTTTTGTTTTCTCCCAGCCCCGGAACAGGCGGCACAATCGGGCGTGCACCCGGGGACAAGAGCAGCTTGTCGTACGTTTCTTCGTACACTTCATTGGTCCGCAAGTTTTGTATGGTGACAGCCTTCTTCTCCGGATCAATTTTTGTTACTTCGCTTAAAGTGCGGATATCTATATTGAACCGTTTCGACATGCCCTCAACCGTCTGCACAAGAAGATTGCTGCGGTCCTTGATCGTTTCGCCGATATAGTACGGCAATCCACAGTTTGCGAAAGAGATGTATTCACCGCGTTCCACAAGAACGATTTGGATGTCTTCACTCAGCCTTCTGAGTCTGGCGGCAGCGGTTGCCCCGCCGGCTACACCTCCTACGATGATCACTTTCTTTACAGCCATGATATTTACCTCCTAATGATCTGTCTAAATACCCATATAGGTATATTGGAAACCAAAAAATAATTTGATTTTTATTTAACTTGGTATTTACAAAACTCATTTTATACCCCTATAGGTATATTGTCAATAAAATTTAACGAAAAAGGAGCCAATTGCAGCCCCTTATTCCGCCAAGTCTTTCTTCATTTTCTTAAATTCTTCTTCCGTGATCTCGCCTTTTGCATACCGTTCCCGCAATATTTCCAGGCTACGGTCTTCTTTCGGATGAACCCCGAAATCTTTTTCGCTTACTTTTTTAATGCCAATTACAATCAAATAAATAATTAATATGAAAATCAACAGCTGGACGATCATGCCAATCATCCCGAAAACGCCCATCATGCCGTATCCACCGTACTCATTGTACCACATATGCATAGACAAGCATCCTTTCATTTTTAATTTTCGCTCTCCAAATTATATTTCGATCTTCATACTTAATGTATCACCTTTTTCTAAAAAATTCCTTAAACATGCTTATATTGGCCTGTAATGGCTTCCAACTAATTCTTTGTTTTTCGAGGAATATCCGCAACGTCCAGAACAAGCTGAGAAATGCCGGTTTTCGGTATATCATACTTTGATCACCGTTTGGGGAGTGGGGTATAAGGGGTTGTGGACCCAAAAAGATTTTTTATCTCATAATTAGACAGTGTGGATTACTTCATTTTTTATCATCAATTGTCTCTGTAACAAATTTTTTCTTTACCACTCGTTCCCCGCCTCTATTTTTTAGATATAATATTAGTATAATTTAGTAAAATTGCCATTTTTAAAAAGGAGTTTTATCAATGGAAGACATCATCAACACCTATAAAAATGACCCCGAGTCCGTATACCACACTTGGTTCTTAAATAATGATGATAGATTAAAAGCTTTCCGGTCCATTAGAAAAAGCCTGGCAAAGGTTATAGATGAAATTGAAGAAGGCAAGTTTGGAAATGATTTTAAAGGTTCCAGTTTAGAAACGGTAGTGACGGCGATATCAGAACAGAAACAAATATTTGAAGGCGCCGCCCATGCATTTTTTTGGAAACCAAAACTGCGTATCCCGGATATTTACGAAAATGAGGCAAACAAAAAAGCGTTCGGGCGGTTTTTGAAAGCGTGCCTGAATGCAACAAATGAAAAACAAGTTTTGGATGAAATACGTGAATTGAATGGATACAACATAAAAGGGCTAGGACCGGCTGTTGCAAATATAATCTATTTTTTGCATCCGACTTTATTTCCTCCGTTTAATACAGCCATTGTGAAAGGCTTTAATTTGCTGTTCAGCCAAAAAATTAAACTCGGCTCCTGGCCTGAGTATTTAAAAATGAGGGAGATTATTCTCTTTAAAAATCAGGAATACCGTAACATGCTGTCCAAAGATTTGGGCGCTTTCGCCGGCCTTCTCTTTGAAATCGGATCGAACCGTTTAGTCATCGATGAAAATGCAAAACTTGTATTACAAAATGAACTGGATAAGCAGGTAAAAGCAATTGCACGCCGACATAAAGAAGTAGAGAAAGATATGGCGGAGGAAAACTCCCATTCAGAAATGCAATATGATCTTGCCAAATTAGGGCGGGCTTTAGGCTACAAAGTGTGGATAGCACGCAATGACCATAAAAGAAAATGGAACGGTGTAAGTTTAGGTGAGCTCTCCATTAAACACCTGGAGTTAAATCATGTCCCGCCTGCCGTATATGGTACCATTTCCCTTATCGATGTACTTTGGCTGGACAATGGAAACAATATCGTAAGCGGCTTTGAGGTAGAAAAAAGCACCACCATCTATTCGGGTATTTTAAGACTCAATGATCTCTCCCTTTCTATTGAAAAAGATTGCCGGCTCTATTTAGTGGCCCCGGAAAAAAGAGAAAAAGAAATCCAAGCCCAATTGTTAAGGCCCTCTTTCAAGAAAGCCGAATCTGTACCCATTTCGTATATTTTATTTAAAGATTTAAGATGCGACTGCGACGCCATGTGCAAATTTGGCAATGGCCTGTCTGTATTGGATAAAATCAGCAAATCCGTTTAATATGTCATCCAAAAAAGGGCTTGCCAAACGATAAGCCCTTTCTCATTTTTTCAGGGATAATTCTTCTTCTGTCATCCATTTTTCCTATTCTTTATTCTATATCCGCTGTCAACTCCGCCATCGTTTTTTCATCCATCGGCCCGATGATTTTATGCGTGATGATCCCTTTAAAATCAATAATATAACTGGTAGGAATGGTGAAAGCCTTGTACCGGCTGCTGACGGATCCGTTTAGATCATACAGGATTTGGAAAGTAAGGCCGTTTTTTTTCACGAAATTTAATGGGGCGTTCTCATTGGTTTCCGCATTGGTTAAATTGACAGCCAATATCTCCACATCTTGGTTTTTTTCATAAAACTTCTGCATATCCGGCATCTCGGCTTTACAGGGTGGACACCAGGAAGCCCAAAAATTCAATATTACTTTTTTTCCTTTAAAATCGGACAGCTTTACGGATTGTCCTCGTACATTCGTTAATTCAAAATCCGGCGCCGGCTTTCCTTCTTCTGCTTTCGGGGCAGTGGATACGGTTTGTGCCTTTGTAACGGCATGTTCTTTTTTCTCTGTTGTATTTTTTTCATCGAATGAGAACGGTTTCCGTAAATTCACAAACACAAGGAAAGCTGCTAAAAGCAGAATACCAGTGACCAGCATGGTTTTCTTCAAAGTTTCACGCTCCTTTTGTATTCAAAATTTATATCCTAATTTTATTTCTTATCGCATTTCTTCTATTTTTATTCATTGTATTCCTTAAATAGAAGCGCTTATGTTTCAGATTGAAAATACCTGTTTCTCTATTTATTGTTAAAAATTTCATGAGGTTTCCGATATAATAGATTGAAAGGGCACTCAGATGATAATTTTGGAGATTACGGCCCTGAAAAAATTTTATGAAAGGGGATTGAGATGAAAAAAAGTTTAGTCATCCCAACGTTATGCTTTGCCGTTATGTCTACCCCAGCTTTTACGAAAGCTGTCCAGAAACCATCGGGCAATGCGATAACCAAGTTCCTGCATCCGGCTGCAGTTGCTGCCGAAACGGCAACAAAATACGTAAAGGTAGATCAAGGATCCTCACTGCTTTTGCGTTCAAAAGCCTCAACGAAAGGATCCATTTTAGCAAGACTGCCAAGAGGGACGAGTGTTACCGTATACTCAACAGCGAATGGCTGGTCTAAAGTGAGGGCGCTGGGAAAAACAGGCTATGTCAGTGCACAATATTTATCATCAACTAAAATAACCAATGCTTCAACCAAAACCGTTACTAAATATGTCAATGTCGATCCCGGTTCCCATCTCCTGCTCCGGCAGAAAGCTTCAACCAACAGCGCGATCCTTGCCAGCCT
>NZ_BKZP01000013.1 GCF_008974185.1 Weizmannia acidilactici
AGCATATTGGCGAATTTCTAAAAGTCCAATATTACACAAAACCCTTGGTAACTCCTATATGAAAAGTATTGTGACAAGCGTCATTTATTTGGTTGAACCGCCGTATACGGAACCGTACGTACGGTGGTGTGAGAGGACGGGGGCTAGTCACCTCCTCCTACTCGATTCTAGCGCAAGCCAGAATATGAACAAAATAAAGGGCAAGTGTATCTTATTTTTTTAATATCAGGTATAATAATGAGGTACTAAAACTCTTGGGAGGCGATTTGATTGCGTCGTGAAGACCTGATTGCGCCACAAATTTACAATATAGCGGAAGAAGTTGAAAAATACGCCCAAGGCCCCCGCAAGGTTGCGCTCATTTGGGAAGATAAAGAAGGAAAGCATAGAGAAGTCACTTACCAGGAATTAATGAAAAACGCAAATAGAACCGGGAACGTTTTTCTGAAAAGCGGGTTGAAGAAAGGCGATATCATTCTCGTCATGGTGCCGAGAATTGTGGAGGCGTACGAAGTGTATCTCGCCGCGTTAAAATGCGGGATTGTTATTTTGCCAAGTTCGGAAATGCTCAGGACAAAGGATCTTGATTACCGCGTTCAGGCGGGCGATGTGAAAGGCGTTGTATCCCATTATTCCTGCGCCGGGCAGTTCAAAAACGTCCGCGGGATTGAAGCATTGAAAAAATTTGTGATTGGAAAGCCTGAACCGGGATGGACATTTTTGGATGAAGCGAAAGAAACCGCGTCCGATCAACTGGAAACGGCTAAAACGTCCAAAGATGATATGGCATTTTTGTCCTATACATCCGGAACGACCGGCAATCCAAAGGGTGTCGTCCATTCCCACGGCTGGGGTTATTCGCATTTGCGTACAGCCGCACCGAATTGGCTCGGAATCAGGGAAGATGACAGAGTTTGGGCAACAGCCGCACCGGGATGGCAGAAATGGGTCTGGAGCCCGTTCCTTTCCGTGCTCGGTTCAGGGGCGGCAGGCTTTGTATATAACGGCCGTTTTGACCCCGAAAAATATTTGTCGCTCCTCGATGAATACAAAATTAATGTGCTTTGCTGCACACCGACGGAATACCGCTTGATGGCAAAAGTGGATGATTTGTCGCATTACCATCTGGAACATTTGCGGAGCGCCGTATCCGCAGGGGAACCGTTAAACCGTGAAGTGATCGAAGTATTTAAAAAACATTTTGGGATAAAAATCCGGGATGGCTACGGGCAGACAGAGAATACGCTGCTCATCGGAATTTCCATTGATATGGATTTGCGCCCGGGCTCGATGGGAAAACCTTTTCCGGGAAACCAGGTAGAGATCATTAACGAGGACGGCGAGCCGTGCAAGCCGGGGGAAGTCGGGGATATTGCCGTACATAAAGATACCCCTGCGCTTTTTAAATATTATTACAAAGAACCGGAACGCACGGCCCAGCAGTACCGCGGCGACTACTATATTACGGGCGACAGGGCGAGAAAGGACGAAGACGGCTATTATTGGTTCGAAGGCAGGCGGGATGACATCATCATCTCTTCCGGTTATACAATCGGGCCGTTTGAAGTCGAAGATGCGCTCGTAAAACATCCTTATGTCAAAGAGTGTGCGGTTGTTGCAAGCCCGCATGAAATCCGCGGAAATATCGTAAAAGCTTTTGTGGTGCTGAAAGAAGGGATCAGCGAGGACATGCCGGGTCTTGTAAAAGAATTGCAAAACCATGTGAAGCAGCTCACCGCGCCTTACAAATATCCGCGCGCCATTGAGTTTATTAAAGAACTGCCGAAAACGGCATCAGGGAAGATCCGCCGCGTCGAACTCAGGCGGCAGGAACTGGATAGGATGTAAACGAAAACCTCCGGGCATTTTTTCGAAAATCGGGAAAAATGCCCGAATTTTTGTTTAAAAGTACCCGCCCTTCAAGTAAAATAAAATTAAACCTATACAGGGCCGTTAAAACAAATGTGGAAGGATGAAGCCGTAACATGAATAAAAAAAGATGGGGAGCACTTGCGGTTGCAGGCGGGCTGTTTGTTGTTTCAGTTATCGTGAACTTTGCAAGCATGGCGGTCACAACCGATTTTTCAAATCTTTTTAAAGATGCCTTTACATCCAGTGACGTTTCGGAAAACGTGCTGCAGGATGGCGATGGGGCAAAGAAAATTGCCGTGTTAGATGTGAACGGCACGATCCAGGATACCGGCGCTTCGCCATCCCTGCTTGACAACGGAGAATACAACCACCAAGGCTTTCTTGAAGAACTAGACAAGGCGAAAAATGACAGCCAGATCAAAGGCATTATTTTACATATTAACTCGCCCGGCGGAGGGGTTGCCGAATCGGCAGAAATCCACCACCGCTTAATGCAAATTAAAAATGAAACGAAAAAGCCGATTTACGTTTCAATGGGCCCGACTTGCGCATCAGGGGCTTATTATATTTCGACACCCGCCGATAAAATTTTTGCCAGCCCGGAAACACTGACCGGGTCCCTCGGGGTGATTATGGAGAGCGTGAACTACGGGAATCTTGCCAAAAAGCTCGGCATTGATTTCCCGGTCATTAAGAGCGGGCAGTATAAAGACATCATGAGCCCTTACCGGGATATGACAAAAAACGAAAAAGAAATGCTCCAGAAGATGGTCAATAATTCTTATGAAGGCTTTGTGGATGTGATTTCAAAAGGCCGCGGCATTCCGAAGAGTGAGGTACGCAAAATTGCGGACGGGCGCGTCTATGACGGAAGGCAGGCGATGAAGCTGCATTTAATCGACCAATACGGATACTTGGATGACACGATTTCTGCCATGAAAAAAACTCTTCATATCAGCAATGCACAGGTGGTCGAATACGAAACGAGCGCCGGGCTGGATTCCTTGCTTTCAGCTTCCGCGCAAAAAATCCTCGGAAAAGAGGCCGAGGCAACAGGTCTTTTGCATCTGTTGTCCCAGTCGGACGCACCGCGGTTGATGTACTTATATTCTAGGGCTGAATAGGGGGAAGCATTGTGAATCCGAATGATCAAAATATAAATGGTTCCTTATTGCCAAATCCGGAAATTTCAACTCCCGTGCAGGGATGCCGTTACGCCGGGTTTTGGATGCGGATGTGGGCTTATTCTCTTGATCTCATCGTTATCCAAAGTATGAAATGGCTGATCATCCATCCCGTTTTCCGTATGTTAAAACTGGATCTAGGTGATTCCGGCATTTTTTCGCCGATATCGGTCACATCCGCAATCGTGTTTTACGGGTATTTCGTGTTGATGACGAAATGTTTCGGCCAGACTTTGGGAAAAATGGTATTCGGGCTGAAAGTCGTGACGTTGCCTCCATCCGGGAAGCTTTCCTGGGGCACCGTTTTGTTCCGGGAATGGATCGGCCGCTATATATGCGGGGTTGTTGCGGTTTTATACCTCATCGTGGCCTTTACGCCGAAAAAACAAGGGCTGCATGATATTTTTGCGGATACCGCCGTCATCCACGAACGGCAGCAAGAACCGCTGTACACGTACGCTGAACCTGCTTCTTGAAGCAGGTTTATTTTTTTTGCGCGTTGGCGATAATGGTTGGCTGAAAGGCTGATGATTGAAATGATATGGTTTTTATCCTTTTTGCCGGTCATTTTTTTATTGGTATTGGTTCTTTGTCTTTCATCCGTTGTCGTTATTGTCGATTACGGGCATAACCGGGATGACGACCATTTTTTCATCCAGTTCCGTTTATGGTATATCATCCGGCATACGATAAAAATTCCGGTGGTGAAAGTGGACCGCGAAAAGCCCGGTGTGGTGTACGAAAAAGAGACAAAGGAAAAAAAGAGCGGCGGGAAAATCACCCCCGATATCATTGAACAGCGCGTTGAAGAAATTAAAGCAATCACAGAGCGTGTCATCGGCTTAAAGACGATAGCCGGAAAATTTATACAGAGCATCCGGTTAAGCCGGTTTGAATGGTATACGGTGATCGGCCTTCACGATGCTGCATGGACGGGCATTGCAGCCGGAAGCATCTGGGCGGCAAAAGGGGGGATTTTAAGCTTGTTGACGAACCACCTGCTTGTGAAAACAGACCCCGTGATTTCCGTTACCCCCTCTTTCCAAAATCCGGATTCCGAGACGCATTTGAAGTGTATGTTTAAAATCCAAATCGGGAAAGCTATATTAGCCGGATATAAAGTTCTCAAATATTGGCGGGGAGGAAGAGCGGAAATCGGTGCCAAGCCGATTTCAAATCCAGAAAAAGACAAGCAAGCTTGAAATCCCCGCTAAAAAGAAGACAGGAGGAAACAACAATGGGTTCACATCCGATCGAAGGCCTTATGACGGCAGCAATGGAAAATTTAAAGGAAATGATTGATGTTAACACGATCATTGGGGATCCGGTGGAAACTCCGGATGGGAGCGTGATTTTGACCGTTTCGAGAGTCGGCTTTGGTTTTGCAGCCGGCGGCAGCCAATTTAACACGAAAGCGAGATCGGGCGGAAGCGGCGATTCACACTCGCCGGAACTTCCTTTCGGCGGGGGCAGCGGCGGCGGCGTATCGATTACCCCGATCGCATTTCTCGTTGTGAACGCACAAGGCGTTAAGATGCTGCATTTGGATCAAAACACGCATCTGATCGAGAAAATTATGGATGTTGCACCGGGTGTCGTCGAAAAAGTCCAGGGGATGCTGAAGCAAAACGGGCAAAAATCAAGCGGCCAAAACTCCCGGCAGCAGCCGCCGGCCAATCAGCAAAAACAGAATCTTGATTTTTAAAAACCCGCTGTTTTGGCGGGTTTTTAATTGGATATTTTTTCTTTCCTCCAGTATGATAAATATTGAACACTTTATTTCATAAAACGGGATCGGCACCGGCCGCTTCGGTAAAAGAAAAACAAAGGAGGGTTTTTCATGGCTTCAGTTACATTTAAAGGAAATCCGGTAACGTTGGAAGGAAATGGAGTCAAAGTCGGCGATAAAGCACCAAATTTTACCGTTTTGGAGAATGACCTTTCGGAGGTTACTCTGGAGGATACAAAGGGCGGCGTACGCATCTTCAGCGTTGTCCCGTCAATAGATACCGGCGTATGCGATGCGCAAACGCGCCGTTTTAACGAGGAAGCGGGGAAACTTGGAAAAGATGTAAAAGTTTACACGTTTTCCTGTGACCTGCCTTTCGCGCAAAAAAGATGGTGTGCGGCTTCCGGCTTAGAACATGTAAAAATATTGTCAGACCACCGCGACTTATCATTTGGGAAAGCTTACGGCGTCGTGATGAAAGAACTCCGCCTGCTTGCCCGCGCCGTTTTCGTCGTTGATTCCAATGATACGGTTACATATGTGGAATATGTAAGCGAAGGAACCAACCACCCGGATTACGAAAAAGCATTGCAGGCAGCCAAAGAAGCAAAGTAAATAGAAAAGCGGAGGCGCTCGCCCATCGGCCCCCTTTTTTAAAGGGGCTGTCCCAAAGTCGGTAAATTGACCAGAGGCGCCCCTTTTTTTATGTAAGGTATTATCTGAGAATGTTGATGATCGCAAAATTCACTCGCTTTCCGCACGTGTCGCGAGCCTCCTCGCTCGTCCCTCAAGCACACTGGGTCTCTTCTTGCTCGCTTTTCCCGCAGGAGTCCCGTGAATTTCGCGATCATCAACAAGTAATATACAGAGAAAATACATAAAAACCGCCTTATCCATTATAATGTGAGTGTCTGGCAAACATTGAATGTCCCCGATGAAAAATCGGGGATTTTACTTGGATAAATCAAATAAAAAGGAAGAGAATGAATGACAAAATCTCCAGTAGAAACATTATTCACAGCATTCAACGAATCTGCGCTCATTTTGCAGAATAGCCTTTCCGTTACATACTTGGAAGCTATTGCTATGACCGGCGAAAACTTATTCCGCGGTCGCATCACCCAAAACGGCCTCAGTGAACTTGATGAAAAACGCCTCAATAAAATATACAGGAATATCAATCTCGATGCTTTTTCGCGCGAACAAATCCGGAAATCCTACCAGCTCGCCATTTTAAAAGGCATGAAAGAAAATGTACAGACTAACCACCAAATGACGCCAGATACAATCGGCCTGCTCATGAGCTACTTCATCGCCAAGTTTACAGAGGGCAGGGATGCTTTTTCCATCCTGGATCCTGCTGTCGGCACCGGCAACCTGCTGACAACGATTTTAAACCAGCTGGAGCAGAAAAAAATTACCGCCTACGGCGTGGATATTGACGATGTCCTGATCAGGCTGGCCTATACAGGGGCGAACTTGCTGCATCACGAAATCGAACTGTTTACGCAAGATGCGCTTTCCCATTTGTTCATCGATCCGGTCGATGTTGTTGTGTGTGATTTGCCGGTCGGGTACTATCCGAATGATGCCGGCGCGGCGCAGTATAAGCTGGAGGCCGATGAAGGGCATTCTTACGCACATCATCTGTTTATCGAGCAGAGCCTGAGGACGGCACGCCCGGGCGGATATTTATTTTTCCTGATTCCGAACCATTTGTTTGAATCAAAAGAAGCGCCGAAACTCCATCAATTTTTAAAGGAAGAAGCAGATATTCAGGCGGTATTGCAGTTGCCGCTGTCCGCTTTTAAGCATGAACAGGCTGCCAAAAGCATCTTTGTCATCCGGAAAAAAGCCGATGGTGTAAAAGCGCCAGAGCAGGTGCTGCTCGCCTCGTTGCCGTCTTTTTCCAACCAGCAGGCCCTCCGGCAGGTAATGGCAAAAATCGACGCCTGGTGCAAAGAAAATATCCAAATCAACGAAAAGTAACATTACTGACAGAAAATTGGGGATGGAAGGCAAAATCTGGCTTCCTTGGGCTCCAATTTTTCTGTTTTTATGGTGTGATATGATTTGTTATGTAGATTTGCAACATGAAAATAGTAAAATTTTCAATAGTATAAAATTTCAGTAAAAACAATCTGAAAAGTGGAACATTATAATGGGAACGCTTTCATTTTAAAATTAGGTTGAAAAAAGTCAAATTGAATGGCAAAATGGGAAATTGAAAAGGTATTTTAGTAAATTAATAGTGATTTCATCTGATGTTTGATTGAAGGGATGACAAGCTATGGCAAAAATTATGGCAATTAATGCGGGGAGTTCCTCTTTAAAATTCCAATTATTTGATATGCCAAATGAAAGCGTTATAACAAAAGGTTTGATTGAAAGAATCGGATTAAAAGATGCCCTCTTTTCGATTACGGTGGAGGGAGAGAGGCTAAAAGAAATTACGGATATTCCGAACCACGAAGTTGCGGTGCAGTTTTTGTTGAAAAAACTAACGGAAACCGGGATCATTCATTCCTTGGATGAAATAGAAGGGGTCGGCCACCGCGTTGTCCACGGCGGCGAAATATTCAGCGACTCTGCAGTTATTGATGAGCATGTGCTCCAACAGATAGAAGATTTGGCCGAACTGGCCCCGCTCCATAACCGGGCCAATGCGACGGGGATTCGGGCGTTCCGCGCAGTGCTGCCGGATGTCGTTCAAGTTGCTGTCTTTGATACCGCTTTCCACCAAACCATGCCAGAAAGTTCCTTTTTATACAGCCTGCCATATGAATATTACGAAAAATACCGTATCCGCAAATACGGCTTCCACGGCACTTCCCATAAATATGTTTCAATGCGTGCGTCCGAGCTGCTCGGAAGACCGATTGAACAGCTGCGCTTGATCTCCTGCCATTTAGGCAACGGGGCGAGCATCGCAGCCATTCAGGGCGGAAAATCGATCGACACATCAA
Source organism: Weizmannia acidilactici (assembly GCF_008974185.1). Taxonomy (GTDB): domain Bacteria; phylum Bacillota; class Bacilli; order Bacillales; family Bacillaceae_C; genus Weizmannia; species Weizmannia acidilactici. Next base: position 7,752 of record NZ_BKZP01000013.1, read on the forward strand.
TGGGCTTTACCCCTTTGGCTGGTGTGACGATGGGGACGCGTTCCGGAAATATCGACCCTGCACTGATCCCCTTTATTATGGAAAAGACAGGAAAAAATGCTGAAGAAGTGCTGGAAGTCTTAAATAAAGAATCCGGGCTGCTCGGGATTTCTGGCGTTTCAAGCGATTTGCGCGATATCCAGGTGGCGGCGGAACTTGAAAGGAACCAAAGGGCGGAATTGGCGCTCGATATTTTTGCGAACCGGATCCATAAATATATTGGTTCTTATGCCGCAAAAATGGCCGGTGTTGACGCGATTATTTTCACGGCCGGCATTGGGGAAAACAGTGATTCGATCCGCGCGAGAATCTTGACCGGGCTGGAATTTATGGGCATTTATTGGGATCCGACCCTGAATCAGATCCGCGGAACGGAGGCCTTTATCAATTATCCGCACTCACCTGTAAAAGTGCTTGTCATCCCGACGAATGAAGAATTGATGATTGCGCGCGATGTTGTCCGCCTGTCTTCATGATCCGAAGCATGCTACGATCGGTCGGGGGTTAACAAACCAATGGTGCAGCTTATCTTGCCGGGTGAGCTGCTTTTTTGCTTGTATTTCTTTTTGCTCTACTCATGTTTTTCATTTTGTGATCGGCCTGCCGCAAATTCCGTTTTTTCTGCGTTGTGGTATAATTGGATTATATGGAAATTGGAAGCGGGTGCATCATATGGCGTCAGAATGGTCGGAAAGGGAAAAAACGGTATACCGGGAAATTGAAGCGTGGGCAGAAAACTTGGCTGCTGCGGAGGAACGTGGCCGGAAACGGAAAGAGAAATTCGATACGGCTTACGAAAAACTGCCGGATGAAATGCTGGAAAAAGTGCACGGAATGTTGGATGCTGTTTTGTTTCAAATATCCTCGTTTGCCGACGGGAACTTGCCGTACGGGCAGGAAATCGAAAAGATGTTGTCCGCGGCACGCTTGTTTGACAATTCTGTCTCATGCGTGGCGGATATGCAAAAACTGTCGATTGACCAGCTCGACTATATTGCGGAGCGCCAGCAATCAAGATACCACCTGTTATCCTTTGTGCAGGGAGGCTTAAGCGGCACGGGAAAACCGTTGTTAGCAGCAGGGGATGTACTTTTTTTGCTTGTGGCGAACTTGCGGGCAGTCCAGCTCACTGCTGCAACTTACGGTTATGAGGCAAAAACGCCTTTTGAGCTGCTTGCGGCGCTTAAAATTATTTTCATGGCAGCTGCCCCGGAAATGGTGAGATACGCCGTCTGGAAAGAACTGATGGACGAATTGGATGGACGGGAGCAGGATTTCTTTACGGAAAGCGGAAAAATTTTCCACCGTTATTTATGGCCGGGGACAATCGGGCATGCCGGCAAACTCGCATTGTTTACGCTCTTGCGCCCAAAAAAGCGGGGCAAAATAAACTGGGCCGGTGCCACTATCGGTGCGGTATCAAACTATTATTTTTCCAAAAAAGTTGGCGAGTGTGCCAGGAAATATTACCAGTACCGGTTTTTAAAAGATAAACATGAAAAAACCAGCCCCGCATAGAGGCTGGTTTTTGACTTTAATTTTCTTCTGCTTCTTTGGAAGTCCTGACAACAAGCACATCGCAAGGGGAAGTGCGGACGATATGTTCGGAAACGCTTCCGATTAAAAGCCTTTCTACCGCGTTCAAACCAGTTGCGCCGCACACGATCAAATCTGCGTGAATCCTCGGTGCGACATTTTTCGTAATGGCAATTTTTGGAGAACCCAGCTGGATGATGGTCTGTACTTTCACGCCTTTTTCCTGGGCACGGTCTTTGTAGTTGTTCAGCAGCTCGTCCCCAAATTTTTCATTTTGTTCATAAAGGGTTGAATCAATCGGTGTCAGGGTAGCCAGCGCCCGATTATCGACAATATGGACGACAGACAATTCCGCATTGTTCCGTTTGGCAATTTCAATCGCTTTCATAAATGCCCAGTCGGCTTCTTTGGAACCATCCACTGCTACTAAAATATTACGGTACACCATGGTCATCTTCATTCATCTCCTTTATATTACTGCCTAATCTCTCTATCTTTATTTTACTAGAAATTGCTGGATTTGTGTGTGGAAAAATTTCAAACAATAACAGCTTGTAAACAAATTTTTTTGACAAAGCGAAAGGGGGAAAAATGGCGAACCGTGGCAGATCAGTTCAAAAGCGGGATGAAGTGGAGGGTGTTGTACGGAAAATCATGGAAGCGTACAAAAGCGGGCCAGCAGAAGAAAGAAAGAACAGAGCAGTTCCAAAAACAGTTTTGAAATATAATGAATATTGAATGTTTACCGCCCGGCCTGAGCCGTGGCGGCGGGATACAGAAAAATTGCAAAAAAATATGGGAAAAACGGAGAAATTTTGTTACACTATAGATGTTTAAGAAAATTTCTAGTAGTTCGATATATTTTCTTACAATAACAAAAGGAGGGAAAGTTACTGCTGTTTTTATTTATAACACACGAATAAAAGGAGGATTTTTTTCATGCGGATTGGTGTGCCAAAAGAAATTAAAAACAATGAAAGCCGTGTAGCGATGACCCCTGCCGGTGTGGTAACTTTAACAAAAGCGGGGCATGAAGTGTTTATCGAAAAAAATGCAGGCCTCGCTTCGGGATTCAGCGACGAAGAATATGTGAAAGCCGGCGCGCATATTGTGGAGACCGCAGAAGATGCCTGGTCGTTTGATATGGTCATGAAGGTGAAAGAACCGGTGGAAAGCGAGTACCGGTATTTCCGTGAAGGCCTGATCCTATTTACATATCTGCATCTTGCCGCAGCGCCGGGGCTGACGGAAGAACTAACGAAAAACAAAGTGATTGGCATTGCTTATGAGACTGTGCAGCTTCCAAACGGTTCGCTTCCTTTGCTGACGCCGATGAGCGAAGTCGCAGGCAGAATGGCACCGCAGATTGGTGCGCAATTCCTTGAAAAAAATAATGGCGGGAAAGGGATTTTGCTTTCCGGCGTCCCTGGTGTGAGAAGGGGAAAGATTGCCATTATCGGCGGCGGGGTTGCCGGGACAAATGCGGCAAAAGTGGCGGTCGGCCTAGGTGCGGGTGTAACGGTTGTGGAATTAAATCCGGACCGCCTGCGCCAGCTTGACGATATTTTCGGCAGTGAAATTACGACGCTGATGTCCAATCCGTACAATATTGCGGAAGCGGTAAAAGAAGCTGACCTCGTCATCGGTTCTGTCCTTATTCCGGGCGCGAAAACGCCTAAACTGGTGACGGAAGAGATGGTCAAATCGATGCAGCCCGGTTCGGTTATTGTGGATATTGCCGTCGACCAGGGCGGCAGCTTTGAAACAACCGATCATGCGACAACACATGACGACCCTGTTTATATCAAACATGATGTTGTCCATTATGCGGTGGCCAACATCCCGGGCGCGGTTGCCCGTACATCTACCATCGCACTCACCAATGTGACTGTTCCGTATGCGGTCGAAATTGCAAATAAAGGGTATAAGGCTGCGGTTTTGGAAAATGAAGCGCTGTTAAAAGGCGTCAATACGCTGGAAGGGCAGGTCACTTATAAAGCGGTGGCCTACTCGCTCAACTTGCCGTATGTGGAAGTGAAATCCATCTTAAAATAAGGTATCATGCCCGGCTTCCGTTGATGTATGCCAATTGCTGCATTCAGCTGGCGGAGCTTGAACCATTGAAAAAAGCACAAGCGGCGAGGTGCCCGCTTGTGCTTTTTCCCTTTATACATATTGCAGCATTTTCGGATATTTTGTCAGTACTTCGGCGCCGTTTTCCGTGATGCAAACATCATCTTCAATACGCACGCCGGCAACACCCGGTACATAAATCCCCGGTTCGATCGTGAATACCATGCCTTCCTGCAGCACGAGTTCATTTGTAATGGTTACGGACGGGTATTCGTGGATGCTGATGCCGAGCCCGTGCCCGAGCCGGTGTGTAAAATATTCGCCGTAGCCGGCATCATGAATAATGCTGCGCGCAATCTGGTCGAGTTCTTTTGCTTTCACGCCCGGTTTTGCCGCTTTTACTGCCGCTTCTTCTGCTTTTAACACCGTTTCGTAAATACGGATTTGCTCTTCGTTAAGTTCCCCGAAAGCAACGGTCCGCGTAATATCGGAGCAATAGCCTTTATGGACAACACCGAGGTCAAAAAGGATCAAGTTTCCTTTTTCAATTTTGTTCAAACCGGGCACGCCATGCGGGGAGGCTGCCTTAGCGCCCGCCAATACGGTGGTGGCAAAGCTCATTTCGGAAATGCCTTTTTGCTTCATCGCATATTCAATGGCCGCCACGATTTCAAGTTCGGTTTTTCCTTCTTTGATCTCATGGATACCTGTTTCTACGGCCAAATCGGCAAAAGCGGCTGCTTCCCTCAAAATCTGCCGCTCTTTTTTATCTTTGATGAGGCGCATTGTCCGCAGCTTTTCTTCTGCTGCAACAAATGTTGCACCGCTGAACCTCTGCTTGAGCGCTTCGTACCGTTCCACATTCAAATGCTCTTTTTCAATTGCAAACGTATGTACATCCTTGATCCGCCCGTGCACTTTTTTGGCAAACAAATCCCACGGGTTATCTGTATCCCGGATGTCAAGAATGTCATATTCCCAGCCGGCGTTTTTGGCATCATTTTTTTCCATCGCAGGACAGACAAGAAACGGTTCTTTTTCCCGGAAAACGGCAACGCCGAGCAGCCGTTCATGCGGATCGCTGCGGAAGCCGCTTAAGTAAAAGACATTATCGGTTGAAGTAATGAAGGCGGCATCGATATTTTCCACATTCAGCCATTCCATCAGTTGTGTTAAACGCTGATTCATTTTGTTCATCTCCTCCGTAAGACTATTACCAGCATAGCAAAAAACTGGATAGGATGCTATACACGGATGCTTCAGGCAGGATTTACGGCTTCAAAAAAGAATATAATGGAAGTGGACAAACTTTAAAAGGAGTGGAGACACATGAAAGTTTCTTTTCACGGCCATTCTATTGTAAAAGTGGAAGCGGGCGGGAAAACGATTTTGTTTGACCCGTTTATTACCGGCAACAGCCAAACCGATTTGAAAGTGGAAGAAGAGAGTCCGGATGTCATCATTTTGACCCACGGGCACGGCGACCATATCGGCGACACCGAGGCACTTGCCAAGAAAAAGAATGCGCTCGTCATCGCCAATAATGAAATTGCCCGTTATTTAGGATGGAAAGGGTTGAACACGCATCCGCTCCATATCGGCGGATCGTACCAATTTGATTTTGGAAGGGTGAAACTGACGCAGGCTTTCCACGGCTCGGCGGTTGAGGATGACGACAAGAAGGAAATGATATATCTCGGGATGCCGACAGGGGTGCTTTTGATGGCGGAAGGCAAAACGATTTACCATGCCGGGGATACCGGCCTGTTCTCCGATATGAAGTTAATCGGTGAAAGGCACCCGATCGACATTGCTTTTCTTCCGATTGGCGACAATTTCACGATGGGGCCAGAAGATGCGGCGGTTGCGGCTAAATTTTTGCAGGCGAAAACAGTCGTGCCGATCCATTACAACACGTTCCCGCTCATTCAGCAGGATCCGCAGAAATTCATTGATTTGCTCGACGGCCAAAACGGTAAAATTATGAAAGCCGGGGATGCGATCGAGTTATAATTTTCAAAAAGCTTTCCATTGCACAATCATCCTGTGCAGGGAGAGCTTTTTTGTTGCGGTGCATATTGCTTGCTGAAAATTTATTTCATTTATATAATGTCTTTGTGTTTTTCGCCGATCATACTTATCATCCGTTCGGCTTAAATATTTGGACATCAGGAGGAAATATAAATGGCGGATGTTTTATTCATCAAAGCAAATGACCGCAGCGCGGACCAATCTGTAACAGTAAAAATGTATGAAACATTTTTAAAGACATATAAAGAAGCCAATCCAAATGATCAAATCACGGAACTAGACTTATTTAAGGAAGAACTCCCGTATTACGGAAATACTGCAATTATGGGCCTTTTTAAACAGGGCCAGGGACTTGCACAGACTCCGGAAGAAAAGAAAATGGCGGAACTTGTCGGCCGTTATTTGGATCAGTTTTTAGCGGCCGATAAGGTCGTTATGGCTTTTCCAATGTGGAACTTCACCGTGCCGGCGCCGATGATTACTTATATTTCTTATTTGGCGCAAGCAGGCAAAACATTTAAGTATACAGCTGAAGGCCCGGTTGGTTTAGTAGGGGATAAAAAGATCGCGCTTCTTAGTGCGCGCGGCGGCATCTATTCTGTTGCACCGGCCAGCAGCGCTGAAATGGCAATGAATTATGTTAAAAATATACTGAATTGGTGGGGAATCCAAAATCCGGTAGAAATCATTATCGAAGGGCATAATCAATTTCCTGAGAAATCCGCCCAAATTATCGCGGACGGTTTAGAGGCGACAACAAAAGCAGCTGCACAGTTTTAACTGGCAGCCGGGCATTTTTTCGGCGGTTTGCGGGCGCTGAAGCTGCGGCGGTTAACCGTTGAAGGCAATGCCCGGCTTTTTTGTTGTGAAGGAAAAGTACTGCATTGCGATTCAACCCTTTTTCCATCTATAATAGAAATATATACGTATAATCTGCCTAAAAAGATACATAAGGATTTACGATAAAGCGGGACAAATACGAAAAGAAAGAGGGTGAAGCGTTTGGCAACGAAGCATGAACAGATCCTGCAGTACATCAATCAGCTTCCGATCGGGGAAAAAATATCGGTCCGCCAGATTGCCAAAGCTTTAAATGTGAGCGAAGGGACCGCATACCGCGCGATTAAAGATGCCGAAATCAAAGGGTATGTCAGCACGATTGAACGGGTCGGCACCATCCGGATTGAACAGAAGAAAAAAGAAAACATAGAAAAACTCACATTCTCGGAAGTGGTGAATATCATTGACGGACAAGTGCTGGGCGGAAGATCCGGGCTGCATAAAACCCTCACAAAATTCGTGATCGGTGCAATGGAGCTTGAAGCGATGTCAAAGTACACGGAAGCAGGCAGTTTATTAATTGTCGGGAACCGTGTGGACGCGCATGAACTGGCTTTAAGAACGGGAGCCGCCGTCCTGATTACCGGCGGATTCGATACGGAAGAATATGTGAAGAAAATTGCAGACGAAAAAGCCCTGCCGATTATTTCGACAAGTTATGATACGTTTACGGTTGCGACGATGATCAACCGGGCTGTGTATGATCAGCTGATTAAAAAGGAAATTATTTTAGTCGAAGATATTTTAACGCCCATTGAAAGAACGGCTTATTTATATACGACAGACACCGTCCAGGACTGGTACCGGAAAAAGAGGGAAACGGAGCATTCGCGGTTTCCCGTGGTCGACCGCAATTTAAAAGTTGTCGGCATCATCACAGCGAAGGATATTATGGAAACCGACAACAGCTTAAGCATTGAAAAAGTCATGACGAAAAACCCGATTACGGTCGGCGAAAAAACGAGCGTTACATCGGTTGCACATATGATGATTTGGGAAGGAATTGAAATTTTGCCGGTTGTGGATGATTTTAACCGGCTGAAAGGGATCGTCAGCCGTCAGGATGTGTTAAAAGAACTGCAAATGACACAAAGGCAGCCGCAGGTCGGGGAAACCATCGACAATATTGTGACAACGCAGCTGGATGCCTCTTCCTCCAAAACGGAAGATCCGGACAATTACCAGTTTGAAGTGACGCCGCAAATGACGAACCCGTTGGGGACGATTTCATACGGCGTTTTCACCACGCTCGTCTACGAAGTGGCCAATCGGTTTTTACGCTCGCGAAAAAAAGGCGATATCATCATTGAAAGTTTGACCATCTATTTTATCAAACCGGTCCAACTGGAAAGCACCATCCAGGTTGTCCCGAAAATTTTGGACTCCGGCCGGAAATTTGCCAAAATCGATGTTGAAGTCTTCAGCCGCGGCAGCCTTGTCGGCAAAGCTCTGCTCATGTGCCAGCTCATTGAAAGGTAATAAGAAAGCGTAGGGCGCTCGCTTATTGGAGTAAGAACTTCCGAGCCCCCGAACTGAGATAAAGGAAACACGGCGAGGGAGCGGGAAATTCACTAGCCGATAGCGCCATGAGCTGGGCTAAAGAAAAGCGTAGGGCGGCCTTCATCCGGCCTCCGCTCATTGCGCGGAACGGATCCCATTTTTTTCTTTTTCCATATACGGCCCGTAAAAGCGCAATCTTTTATAGCCGCCGGAAACATTAAAGAGCCCGAGCGCCATAAAAACAGAAGCAATGACGTATGTGATGCCGGTATGATACAAAAAGAGCTCGTTTAAGCCGAACAGGAAGATAAAGGATCCGAGCGCCATATTGGCTTTTGCGGAAACATACTTTTTTTCAATTGTCAAAGGGGTGCGCACATATTTTATTTTAAAATAAATGTAGAAACAAAGGGACGCAAAAATCAGGGCAGCAAGCAGCGGCATGAATCCACCTCCGAAAAAATACTGTCAGTATTTTTCTTCTATTTTATAAAATTGAAAAAGAGAATTCCATACAAAACTGTCAGGAAATGAGGAAGAAGATGAAATCAGAAATTTTATACACCATCCAGCAGTATGAAACGATCATTGTTCACCGCCATGTGCGCCCGGATCCGGATGCTTACGGATCCCAGGGGGGCCTTGCGGAAATATTGAAAGCATCTTTTCCAGATAAAAAGATTTATCTGGCCGGGGACAATGAACCAGGCCTTGCCTATTTAAACAGGATGGACAATATCCCTGACGAAACATACCGGGGGGCGCTCGTGATTGTCTGCGATACTGCAAACCGGGAGCGGATCAGCGATCAACGTTACAATCTCGGGGAAAAATTGATCAAAATCGACCATCACCCGAACCATGATGCATATGGCGACCTCCAGTGGGTGGATGAAGAAGCATCGTCGGTCAGCGAAATGATTTACGAGTTTTATTTGTCCGGAAAAGAGAAGGGGCTACGCATGACGGATGCAGCGGCAAGGCTCATTTTTGCCGGTATTGTGGGCGATACCGGAAGATTTTTATACCCGAGCGCGACCGAAAAAACATTTGATTACGCTGGGGAGCTGATCCGTTATAATTTTGACCGGACGGCGCTTTTCAACCAGATGTATGAGGTCGAGCCGGATGTCATCAAGCTTCAGGGGTATATCTACCAAAATCTTGAGATCCTCGAACATGGCGCGGCAGTCGTGGTGCTGAAAAAAGATTTGATCCAAAAATTCGGGGTGCCGCCGCGGGATGCTTCTCAGCTGGTCAGCACACTTGGGGACATAAAAGGACTGAAGGCGTGGTGCTTCTTTATTGAAGAAGACGACCAAATCCGGCTCCGGTTCCGTTCCAAGGGCCCTGTGATCAATGAGCTAGCCCGCAAGTATAACGGCGGCGGCCATCCGCTTGCGGCGGGTGCAACCGTATATTCGTGGGATGTGGTCGAAGCCGTGAAGCAGGATTTGATCCAACTGTGCAAAGAAGGCTAGAAAAGAAGGCAGATACGGTGGAATGCTGTTCTGCCTTTCCTTTTAATCCGCCAGCTCTAAATGAAGATGGACCCGGATCGTGGAGTAAAAAAGGATGTCCTGCACTTTGAACGTATAGCGGCGGTGGTTGATCTTAATCGTTTTATTTTCAAGCATCCGAATGATTAATTCTTTGTTCAAATAGGCGGTTTTTAAATTCTTGGCAATCAGCGGGCTCAAATCATGCTTAATATCTTCTTCCGCTTCAAAAATGCTTTGCGAATCTTGGATGTCGTATTTTTCATAGTTGCTGATTTTCACATCGATGCTTTGGATGGTCAGGAGCTTTTCATTTTTTTGGTTAAGCTTTTTATAATCTTCCTGCCAGATCGCTTTTTCCTGCTGCAGATCCCGGATCGTTTTTTCCTGCCGCTCAATGATCTGTGCCTGCCTTTCCTGCATTACACCGAACATATAAAGAAAAATCAGCCAGCTGATGCAGCCGCCGACAATAAACCCGGCCATAAAACGCTGCCAGCTCGGTTTCCGGTACAAAGGCGGAATTCTCATAGCACATTCTCCTGGGTAATCCATGATATAATGAGGGCTGCCGTTTTGGCGCCGCCCATGGCCGACAGGATCAGTAATAACTGCTTGAACAGCACCATTGTTTCGCTTTCCAAAAATCCTTTTTCAAAACTGTAGACGGTATCGAACGTCCCGCCGATTGCGGCAATGATCGCCCAAATCCGCAGGCCCCTTGCGATTTTCGAGATTTCCGTCAAAAGCGGCTCGCCCGTAATGAATGAAGCCAGTCCCCCGATCAACGTCCCGCCGAGCATGACCCCGAATGCGATAAAATAACTGTTAAAAAATGCGGGAAAAAATCCTTCGCTCAACCGAACCATCCCCATTTGTTCTTCATTACTAACATATATATGGGACAACATGCGCACTTATGTAAGCGAACATACCTTCTTTTTTGTCTGCCGTAAAACATGTATAATAAAAAACATACATAGGTGCGGAAAAATGATTTGAAAAGGCGGTGGAAAAATGGGTTTTGTCCATTTGCAGGTTTCAACGGCATTCAGCCTGCTGGAAAGCACTGTCTCCATCCCGAAATGGGCTGCATATGCCAAACAGCTTCAGTATGATACGCTGGCCATTACAGACCGGAACACGATGTACGGGGTTTTTTCTTTTTACAAGATGTGCCGGGAAAACGACATAAAGCCCATTATCGGCTTAACGGCAGATGTGATGGGCAGCTTTGAGCAGGATAAAGCGTACCCGCTTGTTTTGCTTGCGAAAAATAATATAGGCTACCAAAATCTATTAAAAATATCAAGCGTGATCCAAACCAGGCCCGAGCCCGGCATTTTAACGAAATGGCTCCGTTCTTACAGTGAAGGTTTATTTGCCCTCACGCCCGGTTTGGAAGGGGAGATTGAGCAGGCATTCCTGCGCGGCGATGCGGATCGGGCGGAAGAAATCGCCCTCCGATACCGGGAACTTTTTGGGCCGGATTTCTATCTTTCTCTGCAAAATCACGGGACAGAGCAAGAGCAAATGGTGCTCCGCGAAATGCACAAGCTTTCCAAAAAGCTGAACGTGCCGGAAGTTGTCACTTCAAACGTCAAGTATTTGAAAAAAGAAGATGCATTCGGACATGAATGCCTGCTCGCAATCAAAGCGGGGATGAAGCTGTCCGATGAGAACCGGCCGCGGCTTTCAAGCCATGAATACGACTTTAAGCCGCGGGACGAAATGGAGAGGCTTTTTTCGGGCTATCCGGAGGCGCTGGAAAATACTGAAAAAATCGCGCACGCATGTCATGTTGAAATCAAAACGGGGCAGCGGCTGCTGCCGAAATTCCCCGTTGAAAACGGGAAGACGGCAGATGAATTTTTGGAAGCCATGTGCCGGAAAGGGCTTTTGGAGCGTGTGCCGGATCCGTCAAGCGAATATTTTGGGCGCCTCGAATATGAATTAAAAATCATTAAAGAAATGCAGTTCAGCGATTATTTCCTTATTGTCTGGGATTTTATGAAATACGCAAGGGAGCACCATATTTTGACAGGCCCGGGGCGGGGTTCCGCAGCCGGCTCTTTGGTCGCATACGTCCTCAAAATTACCGATGTCGACCCGATCCGCTACGGGCTTTTGTTTGAGCGGTTTTTAAATCCGGAACGGGTTTCGATGCCGGATATCGATTCCGATTTTCCGGATCACCGGCGTGATGAGATGATCCGTTATGTGGCGGGAAAATACGGCAGGCAACATGTCGCACAGATCATCACCTTCGGCACATTTGCCGCGAAAGCAGCAGCCCGCGATGTTGCCCGGATTTTCGGTTTGGAAGCAAAAGAGCTGGAACAGTTGTCACGCCTTATCCCGTCCCAGCCCGGCATGACGCTGCAAAAGGCGTATGAAGTGTCCACCCCGCTCCGGGAATGGATCGGGCAGTCGGAACGGAACCGGAAGCTTTTCCAAACGGCGCTGCTGATCGAGGGACTCCCGCGCCACGTTTCGACCCACGCGGCAGGCGTCATTATCAGCAGGGAGCCGCTTGCCAACGTGATCCCGGTCCAAGAAGGACATGACGGCATTTTTTTAACACAGTATCCGATGAATCACCTCGAAGAAATTGGGCTGTTGAAAATGGATTTTCTCGGTTTAAGGAATTTGACCATCCTGGAACATATCCTTTCAGGCATTGAAAAAGGGACAGGCAAAAAAATCCATCTGCAGGATCTGCAGCTTGATGATGCGGAAACGTTCCGGCTTTTAAGCTCCGGGAATACTACGGGCGTTTTCCAGCTCGAGTCGGACGGCATGCGGAAAGTATTGCAAAAACTGAAGCCAACCGAATTTGAAGATATCGTCGCCGTCAATGCCCTCTACAGGCCGGGTCCGATGGAAAACATCACGGTTTATATTGAACGGAAGCACGGTTTAAAGCCGGTTGAATACCCGCATGATGATCTGAAGCCGATTTTGGAAAAAACGTACGGCGTCATTGTTTACCAGGAACAAATCATGCAGATTGCCTCCAGGATGGCTGGATTCACGCTCGGAGAAGCAGATTTGCTGCGGCGGGCGGTCAGCAAGAAGAAAAAAGATGTTTTGGATGAAGAAAGGCTGCATTTTATAAATGGAGCCCGGAAAAAAGGATATGAGGAAAAAACGGCGAATACTATTTATGATTTTATCGTCCGCTTCGCCAATTACGGTTTTAACCGCAGCCATGCCGTTGCCTACAGCATGATCGCTTACCAGCTCGCTTACTTAAAAGCGCATTATCCGCTTTATTTTATGGCGAGTTTGCTTTCAAGCGTGATCGGAAACGAGGACAAAATCGCCCAGTATATCCGGGAAGCGCAGCTGATGGGCATCCGGATTTTGCCGCCGTCCATCCAGCACAGCCGTTATCCGTTTTCGGTTGAAAAAGGCGCCATCCGTTACAGTTTAGCCGCGATTAAAGGGATCGGATATGCATCGATCAAAGAACTGATTCGGGAACGGAAACACCGCCCGTTTAAAAGTTTATTTGACCTCGTCCTGCGTGTAAGAGGATTGAACAGGAAAATTTTAGAGGCTTTTACGTTATCGGGAGCCCTGGATGAATTTGGAAAAGACAGGGCCGTGCTGCTCGCCAGCATTGACATCGCCCTTGAACACGCGGAAATCATGAAGCCGCAGGAAGAGCAGGAGGATTTGTTCCTTGATGATGAAATGTTCCGGATTGAACCGAACTATGTGGAGACAGAGCCGATTTCCTTGATGGATAAACTTGCATTTGAAAAACAGTATTTGGGTTTGTATTTGTCCGGGCATCCGGCTAAACAGTACCGCCCGGAATGGGAAAAAGCAAATGTCCTCCCTGTCGGGGATCTCCGGGTCGGCATGCGGAAAATCCTGGCCGGCGCGTATATTGCTGATATCAGGACGATCCGTACGAAAACCGGCGGCCTCATGGCTTTTCTTCACATGAATGATGAAACGGGTGATATCGAGTGCGTCGTATTTCCGGATGTATTTAAAAAATACAGCCCGTTATGCCAAAAAGACGTGATTGTCGTTGTTGAAGGCAATGTTGAAACCAGAAAAGGAAAAATTCAAGTCATTGCCCAAAAGCTTTATGAGGCCGGAAAATTCCATGGGGAAAATACGCAAACCTTATACATGAAAATCCCCGCACTTCCGAATAAAAATACAATGCTCATGCAGGTAAAACGGGTGCTTGGCGCTTTTCCGGGGCATTCCCCTGTCATCCTTTATTACGAGGGCGAACACAGGACCATCCGGCTGCCGGAAAAAAACTGGGTCCGGCCTGATCAAGCATGCCTGGCAAAACTGGAACAGCTGCTCGGCGAAGGGAATGTCATTTTGAAATAAGTTTTTCTCAAAAGAATAAATATGTTATATTGTTTAATAGGCTTGTTAAAAAGAAAAGCACATAATGTTCCATTGTGCAGTTTAGAATGGGGAGTGAGGTTCATGTCATTGCGCGAAGAAGCATTACATATGCACCGCGAACATAAAGGGAAACTCGAATCCAAATCGAAGGTCACTGTCAAAAATGCAAAAGACTTAAGTTTAGCCTATTCGCCCGGTGTAGCTGAGCCTTGTAAGATGATATACGACAAGCCGGAAACAGTGTATGAATATACGATGAAAGGCAATATGGTCGCGGTCGTCACGGACGGCACCGCTGTCCTCGGGCTTGGCAATATCGGGCCGGAAGCCGCACTCCCGGTAATGGAAGGAAAATCAATTTTGTTTAAAAGCTTTGCCGGCGTGGATGCCTTCCCGATTTGCTTGAACACGACGGAGATTGACGAAATTGTCGGGACCGTTAAACGGTTGGAACCGGTTTTCGGCGGCGTCAATTTGGAAGATATTGCCGCTCCGAACTGCTTTGTCATTGAAGAAAAACTAAAGAAAGAAATGAATATACCTGTATTCCACGATGATCAGCATGGTACGGCGATCGTAACGGCTGCCGGGCTTGTGAACGCTTTGAAGCTTGTCGGTAAGCAAATGTCTGAAATTAAAGTTGTGGCGAGCGGCGCGGGCGCTGCAGGCATTGCCATTATTAAGCTGCTTTACCACTTCGGCGTCCGGGATATCATTATGTGCGATTCAAAAGGCGCGATTTACGAAGGGCGGCCGTACGGCATGAATAAGGTAAAATCCGAGGTGGCCAAATATACGAACCACAATAAACAGAAGGGCACACTGGCAGATGTGATCAAAGATGCGGATGTCTTTATCGGCGTTTCGGTTGAGGGGGCCCTTACGAAAGAAATGGTCCAATCGATGAAGCAGGATCCGATTATTTTTGCGATGGCGAACCCGAACCCGGAAATTATGCCGGAAGACGCTAAAGCGGCAGGAGCAAAAGTCATTGGCACGGGCCGCTCCGATTTTCCGAACCAGGTCAACAATGTGCTTGCCTTCCCGGGCATTTTCAGAGGCGCTTTGGATGTGCGCGCCACCCATATCAATGAAAAAATGAAACAAGCTGCCGTTCATGCGATTGCCGGATTAATAGAAGAGCATGAGCTGAATGCGGATTATGTCATTCCGCGCCCGTTTGATCCGCGTGTTGCCCCGGCTGTTGCTGCTGCCGTCGCCAAAGCGGCTATGGAAACCGGCGTTGCCCGCATCCAGGTGGATCCGGAAGAAATCCGCAAAAAAACGATGCAGCTCTCCGAAATTGGGAAATAAAGGGAAATGCGGATGCGGGAAAGCCGCCTTTTTGCCGGTGCACAAGAAATACAAAATGCCGGCCCATCCGGCATTACAGCCACCGGCGGCCCGGCATTTGCCGGTGCCATTTAAAGGAGGGGTAATATTTGCTGAAAGATTTTTTTTCAAAACCGAAAAAGAGGAAATATGCGACGATCCCATCAGATAAAACAAGGCAGGATGTTCCTGAGGGGATCATGTCGAAATGCCCGAAGTGCGGAAAAATTATGTATACAAAAGAACTGCAGAAAAATTTAAAAGTATGCCTTTACTGCGGTTACCACTATCAAATGACCGCTTACGAAAGAGTGGAAAGCCTGATTGATGAAGGGACGTTTGAAGAGTTTGACCGCGTCCTTGTGTCCAAAAACCCGCTCGAGTTTCCGGGTTATCTAGAAAAATTGGAAAAAGACCGCGCAAAAACGAATTTAAATGAAGCAGTTCTGACAGGAAAAGGGAATATTTTAGAACGGCCGATTGTCCTCGCTGTTATGGATTCGCATTTCCGTATGGGGAGCATGGGCTCTGTTGTCGGCGAAAAAATCACGCGCGCCATTGAAGAAGCGGACAGGCTCCATCTTCCGTTTATTATTTTTACCGCTTCGGGAGGCGCTCGGATGCAGGAAGGGATTTACTCTTTAATGCAGATGGCGAAAACAAGCGCAGCCCTGCAGCGGTTCAGCAGCCACGGAGGTTTGGCCGTGACGGTTATGACCCATCCGACTACAGGAGGTGTGACCGCAAGTTTTGCCTCGCTGGGCGATGTGAATTTGGCGGAGCCCGGGGCGTTAATCGGTTTTGCCGGCCGCCGCATTATTGAACAAACGATCCGCGAAGAACTTCCTAAAGATTTCCAAACGGCAGAATTCCTTCTCAAGCACGGCCAGCTTGACGCGGTTGTCGCGCGCCAAGACTTAAAAGAAACATTGGCAAGGATTCTGGATATCCATCAACCAATAGATGCAGGTGAATTACAATGGTAAATGAACTTGAATTTGAAAAACCGGTGATTGAGCTGAAACGCAAGATTGCCGAGCTGAGGGAATTTACAAAGCAGTCGGATGTCGACTTGTCGAGTGAAATTGAAAAATTGGAATCCAGGCTTGCCAGACTGGAACAGGAAATTTACGAAAACATGGAGCCGTGGGACCGCATCCAGATTGCACGCTTCCCGGAGCGGCCGACTACATTGGACTATATTCAATATCTTTTTACCGATTTTATTGAGCTCCACGGCGACCGTGTTTACGGGGACGATGAAGCAATCGTCGGCGGGATTGCAAAATTTAAGGGGCTTCCTGTTACCGTGATCGGCCAGCAGCGTGGAAAAGACACGAAAGAAAATATCCGCCGTAATTTCGGGATGCCGCATCCGGAAGGGTACAGGAAAGCGCTGCGGCTCATGAAACAAGCCGACAAATTTAAACGCCCGATTATCAGCTTCATTGATACAAAAGGGGCGTATCCGGGCAAAGCGGCGGAAGAACGCGGGATTGCCGAATCGATTGCACGCAACCTTTTTGAGATGTCCGGGCTGTCGGTACCGATCATTTGCTTTATTATCGGAGAAGGGGCAAGTGGCGGTGCGCTCGGCATCGGCGTCGGTGACCATATCCATGTCCTGGAAAACTCATGGTTCTCGGTCATTTCCCCGGAATCTGCCGCTGCGCTGTTGTGGAAAGACGCTTCGCAGGCAAAACGGGCAGTGGCCACAATGAAAATGACTGCCCCGGAACTGAAAGAACTGGGCATTATCGATGAACTGGTCCCGGAAGTAAAAGGCGGGGCACATAAAGACCCGAGGGTACAGGCGGATTTAATGGCACAGGTGCTTGAGGCGTCGCTGAGGCAATTGCTGGCGCTGTCTCCGGAAGAACTTGTGGAAAAAAGGTACGAAAAATACCGCAAAATGGGTGTGTTTTCCACTTTGGAACAGTTTGCCCGCACACAGTTGTAAAAAACAAGGCAACCGGTGCTGAAAAAACGGTTGCCTTGTTTTTTCAACATTGGTGGGATACATGCTGGAAAAGCAGAACGGAACCTGAAACATGTGTGGAATGGGGAAAATATTGCGTTGGCCGGAAGGGAGACGGGTTTTTTAAACCAGCCTATTTTCCAGGTTTATTGCCGTTATAATTAGGAAAAATCAACTATACAGCGGCTTTTAAACGTTTTATTATAGAAAAATCAAAAGTATGCTCCGATTGGTAACGCATTCATTATATGATGACACATATTGTTCAAGAACTCACATTTTAAAAATTTTTACTTTTTGATTATTGATTGAGAACATGTTTTTAAAGTGGTATTTTAGATATATTCAGGGGCGGACTTGGCGATACTAAAGTACTGAACTGATCCAATCCATTCAATACCTGTCTGCCATTAGATTACATCATTAGAGGTGAAAAGAATGAAGCGAATTGGAGTTTTAACAAGCGGCGGCGACGCACCGGGCATGAATGCAGCTGTGCGCGCAATCGTCCGTAAAGGGATTTACCATGGCTTGGAAGTTTACGGAATTAACCAAGGCTACAACGGATTAATTCATGGAAATATTCAAAAACTTGAAGCGGGATCCGTAGGGGATATTATCCAGCGCGGCGGCACGATTCTGCAGTCTGCAAGAAGCGAAGAGTTTAAAACGCCGGAAGGACAGCAAAAAGGCATCGAACAGCTGAAGAAACACGGCATTGAAGCTTTGGTTGTCATCGGCGGGGACGGATCCTACCAAGGTGCAAAAAAACTGACGGAGCAAGGTTTTAATTGCATCGGCGTACCTGGAACGATCGACAATGATATTCCTGGCACCGACTTTACGATCGGGTTTGATACGGCGCTGAACACTGTATTGGATGCAATCGATAAAATCCGCGATACCGCATCTTCCCACGAACGCACTTTTATCATCGAAGTCATGGGAAGAAACGCTGGGGATATTGCGCTTTGGTCCGGTTTGGCCGGGGGCGCCGAATCGATCATCGTCCCTGAAGAAAACTTTGAAATGAAAGACGTTGTGGAACGCCTGCAGCAGGGCACAAAACGCGGTAAACGCCACAGCATCATCATTGTTGCAGAAGGCGTGATGAGCGGAAACCAATTTGCGGAAGAGTTGAAAAAAGCCGGCGTAACAGGTGATACCCGCGTGTCTGTTTTAGGCCATATCCAGCGCGGTGGATCACCGACTGCATTTGACCGCGTACTTGCGAGCCGCCTCGGTGCAAGGGCTGTAGAGCTGCTTTTGGAAGGAAAAGGCGGAAGGGCGGTCGGCATTCAAAACAACCAGCTTGTTGATCACGATATCCTTGAAATTCTTGGCCAGCCACACACCATTGACAAAAATATGTACCGCTTATCGAAAGAATTGTCCATTTGAGTTTTTTAGGAGGAAATACAATGAAAAAGACAAAAATCGTTTGTACGATTGGACCTGCGAGCGAAAGTGTTGAAATGCTTGAGAAATTAATGGAAAACGGCATGGATGTATGCCGCTTGAATTTCTCCCACGGGAGCCACGAAGAACACCTCGCAAGAATTAAAAATATCCGCCAGGCTGCAAAAAATAAAAATAAAACAATCGGTTTGCTGCTTGACACAAAGGGTCCGGAAATCCGCACGCATGATATGAAAGACGGCGGATTCGAATTAGTGGAAGGCATGACGCCGATTATTTCAATGACGGAGGTCCTGGGAACACCGGAAAAATTCTCGATTACATATGAAGGCCTGATCAATGATGTGCATGTCGGCTCTAAAATTTTACTTGATGACGGCCTGATCGAGCTTGAAGTCACCTCCATTGACAAAGAAAACGGGGAAATCCATACGAAAGTCATGAACCGCGGCGTTTTGAAAAACAAAAAAGGCGTGAACGTTCCGGGCGTTTCTGTCAACCTGCCAGGGATCACGGAAAAAGATGTCAGCGATATTTTGTTCGGGCTCGAACAGGGCATCGATTTTATTGCGGCTTCTTTTGTGCGCCGCCCGTCAGATGTTCTGGAAATCCGCCAATTGTTGGAAGAACATGACGCTTTGCATGTGAAGATTTTCCCTAAAATCGAAAACCAGGAAGGCGTGGACAATATCGATGAAATCCTGGCGGTGTCCGACGGTTTAATGGTTGCCCGCGGCGACCTTGGCGTTGAAATCCCGACTGAAGCGGTGCCTTTGGTGCAAAAAGAATTGATCAGAAAATGCAATATGCTCGGCAAACCGGTGATTACCGCAACACAAATGCTTGATTCGATGCAGCGAAACCCACGCCCGACACGCGCCGAAGCAAGCGATGTGGCAAACGCGATTTTTGACGGCACCGATGCAATTATGCTGTCCGGCGAAACAGCTGCCGGGAAATATCCTGCAGAAGCTGTTAAAACGATGTACAATATTGCGGTCCATGTTGAAAAAGCGATTAACCATCGCGATATTTTAAATAAACGCAGCAAGAGCACGGATCATAATATGACCGATGCTATCTGCCAGTCTGTAGCGCATACCGCTTTGAACCTGGATGTCAATGCAATTATCGCGCCGACAGAAAGCGGCTATACGGCGCGCATGATTTCGAAATACCGCCCGGCCGCCCCGATTATTGCGGTTACTTCCGATCCAAAGGTACAGCGCAGCTTAACGGTAGTATCCGGCGTTTATCCGCAATTGGGCACGCAGGCTAAAAATACCGATGAAATGCTTGAAATTGCTGTTGACGAAAGTTTGAAATCCGGCATTGTCCGTCACGGCGACCTTGTTGTCATCACGGCTGGCGTTCCTGTTGGCGGAAAAGGCACAACGAACTTGATGAAAGTCCACTTGATCGGCGATGTGCTGGCGAAGGGCCAGGGTATCGGCAGACAATCGGCGTTCGGAATGGCCGTTGTCGCAAACAATCCTGAAGAAGCAGCAGCGAAAGTGGAAGAAGGCTGCATTTTAATCACAAAAAGCACGGACAAGGAAATGATGCCGTCCATCGAAAAATGCACCGCTCTCATTACCGAAGAAGGCGGCCTGACGAGCCATGCCGCGGTTGTCGGCATCAATCTCGGCATACCGGTGATTGTCGGCCTCGAAAATGCAACCTCAATCTTTAAAGACGGCCAGGAAATTACGGTGGATGCGGCAACCGGTTCGGTTTACGACGGGCATGCAACCGTACTGTAAAGGTAAAGGCAACAAAAACCGCAGAGGCAGCACCTGTCCCTGCGGTTTTTTGTTGCCTACACGATTTTTTTGCCCATGATATAGTTCCAAATATCATGGAAAACGCGGGCGCGGATCAGCGTCGTCAGCAGCACAAGCGTGATAGGACCGAGGATCAGGCCGAGGAAGCCGACCATTTTATAGCCGACAAACAGCGCAATCAGCGTGGCGAGCGGATTCATTCCGATGCTGGATGACAAAATTTTCGGCTCCATGATCTGCCTTTGGACAACGACGACGATATAAAGGACCGAAAGCCCGATTGCAAGCGGAATGCTGCCGGTAATAAATTCGTAAATAATCCATGGCACAAATACGATTCCCGTCCCCAAATACGGCAAAATATCAACGATGCCGCAGACGAGGGCGATTGTAATCGCATAGTCGACCCGCAAAACCAGAAGTCCGATGAGCACAATCACGAGCGTCATGGAAATGAGCGTCAATTCGGCACGGATAAATCCGAACAGCGCATTCCTGAGGTCGGAAAAAACGGTGATCCCGCTTCTCCTTGCTTTTTTCGGCAGCAAAAGCTTCCCTTTTTCGGAGAAGCTGTTCCAGTCTTTGCTGATGAAAAACGTTGCCAGCAAAGCAAAAATGAGCACCGTTGCCGCATTTGGAATCCAGGAAACAAGCCCAGGCAGTTTTTTAAACAGCCCCGATAAAAAATCCCCTGCGGAAGAGGCGATTTTCTGGCCGGCAGTTTGGATGTTTTGCACTATCGTTTCCTGCTGGCCTGCGTCAAGATTTTTAAACAGTCCCGCCAATTGGTCGTACAAAGGCAGCACCTGGGCGGTCACAAGCGATTCGGTATAATTGACGAGCGTTTGGACATGCTTCGGCAGCACATCGGCCAAATAATTGGCTCCCGCCACAATTTCGGCGACAAGCAATGTAATGATGCCGACAAAGACACCGATAATAAAAATCAGGGATATAATAACGGCAAGGGTGCGCGGAAGCCTTGCCTTTCTTTCAAGGAAATTGACAAGCGGATTAATGAGCAGCGCAATAAAAAGCGCAATTAAAAACGGATAGGCGTACTTCACGGCCAGATACACGGCATAAATTCCGGCGAGAATGCACAAGGCAACAAAGAGGCCCCGAAACGCCCGGTGTATGTAGACAGAATTCAATCATGACCCTCCTACGAATGGTTTATGCTATTATTTTACACGGTGGCGACCGCAAAACAAAGGAAAAGAAGTTTTTTTCTGAAATACTTCCCTTCTCCATCTTTGCTCAATATTCAGAAAAATAATCGCTTATCTGCGGAATTTTTTAAAAAATATAGAAAGAAGGTTGAAATGATTTGTACCAGCCGTATTTATTTTTGCTGATGCTGCTTGCGATTGGTTTTGTTGCAAAAAACCAGTCTTTGATGATTTCCATTGCTGTTCTGCTTGTCTTAAAAGTTGCGGGGCTTGATGCCAAAATTTTTTCCGCGATCCAGTCAAAAGGGATCAACTGGGGCGTAACTATTATCACCATTGCCGTCCTGGCGCCGATCGCAGCCGGTCAGATCGGATTTAAAGATTTATATGAATCATTAAAATCTCCTTACGCCTGGATTGCGCTCGCATCTGGTGTTGTGGTGGCACTATTGGCAAAAAACGGCATTACCCTGCTGTCCAGTGACCCCCAGATTACGACGGCGCTCGTGCTCGGCACCATTCTCGCCGTTTCGCTGTTTAATGGGGTTGCTGTCGGCCCGCTGATCGGGGCGGGGATTGCGTATATGGCAATGAAAATCGTCGAATGGGTCTCAAACAGTTTTTAAGTGGAAGCCTGCAGGAGAAATCTGCGGGCTTTGACTTTCAGCGCGGTTATAAAAGTAGGCTATTTGTGGAATTCACCCGGATCCCCCCGCACGCCGCCTCTTACCGTAAGCACCGCTTTGTCCGCAGGAGCCTCGCAAATTCGGATACTGGATCATGTCAAAACAAAATGATTGTCACCCAAATAATGAAAGCGCTATACTAAAAGAGAAAATTCCTAGCTGTTTTTGTCTATTTTTTGTACAAATATGTAAGAAAATTGTTTATAATAATTCATGTAAGCGAGAACAAGAACGACAAAAAATAGACAAATATAAATATTATATTATAATAGGATATGTGATCGCTTGCATGGTGCCGGGGCACAATCGATTTTTTGTCGATTGTTTTTCGCAGAAACAACGTATAAACCAAATTCAACTTATTTACGTTAGAGATGGGGAAAACTACCGTAAGGAGAAGGAGAGATAACCATGACAGCAACACGAGGTCTAGAAGGGGTAGTCGCCAGTGAAACCTCAATCAGCTCGATCATCGATGACACGCTTACATATGTCGGCTATAGCATTGATGATTTAGCGGAAAATGCCAGTTTCGAAGAAGTGATCTATTTATTGTGGAATTTGAAACTTCCGACACAGGCCGAACTGGATGAATTGAAGCAACAGCTGGCGGAAAATATGGAGTTGCCGAAAGAAATACTTGAAAGCTTTAAAACCTATCCGATTGAAAAAGTCCATCCGATGGCCGCGCTCCGTACCGCTGTTTCTGCGCTGGCGCTTTATGACGAAGAAGCGGATGCGATGGACAAGGAAGCGAATATGCGGAAAGCTGTCCGCCTGCAGGCTAAGATTCCTGCTATTGTCGCGGCCTTTGCAAGGGTAAGGAAAGGCCTCGAACCGGTTGCACCGCGAAAAGATCTTGGCTTTGCCGAGAATTTCCTGTATATGTTAAAGGGGAAAGAACCGGATGATATTGAAGTGGAAGCATTCAACAAAGCGCTTGTGCTGCATGCGGACCATGAGCTGAACGCTTCGACTTTTACCGCGCGCGTTTGTGTTGCGACGCTTTCCGATGTGTATTCCGGTGTTACTGCTGCAATCGGCGCATTGAAAGGGCCGCTGCACGGCGGGGCAAACGAGCAGGTCATGAAGATGCTCACCGAAATCGGATCAATTGATAGAGTGGAAGATTACCTGCAGGAAAAATTCATGAATAAAGAAAAAATCATGGGATTCGGACACCGCGTATACAGAAAAGGTGACCCGCGCGCGAAGCACCTGAAAAAAATGTCGGAAAAACTGACAGAACTGACCGGGCAGCGCGAATATTACGATATGTCGGTAAAAATTGAACAAATCGTTACAACTGAAAAAGGCATTCCGGCAAATGTAGACTTTTACTCCGCATCTGTTTATCATTGTCTTGGAATTGACCACGATCTGTTCACACCGATTTTTGCGGTCAGCCGCGTATCCGGGTGGCTTGCCCATATTTTGGAACAATACTCCAATAACCGGATTATCCGCCCTCGTGCGGAATACGTCGGTCCCGGCATGCAAAAATACATCCCGATCGAAAACCGTTAACCGGATGGTTTGCGTCTGCTAAAAGCTTCTTAAGGGGATGGGGCTTTTTCTTACAAGTGCGGCTGTCTGAAAAAGGATGGGCCGTTCTCCAGCTGGTACTTCCGGGAGGGGCCGGCCCATCCGTGCACGAAAATAAAGATTAACAGAAATATACCTGATATGGAACTGGAGGAGATTTCTATATGGCACAAGGAGAAAAGATCACCGTTGAAAACGGCGTTTTAAAAACACCGAACAACCCGATTATCCCGTTCATCGAAGGCGACGGGACCGGCCCGGACATTTGGGCGGCTGCACAGCGCGTGCTGGACGCTGCCGTTGAAAAAGCATATAAAGGCGAAAAGAAAATTGTATGGAAAGAAGTATATGCAGGAGAAAAAGCTTTCAACAAAACGGGCGAATGGCTGCCTGCTGAAACGCTTGATACGATCCGCGAATATTTAATTGCGATTAAGGGCCCGTTAACGACTCCTGTCGGCGGCGGCATTCGCTCTTTAAATGTTGCGCTGCGCCAGGAACTCGATTTGTTTGTCTGCCTCCGCCCGGTACGCTATTTTGATGGCGTCCCGTCTCCGGTAAAACGCCCGCAGGATACCGATATGGTCATTTTCCGGGAAAACACGGAAGACATATACGCAGGGATCGAATACAAGGAAGGCACGCCTGAAGTGAAGAAAGTCATCGAATTTTTGCGAAATGAGATGGGCGTAAATAAAATCCGCTTTCCTGAAACATCCGGAATCGGGATCAAACCGGTTTCAAAAGAAGGTACGGAACGTCTCGTGCGCGCCGCAATTAATTATGCCATTAAAGAAGGCCGGAAATCCGTTACGCTTGTACATAAAGGCAATATCATGAAATATACGGAAGGCGCGTTTAAAAATTGGGGCTACGAACTGGCGGAAAGGGAATTCGGCGATAAAGTATTTACATGGGCCGAATACGACCGCATTAAAGAAGAAAAAGGGGTTGAAGCCGCGAACCAGGCACAGAAAGAAGCGGAAGCAAACGGAAAAATCATTATCAAAGACGCGATCGCCGATATTTTCCTGCAGCAGATTTTAACGCGTCCACGTGAATTTGATGTCGTTGCTACGATGAACTTAAACGGCGACTATATTTCCGACGCGCTTGCTGCACAGGTCGGCGGCATCGGCATTGCGCCGGGGGCAAACATCAACTACGAAACCGGCCATGCGATTTTTGAAGCGACCCACGGCACTGCGCCGAAATATGCGGGACTGGATAAAGTCAACCCTTCATCCGTCATCTTGTCGGGCGTATTGATGCTTGAACATTTGGGCTGGAATGAAGCGGCAAAACGAATTATCCAATCAATGGAAAAAACGATTGCTTCCAAAGTGGTCACTTACGACTTTGCCCGCCTAATGGAAGGGGCAAAAGAAGTTAAATGCTCTGAATTCGGGGATGAGTTGATCAAAAACATGGCGGAATAACACCGTCCAAAATGAAAAGCGCGGGATGAAGAATTCACTGAATGCATGCAATAGACTGCTCTTTGAATAGCCAGTTTACATTAAAACAAGGGGGGGCCATCTTGATGAAGAGGAAAAAAATTTCGGTCATTGGCGGGGGATTTACGGGGGCCACAACCGCATTTTTGCTCGCCCAAAAAGAACTCGGGGATGTGGTGCTCGTCGACATTCCGCAAATGGAAAATCCGACGAAAGGGAAAGCTTTGGATATGCTCGAAGCTTCACCGGTACAGGGATTTGACGCAAATATTACCGGCACATCCAATTATGAGGACACAAAAGATTCCGAGGTTGTTGTCATCACTGCAGGTGTCGCGCGCAAACCAGGGATGAGCCGCGAAGACCTTGTGCAAACGAACCAAAAAATCATGAAAAGCGTGACGAAAGAAGTCGTGAAATACTCGCCAAATTCAATGATCATCGTTTTGACAAACCCGGTTGACGCCATGACTTACACGGTTTTCAAAGAATCCGGCTTCCCGAAAAACCGTGTCATCGGCCAATCCGGCGTACTGGACACGGCGAGATTCCGAACATTTGTGGCGCAGGAATTGAACTTGTCCGTAAAAGATGTCACCGGTTTTGTGCTCGGCGGCCACGGCGACGATATGGTTCCGCTTGTCCGCTATTCGTATGCAGGCGGCATCCCGCTTGAAAAATTGATTCCGAAAGACCGGCTTGAGAGAATAGTGGAACGTACGCGCAAAGGCGGTGGCGAAATCGTCAATCTCCTCGGCAACGGCAGCGCCTACTATGCGCCGGCGGCATCCTTGGCAGAAATGGTTGAAGCGATTGTGAAAGACCAGCGCCGCGTCCTGCCGGCGATTGCTTATCTCGAAGGCGAATACGGCTATAACGGTATTTACCTTGGTGTGCCGGTGATTTTGGGGGGCAACGGCATTGAAAAAATTATCGAACTCGATTTGACCGAGGAAGAAAAAGCTGCCCTTGATAAATCCGCCGGCTCTGTAAAGAACGTCATGGCTGTTTTGGACTAATCAAAAAAGAATGAAGCCTAAATGGGCCTGTACTGGTCCGTTTAGGCTTTTTTGCATTTTACGCCTTAACAAGTGCAGCTGTTTTTCGTTTTCATGGAAACATGCTAAAATGGGATAAGGAGTATGAACGTATATTCTCCACTTTTTTGGGAGGTTTTTGTTTTGAAAAAATTGATTTTAATTGACGGAAACAGCATCGCCTACAGGGCATTTTTTGCTTTGCCACTTTTAAATAACGACAAAGGGATACATACAAATGCGGTGTACGGCTTTACAATGATGCTTTCTAAAATTTTGGAAGAAGAAAAGCCGACGCATATTTTGGTGGCGTTCGATGCCGGTAAAACGACATTCCGTCATGAAACATACAGCGAATACAAAGGGACCCGCCAAAAAACCCCGCCGGAGCTTTCCGAACAGTTTCCGCTCATCCGCGAATTGCTCGATGCATTTGGGATCGAACGGTACGAATTGGAAAATTATGAAGCGGATGACATTATCGGCACGATGTCGAAATTGGCGGAAGAAGAAGGGTTTGAAGTGACAGTTATTTCCGGGGACAAAGATTTGACCCAGCTTGCCTCCCCGAAAACGACAGTCATGATAACGCGCAAAGGCATTACCGATATGGAAGCCTATACGCCGAAACATCTGCAGGAAAAATACGGGCTTGCGCCGAAACAAATCATCGACATGAAAGGGTTGATGGGCGATACTTCCGATAATATCCCGGGCGTGCCGGGCATCGGGGAGAAAACCGCGGTCAAGCTGTTAAAACAGTTTCCGACGGTGGAAGAGCTGTTAAGCCATATCGATGAAGTGTCCGGCAAAAAATTACAGGAAAAACTTGAAGCCTATAAAGACCAGGCACTCATGAGCAAGCAGCTCGCCACGATCAACCGAAACATTCCCCTCACGATTTCGATCGGCCAGGCGGAATACAAGCATGCGGATATGGAGAAATTACGGCGTTTATATCAAGAATTAGGGTTTAAGTCGATGCTCGAAAAAATGGGTGAAGACGACCAGCCGGGAGAAAAAGCCGCGCTAGAATCCATATCTTTTTCCATTGCCGAAGACATCACAGACGGCCTTTTTGCCGATATTTCCTCTTTCTATGTGGAAATTTTGGATGAGAATTACCATACCGGCGAGATCATTGGTTTCGGGCTGAAAAACAAAAACGGGCTCTTTTTCCTGCGCGCAGAAGATGCTCTGCATTCCACCGCTTTTAAACAATGGGTGGAAGATGACGAAAAAATCAAGCATGTATATGATGCAAAACGCTCGATTGTCGCTTTGCGGCGTTACGGCATGGAACTGAGGGGCATCGATTTTGATCTTTTGCTCGTTTCCTACCTGCTGAACCCATCCGATACGGTGGAGGATTTCGCTTCCGTTGCAAAAACGCACGGCTACGAAAATGTTGAAACGGATGAAGCGGTGTACGGAAAGGGGGCAAAACGGAGGCTGCCGGAAGAAAATGTGTATGCCGAACATATTGCCCGCAAAGCGGAAGCGATCGCAGCCCTTGAAACCCCGTGCACGGATGCGCTGAAAGAAAATGAGCAGCTTGAGCTGTTTGAACAATTGGAGCTGCCCCTTTCGCTTATTCTGGCGGATATGGAATACACCGGGGTAAAAGTCGACACGAACCGTTTAAAAGAGATGGGCGAAGAATTTAAAAGCAAACTCCATGAGATTGAGCAGAGAATATACGAAATGGCCGGCACAACGTTCAATATCAATTCGCCGAAGCAGCTCGGCATCATCCTTTTTGAAAAATTGGGGCTTCCGGTCATTAAAAAAACGAAAACGGGCTACTCCACATCGGCGGATGTGCTGGAAAAACTGGAACCTGCTCACGATATTGTGAAGGAAATCCTCCATTATCGCCAGCTCGGAAAACTGCAGTCCACTTATATTGAAGGGCTGTTAAAAGTCGTGCATGAAGACGGGAAAGTGCATACGCGGTTTAACCAGGCACTGACGCAGACAGGACGCCTCAGCTCCACCGACCCGAACTTGCAAAACATCCCGATCCGCCTGGAAGAGGGTCGGAAAATCCGGCAGGCGTTTGTGCCGTCCGAAGAAGGATGGGTCATCTTCTCGTCCGACTATTCGCAGGTTGAGCTGCGTGTGCTGGCCCATATTTCAGGCGATGAAAAGCTGATCGAAGCGTTCCAGGAAGATATGGACATTCACACGAAAACGGCGATGGAAGTTTTTCACGTCAAAGCGGAGGACGTAACGCCGAATATGCGCAGGCAGGCGAAAGCCGTCAATTTTGGGATCGTATACGGAATCAGCGACTATGGACTTTCGCAAAACCTTGGCATTACGCGGAAGGAAGCGGGCGAATTTATCAACCGGTATTTCAAAAGCTACCCGCGCGTCAAGGAATATATGGATGAAATTGTCACGGAAGCAAAACAAAAAGGCTATGTTTCAACGCTTTTGAAACGCCGGCGCTACATTCCGGAAATCACAAGCCGGAACTTCAACCTGCGCAGCTTTGCGGAAAGGACGGCGATGAACACGCCGATCCAGGGGAGCGCCGCGGATATCATTAAAAAAGCGATGATCGACATGGCGAAAAGGCTGAAAGAGGAAAACCTGAAAGCGCGGATGCTGCTGCAAGTCCATGACGAATTGATCTTTGAAGCGCCAGAGGAAGAAATTGAAGTGCTGAAAAAAATCGTGCCCGATGTGATGGTGCATGCCCTGGAGCTGTCGGTTCCCTTGAAAGTCGATTCCGCATACGGGCCGACGTGGTTTGACGCAAAATAAGATTTGGCAACAAAGAAAGGAAAGAGGAATCAAGTATGCCGGAATTGCCGGAAGTAGAAACAATACGAAAGACGCTGGAACAGCTTGTAACGGGCGAAACGATTAAAAAGGTAACCGTGCTTTGGCCGAAAATCATTAAAAGGCCGGAAATCCCGGAACAGTTTGCCGATGCCCTGAAAGGTGAGACGATCCGCTCGCTCGGACGGCGCGGCAAGTTCCTTATTTTTTACACGGATAAATATGCCCTTGTTTCCCATTTGCGAATGGAAGGGCGCTACCAAGTTTACGGCAAAAGCGAACCGGTGGAGAAGCATACCCATATCATTTTCACTTTTGCATCCGGAAAAGAATTAAGGTATAAAGATGTGCGCAAATTCGGGACAATGCATTTGTTTTTAAAAGGGGAGGAAATGGCGTCTCTTCCGCTTTCGCAGCTCGGGCCGGAGCCGTTTTCCGATGCGTTTGCCGAATCGTATTTGTACGGGAAATTAAAAAAAACCGAGCGGAATATTAAAGCGGTCCTGCTTGACCAGACAGTTGTGGCAGGGCTTGGGAATATTTATGTCGATGAGGCGCTGTTCCGTTCCGGCATTTATCCGGAACGGAAAGCAAAGTCGCTGACGAAAAAAGAAGTGCACCTGCTCCACCACGAAATCATCGAAACACTGCGTGAAGCCATTGATAAAGGCGGGAGCACCGTCCGTTCTTATGTTAACTCACAGGGACAGATCGGCATGTTCCAGCTGGAATTGTTTGTATACGGCCGGAAAGGGGAGCTCTGCAAAAAATGCGGCACCCCGATCGAAAAGATGGTTACAGCCGGCCGGGGCACCCATTTCTGTCCGAACTGCCAAAAGAAACGCAAATAATTTCATGAACATCGGCTAAGCCCCTTCCATACACTGATAGCAGCATGCGAAACGGGAGGGGCGAGGGCCATGGGGCTTCAGCTTTCAATATGGTTGTTGGCATTTGCCGTCAGTTTGGATAATTTCAGTACAGGTTTTACATACGGGCTGCGGAAAATGAAAATTCCGCTCAAATCTTTAATCATTATCGCGTTATGCTCGGGCACATCTTTATTTATATCAATGCTGTTCGGAAAAACATTACTGCATTTGATGCGGCCGGAAACGGCAAACCGGCTTGGCGGCGCCATTTTGATTTTAATCGGTTTATGGGTAATTATCCAATTTTTCCTGTCGAACGATGAAAAAGAAGATCCTGCGGAAAAGGTCGTTCTGAACCTTGAAATCCACTCTTTGGGCGTGGTTATCCATATTTTAAAAAAACCGACGAGCGCGGATTTCGACCGGTCCGGCATTATTACCGGAATTGAAGCGGTCATGCTCGGGATTGCCCTGTCGCTTGATGCGTTCGGGGCGGGGATCGGCGCGGCGATGATGGGATATTCCCCTTATTTGCTCAGCCTGCTCGTTGCCGGCATGAGTTTTGTGCTTGTGTCATCCGGCATCCGGCTTGGTAAACTTTTTTCCCATTTGCAGTGGATCCAAAAAGTCTCTTTTATTCCAGGCATCCTGCTCATTTTCATCGGAATTTGCAAATTTTAAAGTACATGATAAGTTGCGGGGGATGGACATGGCGAACATTATCGGATTAACAGGAGGGATTGCAAGCGGCAAAAGCACGGTTTCCAATATGTTGAAAGCAAAAGGTTTTACGGTGGTCGATGCCGACGTGGCCGCAAAAAAAGTGGTGGAACCCGGCAAACGGGCCTATGAACATATTATAAAAACATTCGGGAAAGGGATATTGCTTGAAGACCGTTCGATTGACCGGAAAAAACTGGGTGCGCTCATTTTCCAAAATGAAGATCTGCGGCTGAAACTAAATGGAATCGTCCATCCGGAAGTCCAGGCCTGGATGGCGCGGGAAAAAGACCGGGCGCTCGGGGAAGGGAAAAAGACGGTAATCATGGATATCCCGCTTCTGTTTGAAAGCCGGCTCACCTTTATGGTGGAGCGTACCATTTTGGTATACGTGGACGAAGAAACGCAGTTAAAAAGATTAATGGCCCGCAACGGGTTTTCAGAAGAAGAAGCGCTGATGCGGATACGCGCGCAAGTGCCGTTAAAGGAAAAAACGGCGCTTGCCGATGCCGTGATCGACAACAATGGCGGCCTCGTCGAAACAAAACGGCAGCTGGAAAAAATTATATTGAAATGGAATTTAGAACCATGATCTTTTGCATCATGGTTTTTTCTATGGAAAAATGGATGAAATAACGCTACACCACTTAAAAAATATGATATACTAATTAAAGAATAATGGTTTAAAAAGTATGTCACTTATTATTTGAAGGAGTTGTACACTGTGGAAACGAAAATCGCGATTAATGGTCTTGGCCGTATCGGCAGGATGGTTTTCAGAAAAGCCATGATGGACGATTCTTTAAATATCGTGGCAGTGAATGCCTGCTACCCTGCTGAAACTTTGGCACATTTAATCAAATATGACACCATCCACGGCGTATTCCAGGGCGAAGTCAAGGGAGTAGGGGATACGCTCATTGTGAACGGAAAACATGTCCAACTGTTGGCAGAACGCGATCCGGCCAAACTGCCGTGGGAAAAATTGGGCATTGATCTTGTCATCGAAGCGACCGGCAAGTTTAACGCGCGGGAAAAAGCTGCACTCCATTTGCAGGCGGGCGCCAAAAAAGTGCTGCTGACGGCACCGGGGAAAAACGAAGATGTCACCATTGTGTTAGGGGTAAATGAAAACGTTTTAGATATCGACCAGCATCACATTATTTCAAATGCTTCATGCACAACAAACTGCCTCGCACCGGTCGCAAAAGTGCTTGATAAACAATTCGGCATTGTGAACGGCCTGATGACGACAGTGCATTCTTATACAAATGACCAGAAAAACATCGACAATCCGCATAAAGACTTGCGTCGCGCCAGGGCCTGTGCCCAATCCATAATCCCGACGACAACAGGCGCCGCCAAAGCTTTGGGCCTTGTCCTGCCACAATTAAAAGGAAAACTGCACGGCATGGCGCTGCGTGTGCCTACCCCGAACGTGTCCCTCGTGGATCTCGTTGCCGATTTGAAAAAAGAAGTAACTGTGGAAGAGATAAATGATGCGTTCAAGGCGGCCGCGATAGGTTCACTTAACGGTATTTTGGATTATACGGAAGAGCCACTCGTTTCTGCGGATTATAATACCAATCCGCATTCCGCTATTGTTGACGGGCTTTCTACGATCGTGATGGAAGGGAACAAAGTAAAAGTTTTGGCTTGGTATGACAATGAATGGGGCTACTCTTGCCGCGTAGTCGAACTGGCGCAGCTAGTTGCCGAAAAAATGGAACAGGCGGAAAAAATGAATATCGCATAATGGAAAGCCGGTGCGGTGTCCAAACCATTGGCGGTTTGAATGCTGCAACCGGTTTTTTATATACAGGCCATCCACGAGGCACTAAGGGATAAGAAGGCCGAGCGAACCCCGCAGCGGGCAACGCGGGGAGCCCCGCGGAAAGAAGCGGCTTTCGCAATGAGAACACGGCATAAATCAAAAAAACAATGATTGCATTTACCGGGCAAAATCAGTATACTATTTTCCGTGAACTTCTGATGAATCACGCATGAAAATGAAGTTAGGCTTTTTCATTGCGACTACTTAAAGGGTTAGGACCTCTTAGGACTAACTTTCCCCCGTGGTAGTGGCAAGTAAGTGACTTGAGTATTTTAGGTCGCTAAATTCATGTAAAGGGGGAACGATCATGGAAACCATGGGTCGTCATGTTATTGAAGAATTGTGGGGCTGCGATGCAGACAAGCTGAATGATATGGATTATATTGAGCAATTGTTTGTCGACGCAGCATTGAAATCGGGCGCTGAAATCCGCGAGGTCGCATTCCACAAATTTGCGCCCCAGGGCGTAAGCGGGGTCGTCATTATTTCCGAATCGCATTTAACGATCCACAGCTTCCCGGAACACGGTTATGCAAGTATTGACGTCTATACTTGCGGCCATTTGGATCCAAAAGTGGCAGCCAATTATATTGCGGAAAAATTGGGGGCAACTTCGAGGGAAACAATCGAGCTTCCGCGCGGTATGGGTCCAGTGAAAATGGACGTTGCAAGCAAAGCCAATAAAGGATGATGTTCGACGGGGTGATTTTTCATCCCGTTTTTTAATGGCAATAAGTTGTCTATTCGGCTTCTTTTATATATGATGGAGGTAAGAATGTATAGGAACGGAGTGTTAATATGAAATGTCCGTCTTGCCATAGCAACAATACGCGTGTCATTGATTCCAGGCCAGTGGACGAAGGGCGTTCGATCAGGAGAAGGCGCGAATGCGAAGACTGTTCTTACCGTTTTACCACTTTTGAAAAAGTGGAAGAAACCCCGCTGATCGTCGTGAAAAAGGACGGCAACCGGGAAGAATTTAACCGCGAGAAAATTTTGCGCGGGTTGATCAAGGCGTGCGAAAAGCGTCCGGTATCCCTGGAACAGCTGGAGAAAATGTCAATGGACATTGAAAAAGAAATCCGCAGGCAAGGCTACACGGAAGTCAAATCAAGCCTGATCGGGGAAATGGTCATGGACAGACTGGCAGAAGTCGATGAAGTGGCTTATGTCCGCTTTGCGTCCGTTTACCGTCAATTTAAAGATTTAAACGTCTTTTTGGATGAACTGAAAGAACTGCTGAACAAGAATGCTTAAACGGAGTGCCCTTTATGAAACAGATTTGGAACGAAATTCAGCCGGCAGACCGTTACCAGGTAGCGTTAAACGGTCTGCTGCAGGACTATGATCAAAAGGTCATTTCGCTTTTATACCAGCCTTTGATCGGGCCGCAATGCTACAGTCTGTATATGACATTGTGGAATGAAGTGGAAATCAACCGTTTATGGTCCGAAGACTGGAACCATTACCATCTCATGAATTTTTTATCAATGAATCTGTCCGACATTTATGAAGCCCGGCTGAAGCTGGAGGGCATCGGGCTGTTGAAGACGTTTATCAAAACTAGCGGCGATATCCGCACGTTTATTTATGAACTACAGCCGCCCCTGTCGCCGGAACAGTTTTTCAACGACGGGCTGTTGAACGTCTTTTTGTACCGGCAATTGGGCAGGACGCATTTTCTGCGGCTGAAAAACTTTTTCTCAGACCGTGCCGTCGAACCTGGCGAATATCGGGAAATCACTCGCTCCTTCCAGGATGTGTATGCCGCAAAAATCGGCCCCGAAGTGCTGAATGACACCGAAGCGCAGGAACTGAGCCGGCTCGAAGAAAACCGCCGGTATATCGGGAAAAACTCTGCTTCAGCCATCAAAATCGAAAACACCCATTTCAATTTCGATATTTTGTATGCGGGTCTGCGCGATGCGGTCATCCCGCTGCGCGCCATTACGCCCGAAGTAAAAGAAGCGATTGTAAAGCTGTCGTTTTTATATGATATTAATGAATTGGAAATGAAACAAATATTATTGAGCGCTCTAACGCCTGAGCAGGAAATTCGGGTTGACGAGCTGCGGAAAACCGCGCGCGACTGGTACCAGATCGAGCACTCTGAAGAATTGCCGCGCCTCATTGACCGCCTGCAGCCGGAAATCTACAAGTCGGATGCCCGGGATGAAGGAAAGACGCAGGAAGAAAAATTAATCCATTACCTGGAGAATACGTCCCCGCGCCAGATGCTGATAGATTTTTCAGGCGGCAGCGAACCGTCAAAGGCGGACCTTACCGCCATTGAAGATGTTATGTTTGCCCAGCAGCTTCCACCGGGCGTCATGAATGTGCTCATCCAATATGTTTTATTCAAAACCGATATGAAACTGTCCAAGAGTTATTTGGAAAAAGTCGCATCCCACTGGGCCCGCAAAAAACTGAAGACAGTTAAGGAAGCGATGGAGCTGGCCATTAAAGAAGACCGCCAGTACAAGCAGTGGATGAACGACAAAGAAAACAGGGCCACAACACGAAGGAAGCCGATCCGAACAGAAAAATTGCCGGATTGGTTTGAACAGGAAACCATAAATAAAACCGCAGCGGTTGCGGAAGACGGGGAAACGCTGGAGGAAAAGAGAAAAAGGCTTGAAAAAATACGCGAACAATACAAGAAAGGGTGAAGGCTGTGGAAAACATTAATGAGACGTTAAAAAGGCTTTCATCCAATCCAGGTTTTCGGCAGCGGTATGAAGAAATGAAGCGGGAAATTATCTCCCACCCCGAAATCCGCACATTTTTGGACGAACACCGCGGCGAAGTCACCAGGTCGATGATTGAAAAAAGCTGGATGAAACTGTATGAATATATTTCGCAGGAAAAAAACTGCAGCCGCTGCAAAAGCCTTGACCAGTGCATAAATTTGATGGAAGGTTACGTTCCGGAGCTCGTTGTGCACAATGGCAATATTGAAATCCGCTATAAAAGATGTCAAAAGAAAATTTTGGAAGATGAACGAAATAAAACGCGCAAGCTGATCCAAAGCATGCATATGCCGAAAAGCATCCTTGAGGCGTCATTCGGCGATTTTTCGCTGGACCATCCTGGCCGCCTCGTTGCATATGATTTGGCCGTACGCTTTGTCCGCGAATACGAGCCTGGCAAAAAAATGAAAGGATTGTATTTATACGGCAAATTCGGCGTCGGGAAATCGTATTTGCTCGGGGCGATTGCAAACCAGCTGGCCGATATGAAGCAGGTTTCGTCTTTAATTGTGTATGTGCCGGAATTTTTCCGTGAAATGAAGGAATCGCTCGGTGACCATTCCACAGGGGAGAAACTCGAGATGGTCAAATCGGTGCCGGTATTGATGCTTGATGATATCGGGGCGGAAACAAACTCGAGTTGGACACGGGATGAGGTGCTCGGGCCGATTCTCCAATACAGGATGCAGGAAGATCTTCCGACATTTTTTACATCGAATTTTAACTATGAAGAGCTAATGTATCACCTGACTTACACACAGCGCGGGGAAGAGGAAAAATTAAAAGCGGCGCGCGTATTGGAACGTATCAAATACCTCGCCGTCCCTGTTAAAATGGAAGGGTTGAACCAAAGGGCATAACCCCTGTAAGAAAGAGCGGGGCCGGGCCCTTTCTTTTTTCCCTGCCTGCGTGCACAGCCTCTTCTATTTGTCCAATCCCTTTCATATACATAAGGTAAAACAGTGGAGAACGTTTTACCTTATGAGGGGGGCTTGGATTGGAATTCCTATTCAAAGACAAGGAAGATGCGCTGTGGGTAAAGGAATATTTTACAAGACGATGCGGCGGGGACGTGCAGATCCGGGAAGTGGCGCTGCCGGGGGAAAAAAACTACTCCCTTAAGGTTTCCGGCAGTGAACAGGAACTCAAACGGGCTGTCGTCGATTTTATTATACAGAAAAAGAGAAATGGGTGGATCCGCGGGCAATTAAAACATTTTTATTTTTTTCAGGCGGAAGAAGAACAAAACCGCATTCTCGAAATTGTTGTCGGCATGTTAAAAGGGGAGCGGCCGGAATTAACGGTTCTGGCAGGGGAAATTGATGAATGCCGGGAAATCGGGAAAGCAGTCGGGCCGCTGCTTGGCGGAGAAGGCACGCTGCCAATTGATTCTTTGCTGACATTCCGATTAAAGGCTTATTTCGATGCACTTGACAATTATGTCGGGATTGCCATCGATGAATATAAAATGGAACAGGAATACCAGATTTTTATTCAAAGCCTCCGGGATTATTTGAAACAAAAAGAGCCGAAAAAAGAAACGGTAAAGCTTTGCCTCGGAGAGCAGGCAAAATTTTACAATGAACAATTTCGGGAAATTACTAGGGAAGAGCTGGATGAAATGATTGACCGCAGGCTGCTTACCAACCATCCCGTTTATATTGATTCCGCCACGATTGCGCCGCTTTTGTCGATTTCGCCCGCAAAGATTGAAATCTACACGGATAACCCGGACCATGCGCTGATCCGGACGATTTGCAATATATTTGAAGAACGCGTGAACGTAAAAAGCCGGGCCCATTTCCTGCATGAACAGCATGCCGCCAACGAATAATTGTTTTCCATCCCTTGATTTTTTCGCCGCAAACTTCTATAATATCTTACATATTTGAAATGGAATGAAAAAGTCAATGTGATGATGGGGACAACAGTATTCTGTTACGGCCTTTCAGAGAGGAAAGCCTTTGGCTGCAAGCTTTCCGGCACGATTGAATGCTTACCGCCTCTGAACTTCAGCCGTGAACCAAACAGTAGCGGTTGGCGGAAATTTCCGTTATCAAAATGAAGCCGCGCTTTTTTAGCGTGGAAATGAGGGTGGAACCGCGTGTAACAAACTCGTCCCTTGATGAGGGGCGGGTTTTTATTTTTGTAAAGGAGTGGTACATATGGCAGATGTATTGAAAATGGCATTTCCTGACGGCGCAGTCAAGGAATTTCCAAATGGAACAACAACGGAAGATATTGCCGCTTCGATCAGCCCGGGGCTCAAGAAAAAGGCGCTTGCCGGAAAATTGAACGGAAAACTGATCGATTTGCGCACACCGATTAAAGAAGATGGTGCAATTGAAATCGTGACCCCGGAGCACGAGGATGCGCTTGAAATTCTCCGCCATAGTACGGCGCACTTAATGGCGCAGGCAGTACGACGTCTGTTCGGCAATGTGAAGCTCGGCGTCGGTCCGGTGATCGAAAACGGCTTTTTCTATGACATGGATTTGGATGTTTCGATCACGCCGGAAGACCTTCCAAAGATCGAAAAAGAAATGAAGAAAATTGTCGGGGAAAATCTCGAAGTTGTCCGCAAAGTTGTAACCCGGGAAGAAGCGAAAAAGCTTTTTGCAGACGATGAATATAAGCTTGAATTGATTGATGCGATTCCGGAAGATGAAACGGTCACGATTTACGAGCAAGGCGAATTTTTTGACCTGTGCCGCGGCGTCCATGTGCCGTCGACCGGAAAAATCAAGGAATTCAAACTGTTGAGCATTGCCGGCGCATACTGGCGCGGCGACAGCAACAACAAAATGATGCAACGCATATACGGCACGGCCTTCTTCAAGAAGGAAGACTTGGAAGCCCATTTGAAATTCCTGGAGGAAGCAAAAGAACGCGACCACAGGAAAATCGGGAAAGAGCTGGAACTTTTTACGACTTCACAAAAAGTCGGCCAAGGTTTGCCGCTCTGGCTGCCTAAAGGTGCAACGATCCGCCGCACGATTGAAAGGTATATTGTTGATAAAGAAGTAAAGCTGGGCTATGACCATGTATACACCCCGGTGCTCGGCAGCGTGGACCTGTATAAAACGAGCGGCCACTGGGACCACTACCAGGATGATATGTTCCCGGTCATGAAAATGGACAATGAAGAACTGGTGCTGCGCCCGATGAACTGCCCGCACCATATGATGGTGTATAAAAATACGATCCACAGCTACCGTGAACTACCGATCCGGATAGCGGAGCTTGGGCTGATGCACCGTTATGAAATGTCAGGTGCGCTCTCCGGCCTGCAACGCGTACGCGGCATGACGTTGAATGACGCCCATATTTTCGTGCGCCCGGACCAAATTAAAGAAGAATTCAAACGCGTCGTTGAGCTGATCCTTGCCGTTTATAAAGATTTCAACATTACCGATTATTCATTCCGCCTTTCGTACCGCGATCCGGAAAACACAGACAAGTACTATGACGATGATGAAATGTGGAATAAAGCCCAGTCAATGCTAAAAGAAACAATGGACGAATTCGGCTTTGACTACTATGAAGCGGAAGGCGAAGCCGCTTTCTACGGTCCGAAACTCGACGTACAGGTCCGTACCGCGCTCGGAAAAGACGAAACGCTGTCGACCGTGCAGCTCGACTTCCTGCTGCCGGAACGCTTCGATTTGACTTATGTCGGGGAAGACGGCAAACCGCACCGCCCGGTTGTTATCCACCGCGGCGTCGTGTCGACAATGGAACGTTTTGTCGCTTACCTGATCGAAGAGTACAAAGGCGCATTCCCGACATGGCTTGCGCCGGTGCAGATCCAGGTCATCCCGGTATCGCCGGACGCCCATTATGATTACGCGCGCAAAATTGCAGATGCGCTCAAAGCGGAAGGGATCCGCGTGGAACTCGATGCGCGTGATGAGAAATTGGGCTACCGGATCCGTGAAGCCCAGGTGCAAAAAATCCCGTATGCGCTCGTTGTCGGCGACCAGGAAGTAAACGAAAATGCCGTCAACGTCCGCAAGTATGGTGAGAAAAAATCGGAAACCGTTCCGTTTGAAAGCTTCCTTGCCAAAATCAAAGAAGAAGTAAAACGGTGATAACCAAAAAAATCAGGCCCGGAGACGGTCTGATTTTTTTGGTGTTTTGAAAAAAACTGTTGCAATCGCCGTGCAATTTTGATACGATATTTTCCGTTGAGCTAAGCCGCATCCAAGGCTGTCTGTACCATTTGACAGTACATGCATAACATGATATAGTATTGTGGTGGAATTGAATATAAGTTTGTGGAAAGAAGGAGCAGCCCGCTTCTCACCTGTTGACGCATTTTGTGCAGTTGCCAGGTTTGGATCAAGACGTTTATGGCTATGAATATGCTAAGCGCGGGTGCCTTTTCCTGCGCTTTTTTCGTATGCAGTGCGTTAAAGGGTATTTTCGCAAGCGATATATTCAATCGCGCTCGATCCGGAGCATGGGATTGGAAATAAACTTGGAGGTGGCTCATTATTAGCAAAGACATGATGGTTAACGAAGGCATTCGTGCCCGCGAAGTCCGTTTAATCGGCCAAAACGGAGAACAAATGGGGGTTAAATCCCGGAACGAAGCATTGGATATTGCTGCTCGCGCCAATCTAGACCTCGTGCTTGTTGCACCGAACGCAAAACCGCCTGTCGCCCGCATCATGGATTACGGCAAATACCGTTTTGAAATGCAGAAAAAAGACAGGGAAGCACGCAAAAAACAAAAAATCATCAACGTGAAAGAAGTTCGTTTGAGTCCGACCATCGAAGAACATGACTTTAATACGAAACTTCGCAATGCCATTAAGTTTTTAGAAAAAGGTGATAAGGTAAAAGCATCGATCCGTTTCAAAGGCCGCGCCATTACCCATAAAGAAATTGGTCAGCGCGTGTTGGACCGGTTTGCCGAGGCATGTGCGGAAGTAGGCACAATCGAGTCCAAACCGAAAATGGACGGACGCAGCATGTTCTTAGTACTTGCACCAAAAAACGAGAAGAAGTAATTGTTTGATATTTGAGGAGGACGACCAAATGCCAAAAATGAAAACTCACCGCGGCTCTGCAAAGCGTTTTAAGAAAACCGGCTCAGGCAGCCTGAAACGTTCCCACGCTTACAGAAGCCATTTGTTCGCAAATAAATTGACTAAACAAAAACGCCAGCTGCGTAAAGCGACGCTTGTATCCGCCAGCGACATGAAACGGATCCGCCAAATGCTGGACAATCAATAAGAAAACGAAGATTTAAATAGGAGGAAAATAATATGCCACGTGTAAAAGGCGGTACAGTAACCCGCAGACGACGCAAAAAAATCATTAAATTAGCAAAAGGTTATTATGGTTCGAAACACACTTTATATAAAGTTGCCAACCAGCAAGTGATGAAATCCTATATGTATGCGTATCGCGACCGTCGCCAGAAAAAACGCGATTTCCGCAAACTTTGGATTACACGTATCAATGCTGCTGCAAGAATCAACGGCCTTTCCTACAGCCGTTTAATGCACGGCTTGAAACTGGCCGGTATCGAAGTCAACCGCAAAATGCTTGCCGACCTTGCTGTTACCGACGAAAAAGCATTTGCTGAACTGGCAAACAAAGCAAAAGCAGCGTTGTAATGAAAAATGGGGCCTCCAATCCGGGTTGGGGGCTCTATTTTTTAAAATCAAAGATACCCTTATGCGTATTTAGGTACCAATCCATTGATATTTTGGGAAATTTCGTGGATATATTTAAAAATCCACGGATAAAACAGAAGCCGAAGTCGGGTTATTTGTTCTTCGTTGATCATTTTTAAGGGGAATACTTCGGTTTTTCCACAAAAAGGGGCAGGCGCCCCCAAAGTTGCCGCCTGCCATCTAAATTATAAATTTTCCGTCTGTTGTTTAATTTCTTCTTCGTTTAAAATGGCGTTTACCGCCTCCAAGTTGGCATGCTCATCAACGGATTCACCCGGCGGATATTCATTCAAGTCGGTTGCAATTGAAACTTCTGGGGTTGCCGGGATTTCCGGATGTTTTTTGCGAAATTTTTTCATGAAACCCCCCCTTTACGTTTAATGTGAGAAAAATTTTTCTTTTGTACATTTATAAACAGTAAAAGCTGGTCTTATTTTGTTATAATCATCATGGAGATATGCCTCCGCGTAATAAACAAAGCTTAAAAAGGAGCAGTGTCGGCATTGGACTATCATTTAAAAGTAAAATTATTGCATCAAGACGCGCAGTTGCCGCAAAGGGCCAATCTAGGCGATGCGGGGCTGGATTTGTTTTCCATTGAAGAAAAAGTCATTGCACCGGGAGAGGCGGAGCTGATCCGCACCGGCATCAGTATTGAACTTCCCCACGGAACAGAGGCCCAGGTCAGGCCTAGAAGCGGGTTGGCCTTAAAACATGCCGTCACGGTTTTAAACAGCCCGGGTACAATCGATGAAGGTTACAGAGGAGAAATTAAAGTGATTTTGATCAATCATGGAAAAAAGGCATTCAAAGTCGAAAAAAATATGAGGATTGCCCAGATGGTTATCGCACCGGTTGCTTCTGTGGTTGTCAGCCGGGTTGAAGCATTGACAGATTCGGAAAGGGGAGAAGGGGGATTTGGATCCTCGGGCCTTACCCGTTTCAATTAACAAAATTCATATCTTTCTAATTTAAAGCGCCGGCGGAGTATTTTAACGAAATTTTAATCTGGATAGGTTATAATGATGCCCTATTATAAAAATTAATTGTAGTTAATGGGGCATAATATGCAAGTGACTATTCATTTTATTAAAAATAAGATATTTGAGCTAAGTACAATCTTATGTTTTGTTTTGCCGCCGGCAGGCATATTTTTTATGCTGGTTTTAAGCTTGGCAGCACTGTACAGCCATATAAAAAATAAACGGCTGTTTCCTTTTTCTTTCATATCCTTATTCTTCCTCTGCCTTTTGGTTTCAACCGTCGGGGCAGCATTACAAATGGCAAAGCCGTTTCTTTTCATTGAAAGCTTGAGGGTTCT
Organism: Weizmannia acidilactici; assembly: GCF_008974185.1. Classification (GTDB taxonomy): domain Bacteria; phylum Bacillota; class Bacilli; order Bacillales; family Bacillaceae_C; genus Weizmannia; species Weizmannia acidilactici. Next base: position 50,037 of record NZ_BKZP01000013.1, read on the forward strand.
TTTATACTGGGGAATTTATCTTAAAGTTATGGACACCGGCACAAGTGATAAGTTCAGGTTTTTCCGGTGGATCGTCATTGGCTGCGGCATATATGACATTTTAATTGGGTGGGTTCCCAAGCTGTTATCCGGGGAACCGGTACTCGCATTTCTAACCGGGACAGAATTGTTAGGTTACAAAAACTACAACAGACTGATCGGCAGTACCTACAATCCGAATTTTACGATGTTTCTGCTGCTGTTGGGGATCGCTTTTCTTTTTGCCGAAATGCTTGAGAATGCGGGCAAGAAACGTTGGAAAAGTTTCATTTGGAAAGTATTGCCGCTTTTCATTTTAAGCAAAGGGGTATTTGACACTGGATCGAGGGCCGGCGTTGTGGCAATGATTTGCATATATCTCATCTTCTTTTTCAGGCTGAATAGAGGCGTTTTTATTGCTGGCCTTATTTTCATTACGGCAGGAGCAAGAAAACTCACAACATTTATTCCGAGAAATCAATCAATTGCCGGTTCATTTTGGGACAGGGAAAAAATTTGGCTCCATTCCTTTGAACTTTGGGAAAACCATTTTCTATTTGGAACAACGCCAATTGGTTTTGAGCAGGTGTATGCCAGCCTGTTCCATAAAGATATTTTTCATGCTCATGATATTTTCATCGGATTATTTGTAGAATACGGGGTGATTGGCGGGATTGCTTTTTTGGCCGTATTCTTGATGGCGGCCTGCAAATTAAGTATGTTATTTTTTGTTAAAAAAAATTATAGATATTTAAATATCTTTCTTCTCAGCCTGCCGATCATTGTCTTGACCGGGTTTTTGGACGAACCGGTTTTTTCTCCCCAAATCGGCCTGCTGGCAGTTGTGCTTTTGTCGTATTGGGAGTGGTATACAAAATCGATGCATGTCCCGTTGAACATAAATTTAATAAAAAAAATTACTGTCCAATCCAAGAATTAATCTGGACATTCATGAAACATCAGCTGCTTAAGAAAGCTGATGTTTTTTACACTTTCATCGATTTCCATTATAATGGACATTGAATATAAATGAACATGGGGGGATACCGATTAGCACAATTAGATGAGACGCTGTCCATGCTGAAAGAGTTGACCGATGCAAAGGGAATTGCCGGCAATGAAAGAGAAGTGCGCGCCGTTATCAAAAAATATATAGAGCCGTATTCCGATGAACTGGACACCGACGGGCTCGGGAGCCTGATTGCGAAAAAAACGGGCCGGGTGGATGGGCCGAAAATCATGATCGCCGGCCATATGGATGAAGTCGGCTTCATGGTTACAAAAATTGACGAGAAAGGGTTCCTCCGTTTCCAAACGGTCGGCGGCTGGTGGTCGCAGGTCATGCTTGCCCAGCGCGTAACCGTTGTGACGGATAAAGGCGATATTACAGGTGTGATCGGTTCGAAGCCGCCGCATATTTTACCGCCGGAAGCACGGAAAAAACCGTACGAAATCAAAGATATGTTTATTGACATCGGAGCGACAAGCTGCGAAGAAGCACTTGAATGGGGCGTCAAACCGGGCGACATGGTCGTGCCATATTTTGAATTCACCGTTATGAAAAATGAAAAGATGCTGCTCGCCAAGGCTTGGGATAACCGCATTGGATGCGCCGTTGTCATTGACGTGCTGAAAAATCTGCAAAAAGAAAACCATCCGAATGTCGTTTACGGAGTCACAAATGTCCAGGAAGAAGTCGGTCTTCGCGGCGCCAAAACGGCGGCGAACAAAGTCAAACCGGACATCGCCTTTGCACTCGATGTCGGCATTGCAGGCGATACGCCGGGAATCAGCGAAAAAGAAGCGCTCAGCAAAATGGGCAAAGGGCCGCAAATTGTTATTTACGATGCTTCAATGGTGTCCCATAAAGGCTTGCGTGATACCGTTGTGAAAGTTGCCGAAGAGTTAAATATCCCGTACCAATATGAATCAATTCCGGGTGGCGGCACGGATGCCGGTTCCATCCATCTGGTCGGCAGCGGGATTCCGTCCTTGGCCGTGACGATTGCGACGCGCTACATCCATTCGCATGCCGCCATGCTCCACCGGGATGATTACGAAAATACGGTAAAATTGATGACCGAAGTGATTAAACGTCTCGACCGCAAAATAGTAGATCAAATTATTTTTGGATGAAAGTTATAAGTCGGGCACTTTTTCTTGTCCGGTTTTTCTGTATGCGGCGTGGAAACAGGGAATCTCCCAAAAAAGCTTGTTTTTACAAGGTATTCCGCCCTTAAAATAATTTATTGGCGAAAAGCTGCCAAAATATCGGCGGTACAGCAAAAGATAGCGGCAGGGGATATTTGTCCCCCAAGTTTTTAGCTAAAATCATTGGAAGATTCCCTGCAAAAAGATATACAATTTGAGAAAGAGTATACATAAAAAGGGGGACGCGCCATGCCACTTACAATTGCTTACATCGGATTTGGCAAAAGCACAAACCGTTATCATTTGCCTTATGTTTTGATCCGGGACTCCATTCGGGTGAAATCCATTTATAATCGTGAACGGAAACCGGAACTTGAACAACAATACGAAGGAAGAGGAATCTTTTTTACTAACCAAATTGAAGACATACTGAATGACGGGGACATTCAAATGGTGTCCATTTGCACGCCTCCCGATTCCCACTACGAATATGCGAAACTTTGCCTGGAAGCCGGGAAACATATCCTTGTCGAAAAACCTTTTTGCACAACAAAAAAAGAAGCTGAGGAGATCACAGCACTGGCAAAAGAAAAAGGGCTGGTTGCGATGCCCTATCAAAACCGGCGATTTGACGGGGATTTTCTCGCCGTGAAAGAAGTGCTCCAAAGCGGAAAAATCGGCGGACTCGTCGAAATTGAATCGCATTTTGATTATTATAGGCCGGATGCGCCAAGTGCCCCCGGAAAGTATTATGAAGGGGCATTGTACGGCCTCGGTGTCCATACGATTGACCAGATGATTTCGTTGTTCGGGCGCCCGCACCATGCTGCCTATGATATCCGTTCGGTACGGAACACAGAAAATCCGGACGACCTGTATGAAGTCCAGCTTTTCTATGATAATTTTAAAGCTATTGTGAAAACGAGCCACCTTGTGCTCGACCCATATCCGAAATGGATTCTCCACGGCACGAAAGGGAGCTTTATCAAATATGGCATTGACCAGCAGGAAACATGCCTGAAAGCTGGGAAAATGCCGGGCAGCGAAAATTTTGGGGTGGATCCGGAAGAAGCATATGGTAAACTTACTTACATCGATGCGGAAGGAAACATCGTGGAAGAAACAGTGCCGACACCGCAAGGCGATTACGGCCGCATCTATGACCTAATGTATGAGAGTATAATCAACGGTGCCGAAAAACTTGTCCGCGATGAGGAATTACTAGCCAACATGGAAATTTTGGAAAGGGGCTTTGAACAGCCGAGCCCAAGCGTGATTAAATTGTGATATAAAAGGGGCTGTCCAAAAAGCCCCTTTAAGCAGAAATTTTATTTAAATGACCTTTATAAAGCTTCTAAGAACTGTTTCAGGAGTATTATTTTCCTCAAACGGTCGTGAGTAAGCTTCTCAAAACCATTTTATTAGGAAAGTTTTGCTCAAACGGTCGTGAGTAAGCTTCTCAAAACCATTTTATTAGGAAAGTTTTGCTCAAACGGTCTTGAGTAAACTTCCCAGAACCATTTTCACGGGAAAATTTTAGCCCACTAAGTTCAGTTTACCGACTTTTGGGACAGCACCCCGGGCTCCCCGGCTACGCCTGTTTCAGCCCATGCTCGAGCGTTTCCAGCATCATTTTCTTTTCGTTTGCATCCGCATTGTTCCAAATCACTTCAAACAGGACGCCAAGCCCCGGCAGCATTTTTTCTTCACCTCTTTGAATGGCATCCACAATCGTATCTTCCAGCTGTTTCTGTGTGTCCCCGCTTACGTTATGGATGACAGCTTTCCGCAAATCCAAATTCATCACAGGCACTCCTTTCATCCAAATTCAATGGTAGCATTTCACAAGCCCGCTGTTTTTATGTATACTATTTCAAGATATAACTTTGATATGAGGGAGCAGGTACGGTGAAATTCATTCAATCCTTGCAAAACCCGCAAGTGAAACATTGGAAAAAACTCAGCACGAAAAAAGAACGCGGAAAAACGTTTACCTATTTGCTGGAAGGATTCCATCCGGTCGAAGAAGCGCTGAAAGAAAAAGTTGTGCTTGAAATCATACTTGGAGAAGGCGTCACAATGCCGGATTCTTGGGATATCGAAGGGCTGCCCGTTACAACGGTGGCGCATGAAATCAGCAAAGCCCTTGCCAATACGGAAACAAGCCAAGGCATTTTTGCCGTGTGCCGGATGAAGAAACAGCCGTCCAAAATCATCGGCAAACGTTTCCTGCTCATTGATGCCGTCCAGGATCCCGGCAATATCGGCACGATGATCCGTACAGCCGACGCCGCCGGGTTTGATGCCGTAATTTTAGGGAAAGGCTCTGCTGAAGCGTACAGCCCGAAAGTTTTGCGCGCCGCACAAGGGAGCCATCTGCATGTCGACCTGTTAAAGGGCGATTTAAACATGTGGATCGAAAAACTGAAGGAAGCGGACGTTCCGGTTTACGGGACAGCGCTTGATAATGGCGTTTCTTACCGTGAAGTGGATCCTGGGGACTCGTTTGCCATCCTTGTCGGCAATGAAGGAAGTGGTGTAAATCCGGATTTGCTCGCCAAAACCGAACAAAACTTATACATCCCGATTTTCGGCAAAAGCGAATCGCTGAACGTCGCAGTTGCTGCCGGGATTTTGATGTACGATTTTGCAATGCGTGACTAAAATTCTAAAATCCGTTTGAAATCCCGGGCGCATCCCGCTATAATAAAAAATAACTGAAAAATGTCAAAAACAATGACAGGGAAAAGTAGCTTTATGCTCGCCATGCAGGGAAAAAATGCCGCAGACTGGAAGCATTTTTATGGGGAAATAAAGCGAAGTTCACCCCTCGAGTTGCCGCTTGGACCATTGCCTGTGCAATGTAAAGGCGGGACGGTGCAAAGCCGTTATCCCAATGAGTGAACATAATTTTATTATGTTAATTAGGGTGGTACCGCGATACATACAACCTCGTCCCTTTGCTTGGGGCGGGGTTTTTTAACGCCCGAAAACTAAAGGAGGTACAGCATAATGGAAGAAAGATTAAAAGAACTGCAAACTGAAGCCCTCGCCAAAATCGAAGAAGCGGCCGATTTAAAAACATTAAACGACATTCGCGTTGCCTATCTCGGCAAAAAAGGGCCGATTACGGAAGTCCTGCGCGGGATGGGCAAATTATCGGCGGAAAAGCGGCCGAAAATGGGTGCGCTCGCCAATGCGGTAAGGGTTGCGATCCAAACCGGGATTGAAAAGAAACAGGTCGCTTTGGAAGCGGAAGCCATCGAAAAGCAACTGGCATCCGAAAAAATTGATGTCACGCTGCCGGGTCGCCCGGTAAAAACAGGAAACCAACATCCGCTTACAAAAGTCATCGAGGAAATTGAAGACTTGTTCATCGGGATGGGATACAAAATTGCCGAAGGGCCGGAAGTGGAAACCGATTATTACAATTTCGAAGCGCTGAACTTGCCGAAAGGGCATCCGGCGCGTGATATGCAGGACACCTTTTATATTACCGGGGAAATTTTGCTCAGGACCCATACGTCGCCGAACCAGGCAAGGACGCTTGAGAAGCATCATGGCAAAGGCCCTGTTAAAATCATCTGCCCGGGGAAAGTGTACCGACGCGATAACGACGATGCGACACATTCTCACCAGTTTATGCAGATTGAAGGGCTTGTCGTGGATGAAAACATCACCATGGCTGATTTAAAAGGCACCCTTGAAGTTTTTGCGAAAAAAATGTTCGGTGAAGACCGCGAAATCCGTCTGCGTCCGAGCTTTTTCCCGTTCACCGAACCATCTGTTGAAATGGATATTTCGTGCAAAATGTGCGGAGGGCACGGCTGCCATGTATGCAAAGGCACCGGCTGGATTGAAATTTTAGGGGCCGGCATGGTACATCCGCGCGTGTTAACAATGTCCGGATTTGATGCCGATAAGTACACTGGTTTTGCGTTCGGCATGGGGCCGGAGCGGATTGCGATGCTAAAATACGGCATCGATGACATCCGCCATTTCTATACGAACGATATCCGTTTCTTACAGCAGTTTTCCGTACAAGAATAAGGGAGGAATAAGCGATGTTTGTTTCATATAAATGGCTGCAGGAATATGTGGATTTGGACGGCATTTCGCCGGCAGAACTGGCCGAAAAAATTACGAGAACCGGGATTGAAGTCGAAAGCGTTGAATTCAGGGGCGAAGGCATTAAAAATGTCGTCGTCGGGCATGTGCTCGAAAAAGAAAAACATCCGAATGCCGATAAATTAAATAAATGCCTTGTCGATATCGGGGAAGGCGAACCGGTACAGATTATTTGTGGCGCGCCGAATGTCGATAAAGGGCAGAAAGTAGCGGTTGCGAAACCGGGCGCCTGGCTGCCGGGCCATGTGAAAATCAAACGCTCGAAGCTGCGCGGCGAGGAATCGAACGGTATGATCTGCTCGCTGCAGGAACTCGGCGTCGAAAGTAAGCTCGTGCAAAAAGAATTTGCAAACGGGATTTATGTTTTTCCAAATGATGTGGAAGTCGGGCAGGATGCGGTGCCGCTTTTAGGTTTGGATGATACGATCATTGAACTCGGCCTGACCCCGAACCGGGCGGACTGCTTAAGCATGCTTGGTGTGGCATATGAAGTGGCCGCGATTCTCGGCAGAGACGTGAAGCTGCCGGAAACGGAAGTGCAGGAAGTTTCCGACAAGGCAACAGAAGCCATTTCGGTGCGCGTGGATGCGAAGGAAGCCGCGCCATTATATACCCTAAAAGTCATCCGCAATGTAAAAATCGGCCCGTCCCCGCTTTGGATGCAGGTGCGCCTCATGGCTGAAGGGATCCGCCCGCACAACAATGTGGTCGACATTACGAACTATATTTTGCTCGAATACGGCCAGCCGCTCCATGCGTTTGACTACGACAAGCTCGGCTCGAAAGAAATCGTTGTCCGCATGGCGCACGAAGGCGAAAAAATAGTGACGCTTGATGATCAGGAACGCACGTTAAAATCAAGCCATTTGGTGATCACAAACGGCACCGTACCTGTCGCCATGGCCGGTGTGATGGGTGGCGCCAATTCGGAAGTATCCGATAGCACGACAACCGTTCTGCTTGAATCGGCTTATTTTGATGCTCAAACGATCCGCACTGCTTCGAAAGACCACGGGCTGCGCAGCGAAGCCAGCAGCCGCTATGAAAAAGGGATTGACCCGAACCGCGTGTATCCGGCAGCTGAAAGGGCCGCGATGCTCATGGCCAAATATGCCGGCGGGGAAGTGCTCTCCGGAATAGTTGAAGCAAACCATTTTCGGGTAGAACCTGCTGTCGTGACGATTACGCTTGAAAAAATCAACCGTGTGCTCGGCACAAATATCACACAGGAAGAAGTACTCGATATTTTTAAACGCCTGCAGTTTGAAGCAAAATACGAAGTCGGCCGTTTCACGGTCGTTGTGCCGACCCGCCGCGGTGATATTACAATCGAAGAAGATTTGATTGAGGAAGTCGCGCGCTTGTACGGCTATGACAATTTGCCGAAAACATTGCCGGCGGGTGCCGGGACACAGGGAGGTCTGACAAAAATCCAGAAAAAACGCCGCGTAACAAAACGTTTTTTGGAAGGCGCCGGATTGTACCAGGCAACGACCTATTCGTTAACAAGCGAAGAAAAAGCGCGTCAGTACGCGCTTGAAAAACGTGAGCCTGTCCGGATTTCCATGCCGATGAGCGAAGAGCGGAGCGTTTTGCGGTTGAGCATTTTGCCGCATTTGCTTGAATCTGTCGCCTATAATGTTGCCCGCAAAAATAACTCGGTTGCACTGTATGAAGTCGGCAACGTCTTTTTGAAAAAAGCGGAAGGAGAACAGCCGGAAGAACAGGAGCATCTCGCCGGTGCCATTACCGGACTTTGGGTCGCAAACCTTTGGCAGGGCGAAAAGAAAGCCGTGGATTTCTTCGTCGCGAAGGGGATTTTGGAAGGTTTGTTTGAAAAACTCGGCGTTGCGGATGCAGTATCTTTCCAGGCGCAGGAAATCGACGGGCTGCATCCGGGAAGGACGGCGAAAATTTTGCTTGGCGGGAACGTAATCGGTTTTGTCGGCCAGGTGCATCCGAATGTGCAAAAAGAGCTGGACATTAAGGAAACGTACGTATTTGAACTGAAGCTCGGTCCGGTTTACGATTATCCGGTTGAGCCGATTCAATACCAGCCGATCCCGAGATTTCCGGCGGTCACTCGGGATATTGCTCTCGTTGTGGATCGGGGTGTGGAAGCCGGACATTTGCAGACTGTTATTGAAGAAGCCGGCGGTGCGCTGTTGAAATCCGTTTCCATTTTTGATTTGTATGATGGCGAACATATGGAACCGGGTAAAAAATCCATTGCCTTCTCGCTTACTTATTACGATCCGGAACGCACATTAACGGATGAAGAAGTAGTTTCCCAGCATGAAAAAGTGCTGGCTGCGGTAAAAGAAAAAACAGGCGCGGAATTAAGGGGATAATTCGTGAATGAGGAGAGGCCGTGATGGTCTTCTCCTTTTTTCATGATGATCTAATTGGATGACCAGGCAGGAATTCCATGGAGAACGGGGATCATTTATTAAAAATAGGCGAGAAAAAATTCAATATTGGGGAGAAACATCCGGATCGGGTAGAAGCCGTGATACGGGCGAGAAACAAATGGAAAATGGGGATCATTTTTCAAGAGGCAAGAAAAATACCGAAAATCGGTGGAGAAAGAAACCGCAATCGGGGAGAATCAGCTGTGTAAAAATGAGCCTGTTCCAAAAAAAGAACAGGCCCTGGAAACCAAATCGAAACTATTTTACACCCGCAATCCGCTTTGCTTTTTCCGTATTGGCAAAATGGAGTTTCACAAAATGCGGCAGCACGTCCAAGCCGCGTGCCTTGATCAGCCGTGCACAAGCGGCATCTACCTGTGCCCCGGCCCCCTTTGGCAACACACCCCCGGCTTCCTTGCCCAATTTTTCAAACTCACGCACAAATGCGTACCTGGCCAGGATCGAAGCGGCCGCAACCGCAAGATGGACGCTCTCCCCTTTTGTGCTGAAAAACACGTTGTCGCGCACCACATTTTTTTCGTTTTGCAAATACCGGTAATAGGTCGGGGCTTCAGCAAACTGGTCCACTAAAATTGCATCCGGCTTTTCCGGCGCGATTTTTTGCAATAGATTGTAGAGGGCGCGGTTATGGAGCATGGCTTTCATTTTTCCCTGAGACATCCCGGACTGCTGGAGCCGGTTATACTTTTCATTTGGCAAAACCAACAAGCTGTAAGGGATAAAGTGGAGCAGTTCTTTTGCGATGCTTGCAATCTGATGGTCTGCCAATCCTTTCGAATCTTTCACACCCAATTCCTTTAAGAGCGGAATCTGGTCTTTTTTTACGTAAGTGCTGGCCACCGTGATAGGGCCGAAATAGTCACCCGTTCCGACTTCATCGGAACCGATGACAGACATCGAGCCAATATACGGCGGCAGCGGGTTGCCGGAAGTTTTTGGTTTAGCGCTAGCAGGCTTCTTTTCCACTGCCTTTCCCCATTTTGCGGCTTCAGCTTCGCCTCCGGGCCCCTGAAACAGCACTTTTCCCGACCGGTAAGCGGTGACCTGGCATCCCGGGATTTTCGCGGCAAAAATTGCGCCGGCAGGTATTTTATTCAATTGGGCAGTTTGATAATATTCTTTCATTTCCTGGATGGCTGAATGTGAAGCCAGAATGACAGTATTGGACATTTTGATTCCTCCAGAGGATTGAGATTTGTATGAAAATGTTCGACAGTGTTAGACAAAGGGTTTTCCAACATGATATGATAAGGAATAGGATTCTTAAAAGGGGAGGCAAGCAACATTGGAAAAAACCCGAATTACAATCGGCATATACGGACAGCAATATACCATAGTTGGAACGGATCCGGCAAGCCATATTCGCTTAGTTGCCTCGATGGTCGATGAAAGAATGCGGGAAATCAGTGCAAAGAATCCTTCATTAGATACGAGTAAACTGGCTGTCCTGACAGCCGTGAATGCTGTCCATGATTATATAAAGCTGAAAGAGCAGTATGAGCTGCTTGAGCAGCATTATTTACAATTATTAAAGAAGGATGAAGGTGAACATGGTTAATATAATCATCATCTTGTTGCTGGTGCTCGGTTTTTTTAACGGAAAGCGGAAAGGCTTTATTCTGCAGGCTGTTCATATTGCAGGGTTTGCCATCGCCTCCATTGTCGCTTATATGCTGTATGATGATCTGGCGGAAAAACTTAAGCTGTGGATTCCTTACCCATCCTTCAGTCAAACAAGCCCGTTTGCGCTTCTTGTTCACCAATCCGATATGGAGACCGCTTTTTACCGGATCATCGCTTTTGCCATCCTTTTCTTTGCCGTAAGGATCTTTTTGAATATTGTGGGGTCTTCTCTTACTTTTGTGGCCCAGCTGCCGGTTTTAAAACAAATAAACGGATGGGCGGGCGGAATCTTGGGTTTTGCCGAGCTGTATCTGATCCTCTTTATTATACTGTACATTGGATCCTTGCTGCCGATTGATTCCATCCAAACTGCGCTGAGCCAGTCTGCCGTTGCGGAAGGTATGATCAAAAATACCCCGTACATCTCGGGTCTTGTGGAACAGTGGTGGACGAAATAAGAAAAGCACAGGTTGCCCGTGATCTGCGTATGGAACAGCGGGCGCTTTCTCGGGGTAAAAGAACGACCAGGCACAGGGCAGATGCCACACATATATAAGCGGAAGCGGCCAAACAAGCACTTCTCTTTGCCGGGAAGTGTTTCTTTTTGGATTGGCTCTGTTACGTGCAGGGTGAAGGCGCAACTTGCGGATCCCCTGTAGGAGGCAGCCCCTCCCGCCATGTTTTTCGGGATTCCCGATCATCCATCATATCAATTATAAAGCGCGCCGCTTCATGAATAAATGAAAATTTGCTAGTATTATTAAATGAAATAAAGGAAAATCAGTCTCCAAAGGGGGCAGGCGTATGCAGATAGATAAACGTAGCGTAATCCGATTGCTGGAACAAATAGCGGTCTATATGGAACTCAAAGGGGAAAACCACTTCAAAATCGCTGCCTACCGTAAGGCTGCATCAGCATTGGAAGCGGACGGTCGCGACATTTCTGAGATCGACAACTTTTTGGAACTTCCGCATATCGGAAAAGCGACTGCCTCGACGATCGAAGAATTCCTTTCTACCGGAAAATCTTCCTTGCTTGAGCAATTAAAAAATGAGATTCCAAAAGGATTAATCCCGTTAATGCAAATACAGGGCCTCGGGGCCAAAAAAATATCAAAGTTGTACAGGGAACTTGGCATTATGGATGCGGAGTCTTTGAGAAAAGCATGTGAAGAAGGAAAAGTGGAAACGTTAAAAGGTTTTGGAAAAACAACCCAGTCCAATATTTTACGGGCCCTTGATGCGCTCGGGGCAAAAACGGACCGGTATCCGATCGGCCAAATGGTTCCGGTTCTTTTGATGATAGAAGAGACCCTTTCCCAGATCAGAAAAGTGGAAAAATTTTCCCGAGCCGGAAGTGCAAGACGGTTTGAAGAAACATTAAAAGGCCTCGATTATGTCATTGCCACATTTGATCCAAAGCCCGTTATAGAGGAAATTCTCCAGATGAATGAAGTGGTGGAAGCCGTCGCGGTCAGGCTATCAAAAGTGACGGTCAAACTGAAAGGCGAAAACGGCTTGCAAGTCACTTTCCGCGTTGTCCCGCCCGACCAATATGCTGCGGCGCTCCAATATTTTACGGGGTCAAAACAGCATAATCGCCGGATGAGGCAGATCGCCAAAGAACGTGGCGAAAAAATTAGCGAATACGGCGTGGAAAGGCTTGATACCGGAGAATTTTTAACATTTTCAAGCGAAGCGTCGCTATACCATTATTTTGGCTTACCGTACATCCCTCCTGAAATCCGTGATGATGGCAGTGAAATTGAAATGTATAAAGGAACCCCGTTTATCCAGTTGGATGACCTGCGAGGCGATTTGCACATGCATACGGACTGGTCCGATGGAAAAGCTTCGCTTGAAAAGATGGTCAATGCGTGCAGGCGAAAGGGATACGAATATATCGCCATTACCGACCATTCCAAGTATTTAAAGGTGGCAAACGGGCTGTCACGTGAACGCTTGCTGAAACAAATGGAAGAAATCCGCCGCTTGAATGAAAAATATCCGGATATCCTCATTTTATCCGGTATTGAAATGGATATCTTGCCGGACGGGACATTGGACTTTGATGACGGCCTCCTTTCCAGGCTCGATTTTGTGATTGCATCGATCCATTCCGGCTTCGGGCAGAGCCGCACACAAATCATGAAACGGTTCCGGCGGGCATTTGAAAATCCGCATATTGATATGATTGCCCATCCGACCGGCAGATTGGTCGGGAAAAGGCAGGGCTACGATGTGGATATAGATCTTTTAATCCAATGGGCAAAAGAAACCAATACGATACTGGAATTAAGCGGGGATCCGAACCGGTTGGATTTATCCGCAACAAATGCCAGGAAAGCGCAGGAGGCCGGCGTGAAAATCGCCATTAACACCGATGCGCACAGCATCAGGGAATTGGACAATATTGCATTCGGAGTTGGAACGGCAAGAAAAGGCTGGATTGAACCGAAAAATGTTGTCAATACGTTTTCGAGGGAACAATTCATCCGCTTTTTAAATGAAAAGCGCAGATAAATTTTACTGCCGGGAAAATCCGCCGGCCGCCCCGTTGTAAGCGGACTTCGCGGCCATGGACAAATTATTAAACGGCCAAAACAGAGTGCAGTTTTCCGGGGACAGGAGATCCGGAAAGCATGGAGGATGAATATATGAAAGGAAAAATCATCAAAACGCTGGAGTTTGATAAAATTAAGGGCTTACTGCTTGAGCACGCCTCTTCGCCGCTAGGGGCCGAGAAAATTGAAGCGCTGTTTCCTTCCTCTTCTTATGAAGAAGTCATGCGGATGCAGGAGGAAACGGATGAAGCGGCCCGGGTGCTCCGCTTAAAAGGGCATGTTCCGCTATCAGGGATATATGACATCCGCCGCCATCTGAAAAGGGCGTCAATCGGGGGCAGGCTGAACCCAGCGGAACTTATGCAGATCGCCAGCACCATTTATGCCAGCCGCTCAATGAAATGTTTTATTGAAGGCATCGTAGAGGAAGGCACTGAACTCCCGATTTTAGGGGGAATGGCGGAGGGCATTGCAATCCTAACCCCGCTTGAGCATGAAATCAAAAATGCGATCGACGAAAACGGTGAAGTGCTCGATACAGCAAGCGAAACATTAAGGCAGATTCGCCAAGGGCTGCGCGGAACAGAACGGCGTATCCGCGAAAAGCTGGAAGGGTACATTCGCGGAAAAAATGCGGCCAAAATGCTGTCGGATGCCATTATTACGATTCGCAATGAACGCTACGTGATCCCGGTCAAGCAGGAATACCGCGCCAATTACGGGGGTATTGTACATGACCAGTCTTCTTCCGGGCAGACGCTGTTTATCGAGCCACAGTCAGTCGTGGAACTGAATAACCAGCTCCGCGAATGGCATTTGAAAGAGCAGCAGGAAATCGACAGGATTTTAAGCGGGTTGTCGGCTGCCGTTGCCGGACAAGCCGGCGAACTGGGAACAATCATTGGGATTTTAGCTGATTTTGATTTTATTTTTGCCAAAGCTTTATACGGCAGGTCGATAAAAGGGTCGAAACCATCCATGAACAAAGATGGTATCATCCGCCTGTTCAAAGCCAGGCACCCTTTGCTGCCGATGGACAAGGTTGTGCCGAATGATATCGCGCTTGGCAAGGATTATACAACCATTGTCATTACCGGGCCGAATACGGGAGGGAAAACCATTACGTTAAAAACAATCGGTATATGCACGCTGATGGCGCAGGCTGGGCTGCAGATCCCCGCTCTAGATGGCTCGGAAATGGCGGTGTTCAAAGAAGTATTTGCCGATATCGGTGATGAGCAGTCGATCGAGCAGAGTCTGAGTACGTTTTCGTCGCATATGACAAATATTGTCGACATTTTGAACCGTGTTGATCGCGAATCGCTCGTATTATTTGATGAGCTCGGTGCCGGGACCGACCCGCAGGAAGGGGCAGCCCTTGCAATTTCCATTTTGGATGAGGTTTACAACCGGGGGGCGCGCGTTGTCGCCACGACACACTACCCGGAATTGAAGGCATACGGCTATAACCGCAAAGGCGTCATCAATGCAAGCGTCGAGTTTGACGTCGACACTTTGAGTCCGACATACCGGCTTTTGATTGGCGTTCCGGGGCGGAGCAATGCGTTTGAGATTTCCGAACGGCTCGGGCTGTCCCCTTCCATCATTGAACATGCCAAGTCGTATATCGGCGCGGACACGAACCAGGTCGACAATATGATTGCTGCGCTTGAATCTGCAAGGCGCGAGGCGGAAAAAGAGCGGCAGGAAGCGCACGAACTTGTGAAAAATGCCGAAAAACTACATAAAGATTTGCAAAAACAGATGATGGAATTTTATGCCCGCCGTGATGAGCTGTATGAAAAAGCCGAAGCAAAAGCGGCAAAAGTGGTGGAACAGGCGAAAGAAAAAGCTGAAGAAATTATCCGTGATTTGCGGAAAATGCAGTTCGATACGAAAGCAAATATTAAAGAACACGAACTGATAGAAGCGAGAAAACGGCTCGAGGAAGCCGCGCCGAAACTGGATAAATCAAAACCGCACGCTAAGGCGAAGCAGCAGCATACGTTCCGGCCTGGCGACGAAGTAAAGGTATTGAGCTTCAACCAAAAAGGCACACTGCTTGAAAAAACGGGTAGCGGCGAGTGGCAGGTGCAAATGGGTATCATGAAAATGAAAGTGAAAGAATCTGACCTCGAATTTATCCAGGTGCCGCAAAAACAGCCAGAAAAGCACCTTACAACCGTAAAGGGGCCTGATTACCATGTCAACCTGGAGATCGATTTGCGCGGCGAGCGCTATGAAGACGCACTGTTAAAAGTTGAAAAATATATTGACGATGCGCTTTTGGCCGGCTATCCGCGTGTCTCAATCATCCACGGCAAAGGGACAGGTGCACTTCGAAACGGCGTACAGGAATATTTGAAGCACCACCGCGCAGTGAAACGCATCCGCCTTGGCGAAGCAGGGGAAGGAGGAAGCGGCGTGACAATTGTAGAATTTAAATAAACCAAGCAGGCAGGGGGATGGCAAATGTTTTTGGACAGGCTTGCAAAAATTTTAATTGTGTGCTGCATCATTTTTGTGCTGCTTGGCATTATTTATCTTGCCATTGCAGACTAACGGAGGGAGAAGGAGCGGATCCTTCTCCTTTTTCGGTACAAAGATTTGTCAGCGATTTTATCTTTCGTTATAATAAAATGAGAAATGGGAATTTTCAAATACTATTAAAGTTGGAGTGATGCAAATGTCAGAAAAGCCGTGGCTGTCCCAGTATCCACCGGAAATCCCGACTTCCATTGAGTATGAGCGCAAACCGGTCTGTGCTTTTTTGACCGAAGCGGCAGAATGCTATCCCGAAAAGAAGGCGCTCCATTTCATAGGAAAAGAAATGTCGTACCGGGAAGTATATGAGTCCGCGCTGAAATTTGCCCGGTATTTAAAAAAATCGGGGTGGAAAAGGGCGACAGGGTTGCGGTCTTGATTCCGAATTCTCCGCAGGCGGTGATCGGTTTTTACGGTGTCCTTTATGCAGGGGGCGTTGCTGTCATGACAAACCCGCTCTATACGGAAAGGGAGCTTGAATACCAGCTGAAAGACTCCGGTTCCAAGGTAATTTTGACGGTTGACTTTTTATATCCAGTTGTGGCAAAAGTTTTTCGAAAAACTGATCTCAAGCACATTATTGTAACCGCTATCGAAGATTATCTGCCGTTCCCAAAAAATGTTCTATATCGTTTTATCCAAATGAAACAGATGGGTATTGCCGTACAGGTGAAACACGAAACCCACCAACATTTGCTGAAAAGGATTTTACAGGAAGAAAAAGCGGAGCCGCTGGACATTCCGTTCGACTTTGAAGAGGACCTGGCGATACTCCAATATACATGCGGCACAACTGGCGTGCCAAAAGGGGTTATGCTGACGCACAAAAATCTCATTGCGAACGCGGCGATGTGTGGCGCCTAGATGTATAAAGCGAAAAAAGGGGAAGAAGTCGTGCTCGGCTTGCTTCCGTTCTTCCATGTGTATGGCATGACAACCGTGCTGATCCTTTCTGTCATGCAGGGCTTCAAAATGATATTAATCCCGCGTTTTGACGGAGGATCATTACTGAAAACGATCGAAAAACAGCGTCCGACAATGTTTCCCGGTGCACCGACGATTTATATCGGACTTTTGAACCATCCAAAAATCGGGCGATATGACTTATCATCGATCGAAGCGTGCATCAGCGGTTCCGCCCCGTTGCCGGTAGAAGTGCAGCAAAAATTTGAAGAAGTGATGGGCGGCAAGCTTGTAGAAGGGTACGGGCTCAGCGAATCTTCCCCCGTGACACACGCCAATTTTGTTTGGGGAAAACGCGTAAAAGGGAGCGTCGGTGTGCCATGGCCGGATACGGACTGCCGGATCCTCTCTCTGAAAGACGAAAAGCCTTTGCCGCCGGGCGAGGTTGGTGAGCTGGCAGTCAAGGGCCCGCAAGTTATGAAAGGCTACTGGAACAGGCCTGAAGAAACGGCGGAGGTGCTGAAAGACGGCTGGCTCTTGACAGGTGACTTGGCGTATATGAATGAGGAGGGTTTTTTCTATATCGTCGACCGTAAAAAAGATATCATCATTGCGGGCGGCTATAATATTTACCCGCGCGAAGTCGAAGAAGTGTTATACGAACATCCGGCTGTGCAGGAAGCGGTTGTCGCCGGGGTTCCGCATCCGTACCGCGGGGAAACGGTCAAAGCTTATATTGTGCTGAAAGAGAACATGACAGTGACGGAAAAGGAACTGGACCGATTTGCGCGCAAATATCTTGCGGCTTACAAAGTCCCGCGCATTTACGAGTTCCGCGATGAACTGCCGAAAACCGCAGTCGGCAAAATTTTGCGTCGCTCATTGGTTGCAGTAGAAAAAGAAAAGGTGGAAAATGGAGATGAGAAGATCAGTTAGCAAAACTTTTTTCAAAACAGCACTTGACAAGCGGGCGAATCATATATAATATAAAATTATGAATGAATGATCATTCATTTTAAATACAGCTGTTATCGAAATAGGTGTTCTAACTTATAGATGAAAAGATGAAAGGTGATAGTCCGTGAAAAAAAATAAACCGAAATACAAACAGATTATAGATGCAGCAGTGGTGGTTATAGCGCAACACGGCTATCATCAAGCTCAGGTGTCAAAAATTGCAAAACAGGCGGGGGTAGCAGACGGAACGATCTACTTGTATTTCAAAAACAAAGAAGACATCCTTATTTCTTTGTTTGAAGAAAAAATGCAATTATTTATTGAAAATATTTCTGATTTTATTGAAGGGGATTACAGCCCTTCCGAGAAATTGCTGAAAATGATCGAAAACCACTTCAAAATACTGTCAAGCGACCATAATTTGGCGGTTGTCACGCAATTGGAATTAAGGCAAACGAACAAAGATTTGCGGTTAAAAATCAACAGTGTGCTGAAAGAGTATTTGACGCTCGTTGACAAAATTATCCGCGAAGGGATGGAAACGGGAGAATTTGATCCGGAGCTTGATGTCCGGCTGGTGCGGCAGATGATTTTTGGGACAGTAGACGAAACGGTGACAACATGGGTGATGAACGAAGGAAAATACAATCTCGTTTCATTAGCTGCACCCGTCCATCACTTAATCATTAACGGCTGCGGCAGGAAAAAGGCGGTTTAGCTCCTGCCGGGCTTCCCATAAAAAGTGAGGGGGTAAAGACGGGATGGAATACATCACAGTAAAGCGCGAGAACGCGGTCGCCTGCATCGAAATCAACAGGCCGCCTGCCAATGCGCTCGCACAGGCGCTTTTAAAAGAATTTGCGGAAGCGCTTGACCAAATCGAAAATGATGCGGAAAGCCGGGTGGTGCTGATTTACGGTGTCGGGCGGTTTTTCTCCGCAGGTGCTGATATTAAAGAATTTGTCCAGTTGAGGGAAAGCGGCAGCTTCGATTCTCTGGCGGTTTCAGGCCAGAAATTGTTCGAAAAATTGGAAGCGTTCCCGAAACCGGTGATTGCAGCGATCCACGGCGCTGCGCTCGGCGGCGGTCTGGAACTGGCGATGGCCTGCCATATCCGCCTTGTAGCCGAGAATGCGAAGCTTGGACTGCCGGAGCTTCAGCTTGGGCTTGTGCCGGGATTTGCAGGGACGCAACGGCTTCCAAGGTATGTCGGGCCCGGCAAAGCATTTGAAATGCTGTGGACTAGTGACCCGCTTACCGGAACCGAAGCGGTGCAGTGGGGGCTGGCCAACCATGCTTATAAGGAAGAAGAACTGCTTTCGAAAGCGAAAGCGCTCGCGGGAAAAATCGCAAAGAAAAGCCCGCTTGCCTTAAAAGCGTCTATTGAACTTGTAAACTATGCAAAGACAAATGAATATGAAAAAGGCCTGCAGCAGGAATCCGCCCGTTTTAAAGAGCTGTTCGGCTCGGAAGACGGAGAAGAAGGCATCAAAGCCTTTATCGAAAAAAGGGAGCCCCGTTTTACCGGGAAATAAATTATTCCTTATTATGTATGTGCTTAAATTATTAAATTTTGAATATATTTGGGGAGGGACCGGCATGAACATCTTTGTTTTATTAAAAAGAACATTTGACACAGAAGAAAAAATTACGACTTCAAACGGCCGTATTCAGGATGATGGTGCGGAATATATTATCAACCCGTATGATGAATATGCCGTCGAAGAAGCCATCCAGCTTCGCGATGCGCACGGCGGAGAAGTGACCGTCGTAACGGTCGGTAATGAGGAAGCGGAAAAACAATTGCGGACGGCGCTGGCCATGGGCGCGGATAAAGCGGTGCTTATCAATATTGAGGATGATGTGGAATATAGCGACCAGGTGACAACGGCAAAAGTGCTTGCCCGATATTTAAAAGAGCAGGAACCAGATCTGATTATCGGCGGAAACGTCGCCATTGACAATGCTTCCGGCCAGGTCGGACCGAGGGTGGCGGATCTGTTGGGCATCCCGTACGTGACCACGATTACAAACCTGGAAATCGACGGGGACAAGGTAACCGTAACAAGGGATGTGGAAGGGGATTCAGAAATCATCGAAACAACGCTTCCGTTGCTTGTCACGGCGCAGCAGGGCTTAAATGAGCCGCGCTATCCCTCGTTGCCCGGCATTATGAAGGCAAAGAAAAAGCCGCTGGTAGAACTCGAACTCGATGACCTCGATCTCGAAGAAGACGACGTTGAGCCGAAAACAAAAACGATCGAAGTATATTTGCCGCCGAAAAAAGAAGCGGGGAAAGTGCTTGAAGGCGAAATCTCCGATCAGGTAAAAGAACTCGTCCAATTGTTGCATAACGAAGCGAAAGTCATTTAATTGAAATTGGTACTGGAGGGGAACAGAATGAGTCGAAAAGTATTGGTACTCGGAGAAGTCCGCGATGGATCGCTCCGCAATGTGTCTTTTGAAGCTATTGCCGCAGGGAAAACGGTTGCGGAAGGCGGGGAAGTAGTCGGTGTTTTAATCGGGGATTCCGTTCAAAATTTGTGCAAAGATATGATTCAATACGGTGCTGACCGTGTTGTAGTTGTGGAAGACGGGAATCTAAAAAACTACTCTTCAGACGGTTTTTCGCAGGCCTTCCTTGCCATTGTTCATTCAGAAAATCCGGACGGCATCATTTTCGGACATACCGCGCTCGGCAAAGATTTGGCGCCAAAAATTGCAAGCAAACTGGATGCCGGCCTCATTTCGGACGCGACAATCGTAGAAGCGGCGGGCGAACATGTTGTCTTTACCCGGCCGATTTATTCCGGTAAAGCATTTGAAAAGAAAATCATTACAGACGGCATCATTTTCGCCACTATCCGCCCGAACAATATAAGCCCGCTTGAAAAAGATGAGTCCAGAACAGGGGATGTCCAAACGATTCAAGCGGAGATTAAAGATTTGCGAACCATTATAAAAGAAGTTATCCGTAAAGCGAGTGAAGGCGTTGACCTTTCTGAAGCGAAGGTGATCGTCTCCGGCGGCCGCGGCGTAAAAAGCGCGGAAGGCTTTAAACCGCTGAAAGAGCTTGCCGATGTGCTCGGCGGCGCGGTCGGGGCTTCACGCGGCGCATGCGATGCAGGCTACTGCGATTATTCCTTGCAAATCGGGCAAACCGGGAAGGTTGTTACTCCGGACCTGTACATTGCGTGCGGCATTTCGGGCGCGATCCAGCATCTGGCCGGCATGTCCAATTCAAAAGTCATTGTCGCCATCAACAAAGACCCGGAAGCCAATATTTTTAACGTGGCGGACTATGGCATTGTCGGCGACCTGTTTGAAGTCGTGCCGCTTTTGACGGAAGAATTCAAAAAATTAAAAGTCACGACGGCATAACCAAAAGGGCTTGGGCGGCAGATTCCCCCAGGCCCTGCTTTATGTTGGAAATTCATGCAAAAAGGGTATAAAATAATAAAATCATTACTGCATTTTTTGGGTGAATGATTCAAACATAACATTCGCATCATATGGAAAAGGATGATATACTTATCATCAGCAGTAATAGTTTGACTTAGGAGGGTTTTATCAATATGGCAATTACTCATGCAACTGACGCTACTTTCGAACAGGAAGTCAGCGAAGGTTTGGTTTTAACGGACTTTTGGGCAACTTGGTGCGGTCCGTGCAAAATGATTGCACCGGTTTTGGAAGAAATTGACGCAGAAATGGGCGACAAAGTCAAAATCGTAAAAGTGGATGTCGATGAAAACCAGAAAACTGCAAGCAAATTCGGGATTATGAGCATTCCGACGCTTGTCGTAATGAAAGACGGCAAACAGGTTGACAAAGTAATTGGTTACCAACCGAAAGAAGCTTTGGAAGAATTAGTGAAAAAACATTTATAATCCATGCATGTCGAATCCGGGTCAGAAATGGCTCGGATTTTTTACAGATCGCAATATTTGAGGTGAGAGAAATTGAACGATACCATCCGCAATAAACTCGCCCTCCTACCCGATCAGCCTGGCTGCTATTTAATGAAAGACAGGCAGGGGACCGTCATCTATGTTGGGAAAGCCAAAATTCTAAAAAATCGTGTCCGCTCTTACTTCACCGGTTCGCACGATGGAAAAACACAGCGGCTTGTGAGTGAGATCGAAGACTTTGAATATATTGTCACTTCATCCAATATCGAGGCCCTCATTCTTGAAATCAACCTGATCAAAAAGTATGATCCGAAATACAACGTCATGCTGAAGGACGACAAAACGTATCCGTATATCAAACTGACGCATGAACGGCATCCGCGCCTGATCACGACCCGGAAAGTGAAAAAAGATAAGGGAAAATATTTCGGGCCGTATCCGAATGTCCAAGCTGCTAACGAAACAAAAAAGCTGCTTGACCGGCTGTATCCTTTAAGGAAATGCACCAATCTCCCAGATCGCGTTTGCCTTTACTACCACATGGGCCAATGCCTGGCGCCGTGCGTGAATGAGGTCAAAGAAGAAACGTACAAAGAAATTACCTATGAAATCACCCGTTTTTTGAACGGGGGTTATACTGAAATCAAAAAAGAATTGGAGCAAAAAATGCATGCCGCCGCGGAAAGGCTGGAATTCGAGCGGGCGAAAGAATACCGCGATCAGATCGCCAATATTGAAATGACGATGGAAAAGCAGAAAATTACGATGACCGATTTTACCGACCGCGACATTCTCGGCTATGCGGTTGATAAGGGCTGGATGTGTGTCCAGGTGTTTTTTATGCGTCAGGGGAAGCTGATCGAACGGGATGTTTCATTGTTTCCGATTTACGATGAACCGGAAGAAGAATTTCTAAGCTATCTCGGCCAGTTTTATGCAAAACCGGAGCATATCAAGCCGAAAGAAGTGCTGATCACTGAAAAAGCGGACCGGGAACTGGCGGAACAGTTATTGGAAACAAAAGTGCTACAGCCAAAAAAGGGGCAGAAGCATGAACTCGTGCTGATGGCCGAAAAAAATGCCGCGATTGCCTTGAAAGAAAAATTTGCCTTGATTGAACGCGATGAAGAACGGACCATCAAAGCTGTCGAAAATCTCGGGGAAAAGCTCGGCATCTACACGCCGCACCGCATTGAAGCTTTCGATAACTCCAATATCCAGGGTACGAACCCTGTTTCGGCCATGGTCGTGTTTATTGACGGAAAAGCGGCGAAAAAGGAATACCGGAAATATAAAATTAAAACCGTGGAAGGGCCGGATGATTATGAATCGATGCGGGAAGTTGTCCGCCGCCGCTATACCCGCGCCCTGAAAGAAAAATTGCCGCTTCCGGATCTTATTATCATCGACGGCGGAAAAGGGCAGATTGATGCGGCAAGGGATGTGCTGGAAAACGAATTGGGGCTTAAGATCCCGATCGGGGGGCTGGCAAAAGACGAAAAGCACAATACTTCGCAGCTTCTGTTCGGAGATCCGCTCGAAATTGTGCCGCTTGACCGGAACAGCCAGGAATTTTATCTGCTCCAGCGCATTCAGGATGAAGTGCACCGTTTTGCCATTACGTTCCACAGGGAATTGCGCGGAAAATCCGCATTCCAGTCAATTTTGGACGACATCCCGGGCATTGGGCCGAAACGGAAAAAACAGCTGCTCCGGCATTTTGGATCCGTCAAAAAAATAAAAGAAGCCAAACCCGAAGAATTTATTGAAATCGGGATCCCACGGCCGGTTACTGAAATATTAATCAAAAAATTACAAGAATAGCCTAGCCGAAGTTTTCAGTTTGTGTTATAATCGTTGTAAAATTTCATATTGCTACTTTGTTAGGGGATTGTTGGCCGTTTATAATGCGGTACCGTTGCAGCGGCCGGCAGTTTTTCATCAGAGCATTTTCGTTCATGATAGAGGCGCGGGGCTTAAGAGTAAAGGGCCGGAGAAGATTGGGCTTCTGTGAAGGTTCTTGAAAGGAAGTTCCGCCGAAGTGAAAATGGCCTCAATGCCATTTTTGCTGGTTCTGTATTGAAGAAATCCAGAACTGTCAAGATGGAATATCTTGGAGCGCTATCTCATAAAAGTGACTGCGTACCCGCGTATTCAAAAGCAATGAGATATCCGTTCTCATTGCTTTTTTTGGTCGGGCAGGCCTTGCCGGTGCCAATACCGGAAAGGCGCAGTCAAATCGCTTTTGCTTTGAATGGTAGCCTCATACATCACAAATAGAAGAAGGTAGGCGGCATAATTGGGAATCATTGTTCAAAAATTTGGGGGAACTTCAGTCGGAAATGTGGAAAGAATCAAAAATACGGTGAACCGTATTATCGAAGAAAAAGAGAAAGGAAATGATGTTGTTGTCGTCGTTTCTGCCATGGGCAAGACGACCGACCAGCTTGTTTCTCTGGCAAATGAGCTTTCTTCCTATCCTGCAAAGCGGGAGATGGACATGCTTTTGTCCACCGGCGAGCAGGTAACCATTTCACTGGTTGCCATGGCATTAATTGACAGGGGCTATGATGCCGTTTCCTATACCGGTTGGCAGGCTGGCATCGTGACTGAAGCGGTGCACGGGAATGCCCGAATTTTGGAAATCCGCACCGATAAAATCAAATCCCATTTGGAAAAAGGGCAGATTGTGATTGTAGCGGGATTCCAGGGTGTTACCGAAGAGGGTGAAATTACGACACTGGGCAGGGGCGGTTCGGATACAACGTCGGTCGCGCTCGCTGCGGCATTGCATGCGGACCGCTGCATCATTTTTACGGATGTAACAGGCGTATTTACATCCGATCCGCGCTATATACCGAATGCCCGGAAGCTTCAGGCTATATCGTATGATGAAATGCTTGAGCTTGCGAATCTTGGTGCCGGCGTATTACATGCCCGGGCTGTGGAATTTGCCAAAAATTTCTCGGTTCCGCTTGAGGTCTGCTCCAGTTTGGAAAAAGTTGAAGGTACGTTCATTGAGGAGGAAGTTGCAGTGGAGAAAAATTTAATCGTCCGCGGTGTGGCATTTGAAGACGCCATTACAAGAGTCACTATTTTCGGGTTGGAGAACGGGTTCCGCAATTTATCGGATATTTTCACGATTCTGGCGGACCATCATATTGATGTGGACATCATTATCCAAAACCAGACGGCTGACAATAAAACTTATTTATCCTTTTCCATTAAAGATAAAGATTTGAAAGATACAGCCGATATTTTGGAATTCAATAAAGCACGGCTTGGTATTGACCATTTTGAAACGGAAACGGGCCTTGCAAAGGTGTCGATCATCGGCTCGGGCATGGTTTCCAATCCGGGTGTTGCGGCGAAAATGTTTCAGGTTCTTGCAGATAACGGAATTGCCATTAAAATGATCAGCACTTCTGAAATCAAAGTTTCCACCGTCGTTGACGAAAAAGAAATGATCCGTGCGGCGCAATGCCTACACAACGCATTTGAACTCGATGCCGTGGAGCAAAATATTTAAAAGAAAGGTTATTCGTGATCAATGTTGATGATCGCGAAATCCGCTTCGCTAATGACGCGTCCGCGGGCCGCCCCGCCGAATACCACGGCATGTGGGCTCTCTTCTTGTCCGCTTATTCCGCGGGAGTCCCAGAATTAGTGATCATCAACAATAAAATTTAACAGAGCCAAAAGAAAAAGCAGGGGCCGGTTGCCCCCTGCTTTTTGCACTTTTTATTCGCCGGATGGGTCTTTTTGGTCCCACTGCACGGTAATGCGTACTTTTTTTGCTTTTTTCATCACTTCTTCCGCAGCTTCCGTAATCAGTTTTTTCTGCATTCGGTACTGTTCGGCCAAAAAACCTGCTTCAAGCTTAAAGGTGGATTCCCGGCCAATTTCCAGCTGCCTGCCGATGATCGGGCCGGCGAGCTCAAATTCGATTCTGTATTTCTCTTCTTTTTTTATTGTTAAGGTTCCCCATCCTGCTTCATGAAAAAAAGAAACAATCTCATCAAAGGTGATCAGCGGGAATTTCCTTGCTAAATGTTTTCCTGCCCAATATAAAATATCGGGTGTTTCTTTGCCGAGAATTTCCGGAATTAATATATCACGCATCAGCTCGTACCCGAAAGCGGGCACCGTCAGCTGCTCAGCCGCTGTATCGTTGCCAGTAGAAGATTTCACGCGATTCCCCTCTTTCTTATATGCTATATTATATACAAAATAAATCCGGACTTAAAAGGCATTTTTATAAAATATGTATAAAAACAAACGATTTCCGGCCGCGTTCCGGAACCGGGGAGAGCACTTCAAGCAGTTTACCGCATTTCTATTAAAATTTTATTAAAATATGCAGCCTATGGATAAAAATTCCTATTTAATACAAATATCATGTTGAGTATACACTATTCTAAAAAAATGATTAAAAAATGGGATATCGTAATAAAAAGACAAATTAGTAGCATTTTTGGCGCATTTTTATGAATGCGTTTCCTTGACGTGCCCATTTGTCGGGAGTACAATAAAACTGTCACATAATTGTTATAAAAACATTTATGCAAAAAGAAAGCATGATTGATATTGTTTTCTTTGCATAAATTCACACTACAAAGGGGGATACACTTGTGGCTGGAAACCGAGAGTTTTATCACCGCAAACTGCATTCTTTGTTGGGTGTCTTTCCAATCGGCTTGTTTTTAGTCATACATTTGACAGTAAACCACTATGCAGTAGACGGAGCCGCTTCATTCAACAAAGCAGCAAACTTTATGGAACATTTGCCGTACCTTCTGTTTCTGGAAGTGGTACTCATCTATTTGCCGCTCTTGTTCCACGCGATTTACGGCTTGTACATTGCGTTTACCGCTTCAAGCAATGTAGGGAGATTGGGGTATTTCAGGAACTGGATGTACCTGATGCAAAGGATCAGCGGTGTGCTGGTACTGATTTTTCTTGTATTTCATATCTATGAAACCCGTATTCAAATGGCACTCGGCAAACCATTAAATTTTGATTTGATGGCAAACCTGCTATCCAATCCATGGATGCTTGCCTGGTACATAATTGGGACAGTGGCTGCCATATTCCATTTTTCTAACGGCCTGTGGAGTTTCCTCGTCAGCTGGGGCATTACGCAGTCACAGCGTTCGCAGCAGATTTCCACTTATGTGATGGTCGTTGTGTTTGTGCTGCTGTCGATTGTCGACGTTAGAGCTTTATTAGCATTTGCATAATGAAAACGATTGATAAACGGAAGATTGATTGTTTGGCAGATTGAGAGATATGCATCAAGTATGTAGAGGGAGTGAATCGCGATGAATAAAGGCAAAATCATCGTTGTCGGCGGGGGACTGGCCGGCTTGATGTCAACCGTAAAAATTGCGGAAGCGGGCCGACAGGTAGAATTGTTTTCTTTAGTGCCGGTGAAACGGTCGCACTCTGTCTGCGCACAGGGTGGCATTAACGGCGCAGTCAACACAAAAGGTGAAGGGGATTCCCCATGGATCCATTTTGATGATACAGTATACGGCGGGGACTTTCTGGCCAACCAGCCTCCGGTAAAAGCGATGTGTGAAGCTGCACCTGGCATTATTCATTTATTTGACAGAATGGGTGTTATGTTTAACCGCACGCCGGAAGGGCTTTTGGATTTCAGACGTTTTGGCGGAACGCAGCACCACCGGACGGCTTTTGCCGGCGCAACAACCGGGCAGCAGCTTTTGTACGCACTGGATGAGCAGGTAAGGCGCCATGAAGTGGACGGGCTGGTTACAAAATACGAAGGCTGGGAATTCCTTGGAATTATTAAAGACGATGAAGGGGTCTGCCGCGGGATTGTCGCACAAAACTTGAAAACAATGGAAATCAAAGCTTTTCCTGCTGATGCCGTGATCATGGCGTCAGGCGGACTTGGCATTATTTTCGGAAAATCGACCAACTCGATGATCAACACCGGTTCAGCGTCGTCGATTGTTTATCAGCAGGGCGCAACTTATGCGAACGGAGAATTTATCCAAATCCACCCAACGGCGATACCAGGCGATGACAAACTCCGGCTGATGAGCGAATCGGCCCGCGGGGAAGGCGGACGCATCTGGACATACAAAGACGGTAAACCTTGGTATTTCCTTGAAGAAAAATATCCGGCTTACGGAAACCTTGTTCCGCGTGATATCGCGACCCGTGAAATTTTCCATGTTTGCGTTGATTTGAAGCTCGGCATTAATGGGGAAAACATGGTGTATCTCGATTTGTCGCATAAGGACCCGCATGAACTTGATGTAAAATTAGGCGGAATTATTGAAATCTATGAAAAATTTGTTGGAGAAGACCCGCATAAAGTGCCGATGAAAGTATTCCCGGCTGTGCACTATTCGATGGGCGGATTGTGGGTTGACTATAAGCAGCACACGAGCATTCCGGGCTTGTTCGCGGCGGGCGAATGCGATTATTCGATGCACGGTGCCAACCGATTAGGGGCGAACTCGCTTCTTTCCGCGATTTACGGCGGAATGGTTGCGGGGCCTGAAGCCGTGAACTATATCGACGGCCTTGAAAAGAGCACAGATGCACTGCCGTCAAGCGTTTTTGAACGTGGGGTTCAGGAGCAGGAGAAAAAATGGAATGAAATCCTGTCGATGGATGGAACCGAAAATGCCTATGTTTTACATAAGGAACTAGGCGAATGGATGACGGAAAATGTGACGGTTGTCCGCTACAATGACCGTCTGAAGAAGACTGACGAAAAGATTCAGGAATTAATGGAAAGATGGAAGCATATCAATGTCGGGGATACGTCAAAATGGAGCAACCAGGCTGCAACATTTACGCGCCAGTTGTATAACATGCTCCAGTTAGCGCGGGTCATTACCATTGGTGCTTTAAATCGCAATGAAAGCCGCGGGGCCCACTATAAACCTGAGTTTCCGGACCGAAACGATGAAGAATGGCTGAAAACCACAATGGCAAATTATGACCCTGTGAAGAATGAACCGGTCTTCAGCTATGAAGACGTCGATGTATCCCTTATTAAACCTCGTGTACGCGACTATACGAAAAAACATTAATTTCGGGCGGGGGATGCAGCCCCTATCCACAGGGCCCGCAAGAGAGTGAGACCAAAAGGAAAGAGGAGAATAAGGATGGGTGAACAAAAAACCGTTACATTGATCATACAACGCCAGGACAACCCGGAATCGCAACCTTACGAAGAAACGTTCAAAATTCCGTATCGTCCGAATATGAACGTGATTTCGGCTTTAATGGAAATCCGCCGGAATCCGGTCAATGCAAAAGGGGAGAAAACAACGCCTGTTGTTTGGGAAATGAACTGTTTGGAAGAGGTTTGCGGCGCCTGTTCTATGGTGATCAACGGCATGCCACGCCAGGCATGCTCGGCACTCGTGGACAAACTGGAGCAGCCAATCCGCCTCGCGCCAATGCGGACATTCCCGGTTGTTCGCGATTTGCAGGTTGACCGCAGCCGCATGTTTGACTCGCTGAAAAAAGTGAAAGCGTGGATCCCGATTGATGGAACTTATGATCTGGGCGAAGGGCCGCGCATGCCGGAGAAAAAGCGGCAATGGGCTTACGAATTGGCAAAATGCATGACATGCGGTGTATGTTTGGAAGCCTGCCCGAATGTCAACAGCCATTCCAATTTTATCGGGCCAGCCCCGCTGTCGCAAGTCCGGTTATTTAACGCGCATCCAACCGGCCATATGAACCGTGATGAACGGCTCGAAGCAATTATGGGAGACGGAGGTCTAGCCAATTGCGGCAACGCACAAAACTGCGTACAGGCTTGCCCGAAAGGCATTCCGCTGACCACTTCGATTGCGGCTTTGAACCGTGAAACAACGATTTATATGTTTAAAAAGTTCTTTGGAAGCGATCATACGGTAGACTGATGCGAAGAACGCCACATCAAAAAACAAGGGAAAAAAATAACATGATGTGGTGTTCTTCTTTCCAAGAGAAACGAATGAATACTCATTCAATTTCAGGGGGATGAAAATTGAAAAAGATATCCTATATCGGAGACTGGTCCTTATGGCAGAAGGGGTTTAGCTTTTGTCTGCCTGTAACGGTGCGCTTTTCCGAAACAGATATGTTCGGCCATATGAATAATACGGTCCCTTTTATTTATTTTGAGCAGGCCAGGATTGCGTTTTTACAACAATTAGGCTTTATGGGGGAATGGGCACGAAAAGGCGCCAAAAGCATTCCCGTCGTTGCAGATTTGCAATGCGATTATTTGCGGCAGGTTTTTTTCAATGATAAGCTCCGTATTTATGTAAAAGTGCAAAAAGTCGGAAACTCCTCTGTCGACATTCATTATATGGCAAAAAATGAAGTAGATGAAATTTGTTTTACCGGCCGCGGCACGTTGGTGCAAATCTCTGTTGAAACGGGGAAGGGCTTGCCGTGGACGGAGGAAGAAAGGGAGAGGTTGCTCGGTCCGGCTTCCGTCGTTTCCTCAGGCGGTAAATAGAATTTACGGCTTTCGCCCTTTTTTTGCCTATTTATCTGTTTCCTTGCTCCGCCAAGTCACTCCCGGGTGTGAAAAAACATAAGATATCGTGACAACCAAAATACCCATCCCCGCGGTTTAAAGCTGGCGAAGGCAAGGAGGGTTACTATAGTTGAAGGACAACGATTTCACCCATAAACCGCTGCTGACAAAAAGAGAAAAAGAAGTATTCGAGCTGTTAGTACAAGACAAGACAACGAAAGAAATCGCGAGCGAATTGTTTATCAGCGAAAAAACAGTTCGAAACCATATTTCCAACGCCATGCAGAAGTTGGGAGTCAAGGGGCGTTCGCAAGCTGTCGTGGAATTGCTCCGCATGGGAGAATTAAAGCTTTGATACGAAATCGGCTGCAATTGTTGCAGTCGATTTTGTTCATATTTTACAGGACTTTGAA
The DNA here is from genome assembly GCF_008974185.1 of Weizmannia acidilactici. Lineage (GTDB taxonomy): Bacteria > Bacillota > Bacilli > Bacillales > Bacillaceae_C > Weizmannia > Weizmannia acidilactici. Next base: position 80,202 of record NZ_BKZP01000013.1, read on the forward strand.
TAATGGGAAGTAGAATCATTCTACTTTTTTAAAACAGCCATGAAAATGAAGTATAATAGAAAAAAGGATGTGATACGATGCGCTTTTTTCTGAAGATCATCGAACCAAAATTTTTGCTGTATGTGATCGTGTTAGCTGCCGCCATTTCCGTTATCGGGCTTTTCTTTGCCCCGGTAAACATGCCCTCCCATTTTGACGCGGATTTCCGGCCGGACGGATATTTAAATAAATGGATCGGATTGTGGATTTTGCCTGTTATCATGTTTTTATTGTGGCTCGCAGGAAGAAAGAGTATATCTTTTAAAATTGGCATTTTGATCATGGTAGGATTTCTCATCCATATTTCGCTTGTATTTTACGCGATATTTTTGGCTGGGTGCTCTATTTCTCGATTACGATTCGTGGCAAATCTAACGGTTTTTCCCTATTAAATTTTATTATTTTTGGTCGCGAAATCCGCTCCGCACATAAGGCGTACGCGAGCCTCCCCGCCCGATACTTCAACATGAGGGAACCTTCTTGCCTGCTTATCCCGCAAGAGTCTCAGAAATTAGCAATATTAACATTGATCACGAGTATAGCCAATTGGTTGAAATCAAAGTTTGATGTGAAATTCCGGCGGAGATAGTAAAG
>NZ_BKZP01000014.1 GCF_008974185.1 Weizmannia acidilactici
TCAAATATCGAAGGTTGAGAGGGACCTCCCGCAAAAACTTGACTCACTCCACGTGCCATTAACACTTGCGGCTGGTAACTCAGCGCAATATCTACTTGATTGGCGGCGACAAGTTTTAATGGGTCGTTTGTATCAGACGGCATTTTAATGCTGACATCCAAGCCCTGTTCTTTAAAATACCCCTTTTCCTGCGCAACATAAAGAAAAGAATGGACAGCATTTGGATACCAGTCGAGCATAATGGTTATTTTTTGCAAATGATGTTTTGATGTGTGGTCTGCCCGGCTGCTGCAGGCACCCAATATCAATGCAAGCGCAGCCGTTAAAATCCATAGTTTTTTCATTGGAAAGCCCCCTTAAGCCTTTGTTCTGTATTTCAAAATGCTTTTTTCGATCGCGTAAACGAGCAAAAATAATATCATGCCGAGCGCGGACAGCAGAAAAACAGCAGAAAAGACAGCTCCTGCCTGCAAATATCCGGACATCCGCCTGCTGAAATAGCCGAGCCCTGCGTTTGCCCCGAGCCATTCCCCGATCGTAGCCCCGGTAACGCAATAAACAATGGATAATTTCAGCCCGGACAAAAATGAGGGAAGCGCCATCGGAATATGGAGCTTTCGAAAAATCACCCACGGCCCGGCGCCCATTGTCCGGAACAGGTTTTGATAGGCGGAATCAACAGCTTTTAGTCCGTCAAAGGTACTGATCACAACCGGAAAGATGGCCGTTAAAATAATAATGGCGACTTTGCTCCAAATCGTGTAACCGAACCACATCATAAATATGGGCGAAATCGCAACGAGCGGTACAGTTTGCGAGATCACAAGAAATGGATAAAAGATTTTTTCCGCTGTTTTGGAAACATACATGATGACGCCAAGCGCGACCCCGCCCGCAACGGATAAAATAAACCCGATGCAAACTTCCTCCAATGTTACAGGCAAATGCACGGCGACTAATTGCCTGCGGTTTGCCATAAAAGATTCATAGATTTGGGAAGGGGAGGGCAGGATAAAAGACGGGACAAACCCTTTCTGTACGATCCACTGCCATCCGCTGATTATCACGATCGTAACAATACAAAACAGCCCGTAATCTTGCGCCCATTTTTGCCACTTCATTTACTCGACCCCCTTTGTTGTGCATGATTCACCGTTTGGGCCATACTCCTTCCGCAAATAAAAAACCGCCCAATTCCGGAGAAATGAGCGGCCGTAATGTCACATTATGTACTCACTTCCCTCCGCTGGTATGATCCAGATCAGGTTCAAAGGGTCCGAAGCATGGTGCCCCGTCTCAGCCAGTGGCTCCCCTAGTGAAATCATGCATATTTTATTCGTTTGGAATATAAGCAATTATAGCATAATCAATTGAAAATCGGAATGGTCAGCTGGAATAAATGGCCGGCAGTAAATTTTCCGGCCGTATGCGTAATTGTTACTTTTGCATTGAATGTGTGAGATTAAGGCCTTTGTCAGATGATTTATTCCTAAGTTCAATCTCAATTTGTTCAAGGCTTTTCCCTTTAGTTTCCGATACTTTTCTTATTACAAAGATAAATGCTAAAACACCCATAATGCCATAAACGATGAACATCGTGCTAATGCCAAATTGTTCTATTAATTTAGGAAAAGTTAGTGAAACAATTAAGTTCGCAAGCCAGTTTGCTACACTGCCGATCCCCATGCCGATTCCACGGATTTTAAGCGGGAATATTTCCGACAACATGACTCAAACAACCGGCCCCCAAGTTAATGAGAAAAAAGCAATATAGACAGCCAGGCATACGACTGTAGTCCAACTGGCGGCAGGGGACGAGCCAAGCAAAGCGCTTACAATACCAAGTATAAATAAAGCGATCGACATCCCGGCATTTCCAATGAGTAAAAGCGGTTTTCGACCAACTTTGTCAATAATGAGAACAGCAACGGCTGTTATGATGACATTGACGATCCCGATTCCAACGGTTCCTAAAATTGCAGCAGAATCACCGAGACCGACTTTCGTAAATGTTGTCGGGGCGTAATAAAGGACAGTATTGCATCCGATAATTTGCTGGAAGACAGCCAGTCCGATGCCGGCGATTAGAGACGGGCGTACCCATGCTTGTTTTACTTCTTTGAAACCGCCTTGATTTTTTTCCAGTTCATTTGCAAGTTTGATTTCTTTGATTTCTTCTTCAACGCCTTGGTTTTTCCTCATAAAGTTTAAAATAGACCTGGCTTCCTTTTCCATTCCTTGTTTAAGCAGCCATCGGGGACTTTCTGGCAGAAAAAACATTCCAATCAGTAGCAATAGACCGGGTATGAATGCAAATCCCAGCATCCAGCGCCACCCTCTAGAAGCAGCAAAGGCGTAGTTGATAATATAAGCCAGTAAAATTCCGACCATAATCATCAGCTGGTTTAGGCTTGACAATGCTCCGCGGATAGCAGTCGGTGCCATTTCCGATAAATACATTGGCACAAGCGCAGATGCACTTCCAACTGCCAATCCAAGTATGATTCTAAAAAGGATTAAGATCCCTGTATTTGGGGCCAGTGCCGAACCTAATGCACCGATACAAAATATTGTTGCAGCAAGCAGGACAACCTTTTTCCTTCCCCATCTGTCTGATAATGCCCCGCTAATCGCTGCACCAATCATACAGCCGAATAAAATGGAACTAACGACAACCCCTTCTGTCCATGATGTTAAGTGTAAATCTCTTTTTATGAAAAGAAGGGCGCCGGAAATTACCCCTGTATCATAGCCAAACAACAAACCGCCTAATGCTCCGAAAAAATAAATCAGGCCATTATTTATTTTAAACTTCATTTATTTTCCCTCCCAAGTTTTGAAAGATCAATTGGTTTTCCTTAAATCAAACAACTGGTGATTGATCGCAACGGTATGCGGATATACATCTTTATATACTTGGTAAAATGCCTGATAGCGGCTGACATTCTCAGGTATCGGTTCGAATGTTTGGCCTGGTTGGATAAAAGCTTCTGTGCAATCTTTTAAAGACGGGTACCAGCCTAATCCGCTTGCGGCGATCATGGCGGCTCCCATACCCGGGCCTTGTTCGTTCTGCAGTTTGATGACTGTCGCATTAAAAACATCGGCCTGGATTTGCAGCCATAAGTCGCTTTTGGCGCCACCGCCGATCGAAATGACCGTGTCTATTTTCTTTCCGTAGTTGCGGAAAATTTCAACACTTTCATGAATCGAGAACACAATGCCTTCAATCACTGCGCGGGCAAAATCTCGTTTCGTATGGGAACTGTCTATTCCCGTAAATGTGCCACGGATTTTTGCATCTGCATAAGGTGTCCGTTCCCCGACAAGAAAAGGGGTAAAAATCAGCCCGTTGGCGCCGATTGGGGAGAGCGCGGCTTCCTCTAATAAATCCGTAAACGGCTGGCAATTTGCGAATGTATCTTTAAACCAGGACAAACTATATCCGGCAGCCAAAGTGACGCCCATTGTGTAATAGGAATCTTTTTGCCCGTGGTTAAAGAGATGTACTTTACCGCCGAAGTTTTTGTTTTTATCTTTTTCATAAGAAAGGAAAACACCTGATGTGCCGATACTGCAGAGTGCTTTACCTTCTTCTAAAATCCCCGCACCGATTGCGCCGCAGGCATTATCCGCCCCGCCGGCAAATACTTTCACGTCCGGGGACAAACCGCATTTTTCTGCGATTTCAGGTATTAATCTCCCAACTTCGTCTTCTGTTTCCACTAACGGCGGGCAGATTCCAGACGGGATATCAAAAGCGCGCAGGATATCCGTGCTCCACGATTTGTTTACAATATCTAAAAGCAGCGTGCCGGCTGCATCGGAATAATCCATGCCAATTGTTCCGGTTAACCGGAAACGGAGATAATCTTTCGGCAATAAAAAGACCCGTGCTTTTTTTAAATTTTCCGGTTCGTATTTCTTCACCCAAAGGATTTTTGGAAGCGTAAATCCTTCCAAAGCGGGGTTTTTCGTAATTTCAAGCAGTTTGCCGCCCAGCTCCCGTTCGATTTGTTTGCATTGTTCTGTCGTTCTTGTATCATTCCATAGAATGGCATTGCGGATGACCCGGTAGTTTTCATCGAGCAACACGAGGCCGTGCATCTGGCCGGAAAAGCTGAGCCCTTCAATATCATCCCGGGGAACTTTAGATTCTTCCACCAGTTCTTTTAAAGCCTGGACTGTTTTTTCCACCCATTCTTCCGGATCCTGTTCACTGTAGCCTGGCCGCGGTTGGATTAATGGATAGGGTTTTGATACGGATGAAACCACCCGGCCGTTCTGATCGACAAGCAGCACTTTCACTGAACTTGTCCCTAAATCCACACCGATAGCATATTTCATGGTAATCTCCTCGCTAAAATAGACCCGGTCGCCCTTTAGGCAGGCCGGATCCATATTTTTAAGCTAAAGCGCCTTGATACGCTTCTTGGACAATATAGTGGTTCAGTGTATTTTTCAGTTGTTCCAGCCTTCCCGACTGGTTAGTGATTTCTTTTTTGTCCAGAATATAGTTTTCCAGAGATTTGAAGTCGGCTCTGCCGGAAACGATATCGGCCCCAATGCCTTCTTTGTAGCTGCTATAGCGTTCTTCGATAAAGTCATCGAATACTCTGTCTTCAATCAGGCGGTTGGCAACCTTTAAGCCGAGGGCGAAGCTGTCCATGCCGGCGATATGCGCATAGAACAGATCTTCCGGTGTAAATGATGTCCGGCGCGTTTTTGCATCAAAGTTCAATCCGCCCCTGCCAAGGCCGTCGTTTTTCAATACTTCGTACATGGCAAGTGTTGTGGAATAAAGGTCTGTCGGGAATTCATCCGTATCCCACCCAAGCAGCGGATCACCTTGGTTAGCATCTAAAGATCCCAGCATGCCGTGCGTCCTTGCGACACGGATTTCATGTTCAAAAGTATGTCCGGCGAGTGTCGCATGGTTGGCTTCCAAATTCAATTTAAAATCTTTATCCAAATCATAGGTTTTCAAGAATGCAATGGCGGTAGCGGCGTCAAAATCGTATTGGTGTTTCGTCGGTTCTTTCGGTTTCGGTTCAATTAAGAATTGGGCATCGAATCCGATTTCTTTTGCATAGTCGACAGCCATATGGAAGAATCTGGACATATTTTCTTGTTCCAGTTTCATATCGGTATTTAATAAAGTTTCATAGCCTTCACGCCCTCCCCAGAATACATAGTTTTCAGCACCTAATTCTTTCCCGATTTCCAGTGCCTTTTTCACCTGGGCGGCAGCATAAGCGAATACATCTGCATTGCATGAACTTGCCGCGCCGTGCATGAACCTTGGATTGGTGAACATGTTTGCTGTATTCCAAAGCAGTTTTACCTTACTTGTTTTCATATAATCTTTAATCATTGCAACGATAACGTCTAAATTTTTGTTTGTTTCTCTTAATGTATCGCCTTCAGGGGCAATGTCGCGGTCATGGAAGCAGAAGTAAGGGTTTCCAAGTTTTTCAAAAAACTCAAACGCCGCTTCTACTCTTGCTTTCGCAAGATCCATGCCTGAGAAACGATCCCACGGGCGGACTTTTGATCCTGCGCCGAACGGGTCAGTCCCTGCCTCAGTAAAGGTGTGCCAGTATGCAACCGAGAAGCGCAGATGTTCCTCCATCGTTTTGCCGGCGACGACTTCTTTCGGATTGTAATGGTTAAACGAAAGATCGCTTTTTAATTGTTTACCAGAATAAGTGATTTTGCTGACGTTTGGAAAATATGCCATTGCTGCTTCCTCCTATAAAATTTTGTAAACGCATACATAGGGCCCTAAAAAATATTGGGTGATTACTTTGTTTAACAGTTAAACTAAGTATGTGTTTATATTAGCACGATCGTTTGAAAAAAACAACCGAATTTCGATATAATTTTGATATAATAAATAAAAAAGCGGCGAATTCGTTTATTGGACATACGAAATGGAGAGATGCATTCTAATGAATACAGCTGATCAAACTTTTATCAAAAACCAGAACCAGCGGGTGATTTTAAATGAAATCGTAAGACATGATCAAATTTCCCGTGCTAAACTGGCGAAAATCACAAGATTAAATAAAGCAACGATTTCCTCACAGATTTCGTCGCTGATTGAAAAAAACTTAGTGAAAGAAATCGGAACGGGATTATCCAGTGGGGGAAGAAAGCCGGTCATGCTGGTGTTTAATAAAAATGCCGGTTATGCCATTGGTGTGGATATAGGGGTAAACTATATTTTAACGGTTTTAACGGATCTGGAAGGTGGCATGATATACAGCGATTATTGTGAAATTGAGGATCCTTCATTTGATATGGTGAAATCGGTTATCATCGAAAGGATACGGCTTGTTGCAAGCAAAGCGCCTTCATCACCGTATGGGATTATTGGGATAGGCGCCGGTGTCCACGGGTTCGTAAACCTCCAGCAAAAGGTGCTCTTTACGCCAAATTCCAGATGGCGGAATGTGGATTTGAAGCAACTTTTGGAAGAGCATTTTGACTGCCCTGTATGGGTGGATAACGAAGCAAATGCCGGGGCTTACGGCGAAAAATTGTTTGGTGCCTTAAAGCATTGCAGCAACGGCATTTATGTCAGCATCGGAATCGGTATCGGTATCGGCATCATTGTAAATGATCAATTATACCGCGGTACGGAAGGTTTCTCGGGGGAAATGGGCCATATGTCCATTGATTTTAACGGCAGGCAGTGCGGCTGTGGCAATAAAGGCTGTTGGGAACTTTACGCGTCGGAAAAAGCATTTTATGATCAATTATGTAAAGTGAAGAACAAGCAGCGGATCACCTTGGAAGAAGCAACCAAGTGTATTCGCGAAAATGACAGTGAAACTATCCGGGAGCTCGAAAAGTTAGGGTGCTATTTGGGAATCGGGCTTACCAATATTATTAATGCATTTAACCCCGAAGCGATTGTACTTCGCAGTAATCTGATCCAGGCTAACCCGATTGTATTAAATGCTATACAAAGCACGATTACATCCAGAGTATCGAAATATGTCCGCCAAAATCATCAAATCTACTTGTCCCAATTAAATCGGAACGCGACAGCCATGGGGGCAGCGGCTTTTATTGTGCATGACTTTCTGATGGAATCCGAACAATTGTATGGGAATTAAAGAAAAAAGGGCTGGCCCGAAGCTCCTTTTAACCGGGAAATTTTGCCTATAAGGCTTCTGTTTCAAGGGGAAAATTTTCCCTAAGTGTCTATCGAAGCTCTTAAAGGGGGATTGTTCCAAAAGCTAATTGACGGCTGGACATCCCTTTTTCCTAAAATTCATTTTAAAAAGACAAAGCAGTGACCAGCCTCCCCGAAGTGTCTAATTGGGGCTGCTAAATAGACAAATGTCGAGCCCGCATTAAACGGTTCAAAGATTGCTCAAAAAGACAAACGGTGCACAGCCGCGCCAAAATGTTTCAAAGGAAAATAAGCAAAGAGTTTTCTAATAACCTCATGCGTTTAACGCTGAAGCATCCGCTCCAATGCCAAAACGGCATCACTGGCAGTCACTTCATCGACTTTAATGACATTTGTTTCTTTGCCTTCCATGATATTTTCCAGCGACCAGAGGAGATGCGGCAGGTCGATCCGGTTCATCGTCAGGCATGGGCACATCACCGGATTAAGTGAAATTATTTTTTTATCCGGATGGTTTTTGAACAGGCGCTGCACGAGGTTCATTTCAGTGCCGATTGCCCATTCGCTTCCGGCAGGCGCTTTTTCGATCGTTTCAATGATGTATTTCGTTGAGCCGTTCAAGTCCGAATGGGCAACGACTTCGCGCGAGCATTCCGGATGGACGATGATTTGCATGTCCGGAAATTTTTTGCGCACAAATTCAATATTTTTGACGGTAAAATGCTCATGGACGGAACAGTGCCCTTTCCATAAAATGACTTTAATGTTTTCAAGCGCACACTCATAAATCAGTTCATTCCGGATCGGGTCCCAAACCGCCATATCCTTTAAATCGACTCCTAAATCATAGGCGGTGTTTCTGCCGAGATGCTGGTCCGGCAAAAAGAAAATCCGTTCCTTTTGGGTAAACGCCCATTCCACCATTTTTTTCGCGTTCGAAGAAGTCACGGTTGCGCCGCCGTTCCGCCCGACAAAGGCTTTAATGGCTGCAGTGGAGTTCACATAGGTGAGCGGCAGGATCGTGTCACCAAACAGCTGCTGCAACATGTCCCATGCCCGTTCGGTTTGGTGAATATCGGCCATGTCCGCCATTGAACAGCCCGCACGCATGTCGGGGAGGATGACGGTTTGTTCGTCTGATGTTAAAATATCCGCCGTTTCCGCCATAAAATGCACGCCGCAGAACACAATATACTTGGCATCGCGGTTTTTTGCCGAGATTTGTGCAAGCTGTAGCGAGTCGCCGGCTGCATCGGCAAACTGGTATACTTCTTCGCGCTGGTAATGGTGGCACGGAATAAAAAGTTTGGCGCCGAGTTCCTTTTTGATCTCCCAAATCCTTTTTTCCATTTCATCCTGTGTAAGAGATTTGTATTTTTCCGGCAATGTCTGCACCTGCAAGGTTTCCAGCAAGCTCATAAAAGAACCTCCTTTGCATTTTCAACGCTCGCGCTGATATCGAGCGCCTGATAAGAATGGGTCAAAAATCCGAGCGAAATCCAATCGACCCCGGTTTCGGCATAACAGCGGATATTTTCCATCGTAATACCGCCTGATGCTTCGGTTATGATGTGGCCTGGGACAAGGGAAATCCATAATTTGATTTCTTCCGGCGTGCGGTTGTCGAACATAATGATGTCGGCACCGGCTTCAATGGCTTCCAGCAGCTGTTCTTTCGTTTCAATTTCGACTTCAATTTTTACTGTATGCCCGATATTTGCTTTCACTTTTTGCACAGCTTTGGTAATGCTGCCGGCAAATGCGATATGGTTGTCTTTCAGCATGACGGCATCGTACAGGCCGCGCCGGTGGTTGAAACCGCCGCCTGCTTTGACGGCATATTTTTCAAGCATTCTGAGCCCCGGGGTCGTTTTCCTTGTATCGCAGATCCTCGCGCGGGTTCCTTCTGTTTCGCGGACGGCGGCATGTGTCGTTGTGGCAATTCCCGACATACGCTGGAGTAAATTCAGGATGACCCGCTCGCCGGCAAGGAGGCCCGCAATCCGCCCGTGGATTTCCGCAAGCACCTGGCCTTTTTCGATCGGGATTCCGTCTTCCGCATAAATGTGCGGTTCAATTGCGTTGTCAAGGAGCCGGAATCCTTCTTCGACAACGGCTTTCCCGCAAAAAATCCCGCTTTGTTTTGCGACAAAAGTCAATTTGCCTTTTTGCGAAGGCGGAAAAATATATTCCGTATTGATATCGCCGTCCCCGATATCTTCCATGAAAAAATATTTAAGCATGGATTGCAGTTTGAGCCTGTTCATGTAAACCTCTCCTTTTGGCTATGCCGTTTGCTTTCGAATGGATGAGATGCACGCCTTTCCACTCCTCCCGTTCTTCCGGGTAATCCGCGCGAATATGGGCACCTCTCGACTCCGTCCGGGAGAGCGCTGATTGGGTGATCAGAAAACTGTTTGTAAACATGAATACTTTTTCAATTTCTTCCCTTGATAGATGATCGAGCGAGAAATCAGAAAAAGTATCTGCCTCCAATGCTTTAAACCATTCCAGATGGGCTTGCAATGCAGCTTCGTTCCGGATGATGCCGGCTTTTTCCATCATTTTTTTCTTTAACTCGTCCGTGTCTAGAAACCGGACTAGTTCCGGGATTAATGGAGGGCGGCTTTCTTCAGGGGTTTTATCAGGGGTCCCGGCCGGAGCCTGTCCGTTCAAAAATTCCGCCAGCCGCTTGCCGAATACAAGCCCTTCCAAAAGGGAATTGCTTGCCAGTCGGTTTGCGCCGTGGACGCCGCTGCAGGCTACCTCCCCGATGGCATACAGTCCTTTTACTGTTGTCCTTCCATATGTGTCGGTGAGAATGCCGCCCATAAAGAAGTGGCTGCCCGGTACGACAGGAAGGAGGCCGGAATGGATATCCACCCCATTTTGTCGGCAAATTTCCGTAATTGTCGGGAATCTTTTTTCAAAGTTTTTGATTGTCTTGATATTTAAGAATACCTTTTTCCGTTGTTTTAAAGTTTGGTAGATTTGGTAGGCGACGATATGTCTCGGCGCAAGGTCTTTTAACGGATGGGCGTTTGCCATGATGGGATTGCCGTCTTCGTCAACAAGCACCGCCCCTTCCCCGCGCACTGCTTCGGACACGAGCCCTTTAGCACCACAGCCGGCAAACAAAAGGGTCGGATGGAACTGGACAAATTCCATATCCGCCAGTTCCGCGCCTGCCCGGTAAGCCATGGCGATGCCGTCGCCGATGATTTCCGGATGGTTCGATGTAAAAGGATACAAGCTTCCGAGCCCGCCCGTTGCAATGACCGTGTGCGCGCCGAAATAGCGGCGGATTTTGCCGCTTGCCGTTTTCGTTTTGACCCCGATGACACTTCCGGATTCCGGTGATATCAGCAATTCAAAAGCCAGTTCATGTTCAATGACTTGGACATTTTCGCCGAGCTGTCCGAGAAGATGCTCGATGACATACCTTCCTGTCGCATCCCCGCCGCAATGGAGGATGCGGTGCGCCGTGTGTGCGCCTTCCAGCCCCAAATCAAGCTCCCCGTCCGGCAGCCTGTCCACGGGAAGCCCGCTTTTGATGAGAGCTTTGGCAGCGGCGGCGCCTTCTTTTACAAGCTTTTCCACTTCTTTGTCAGCGTGGTGGAAACGCCCTGCTTTGAGCGTGTCTTCCATGTGGAATTCGAAGCAATCTTCCGGCGAGAGGACGGCTGCAATCCCTCCTTGGGCTTTATAGGAATTGCTCGTTTTCTTTGCCGACTTTGTAATGATGGTTACATTGAACCGGCCGCTCAGATGGGCTGCCAATTGCAGGGCCGCAATCCCGCTGCCCAGAATAATGATATTTTCTGCCATAGTGATCTCCTTACTTTACATCTGTCTTGACACTTATATTTGCACAAAATTAAACTAATGACAAGTACTTTTTATTGGGGGATTACGATGCATTATTTTGATTATGCGGCAACGACAAAGATGAGCGGGTTGGCACTTGAAGCGTATATGGAGACGGCTAAACATTTCTATGGGAACAGCGAAAGCCTGCACGATATCGGGACGAATGCGCATGCGGTGTTGGAAAAATCGCGGGCGCTGATCAGCGGATATCTCGGCATCCCGGCCGAAAGCATATATTTTACATCCGGGGGCACGGAAGGGAATCTATTGGCAATCCTTTCGTTGGCAATGGGCGCGGCTAATAAGGGAAAACATATTATTTCTTCAATGGCGGAACATGCGTCTGTCCATTCGGCGCTCAGTTTTTTGGAACAGCAAGGGTTTGAAGTCACGAGGATCCCTTTTACAAAAAAGGGCACGCTTCATTTGGACAAGTTAGAGCAGGCGATTCGGCCGGATACCGTGCTTGTTTCCATCCAGCATCTCAATCAGGAAATCGGTACAATCCAGCCGATCGGGGATATTTCCCGGATCGTTAAAGGAAGGGGCATTTTGTTCCATTCCGACTGCGTGCAATCGTTTGGAAAAGCGGATTTAAACAGCATCATTCCTTTTGTGGACAGTATTACGGTCTCCTCGCATAAAATTCACGGGCCAAAAGGCGTGGGGGCGGTGTATATCCATCCTTCCTGCGTGGTAAAGCCGGTTTTCTCGCACCTGTCGCACGAAAAAGGCATCCGTGGCGGGACCGTAAATGTGCCTGGCATTGCGGGGTTCGCCGTTGCGGTGGAAGACATTTCCATTGAGCGTGAACGGGACTGGGCATTTCGGAATCTATTGAAACAGGCGTCTGGCGGAATGGTTACTTTTATTGAAGGGGCTCCTGAGGCTCAGCTCCCCTCTTTGGTTGGATGCATGATCCCGGGTGTGCAGGGGCAGCTTGTTTTGCTCGAATGCAACAAAGCGGGGTTTGCCATTTCGACAGGCAGCGCTTGTCAGGAACATCACGAAGGCGGCAGCAAGGCGGTAGAAGCGATGGGATATCCGAAAGAAGTATCCGACCAATTTTTCAGAATCTCTTTCGGGCGTTATACCACAAAAGAAGAAGTCGTTTTGCTTGGGAAGACGTTGAAAAAGATTGCTGCTGTGTATGGGAAAATACGGTATCCGTTTGGTATTAAAATATAGTTCTGTCCGAGGACCCTTTTTAAAAAGATTACTCCGCTTCTTTAATCGTTATAAAGAAAGTACAAATAGACAAATCTGCGCTCCGAGACAGAGGAAATGTCTTTTAGAAAGCTTTAAAGAGACAAAAGAGAGCAGTAAGGCAGTGTGAATGACTCTTAGGAAGCGTCAAAGAGACAAAAGAGAGGGGATGTAAAATATTTAGGAAAACGGCCTTGAAGGCATGATGTTCAGCACTTCCATGAAAAAATACAGTACAGAAGGTTGAAGGAGTGAAAGAAGATTAATATGGACCAGACGGAAAGGCACGGCAGAAACGAACCGGTGCATGCACGCGGCAGGAAAAAAGTAGCAACCAGGTCCCTGTATTAGTTGTATGTATGGAAATGGATCCATGATGGCAATATAAAAGGGCTTGTAAATTTTGCTGCTGCTTTTATTACCGGAATGACGGCAGATTTGGCGGTGGGCATCAGGTAAAACAGAAGGCACCTGTTTCCTGATGGCACATTGGTGACAGTGCTGGTGATTTCCATGGTGTTAAGCACTTCCGCCCCATGGTATCAGGCAGCAGTGACTACACTGGTTGCATCGGTTCAAAACATTTATTTGCGGCACGGAAGCCGGTCTTTAACGGCTGCATTCGGGCTGTTTGTTTCGATCCTTCTGTTCCACAGCAGCCAGAGCTGGCGGGGCGGGCTGCCGCTTTTGCCATCATCAATGGTTTTATGATTGTCAATAAGTTTCCGCAAGTCCTGTCATTCTTAAGTGTTTATTTTTGTTATTTATTCTGGTTGAGGTTACTCAGTTAAGTGAAGTAAGCGGGGTTTTCAGGGATCCATATATCCAATCCGTGTTGTTTCTTTCATTCATCATGCTGACAGACCCTCCGACATCCCCGGCAAAGTATAAATGCCAGATTTTTTTGGCGTAATTGCCGCCGTTGTCAGTGTAGCGGAATATTTAGTTTTTCAGGACGTATCGTTTTTGCTGGCCGGATTGCTCGCGGCGAATATTGGAAGAGCGTATTCATCCGCAGTCCTCGGAAAACGCCGAAAGCTGTACTGCAATAATGAAGAGTATTAAAGCGCAGCCACTCGAATTAGCAAGTGAAAGTACGAGCATTTCTAAAATGACTTTGTTTCCAAATTTTCAATAACGGTTTGTATAATAAAAATGCAGAAAAGTTTTTCCAAAAATCGGAATGTGCAGCTGAAAGGTGGAAAAAAGATGGTGCATATTACAGTCATTGGCAGTTGTTCCATGGATTTGGTCGTCACTGCAGAGAGAAGGCCGCTTGCCGGCGAAACCGTTATCGGAAACTCTTTTCAAACTGTGCCTGGCGGTAAAGGGGCAAACCAGGCAGTGGCCGCGGCCAGACTCGGGGCAGAAGTGACGATGGTCGGCCGGGTTGGGGATGATGTGTATGGGGAAAAAATCCTTGAAAATCTGCGTAAAAATGGCGTCAATATACAATTTATGATGCCGGTTGCGAATTGCGCTTCGGGAACGGCCCATATCACATTGGCAAAGGGGGACAACAGCATCATTTTCGTAAAAGGCGCAAATGATTTTGTCACGCCGGAATACTTGGAAAAAACGGAAGAAGCCGTCACTAGTACTGATATCGTTTTGATCCAGCAGGAAATCCCTGTGAAAACGGTGGAGTATGCGGCCGAACTTTGCAGCAGGCACCGGATCCCGCTTTTGTTAAATCCGGCCCCGGCCCGTTCGGTTTCGGGGGAACTCATTGGACGGGCTGCTTTTATTACGCCGAATGAACACGAATGTGATGTGCTGTTTAACGGAATGCCTCGTTCGGAAGCTTTAAAGCAGTTTCCCAATAAGCTGATCATTACAGAAGGGAAAAATGGCGCCCGCTTTTTCAACGGGAGCCGGGAAATCGTTGTTCCGGCTTTTCCGGTTGAAGCCGTGGATACGACAGGGGCGGGGGATACCTTTAATGCCGCTTTTGCCGTTGCAGTGGCAGAAGGGAAGAAAATGGAGGAAGCCCTCCGGTTTGCCAACCGCGCGGCATCTTTGTCTGTGACAAAATTCGGGGCGCAGGGGGGAATGCCGTTTAGGGAGGAATTGGAAAAACATCGTTAAAAAGGGCTTCCCCAAAAGCCCTTTTTATGCAAGGAATCCAGGAGAAACAAGGGCCTATCCTGGATAATAAAGATACATTTCCTGATGCAGAAGCAGTGAAGCGGCTTTTAGACAGAAAGTTTCCGGCACGGATAAATGTCAAAACTGCATCGTGTGCCGCTCTTTATTCCTTCAATTCCTCTTTAAACTTTTCTACGACATTTACCATCGCCATCATCTCGACATCCCCCTCCTGATGTTTCCGTAAAGAAACAGTGCGGTTTTCCATTTCTTTTTTGCCGTCGACTTCCACTCTAAAATCATGGGATTCTAACACGGCTTTGATTTCCTCCGCATAGCCGAGCTGCACATCTGAAATGGAGGCGAACCTGCCCAAAATGATAAAGACAGCAGCACCGATTCCGATGGCAACAATCGTGACGATTGATCTTCTGTTTTTTGCACCTGTTTTTCCTCTCTTGATTATTTTTGTAAAATTAAAAAAATATTTACTGATTATAAACAATTTTCTGCGCTTTTCGGATCGTGATATGCCATTTGGAGCCTGTTTCAATATGGTAGGCTTTGGCAAAAGAGCCTTGGTTGATCGCGATGCCGAGTTTGTACAGTGAATTGATATACAAAAGCGGCTCGCCGACATGGCTGTCAGCAAAAGAACGGCCGAATGTCATGATATTTTTGTAGTGCTGGCGCGATTCATTGAAGATGGTGACTTCAAAGGAATCGCCGTAGTTCACGCCCAATTGCCTGAACAATCCGGAGTCGATATTCGTCCATAAGTTGCCGAAGCGGACATCGAGCGTGTCGATGGTTCCTTCAATGACGCCGTCTTTGAGTACCGAGTCTTTTTTCGGCAGTTCAATAATGGTGTCAACCAGAATTTCCGGGCCTACCTCTTCAAACGTAATGACCCCCGCCGCCAGCCTTGCCCCAGTGTAGGCATATACATCGCGGCCGTGGAACGTGTATGATTCCTCGGAATTCGGGAGCCGGTTGACCGTTTCATCAATTTCCCGCGCGGCAACAATGTTTTTCTTCATGTGGGTGAGGGTGCCGTTATCCGGTGTAATGATATAATGATGGTCCGCTGTTTTCACAGCGATACTCCTCCGGTCGGAACCAACGCCGGGATCGACTACGCTCACAAAAACGGTTTCTGCCGGCCAGTAAGAAACGGTCTGGTACAGCCGGTAAGAGGCTTCCCAAATATTGTAAGGCGGGATTTCATGGGTCAAATCAAAGATCCTTAACGACGGTTCAACAGAGATCGCCACCCCGTTCATGGCACATACAGCACCGTCGCACAGGCCAAAATCTGTTTGCAGTACCAATGGTTTTGTCATTTTGATTCCTCCTGATTGCAAATAAAAAACCACACCCTTAATCTTTTAAGGGCGTGGTTAAAATCGGACGCGGTACCACCTTAATTCGCTGTTTACTCGCATAAACAGCCTCAGCCAGTACGAAAGCACAAAAGCTCTTTATACTGCGGCGCTTTTAACGAGCGCTCCCCCCGCCGGAACCTACTTGCTTTCTAAAAAGCTTTCAGCACGGAACTCCAAGGCCATTTTTCCGGTCCGTCCTTTTGCTTCTTTTCAGCTCCCGAAGCTCTCTGTGAAAATTCGTGAACCGTACTTTCCCTTTTCATCGTTTTTTCAAATAAAGCTTAAATTTATTATAGACTTTATAGTTTGAAAGTTCAAGATGGAAAATTTGATAAAATACTTTTTCGTTCCCATTATTCCTGGCGCTTTTCGAAAAAAATTGTTCTCCGCACGCAGTTTGTACTACATTACTGTAAGTATTTGATCGTACAGAAAAAATGAACGGTCCCCAGGTGGCTCCGCCGTGCCTACGGCGAAAACCTTTCTATTGCATTTTTATGGCTTACCCTGCATAAAAAAGAATTGAAATGTTGCAGAATAAGAGGCCCTGCTTATTTTGTTACCGTTGCCAAGGAGGCGTCTGATGCCGTAAGTGATCGCAGCATCAATATTCCATTTTCAACATCATCTTTTTATGTAAAATGTTCTTCCTTCTTTTAGTACATAATTTTCTTCAGATTTGACTGAAAAAAGTTGACAAATTGGTTTGAAAATTTTATTATGAAGTTATTTAATTTTTATAATGTTGGGAATCCATACAATATTGGAAATCTTCGGGGGTGGTGCGCTGAATTTCAGAAGATGAGGAACTGCAACCGGCCGATAAAAATAAGTATTCAGGGAGGTATCACGTTGAATCAGACGATCGGGAACCAGTTGGACATGCTTTCAGTGGGAAAAGCGCAAAAAAGGGCAACTGCGGTAATTGGATTAGGGCTGTTTTTTGAATTCTTTGAGCTTTTTCTTGCGGGTGTACTATCCAGCGTATTAGGAGAAGAATTTCATGTATCCGCCTCACTAATGCCTTTGCTGCTTGGTTCCAGCTTTTTGGGGATGTTTATCGGGGCCATTTTCCTGAGCAATATTGCGGATCGTTACGGCAGAAAGCGGGCTTTTATGCTGAATGTAGGCATTTATAGCTTTTTTACTCTTTTCATTGCATTTAGCCCGAATGTCGGGACGGTTATCTTTTTCCGATTTTTGGCGGGAATGGGCCTTGGCGCGCAGCCGGCGTTATGCGATACATATTTAAGTGAATTGATTCCGTCGGCGAAACGTGGGAAATATATTGCCTGGGCTTATACGATTGGTTTTCTGGCCGTGCCGGTTGAGGGATTTCTTTCCCGCGCACTTGTGCCTTTAAGCCCATTTGGGATGGAAGGATGGAGATGGGTATTCATGATCGGCGCAGCCGGGGGAGTTATCGCCTTAATGGCGGCCCGTGCCCTGCCGGAGTCTCCGCGCTGGCTTGCTTCTAAAGGGAGAATTCGGGAAGCAGGTGCAATGCTGGAGAAATTCTGGGAAGGCGGGAAAGGGGTAGGACCGTTTCCGGAAGTACAGGCAGAACCTGCGGATAAAGCGCCACAAGGGAATCTATTGGGCGCGGTTTTCCAAAAAAGATTCCTTAAAAGTACGGTTATGCTTTATATTTTTCAAATCTTTCAAACGGTCGGTTACTTCGGCTTTGGTACGCTTGCACCACTTGTATTGGCATCAAAAGGATATACTGTCACCCATTCACTTGAGTATATCGCACTGTCATTTATCGGATATCCGCTCGGTTCATTGCTTTCTGTCCCGCTGATTGAGAGAATGGATCGTAAGTGGCTGGTCTGCCTTTCAGCTTTTTGTATGGGCGTATTTGGCATTTTATTTGGGATCGGCGGATCGCCTTCTTTGATCATTGTGTTTGGATTTGCATATACGCTTTGCAGCAACATTTTTTCAAATGCTTTTCACGTGTTGCAGGCGGAAATTTTTCCGACCGAAATCCGGGCGAGCGCTACCGGAATGGCGTACAGCATCAGCCGCATCATGAGTGGGTTAATGCCGTTTGTGCTGCTTCCGGTGCTGGAAAATGAAGGTGCAGCCGTGATGTTTGTCATTGTTGCGGCGGCAATGCTCATTGTCATATTGGATATCGCACTGCTGGCACCAAAAACGACAGGGCGTCCGCTCGAAAATATAGGGGATGCGTATGATCCGCATATGATCGGGGAAACCGGGATGCGCTTCTCAAAATAACGGGTGCTTGCGGGGTAATCCCATTTAACATGATTTTTCCCTTGAAACGGCTCTTATCGGCGGTCTAAGGTCCGTTATGCCATAATCTTTGCCCTGAAACGAACTTTAGCATCTGTTGAAGTGGATGTCCCAAAGTCAGTAGATTTGAGAAAAAAATGGGGGCTGCCTATACGATCAACAGTAAGCAGGAGCAGGCGCCGGAAGCGATTAAGGAAATCACAAAATGCGGCGCGCATGTATCCATTGATGCGCTTGACGTTGCCGATGCAATTTTAAATTCGGTGCTGTCATTGAGAAAAAGGGGGCAGGCAATTGCAGCTTGGAACTATCCACAGAGCAAAAACGGCTTGCCTGTGTTTAACCAATTGCATTGCAATTGGTCGGCTCGCTTGGCATGCCGGCGCCGCATTATCCCCATATGCTTGAAATGATCGGGGCCGGGAAGCTGAATCCGGTGCAGCTTGCCACAAAACGCATTTCTTTAAATGAAGCGGGCGCTGAGATCGAAGTAATGCCCCGTTATGAGACATGGGCGTAACGGTGGTCAACCGGTTTGATTAAGATAGGAAGTTTGAAAAGCTTCAAATAGCGGGCAGTTTTGTTACAGAAATGAAGGGGAATGATCAGTGGATTTTACGTTATCGGACGAACAAAAAATGATTCAGCGGACAGTACGGGAGTTTGTGAAAAAAGAATTGATGCCTTTGGAGCAGGATGTTTTAAAAATGAGTGCGAGGGGAGGCCGGGTCTTGAGCCGGGTGTGTGTGATCAAGGATTTGCAAAAAAAGGCACGAGCTTTTGGGGGATCAAACGGCAGAGAAAGAACTGCTCGTATATTGTCAGGAGCATCTCGCGAAAAACAAGACGCCGAAGAAAATTGTGTTTTTGGATACCCTACCGCGCAACGGGGTAGGAAAAATTTTGAAAATGCAGTTGAGAAAGATGGCAGCGGATGTTGTGTTTTAATCGTATCGGTGTTGTTTTTTGTGGAGGAAACCGCCGGCGGGAATACCCCCGCCGCTTCCTGTTACTGTGCCATGATTCCCATCGGCCCGCTCCGGTAAAAAATATTTTCCCTGCTTAGTCCAAAATAACGCAGAAATTCTTCAAAATAATCTTCAAAAGGTTCCCCGTTTTTCACCAGCCTGTCGATATGCTTGGCAATGCCGACAATTTCGGAGATCATGAGCTGCGGGTTTTTGTGATGGCTTTCCCGGTAGTAAAAGATTTCTTCATATACGATTTCACTTGGGACGAGTCCTCTTTTGATGGCAGACCGCGTTTTTTCCTCGCGTTCTTCAATTTTGCCAATATATTGTTTGAGCTTTTCTTCGTATTCTTTTCTTCCTACCACCCCTTTTTGGTGGGAAGTGATGAAAATGCGTGCATCGGTTTCCAGCGTTTTTTGCGCGGAAGCAATAAATTCATCGATATCCGAATCGGCATTGTTATACCACGGGCCGAAAGAAGTCAGGTCAAAATCGCCGGCAAAAAGGACGCCGTGTTCCGGAAAATACGGGCAGCAGTACCCCTGTGTATGGCCGGGCGCATGGATCATGACCATTTTTGTGCCGAAAACATCCAGTTCTTGATCATACGGATACCATTTTTCCACAAGGTTCATGACTGGCTGCCAGTGCGGCCGGTTCCAGTTTTCGGGCGGTTTTTCAAACAGCTGTTTCATCCACTTTTCTTGATTGTGCGGGTCGGTGGGGTTGAGCATTCCGCTTGCCTTTGTCAGCTCTTCTGGATCGGAAAGTTTTTTCACGTCATAAGGGTTAATGAGGAGCTCTGCATCCTTAAAAAGATACGCACCCCAAATATGGTCAAGATGATAGTGTGTGAGATACACAGACCGGACGGAATAGGCATTTTTGATCTCATTTAAAACTTGATATCCGCTCCCGCAGTCGATGAGGGCAGCGCCGTGTGTTCCTTTCACGAGCAGCGAGGTGCTGAACGGGACGCGGCTTCCATTTTCTCCTGGAATGACAGTAAGCGGCCCGATTTTTGTAAACGACATGTATAATCCTCCTCAACAATGAATGCTCATTCATTATTTTTATCATAATCGAAAAGGATTGTTCTGTCTATTTCAAAAATATTTTCACCAGTCTGCCCATATATCCTCTCATAAACCCTTGCAAATCATATCCGCCATCGTGCAGGCACCAGTAATAGATGACGCCCCTTGCTGCGATAAAAAGGTATTCCGTGATTTCGTCCGCGGGTATGTCCGTACAAATTTTCCCGGCGGCTTGCCCGGCTTCGATGATTTTTGTGAGGGCCTGTTGCATGCCGCGCCCTTTTTGGATGAGCAGGCGGTTTTCGACATGGTAAAGCTGTTTCACGACGCTGACTCCGGTTTTTTCATTGTATTGGGCGTAAATCGTAAAAAATTCCACAATTTTGTGGTAAAAGTCCAGATTTTCCAACCTGTCGCGGACCTGTTCCGCGAAAAATAAATCGGCGAGGCTGTACATCTCAATGAGCAAGTCGTTTTTGGATGGGAAATAATGATAAAATGCGCCGACGGAGACACCGGCCTGCCGGCAAATTTCCCCGATCTTGATCTCTTCATAACCCTTTGTTGCGATCAGCTCCATTGCCGTTTGAAAAATATGGTTCTTCGTTTCGATGGCCTGTTTTTACCTTTTCGTTAACGGTTTCCCTTCCATCATGTATTCCCCGATTTCTTTATGGTATGTAAAAATAAATTTCAAAAGCCGGACTTGTCAATGATTTTCACAGTATATGTGAAAACATTCACAATTTGTCCACCGATTTTTCTGCATGGCTATTTTATAATGAGTGTGTTCACCGAATCCGTTCGATGAAAATGAAACATCGAGGAGGATATTGAAATGAAGTATAAAAAGCTCTTTGAAACCGTGAAAATCAGAAACTTGGAATTGAAAAACCGCTATGCGATGGCGCCGATGGGACCTCTTGGATTGGCCGATGCGGAAGGCGGATTTAATCAACGCGGGATCGAGTATTATACTGCCCGTGCGCGCGGGGGGACCGGGCTGATTATTACCGGTGTGACCTTTGTTGACAATGAAGTCGAAGAACACGGGATGCCGAATGTGCCGTGCCCGACCCATAATCCTGTCCACTTTGTCCGGACTTCCCGGGAAATGACGGAACGCATCCATGCATATGATGCAAAAATTTTTCTGCAGATGAGCGCCGGTTTCGGTAGAGTGACGATCCCGACAAACCTGGGCGAATATCCGCCTGTCGCGCCGTCCCCGATCCCGCACCGTTGGCTCGATAAAACGTGCCGGGAATTAACGGTGGAAGAAATCCGCTCGATTGTCCGCAAATTCGGAGACGGGGCGTACAATGCAAAACGTGCCGGCTTTGATGGGGTGCAGATCCACGCTGTCCATGAAGGATATTTGCTCGACCAGTTTGCGATTGCGTTTTTCAACCACCGCACGGATGAATACGGCGGTCCGCTCGAAAACCGCCTCCGCTTTGCAAGGGAAATTGTGGAAGAAATTAAAAAACGCTGCGGTGAAGACTTCCCTGTTACGCTCCGCTTCAGCCCGAAAAGTTTTATCAAAGACTGGCGGGACGGGGCGCTGCCGGGCGAAAAGTTTGAAGAAAAAGGCCGCGATTTGGAAGAAGGCATTGAAGCGGCGAAATTGCTTGTTTCTTACGGGTATGATGCACTAGATGTCGATGTCGGTTCGTATGATTCGTGGTGGTGGAGCCATCCGCCGATGTACCAAAAGAAAGGGCTTTATATCCCGTATGCAAAACTTGTGAAGGAAGCGGTTGATGTGCCGGTCATTTGTGCCGGGCGTATGGACAACCCTGACCTCGCTTTGAGCGCACTGGAAGACGGGGCATGCGATATTATCAGCCTCGGCCGCCCGCTTCTTGCCGATCCGGATTATGTCAATAAACTTCGTACCGGGCAGGTCGCAGATATCCGCCCGTGCCTGTCATGCCATGAAGGCTGCATGGGCCGGATCCAGGAATATTCTGCTTTAGGCTGTGCGGTTAACCCGGCTGCGTGCAGGGAAAAAGAAGCGGCGCTGAAACCGGCGTTAAGAAAGAAACGCGTCTTGATCGCAGGCGGCGGCGTGGCCGGATGCGAGGCCGCCCGCGTGCTTGCACTCCGCGGCCATGAACCGGTCATTTTTGAAAAATCGGACCGTTTGGGTGGAAATCTCATTCCGGGCGGTGCGCCTGATTTTAAAGAGGACGACCTTGCTTTGGTGGCCTGGTATGAACATACCCTTGCAAAACTTGGTGTCGAAATCCACTTGAATACGACGCTGACCAAAGAAGAAATTCAGGCAGCCGATGTTGACGCTGTTTTGATTGCAACAGGTTCCAATCCGAAAATTTTGCCTTTGGGAGATCAAAACAAAGTATTTACAGCAGAAGATGTGTTGCTTGATAAGGTAGACACAGGTGAGAATGTGGTTGTTGTCGGCGGCGGTCTCGTCGGCTGCGAGCTTGCCCTGCACCTGGCGGAAAAAGGAAAAAAAGTTTCGCTCGTGGAAATCCAGGACAAATTATTGGCTGTCAACGGCCCGCTTTGCCATGCCAACTCGGAAATGCTGGAAAGGCTTGTGCCGTTTAAAGGCGTGGAAGTCTACACTTCTTCCAAAGTCGTGGATACGACGGAAAAAACGGCGGTTGTCGATGTGAACGGGGAACTGAAGGAAATCGAAGCAGATAGCATTGTATTGGCAGTCGGCTATACATCGGAAAAATCGCTTTATGAGGAATTGAAATTTGACATTGCCGACCTTCATGTCATCGGGGATGCGCGCAAAGTCGCGAATATCATGTATGCCATTTGGGATGCATATGAAGTGGCAGCGAATTTGTAAGGTTTATCGGAAATAGGAGCTACTCCAAGAAAACCCATTGGGAAAATGATTTATCCCAATGGGTTTTCTTCGTTTCGTTTTTCAAAGGGGCCTTTCGCTGATTCCTCTAACTTTTCTGTTTATTTCTCCGGGATTACCGCTGAGAAAATAAGAACGTAATGTTCATGTTAAAATGATTTACAGAAAGGAGCTTTTTTTGGTGGGCAAATGGTTTCCTTATGTATATGACTTCGGAATGAAGCCGCTGAAAGCAAAAAATTCATAAAGATCAGGGAACAGCTTTTGCAAAAGCGATAGGCCGTGTGCCCGAAATCGGCTCCGGTTCGGGCATTAATTTTCCGCTCTACCGGAATGTGGAGCAGGTCGACGCCATTGAACCGGACAAGGAAATGCAAAAGAATGCGAAACAGCGGCTTGAAGCTGCAGCTGTTCCCATCCATTGCCACGAGATGCGCGCGGAACAGCTCGATTTTCCGGATACTTCCTTTGATACGGTCGTGTCCACATTCGTTTTCTGCACAATTCCGGATCCGGAGAAAAGCTTGAAAAAAATCAGATGGGTCGGCAAGCCC
Source organism: Weizmannia acidilactici (assembly GCF_008974185.1). Classification (GTDB taxonomy): domain Bacteria; phylum Bacillota; class Bacilli; order Bacillales; family Bacillaceae_C; genus Weizmannia; species Weizmannia acidilactici. Next base: position 23,366 of record NZ_BKZP01000014.1, read on the forward strand.
GGTACTGTTTATCTTTTCTTCGAGCATGTGAAAATGGAGCAGCCAATGCTTGCGAAGGCACAGGATCTGTTGATGCCGTTTTGGAAAAGGATCTGCGCCGGTTGCCACTTGAACCGCAACACCTTGCTCATGATTGAACAGGTCGGTTTCCAGATGCACACGGTCGAAACCTACTACAAAGGCTTATTACTCACGGCTGTCTGCATGTAACGGAAAAAAGGAGCTGTCCCAAAAACTCCTTTTAAGCAGGAAAACAAATCGTTAAATCATTTTTCTCTCTATATATATTGATGATCGCTAATTTCTAAAATTCCTGCGGGAAAAGCGAGCAAGAAGAGACCCCTTGTGCGAGTAGGCTCGCGATGGAAGCGGAAAGTGGGTGAATTTCGCGATCATCAACATTCTCAGATAACATTACCTTACATAAAAAAGGGGGCCCCAATCTACCGACTTTTGGGATAGCCCCTTCTTGTTTAAAGTGGCTTTCGGCCTTAAGGCACCATCCATGACAAGACGTTTGATTGCAGGAAGGTTAACAGGCAAATGATGAGCAGCAGGAACAAACTGTGTTTGACGGTAAAGCGCAGCAGCTCCGATTCTCTCCCAATCAGTCCGGTTGCGGCGCAGGCAACAGCGATCGACTGCGGGGAGATCATTTTTCCGGTGACACCGCCGGACGAATTTGCGGCGAGTGCCAGGAGCGGGTTCATGCCTACGGATTGGGCGGACACTTGCTGGAGCGTGCCGAACAAAACATTTGAAGAAGTGTCCGAACCGGTGATAAAGACGCCGAGCCAACCGAGCACCGGTGAGAAAAACGGGAACATGACGGAAGTTTTTGCCAAGGCAAGGGCCAGTGTCGTGATCATGCCGGATGCATTCATCACATAAGCAAATCCGACGATAAACAAAATCGTAAGGATCGGAAACTTCAACTCTTTTAAAGTGTCAAAGAAAACGGTAAACCAATCTTTCCAGGAAATTTTTAAAATAAATTTCGCCATGATGGCAGCGATAAAAATTGCTGTTCCCGCGGTGCCGAGCAGGTCCAATTTATACATGGCGGCAATCGGGGTGTGCGAACCATTGATGATATGGTTGTTTAAAAATGGCACATCCGGGCTGAACGAAGCAGCGCCGCCGATTGCATTCAATGCTTTTAAAACCGGGTTTTCCCCTGCATACTGCCCTGTGAGCGCCAGTTTGATCTGCGGGATGCCCCAGATCGTGATAAAAATGGTCAGCACAATAAACGGCGACCATGCTTTTGCAACTTGCCCTGTTGTATGGGAAACCGGCTGCGTTTCCAAGGCGGCTGCCGCTTCTTCATGTTTAAAATAGAAAATATTTTTCGGTTTCCAAAATCTTAGGAAGGCCGCCAATGTAATTAACGATACGAGCGCGGATAAGACGTCCGGCAGCTCAGGCCCCATAAAGTTGGACGTGAAAAACTGTGTCAGTGCAAACGACAGGCCGGATACGAGCAGCGCCGGCAGGACTTCCATTGCTTTTTTAAACCCTGCCATTACGATGATCAAATAAAGCGGAATAAATATCGAAATGAGCGGCAGCTGGCGCCCGATCATTTTCGAGATCTCGAGCGCCGATACGCCGGTCGGGCCCGCCATGGCAATGACCGGCGAACCGATTGCGCCGAATGCCACCGGCGCGGTATTGGCCAAAAGGCAGATGCCGGCTGCATAAAGCGGGTTGAAGCCGAGTCCGACTAGCAAAGCGGAGGTAATCGCGACCGGCGCGCCAAACCCGGCGGAACCTTCCAGAAAAGCACCGAATGAAAACGCAATCAATAATGCCTGCAGTCTTCTGTCTTCCGTGATGGACACGACCGAGTTGCGGATCACGTCAAACTGGCCGGTTTTCACGGTCAGTTTGTATAAGAAAACCGAATTGATGATAATCCAGGCGATCGGGATCAGGCCATACACAATACCCTGGGTGGCCGACATGACCGAAAGCACGGTTGGCATTTTGTAAACGATTACAGAAATTGTCAAAGCAAAAACCAAGGTGAAAAAACTGGCGAGATGGGCTGCCATTCTTTTGATTGCTAGTGCCCAAAAGAAAAACAGGATCGGAAATGCGGCAATCAATGCGGACAAAAATAAATGCCCGTGGATCGGAATAAAATTTTGCACGTAATTCAACACCAAACACTCCTCTTCGAAAAAATTTCCCACAAACATCCCCATATTTGTGTTATTAGATGATTAGATGAAATAATCATCAGATGATAAGGTTTACATGTTAAAAATTATAAGTATAATAGAAAGAAAAAACAATAGTTTTTTTATTTTTATTTGCTATTTTCTGTGATTACTGTTATTCATTAATATATGTTTCTTTCGGAATCCATGGATAGAGGAGAACTATATGGAATTTAAAAAGATCAAACCGGCAAAAATTTACGAGCAAGTGGCAAATGAAATTATAGAAATGATTCAAAAAGGGGAATTAAAACCGGGGGATAAACTGGACCCTGTCCCACTGCTGGCCGAAAAATTTTCCGTAGGCCGTTCTGCAATAAGGGAAGCGCTTATGTCGTTGAGGGCGCTTGGATATATTGAATTAAAACAGGGAGAAGGGACATTTGTCCGCAATTTTGATGCGAGCGGCATAACTTACCCAATCTCGCAAGCTGTGCTGATGGATAAAGAGGATGTTACCCACCTATTGGAAGTGAGGAAAATTTTAGAGGCTGGTATTGCAGCTATGGCGGCAGAAAAGCGTACGAGCTCCGATCTGGAAGAGATGCATCAGGCTTTAAAAGAGATGAAGAATGCAACGGGTAACGAAGAACTGGGGGAACAAGCGGATTTGGATTTTCACCTTGCCCTTGTCCGTGCAACCCGGAATCCTCTTCTTGCCCAGTTAATGAACCAGGTTTCTGATACGCTTGTTAAAGCGATGAAAGAGACCCGGAGAATTTTACTCTTTTCGAATCCATCGACGTTTGGTGCTTTGTTTGAACAGCACGCACTCATTTTGAGAGAGATTGAAACCCGGAATCCGGAAAAAGCAAGACATGCGATGCTGAGCCATCTGCAATTTGTGGAGAAGAATTTGGAAGATTACTTAGTTTGACCAAATGAAATTTATAAGTTGAGAATCGGATCGCCAAAAGTATACATGGGAAAAAAGCCGGCCGGGGTGTGCCGGCTTTAATCATGATCTGCATCAATATGAATATTCGGGTGTTCATCGAATATGATGGGTAGTGAAACAATATTTTTGAGGGGGTGTAAAAAATACTGTAATCCCTGTCCAGGGACCAAGGGGATGAGCTTTACTAGCATTCACCTGGATTTGATTGACGTGCACAAAAAGTGATTGAAAAGGGATGGTTTGAAAAGGGGCGATCGGATGGCCAAAACAGGAAAGGATGAGTTTGTAAGCGGATTTGTTCCGCACCATAATCATGGCTCTGTTGATTATACTTCGTTGGATGCGGGGCATGTGCACCAGTGTTTAGACGTTACTTCACCCCCCATTCAAACGCCGGACCAGAGCCATATCCATTACACAGAGGGATATGTGTTATTTGAAAATGGCCATACCCATTACTATCGGGCTTATTCCGGGCCGGCTATACCAGTAGGAAATGGAATGCATGTCCATTATTATGATTTTTACACAACTGAAGAAAATGGGCATCGCCACCGAATAAGGGGAGTTGACCAACCGGCTCCCGGCGATCGATAAATAAAATTTAGATCATGCAAGAAACCAACCAGATGCAGACAGGTTGGTTTCTTTTCTCTGTGAGCCGGGGAAAATGATATACAGAAAAGTATCACCAGCCCCGGCACTTTGCCATATATTACATATAGGCATTTATCACTTTCTGAAACTTTTTATCAAAAAAGAAAGCGAGGTGAGGCGGCAGTGGAGCATTTGTTATCCGCGTTAAGCGGTAAAATTAAAGAAAATGCCATTGATGCTTATATGGACAGCATGAAGCCGGCTGTCCGGGATCCGGTGTTTTTCAGCGTCGGGATGCCAAACTGCGGCATGATTCCAAAAAAGGCGCTGCAGCGGATCATGAATGAAATCTTTGATTCCGATCCTGCCCATTTATATGAGTATTGCAGCGCGAAAGGGTTCGGTCCGTTTTTGTCTGCGATTTCCGGCAATGAAAACATCCCTGAACCGTATATCATGGCAACGAACGGCAATACACAGGGGTTTGATCTCGTCTGCAGAATGCTTTTGGATGAGCAGGACGGCTTTGCGATGGAGGCGTATACGTATTCCATCGCGCTTTCGGCTGTACACCAGTACCGGCTCAAGGTAGTCGGTATCCCGCTTGAACAGGACGGCCTTGATATTGATTTTTTTGAAAAGGCTTTAAAAACAACCCGCATTAAAGCGCTCTATATCATTCCGAACGCACAGAACCCGACCGGGATTACCACATCTCTTGAAAAAAGAAAAAGGCTCATCGAACTCGCTTACCGGCACGGATTTTTGATCATTGAAGACGACCCTTACCGCGATCTGCTTTTTCATGAACGTTTCCCTTCTATATTTGAACTCGATCCCCTAAAAGAAAAAGTCATTTATTTGTACAGTTTTTCTAAAGTGATTGCGCCGGCAATGAGGACCGGATTTATTCTTGCGCACCCGGCTCTCCTTCAAAAACTTGAGCAGTTTAAGCAGGTCATGGATGCCTGCACTTCCCCGATCAACCAAATGCTTGCTGGAAAACTGGTTTCCTCTGGCAGTTGGCCGGCTATGCTCGAAAAGCAAAAACGTTTTTATGAGAAAAGAAAAGAGTGGACAAAACAGTTTTTGCAGCACATGAATGAAACGGAACAATGGGAAGGCATTGAACCTGCCGGCGGGTTGTTTTATTGGATGGATGTGAAAAAGGGGGATGTGTTGGAATGGATGGGAATAGCTGCAGAAGCCGGAGCTGTGTTTGTCCCGGGAAATGCATTTACGCTTGAGAACGGGCCGAACACGAAAATCCGTCTTTGCTTTGCCCATTGCAGCGATGAAGAAATGGGAAAAGGTTTTGTGCGCCTGGAAGAGAGTTTTAAAAAATGGAAGAACATGCGGGGCTCCCGTTAACGCAGTTTAAAAAAATAATGGTTGATCAGGTTTTTTACCCATTCTGCCGCGATCTGCGGATGGTATCTTTTTTCAAACCGCCATCCACGCACAAACACCGTATATTCCAGATCACTCCGCTTGTAAAACCGCATGTTTTTCCGGCCGGCTTCCCGTTTGACACGGTACAGATAGCGAGAGATTTGAAACAGCATTTGTTCGACGGCAAGGATGTATGGTTCCTTGAATTTTAACAAGCTCGCGCGAATGGCTTTTTGATCGCGCTCCAGTGTTTTTTTGGCAAGCGGTAGCAAGATAAACGCCTCGACCAGCCTTTCTTCTTCTTCTGTTAACACTTGTGGCATGTGGATCACCTATTTTTATTATACACAAACATACGTTCTAGTCAATCTGTTGTTTGGTTTCCGGACTCCGGCTTGTTATAATGGCGGTATTAAAATGAAAACGGGAAAAGGAAAATGGATGAGTGAATGACAGGGATGGGGATTTCGCCAAAGGTTGTTTGATCGGAATCCTGTTGTCGATTCCAATCTGGGCTTTTGTATGGTGGCTGTTGTTTAAGTTTTTTTGAAGCGCTTCCGAGAAGGGACGCTTTTTTTATCGGAAGGATCGTAAAGCTTTCGGAGTGTTTGGCGCGGGGAGGATTCAGGCATTGGTAAAAATATGACAGGCAATGATGCTGAAACAGGCATCAATCCAGCTGGGAGGAGGATTTCAATGAATGATCACAAAGACAAAAAAGGCGACTCGCTGGAACAACAGGAATAAAAGAGCCGGAAAGGGATCCAGGAAGAAAAGAAATAGGGCCGGGCTCCAGTTATTGGTGCCGGCCCCTTGCATTATTTTTCCATGTTGGTGACCATGTTGTGGACGTTTTGCCGTTCCGCTTGATCCACGTTGAGATAGTAAATGCCGTTAATGGTCGCATTTGTACCTTTTACTTCATAGTCTTTTGAATTTTGGCGGCAGTCGCGGTAGTTCATGGCGATATTTTTCATATCGTTAAATGTTAAGTTTGTTTTGATATTGTTTTGGATCGCAGCCAGGATTTCTTGATAGCGGGAAAAAGATTTGATGGTGGCTGCTTTGTTGATGACCGCCATAATGACATCGCGCTGGCGCTGGTTGCGGCCGAAATCCCCCTGAGGGTCCAGGTGGCGCATTCTGACGTAACCAAGCGCTTTTTTGCCGGTGTCGAGTATAATATACCCTTTTTTGTAATAGTATCCTTTTTTGTAATACCCTTCGTCATGCCAGCTGATCTTGTTGTAGACGGTGACGCCGCCGACAGCATCAACGAGGTCGGCCAGCCCTTCCATGTTGATCCGTATGTACTGGTCAAGATTTAAATTGGCGAATTGATTGACGGTGGCAAGCGCCATTTTCGGGCCGCCGTATGCATACGCGGCATTGATTTTGTCCATCGTTCCCCTGCCGACAATTTCGGTTCTCGTGTCACGCGGGATCGAAATCATCTGCATCGCTTTTTTCTGCGGATTTAATGTAAGGATAATAATCGTATCCGATCTGCCGACATCGTTCTTTCTTTCATCCACACCCAGCAAAAGAATGGATATTGGTTTTTGTGTTTTAATTTTTTGGGAACTTTCCTTTGATGGTGTGACAGATTTGTTGTCGTACATTTTGTCTGCGGCTTTTTGGACGGAATGGTAGACATAGTAGGCTGCTCCTCCGCCCCCAATGACAATGATCGCAATAAGTATCCCAAGTGTGATGAATATTTTCTTTTTCATTCTGCCTTCCCTTTTTCTTAATTTTTTGGTTTATTTGTAAAACAGAATACACCTAATCGTAATCTTACCATGTTCTTTCGCAAATGTTAACGGGATTTTTTAGTTTGTCCTTTGGCAGGCTTTTTATTTTGGTCTTCTATCATTTCAACTTTTTGCCGTAGCGTTTAGGGGGTACCGCCGATTTTCCCGCTGTTTCCGCTGATTCGGTTTTCAAAGGAGGAAAGCCGCAGAAGGCGACAAAATAGAGGAGCAAAGCCTTGCCACCTTATGAGGTGCCACCGATTTCGCTTTTAAAAAGAGAATAGGATTTTTAATTAAAAAAATATTGTAACTTTTCCTTGCGAGAATGCGGACGAACGGAAAAACACCCACTACAATAAAAATAAGTTCAACATGAATGGGGTTCAGTCATTTTCAAATGGAGGTAAAAGGTTGGAAAAGGTCAAAAGCGATAAGTATGAAAGAATTTTACAGGCAGCGATTGAAGTCATCTCGGAAAAAGGGATGGAAAAGGCATCTATATCCGACATTGTGAAAAGAGCGGAGGTGGCGCAGGGGACATTTTATTTATATTTCCGCTCAAAAAATGCGTTGATCCCGGCAATTGCGGAGAATTTGCTGGCTTATTCTTTTGGAAAAATCCAAAAAAAGACGCAGGGAAAATCGGATTTTTGGGATATCTTGCGGGTGATGATCGACGAAACGTTCGAGACGACAAACCGGTATAAAGACGTTATTGTACTTTGTTATTCCGGGCTGGCGTTCGAAAATTCGATGGAAACGTGGGAAGCGATTTATACCCCTTACTACCAATGGTTTAGAGAAATTTTAACGAAAGCGGTTGAAGCGGAACAAATCCTTCCGGTCAATGTCAAGTGGCATGCCGTCATGGTGATCAACTTAATGGAGAATGAGGCGGAAAGATTTTACATTGCGAAAGAAACCGGCAGCACGCCCGAAAAAACGAAACTGGAACTGTTCCAATTTTTTAAGCGTTCGCTCGGGATCCGCTCCTAACCGCTTATCCCCAAAAATGACTGATATTCATTCATAAAAACAAAAGGAGTGGGAAAATGCGAAATACGGTTGAAAAAACAAAGGGGCAGGAAATCCGGGATTATATGGAAAAGGTGCTGGATTTGATTGAAAAGCCCGAAGTCACGGCTGAGGAAGCAAAGTGGATTACGAATGAAACGGTAAACAGCTTTAAGGAGTACGTTAATCCGGGGTTTTTGGAATACCGGAAAACGGTCACCTTGGATACGCAATTTGCCGCGGTGGAATGGTCTGACGAGGGGGCATGCTTTAAAGATGTGAACGGGAATCAGTATATCGACTGCCTCGGTGGATTCGGCATTTACAATGTTGGGCACAGGCACCCGAAAGTCGTCAAAGCGGTTGAACACCAGCTTCAACGCCAGGCATTGCATAGCCAGGATTTACTTGATCCTCTCCGGGCGATGCTGGCAAAAATCCTTGCCGAGATCACGCCGGGCGACCTCAAATATTCATTTTTTACAAACAGCGGAACCGAGAGTGTCGAAGCGGCGCTGAAACTGGCAAAAATGCACAGCAACCGCACGACGTTTATTGCGGCGACACGGGCGTTCCACGGCAAAAGCCTCGGCTCGTTATCCGGCACGGCAAAAGGGATGTTCCGGAAGCCGTTCCTGCCGCTCGTTCCGGGATTCCGCCATGTGCCGTTCGGAGATATTGATATGATGCGGAAAACATTTGAAATTTGCGCGCTCGTCGGTGAAGATGTGGCGGCGGTGCTTTTGGAGCCGATTCAAGGGGAAGGCGGCATTATTCTCCCGCCGGAAGGCTATTTGCAGGAAGTGCGGGTGCTGTGCGATGAGTATGATGCGCTGCTTATTTTGGATGAAGTCCAAACCGGAATGGGGCGCACCGGAAAAATGTTTGCGGCGGAATTGTACGGTGTTGTGCCGGATATCCTCTGCCTTGCGAAAGCATTTGGCGGCGGGATTATGCCGGCGGGCGCAGTGGTGGCAAAAGAAAAGGTGTTTAAAAATTTTTTCGACAACCCGTTTATGCATACGACAACGTTTGGTGGCAATCCGCTTGCGTGTGCGGCTGCGATCGCGACGATCTCCGTATTACTTGAAGAAGACCTGCCCGCGCGTGCCGCCGAAGTGGGAGATTATTTCCTTGCCCGCCTGAAAGAAGCGGTAAAAGGGCATGAAGACAAAGTGCTTGAAATCCGCGGAAAAGGCCTGATGATTGGCATCGAATTCCAGAACGATGCGATCGGCTATAACTTTGCTAAAGGGATGTTTGATGAAGGCGTTTTGGTGGCCGGTACTTTGGTAAACTCCAAAACGATCCGCATTGAGCCGCCGCTGACGATCGCTGTGGAAGAAGTAAACCAAGTCGTTGCGACAGTTGAAAAAGTGCTCTCAAAACTGAAAGCCTGATCATACAAGGAGGAGAAGAAACATGCACTACCCGTTATCGCCGGATATACAGCCGGAATTTTGCAGTAATGGGACGTTCATGCGCCTGCCGTGTGAAGACCCAGATGCAAAACTTGCGGTCATTGGCCTGCCATTTGATACGGCAGCCTCTTATCGCACCGGAGCCCGTTTTGCCCCACAGGCAATCCGCCAAAGTTCCATGACATTGTTTCCGTATCATCCCGTATTCGGAAACTATCCATTTGAGGAAACCCATGCCATCGATGCTGGGGATGTCCCGGTGATTCCGCACAATATCGGGCGGAGCTATGCACTGATGGAAGAAAGGATTGGAAATTTAATGGAAAAGGGGATTATTCCGATCGGCCTCGGCGGCGACCATTCCGTCACCCTTGCCGGTTTGCGGGCTGCGGCAAAGCATTTCGGCCCGCTTGCGATGATCCATTTTGACGCCCATACCGATACTTGGGATACCTATTACGGGGAAAAGTACTGGCACGGTTCAACATTCATCCGTGCATACGAAGAAGGTTTGCTGCAGCCATCGAAAGTGTTTCAACTCGGGATACGGGGAACATTGAACCACCCTGGGGATGTAGAAGACAGCCGCCGGTTGGGGTTTCATGTCATCACAACGTCCGGGCTGGATACAAAAGGGTTCGGGGCGGTTTTGCAGGAAATGAAAACAGCGATCGGAGATACGCCTTGTTTTCTAACATTTGATATTGATTTTGTCGATCCTTCATGCGCGCCGGGAACGGGAACAATGGAGGCTGGTGGGTTCAGCAGTCGGGAAACGTTAAAAATGGTACGCGCTTTAAAAGGTTTTCATTTTGTTGGTTTTGATCTCGTAGAAGTATTGCCGCAGTATGACGCTGGGCAGATCACATCATTATTGGCAGCAACGCTTGTCCATGACTTTGCGGGGCTTGCGGCATTGAGGTTAAAAAGGGATGAACCTGTTTTTGAGAAAGCTTCCACGCCAGAGTAACCGTTTGTAAATTTTTTCGACAAAATAGATTTAAAATTTATATGTTAAATAATTTCACAAAAATATCGAAATCAAATGCCTGTTTTAATAAAATGAGCCCAAAAACAATCGTGTAATCCACGATCTCATTTAGGAGGAATGATACATGCAAAAACAAGCGGTCACCTTAAAACGTTCATTGGGCCTATGGCAAATTGTGCTGCTCGGTGTCGGCTATATGACCCCGATGGTTGTCTTTGATACTTTCGGCATTGCTTCCGAAATGACGCACGGGCACGTCCCGACCGCCTACATATTGGCTTTGGCCGCCATGCTTCTAACCGCTGTTAGTTATCAAAAAATGATACAAGTATTTCCAACCGCGGGTTCCGCCTACACATATACGCAGCGCACGATTAACTGCCACCTTGGTTTTTTGATCGGATGGGCCGCTTTGATGGATTATTTGTTTTTGCCAATGGTGAACGCTTTAATTTTTAAAATTTATTTGAGTGCTTTTTTCCCGGGCGTCCCTTCCTGGATGTGGATTGTGGGATTTGTGGCGTTCGTCACGGCACTCAATTTGCGCGATATAAATTTTACCGCAAATTTCAACATGTTTCTCGTCTTTTTTCAAATTGCGATTATCGCGATGTTTGTTGCGATTGCAGTCCGCGCGCTTCTTCACGGCATGGGGACGGGTGAAATCATCTCCATGAAGCCTTTTTATTCAGCCGGACTCGATTCCTCGTGGCTCATCGCGGGCGCGACGCTGATGTGCTTTTCTTATCTCGGTTTTGACGCGGTTGCGATGCTTTCGGAAGAAACCGCAAGTCCGAAAAAGACGATCCCAAAAGCCATTTTCCTTACGGCGTTGTTCGGCGGCATTTTATTTACGCTTGCCTCCTACTTTATCCAACTGGTTTTCCCGACTGTTGCCAGTTTTAAAGATCCGGAATCTTCCTCGCCGGAAATTGCCATGAAAATCGGCGGCACGATTGTACAGATGATTTTCCTGGCCGGTGGAATTGCCGGAACCGTTTCTTCAGGAGTATCCTCGCATGCGAGTGTCGCCCGGCTGCTTTATGCGATGGGGAGGGATAACATTCTGCCGAAAAACGTATTCGGTTATGTGCACCCGAAATTCCGGACGCCGTGGATCAATATTTTATTGGTCGGTTTTATTTCGCTGACCGCGATGTTCTTCAGCCTTGGAATGGCAACATCCTTTATCAATTTTGGTGCTCTGATCGCTTTTACGTTTGTTCATTTGTCCGTCATTGTGCACTATGTTTTCCGGCATAAAATGCACCGGAGCGCAAAAGGGTTTTTCTCATATGTGATCATGCCGCTGATCGGCGCCGCTTTTATCGGTGTGCTGTGGCTGAACCTGGAGCGCAACTCATTTTTGCTCGGCATCACATGGGCTGTGATCGGTTTTGCTTATCTCGTCTATATTACGAAAGGATTTAAAGTGAACCCGGCAGTGATCGATTTTTCCGCGCAGGAGGAGGTGCAGACACAGACGCTGTAAAAATGCAAAAGGCTTGTTTGCAGTTGATTCACAACACAAGATATGGATGATTAAAAAGCGGTGAAGTTCGCCGCTTTTCGTTTTGAAAATGGCTTTTTCAGTGGCAGGTTTTCTGGCGTGCTTATTATTTTTATTGGCAGAAAATTTTACAGAAAACTTGAGTTATACAGAATATTCAACAATCATAATATATAAATCAGTCTTTACTGGTTCTGCCAATACAAGAATGTGAGGTGACGGCAATGGAAGATATGTACAGCATTCTCGATGCAATCCGTCCAGGCATGACAGGGGGTGTGCTGGCGACTGTCATTCGTGTCGACGGCTCGGCTTATAAAAAGGAAGGGGCTGCCATGTTCTTCAAACCTGATGGCACCCGAATCGGTCTTTTGAGCGCAGGCTGCCTGGAAGAAGATTTGGCGGCAAGAATCGAAAACGGGTTTGGCCGGAAACCGGAAACGATCGTCTATGACATGCGCAGAGATGATGATCTGTCGTGGGGGACGGGTTCCGGATGCAACGGCGCTGTCCATGTATATGTGGAGCCGGTTGGCCGCCGCTATGCCGCGCATCTTCTCCGGCTCAAAACATTTTTGCAAAGTGGGACGGCTGTAACCGGGATCAAATTTCCGGATTCCGGTGCGTACCTGTTTGTCACAGAAGACGGGCACCGGTTCGGCAGTTATCAAGGCGAAATGGGATTTGTGCATTACCTGCCGGTAAAAAATGGAACGTTTTTCCTGCCTGTGATGCAAGAGGAAGTATATATTCATCATTATCGACCGAAACCGCGGTTCATTTTGTTCGGGGCCGGCAAGGATGCGGCTCCGCTCGCTGCCCTGGCTGCGAAGACCGGCTTTTCAGTCATTGTGTCAGATTGGCGGCCGGGTTTGTGCAGCCGGCAAAACTTTCCGGATGCAGAAGAATTGGTCGTCGGTTTTCCTTCTGAAGTTTTCGCAGAAAGCAGAATAACCATTGCGCCGAACGATTTCGTGATGATCATGACCCACCATTTTTCAAGGGACCAAGAAATTTTAACGCATGTGATGCAAACCAATCCGCGCTATCTTGGGGTGCTCGGATCTATGAAACGTACGAAGCGCCTGCTTGGAATGGAGAAACTCCCGCCTGGCATCCGGACGCCGGCAGGGCTCGCGATCGCAGCGGAGGGACCGGAAGAAATTGCCGTCAGCATCATTGCCGAATGCATCAAGCTAAAAAACGAGCCGGTAAGCGAGGAAGTGCTTTTATGAAAATCATCGGGATCTATCTTGCAGCCGGCAAAAGCAGTCGGATGGGGGAAAACAAGCTCTGTCTTCCGCTTAAAGGAAAACCGGCCGGCAGTCTGGCACTGCAGACAGCCGTCTCCTCAAAGCTTGACGATACGCTTGTCATTGTGAAGGAAGCCGGAAAAAATACATGGTTCAGCCCGGAATTGCTGGACAATCAGAAAAAATGGTCACTTGTTTATTGCTCCGATGCCGAAAAAGGGATGTCCCATTCGCTGAAATGCGGGGTGCAAAGGGCAGCGGAAATGGATGCGGAAGCGGTCGTCGTGATGCTTGCGGACCAGCCGTTTATCCGGACCGGCATGATCAACCATTTGATTGCCCGATTCCAAAAACGGTCTGCTGCAGAGGGGCAGATAGAATATATCGCTCCATGCTACAAAGGGAAGATCCTCCCGCCGTTGTTGCTCTCCAAATCTATTTTTCCAACTTTAATGAAGCTTAAAGGGGACCAGGGTGCGCGTGCCATTTTAAGGGGCGGTTCTCTGCACGGGATTTGTATCCATTACGATAACGGGCTGCCTTTTTATGATATGGATACGAAGGAAGATTATGAAAAAGCAAGGGGGTATGCCGATGGCCGGGCAGGATAAAATGGCTGCCGTGCCGCAAGCCGTATACAGGCCGGCATCCGTTGAAGAAGCATGGGCATTGAAACAGAAATTTGGCGGGGCTGCCGCGTTGATTGCTGGGGGGACGCTTTTGCAAATGAAGCGGGAGCAGGGGGCCGTATTCCCGCCCTGCCTCATCAGCCTGGAACACATTAAAGAATTGTACGATATCCATGTATCCGCACAAAACCTTGCGATCGGATCTTGCGTTAGGCTGTCCGATTTACGGAAAAATTCCTTAATAGAAAAAGATTGGCACATCCTTCATGAAGCAGTCCGGCGAGTTGCGGCACCGGCTGTCCGGAACCGGGCAACAATCGGCGGCAATGTCTGTTACATGTCAGGAGACACAATCCCGGCATTGCTCTCGCTCGGCGCGAAAGCTGTTTGGTTTGACGGGGATTACAAAACAGATGATTTACAAGTTTTTTTGCAGCAGGCGCCATTGCACCCGTCCTGTATTTTAACGGCCATCCTGCTGCCGGAACCGCCTGCTGTGGAAAAAAAGATTTGTTTTTATCAAAAAATCGGGCGGAGAGCGGCCTTTACCCCGTCTTTAACGGTTGTTTCCTTCTTTGCAGGGCTGACAAATGAAAACCGGGTGGAGCAAATTCGGATCGCTGCTGGCGGGGGTTCGAGTTTTCCAAAGCGGCTGACAGCATGCGAGCAGTTTTTAAAAGGAAAGGTTTTGGCAGAGGAAGTCATGGCCGTAGCGCATGAAAAAATCATGGAAGAATATGATCCGCTGCCGGATGCTTTTGCCACGGTGGATTACCGGAAAAAGGCGGCTTCCAATTTGATTGTTTCAACGTTTATCAGTTTTTTAAACGGAAAGGATGGTGCCGATGAAGCTGAAGCATGAAAAGCGGGGAATCGGGCCGGATGGCATTGCGAAAGTAACAGGTAGCCTTGCTTATTTAACGGATCTGTCATTTCCGGACATGCTGTACGGAAAAATATTGAGAAGTTTTTATCCGCATGCAAAAATTCTTTCAATTGATACGTCCCGCGCCGAAAAGTTGCCGGGGGTTGCGGCTGTCATTACTTATAAAGATGTGACGGGCTTGAACGGCTTCGGGATCGTCATGCCCGACCAGCCCGTTTTATGTGAAGACCGGGTCCGCTATGTCGGAGATGCGGTCGCGGCCGTTGCGGCAGAATCGGTTGAAATTGCAGAAAAAGCATTGGAGCGGATTGAAGTCGTTTATGAACCTCTCCCGGTAATCGACAGCCCGGCAAAAGCACTTGAGCCCGGTGCGCCGAAGCTGCATACGAAAGGGAACATCCTCCATCGTGCGGAAAATAAGCGGGGAGAAGTGAAGGAGGCTTTTGCGCGGTGTGCGGCTGTTGTTGAAGAAACGTACCATGTCCCGCGCCAGATGCATACGTATATGGAAACGGAAGGCGGGGTGGCCGTCCCGGAAGAAAACGGCGGAATTACGGTTTATTGCGGTTCCCAGCACGGCTACCGGGACCGCTTCCAACTGTCGCGGATCCTCGGGATGGATGAAGAAAAAATCCGCGTTGTGTCTAGTCCTATAGGCGGTTCTTTCGGCGGAAAAGATGAATTGCATATCCAGCCGTACGTGGCATTGTTGGCACTCGCTACGGGAAGGCCGGTAAAAATCCATCAAACAAGGAAAGAATCGGTCATTTCCAGTATTAAGCGACACCCTATGGAAATCAAAGTCAAAACCGGGGCGGATGAATACGGGAAGCTGCTTGCTTTCCAGGCGGTGATCATCGCAGATACCGGCGCATATGCTACGCTCGGGCCGGCTGTGCTCGATTTTGCCGTTGAACATGCCATCGGGCCGTATATCATCCCGAATGTAGATGTAACCGGAATGGCGGTATTTACGAATAACGGAGTATCCGGCGAGTTCCGCGGGTTCGGCGGCAACCAGGTCACATTTGCGCTGGAGGGGCAGATCGACCGCCTGGCCGATCAATTGCAGCTGGACCCGATTGAGTTCAGAAGGCGGAACCTCCGCCAAAAAAACGCCCCCGGCCCGTTAGGCCACCGGATCGCCGAAACAACCGGCGCTTCCGATGTGCTGGAAGCCATCGCGCAAAAAGTGGAGCTGAAAAAGATGGCCGTCCATTTTTACAATGAACGGCATAAGTGGAAAAAACGCGGGTTCGGCATGGCCATTACAATGCATGGCGGAGGGCTCGGATACGGGCGTTTGGACCCGGCCGGCGGGCGCCTTCGCCTTTCAAAAGAAGGAAAAATTGAAATTGCATTCGGTTTTGAAGAAGCCGGCCAGGGGATTTTAAGTGTCATCGAGAAAATCACTTGCAATTCGCTTGGCTGTTCAAAAAACGATTTATCGATTGTCATCGGGGACACCTCTTGTGCCCCATCATCCGGATCCACCACTGCCTCAAGGGGAACGAGCATGGTATGGCACGCCTTGCAGCGGATGAAGGGGGATTTTTGCAATAAATTGCTGGAAAAAGCGTCGGCAGCTGCCGGCATTCCTGCCTCCCAATTGCGGCTGGGAGAAGGCGGCGTTTTTTCCTCCGGCGGCATGGTACTTTCGTATGGCGAGCTGGCAGATCAAATCTCTGATATTGAATCGGTTGCCGTCACCGTGAAATTTGATTTTCCAACAACGCCGGATCAAGTGAACGCAGGGCATTTTTTGTATGCATTTTCCGGTGTTCTGGCCGAAGTGGAAGTGGACCTCTTGACAGGCATGGTAAAAGTGGTTGGCTTGGATCAGGCGATTGCGGCAGGCCCGGTCGTGGACGAAATCGGTTATACCGGCCAAATTGAAGGGGGCGGTGTAATGGCGCTCGGCTATACGCTGATGGAAGATGCCGCCATGAAAGAAGGCAGGTATTTGGCAGAAAACCTGGACCAATATTTTATCCCGACCATTGCGGACGTGCCTTTCCATATGGATGTGGAACCGATTGAAAAATTAGTGGATGGCGATCCTTACGGCCCGAGGGGAGTGGGGGAAATCGGTTCGGTTGCCGTTGCGCCGGCTGTCGCAAAAGCGATCCACCATGCAACCGGGTTTTGGGCAAACCGCCTGCCGGTTTCGCCGGAAGACATTTTGAAATTTGCCATGAAAGAAGGGGACGGGGCATGGAAAATGGAAAAACAGCCGCTAAAATCCAAGCTACGTTTGAACTGAACGGCCGGCAGCTTTCCCTTGAAGTTGATCCGGTTTTAAGACTTGTCGATCTGTTGCGCGACCAGCTGCATATGACAGGAACAAAAATTTCGTGCGGCATTGGTCGCTGCGGGGCTTGTTCGGTGCTCCTGGACGGGAAAGTAGTAAATGCCTGCCTGGTATTGGCTTATCAAATCGATGGGTCTCACATCACGACCATTGAAGGAATCCAAAAAGGCGGGGAGTTGGATCTGATTCAGCAATGTTTCCTGGAAGAAGGAGGCTTCCAGTGCGGCTACTGTACGCCCGGCATGATCATGGCGGCAAAAGCGCTCACCGATGAAAATCTATTCCCGGGTGACGAAGAAATCATAGAAGCACTGTCCGGAAACCTCTGCCGCTGCACCGGATACGGCGGGATACTCCGAGCCCTCTATCGGTTTAAAGCGGAAAAAGCGAAAGAAAGTTGACGGGGCAGCTCCGTTTCATTCCGGGCTGCCGTGTCTTTTGCCATCCGCTACCGCAGCCACCACAGTTCCGGCGGGTTTAATTCATATTCGCCGTTTTCCCTGTACATGTACTGGCACATGATCAGCTCCCGCCTTAATGTCGCGTAATCTTCATGAAATTCCTTTAAAATTTCATTGACTTTTTTCTCCGGATATATTTTTCCAAACTCGAATTTTTGGGCAATATGGGCAAGCACAACCAGCTTCTTCTTGCGCTGGGCCGGGAACGTTTTTAATTTTCCGCCGGCCGTAAAGAAATTTTTCAAAATGCTTGCGCGTTCTTCTTCGGATACGGACATTTCCATATTCGTGCTCCTTTCCCCCAATGATAAAATCGCCATCGCGCTGCTTTCCAAAATTTTGGTGTTGAGCGAGAAATAAATGGTGTTTTTATCGCGCCGCTCCTTGATCAGTCCGACATCCCGGAGTTTTGTGATATGGTGGGTGATGGTCGGCGGCTTCAGCCCGAGCTTTCCGGCAATTGCCTGGCCGTGCAGCTCACCCTTTTGCAGCAGGGCAATGATCCGGACGCGCGTTAAATCACCGAGTGCTTTATGAAATTCCACAATTTTATTGAGCTGCATGATGAGGACCTTTCTTTTTTAATTTATATCTAATTAGATAATAATCAAATTCCAATTTTAAATCAACCGTAAAAAAACCCGCCTTTCAAAAAGCGGGCTTTTACATGGCGTGTTTATGCGTTTCAGCCGTTTTGGCAAACATTGTGATGATCTTCCGGATTTTAACAACTTCCTCTTCTTTTAACCAGATAAAATAGCGGGGCGGCGGCAGGAGAATGGTAATATAGGAACCGGGCAGGGGGGTGAAAGAAATTTCTGCCTGTCCTCCGGCATATTAAAAAATACTTCGTGCACCCGAACAGTGAAGAAAATCAGGTACACGAAATTCATGAGGCAGTTGTCCATGATCTGGATCATACGGAATCAATTCATTTTATCAAGAAAATTTTCCCGGAAATGAAGGAAACGAAAAGCGGATTGGCTGCCCGTTTAGAAAATACCGTACTGGAGATCCGTTTTGATCGAAACATTTGCTGTAACTTCCAACCGGGCGCTTCCTTGGATAAAAAAGTGCAAATCGAAAATCTTTCGCTGGGAATATGAATGAACAAAATGATAAAAAAAGAAAACGCGGAGCAAACAAGGCTCGGCGTTTTTTCTTGCCTTTAACATGGGAAGCAACATCAGCGGAAAAGCAATTCTTATCGGCGAAAATTTTTCAAAAATCAGCGGCACGCCGGAAAAAATCGGTGGAAAATAACTCAAAATCAGCGGAACGGGTCACAACTGCGGCGGCTACATTCAAAGACTTATTTTTAGAAAATTCCCGCAGCAAACACGAATTTCGTAGTAAAATAAAAAAGAACAAGCTATCTTTCGAATGAAAGGGGAAAGAAACATGCAGAAAAAGCTGATTCCGTTTCAAGTGCTGGAAGTCTATGAGCAGGTGGAAGAAACGGTTCCGGAAGGCGTGCAACTGATTCATGCGCCCGATGTGTGGGAAAATGCTGGCTACGGGAAAGGCATTGTCATTGCGGTCATTGATACAGGTGTCGATAAAACGCATCCAGATTTAAAAGACCGGATTATAGGCGGGAAAGATTTTACGAATACAGGAGATTACCAGGATGATAACGGGCATGGGACACATGTGTGCGGAACGATTTTAGCTTCCAAAAATGCATACGGGGTCGTCGGGGTCGCACCTGGGGCAAAGGTGCTTGCTTTAAAGGCTTTAAATAAGGACGGGCAGGGGGAGTCGCAATGGATTAATGCGGCGCTCGATTATGCCATCAACTGGAAAGGGCCGAACGGTGAAAAAGTTTCCGCCATTTCCATGTCGCTCGGAGGTCCTGCCGATGAAAGAGAGCATGCCCTGATTCAAAAGGCTGTTCAAAATAATATATTGGTTGTTTGTGCAGCAGGCAACAGCGGGGACGGCCGCGACGATACCGATGAGATGGATTATCCCGGCGCTTATCCTGAAGTCGTAGAAGTCGGCGCGGTTGACCTGCAAAAGAATCTGGCCGATTTTTCCAATACGAATGCGGAAATTGACCTGGTCGCTCCCGGTGTTGGGATCCTTTCTACTTACCCCGGCGGCAAATACGCTAGACTCAGCGGCACGTCAATGGCGACGCCGCATGTGAGCGGGGCGGCTGCATTGGTGAAACAGATGGAAGAAAAAGCATTCGGCCGGGCGCTTACGGAAGCGGAGCTCTATGCGCAACTGTGCATTCATACAGAAAACCTGGGGTTGAACAAAAAAGCGCAGGGGAACGGGATGATCAATTTGTCGCGTCCGGAGCAAAATGCAAGAGGCAATGAAATTAAAATCACGGTAGAATCCGAAAGCCTTGGCCTCAAACCGCAGACGGTAACAGTGACATATTAACCGGCATGGGATTGAATCGAATTGGGCGCACAAAAAACCGGCTGCCTTATTGCAAGCTGCCGGTTTGTTCTTTTTTCGCTAATGATCAGTCCCCGCCGTAACCGGTGATTCGCGGTCAGGCATATGATGGAAAACTGTCCCCTTCTAGGAAATTTTACCGTTTCCAAGAAAAATTTTTTCGCCAATTTTAAACAAGTGCCAAAATGACTTTACAACGGTTAAAAAATGCACTATTCTAAATGAAAAATAAAGTTTGTATACTTTGTGAAATGGTTTTGCAGTAGAAATGGGGAAAACCGTATGATGACAAAGCGCCAAAAAGAGATTATAAAACTGTTGTCAATGGCCGGAGAACCGGTTACAGCCGATTGGATTGCAAAAGAAATCGGCGTCAGCGACCGTACTGTCCGCAGCGAAATGAAAGCGCTGCAATCAGAATGTGAAGCGGCAGGGGCAGTCCTTGAGTCGATGCGGGGAATTGGATACCGACTGAAAATCACCGATCAGGCAGCCTTTCAGACGGCGATGGGACAAACCGGAAATGACCCGCAAGAGAAAATACAAACGGATTTTTCCGACCAGTCGAACCGGGTGGCTTATATGCTCAGGCGCTTTTTGCTGGAAAAAGGCGCGATCAAGTTGGAAACTTTCGAGGACGAAATGTATGTGTCAAAATCAACGATTCAACATGATTTAAAAATGCTGCGCGGCATTTTGAAAAAATATGGGCTTGATTTGGTTAACCGCCCCCATTACGGGACGCAGATTGTCGGTGACGAATACAAAAAGAGGCTGTGCTTATCCAACCAGATTATGCGCAATCCGGATTTAAGCATGGACCGGGATGCCATCCAACTGCTCGATGAAGACTTGTATTCGAAAATCAAAGAAATCATCATCCAAAAAGTCAATGAATATAAAATCGAGATATCCGACATTTCGCTTGAAAACCTGGCCACCCATGTGACGATTGCCTGCAAGCGGATTGAAAAAGGGTTTTATATTGAAAAACTTGAGCATGAAATCCATAAAGAATATCCGTTTGAAAAATTTGTTGCCGGCGAAATTGTCCGCGAGGTGGAAAAACTGACGGGACTGCATTTTCCGGAACCTGAGATCGACTATATCATTGTCCACCTTGTTGGTACGAAGCTTTTAAATAAAAGAGAACTCGTGGAATACGGGGAATTTGATGAGGCCGGGCACATCGTCCGCCGCATGCTGGAGAGGCTGAAAGAGGAAATGGGCTGGGATTTCAGTGGTGACCATGAACTGATCCAGGCGCTGACGCTTCACATCCGGCCGGTGATGAATCGGCTCCGTTATCATATGAACATCCGCAATCCGCTTCTGCAACAGATCAAAATGAAATATCCGGTTGCATTTGAAGGCGCCGTCATTGCAAGCAAATGCATTGAAGATTATTTGCAGATGGAAGTCGGCGAGCATGAAATCGCCTATATCGCATTGCATATCGGTGTGGCGCTCGAGCGGATGAAAACAAAGGCCGGTAAAGCAAAAAAAGTACTCGTTGTCTGCGCATCCGGCGTCGGGAGTGCGAAACTGCTTTATTACCGGCTGCAGCGTTTATTTGAACATGAGATGGAAATTGTCGACACGATCCATTTTTATAAATTGAAAGACTATGACTTGTCTTTTATCGACCTTGTCATCAGCACGATTCCGATTCAAGAGGATCTCGGCGTACCGGTCCAGGTTGTCAATACGTTTTTGGAAGACGGTGACATTGAAAATATCAAACGGCAGCTCCATCCGGAAAAAACGGCATCAAAAGTTTATCTCGATCCTTCGCGGGTGTTCATCCATAAAGATTTTGAAGACAGGGAAAGTGCCATCCGGTTTTTATGCGGGGAGCTGAAAAAGCAGGAGCTTGTGCCGGAAAATTACGTAGATCTTGTGCTGGAAAGGGAAGCGGCGGCGCCGACAAGTTTCGGAAATTTGGTGGCCGTCCCCCATCCGATCAAACCGGTCACGGATGAAACATTTTGGACGGTTTGCACACTGAAACGCCCGATCGCCTGGTACGGCCGGCAAATGGTCCAGTTTGTCTGCCTTTTGAATATCCAAAAGAATCCAAAAGGTGGCCTCGACCAGATGTATCAGCATTTGATTTCCGTCATTGAAAACAAAAATACCGTCCAAAAAATCATCCAAAGCGATTCCGTTGAAGAAGTCATCGGCCTTTTAACCAAAACGTGAAAACCGCCGCAGAAAAGGACGGTTTTCACAAAAAAAGTAAGCGTTTCCGTTAGTTAACGGAAATGATCCAAATGTAAAATACCCCCGACCTGTAATAAAATAAAAGTAAGCAAGGAAAGTTCATTTATTTGTAAGCATTTGAAGAAGCGGGAACAAAATTTTTCATATAGGGAAGTGGAAAATATGAAAACTGAAGATATCGAAATGACTGCATTCCAAATCATCAGCAATGTGGGGACAGCCAAAAGCCTGGCCATGGAAGCACTGTACGCGGCAAGGGACGGGAACTTCGAACTGGCGGAAGAGAAAATGAAAGAATCGCGGAAATTTTTTGTGGAGGGCCATAAAGTCCATGCGTCACTGATCCAGCAGGAAGCATCAGGGAACAAAGTCGGGTTTTCGATGATTTTTATGCATGCGGAAGACCAGTTGATGAGCGCCGAAACCATTTCCGAACTGGTAAAGGAAATGATTGAAATGTATAAAAAGTTTGGAATTGCAGTAGAAAAATAGAAAAGGCCAACTGCTTTCTTTTTTAGGAGAAAGCAGTTTTTTTGCGGCTGTGGGTTCCCTGCGGAAACGCTGTTTTCTTTTCTGCCTTCGCTAATAAAAGCATTTTTTCTCTGATTTTAATTTCCATAGAGGGGAATCTTGGATGCACGGCCTCGAAATAGGGCAGGTTCACCTTAAACATTGAAAGAGGTCCTCTATTTTTTCTTCCGTTTTCGCCGCAACGCTGATTTCTTGATACCTTTCACCGATGATTAGCAGGGAACCGCTAATTAAAGCTTCATTTCCGCTGATTTTGATAAAAGCCGGGATCCGCTAACCTCCTCTTTCTTCCTCCCGACGCTGATTTCTGTTTACATAGAGAAGTGACCAAATTTCGTGTAAGCGTTTCCGTTACCTAACGGAAAATGCTTCTCTCCTCTTCGAAAACGCTTTTAACTACAATAAAGATGTAAGGAAAAGATATTCAATATTTGGAGGAGATAGATATGAAAACGATCATGTTGGTATGTGCGGCCGGTATGAGCACAAGCCTGCTGGTGACAAAAATGAAAAAAGCGGCCGAAGCAAAAGGGGTTGAAGCCGATATCTTTGCGGTATCCGCATCCGATGTCGATGCCACGCTGGAAAAGAAAGACATTGATGTCCTGCTGCTTGGCCCGCAAGTCAAATTTATGAAAAAGCAATTTGAACCAAAACTCGCAGAAAAAGGGATTCCTATTGATTCGATCAACATGCAGTACTACGGCATGATGAACGGGGAAAAAGTTTTGGAACAGGCCCTCACCCTGATTGCAGCAAAAGCTTAGTTGATTCATTCCCAAATTGATATATCGAGAGGAGATGCGAATGATGAACGGTTTTATTAGCTGGCTGGAAGAAAAAAATGACGCCGATGGCCATCAAACTGGACAATAACCGTTATATAACGGCCATCAAAGACGGTTTCTTCGGCGTTATGTCCCTGCTGATCATCGGATCGATTTTTCTGTTATTATCCAATTTGCCGATTAACGGCTACTCGGATTTCATGGCATCGTTTTTGGGCAAAAACTGGGCCACTTATTTTACGGTTCCATATGATGTTACAATGAACGTCATGACGCTGTATGTCATTGTTTCGATGGCAAGGAGCCTTGCAAGGACGTACAAACTGGATTCCATTATGGTCATCACTTCCGTTCTTGCCGCATTTTTACTCTTAACACCGTTTATTGCTTTTAAAGACGGCACTTTTGGCATCCCGGTTTCCAACCTCGGTGCAGCCGGTTTGTTCCTTGGCATGATTACGGCAATTGTGGCTACGGAAATTGTCCGCTGGGTTGACAGTAAAGGCTGGAAAATTAAAATGCCGGATTCGGTTCCGGAAAACGTTTCCCGCTCGTTCGCAGCTTTGGTACCGGCTTTATTCGTTCTTGTCATTTTCGACTTAATCCGCATTGCTTTTTCGTTCACAAGCTTCGGGACACTACAGGCATTCATTTACCACTATTTGCAAGCCCCGTTAACAAGTTTGGGTGCAACACTTCCGGCGACATTGCTTGTCTTATTAGTTGAAGGTTTGCTCTGGTGTTTCGGGATTCACGGTTCAAACGTTGTCGGCGGGGTGATGCAGCCGATTTGGCTGGCGCTGACGGCTGAAAACGCATCTGCTTTTGCAGCCGGCAAAGCGATCCCGCATATTATCAACTATCAGTTCTATTCCAACTTTGTTAAAATCGGTGGCGCCGGCGGTACACTCGGCCTTGCGCTCTGCCTCCTGTTCTTTGCAAAATCAAGCCAATATAAAGCGCTCGGCAAACTGGCAATCGGCCCTGGGATCTTTAATATCAATGAACCATTAACTTTCGGGATTCCGATTGTGTTAAACCCGATTATGATGATCCCGTTTATCATTAATCCGCTTGTCATGGCTGTCGTTGCATACTTTGCAATGGCCTGGGGGTTGGTTCCATATACAAACGGCACAAATATCCCGTGGACCACGCCGCCGATCATCGCAGGCTTCCTTGTCAGCGGCTGGCAGGGGGCTGTGCTCAACGTAGTGCAAATTGCCATTTCGTTCATGATTTACTTCCCGTTCTTCAAATCGGCCGACCGTCTGGCTTTGAAACGGGAAGCGGAAGAGGAAGACACTGGCGCTGCATGATGAAAAAATGGATAAGGAGCGGCCGGTTCCGGTTCGTGCCGTCCTTTTCTTTTATACGCGATGAAAGGAGTTTTAACATATGTACCATAAACAATTAAAACCATTTCCGAAAGATTTCTTATGGAGCGCTTCGACATCCGCTTATCAGGTAGAAGGGGCCTGGAACGAAGACGGAAAAGGGCCGTCGACGCAGGATGTATTTACCCCGCCTGAAGGTACGACAGATTTTAAAGTGACGAGCGACCATTATCATCACATGGAAGAAGATGTCCGGCTGTTTGCGGAAATGGGCCTGAAAGCTTACCGTTTCTCGATCGCCTGGTCCCGCGTCATTCCGGAAGGCCGCGGCAAAGTGAATGAAAAGGGTATTGCCTTTTACAACCGGCTCATTGATGAACTGTTAAAATACAATATCGAACCGATTGTGACGATGTTCCATTTCGATTTGCCGCTTACGCTTGCGAAAGAAGGCGGCTGGTCAAAACGTTCGATTATCGAAGACTATAAAAATTATGCCAGGGTGCTGTTTGAAAACTTCGGCGACCGCGTGAAATACTGGCTGACCATCAATGAGCAAAATATGATGATCCTGCACGGCGGCCTGATCGGAACGGCGACGGCAACCGGCCTGAAAGATATTTACCAGCAGAACCACCACATGCTCCTGGCGCAGGCAGAAGCGATGATTCTCTGCCATGAAATGCTGCCAGATGCAAAAATCGGCCCGGCACCGAATATTTCCAATGTCTATCCAGCTTCGAACAAAGCGGAAGACTGCCTTGCTGCGGAAAACTGGACGTCGATCCGCAACTGGCTCTATTTGGATGCGGCAGTAAAAGGGATTTACAATCCGACCGCGTGGGCGTATTTGAAAGAAAACAATGCAACTCCGGACATCGAACCGGGCGACATGGATATATTGAAAGCGGCAAAGCCGGATTTCATTGCTTTTAACTACTATAATTCTACAACGGTTGCCGCCGCTGATCCGGAAGCAGAATTAAAGACTGATAAATTTGATAAGAAAAAAGTGGTTAGCGAACCGGGCGTTTACCAGGCGGTTGAAAACCCGAACTTTGCGAAAACGCCTTTTGGCTGGGAAATCGACCCGGTCGGCTTCCGGATCACGTTAAGGCAGCTGTATGACCGTTACCATTTGCCGCTGATCGTGACAGAAAACGGCATCGGCCTGTATGAAGAATTGGATGCGGACGGAAAAGTGCATGATGATCTGCGCATCCAATTTTATGAAGCCCATATCTGGGAAATGCAAAAAGCGATCACGGATGGTGTTGAAGTGTTCGGCTACAGCCCGTGGTCCGCAATCGACCTTGTCAGCACGCACGAAGGCTTCCGGAAACGGTACGGTTTTATTTACGTCAACCGCGATGAATTCGATTTATTGGATATGCGGCGCGTGCCGAAAGACAGCTTTTACTGGTATCAACAATTGATCCGCGGCAACCAAATTCCGGAACGCACGGTGAATAGATAATAGAAATAGAAGGGGCTCCCCAACCGGGCGCCTCTTTTTTGAAATTAGAAAATTTGGATTCACATCTTATGGATGCGCAAACCGGAAAGAACGAGCGTGAAACCCACGGAATGCAAGATTGCGATTTTGACATGAAAGTTGCCCCAAATGGAAAGGAAACTTGCCTTTATGGAACGCAAAACCCTGAAAATGCAATGAACGGAATCCGATGTACCCCATTTTGGAATGAAAATCTGCATGGTTAGGCATAAAAGACGAGGAACAGGGCTGGCCCCGTCCTATTTTTCAAAATCCAGCCCATGCACTTCTAGATCATCCGTCTGCTTCAGCCAGTCTGTCGGCACAGCATCACCCGGCGACAGCACTTTTTCTGTATAAGCATTGATTTTCCTTTCAAATAAAGCAGGCTTACGGTTCCAGATTTTTTCCGGAATGGTCATTTTGAAAATTCCATCTTCATCCGGGACAGTGATGGTGTACCGATCTGGATCCACCTTGTCGAGGCCGATGACAGTCCCCTCATTCATCGCGCCGGGAATTTTTCTCGCCATTAAAGTTGGGGGGGCGATCTTGGATATAAGTTCCTTTTTCCGGCAGCACAGCGTCGATCCGCAGGCTTGTTTCATCCGGAAAAACAAACACTTTGTCATTGGGTAGCGTGTACTGTTTGCCGCCTGCCGACACGCGGAATGTGCTTTCTTCATCATCTTCTGGCAGATACTGGATCAAATAGGAGCCGTTTTGGTCCGTTGGCTTTGATTTTGCCCATCCTTCGCCCTGTTCCCTCGTTGTCGAAACGACTGCGCCTTGGACAGGTTTCCCGCTTGCATCTTTAATCGCCCCAATGATGGCATATTTTCCGGCTTTGACAGTTGGAAAACCATGGCCGTTTTCCGTTTGCGCCTGTGCGGTGATCGTGATCCGGCTGCCGGATTTGGTTTGTTTTAAAATTTTTACCGGATAGGCAACCCGGATGGCCTGCGCTTCACCCAGCAATTTCTTTTTCAAATCGCTGCTGGTTTTTATGCCCCCGACAGAAGCGTGATCTACATTAACAACCTCAGCTGTTTTCTGTGAAAACTTACTTTGATCGACAACAAAGCGGAATTCCCCTTTTGGGCCGGTCGTCGTCTTCACATCGCCAACCCGGATCACGGCATTTTTTACCACCTGCTGGTCAACGGATAAAACGCCCTTTACTGTTTTCAAATGGGAACCGTCCGCTTTCCACTCCACAACCGGAAACAACGTTTGCCCGAGCCTGAAGGAGACATCCGCTTTTTCTGCGGGGCGGCCGCGGGTACACGCGACGGCTAAGAACGTTATGGCGAGCATGGCAATTATCAGTCTTTTTTTCAAACCATTCCCTCCTCCCTTTGTCCAGTTGCCCTTTTAATTAGACAGTTTGCGCAAGAGTGGGAGCTCTATTGTCCCGTTAGCCCCTCTAATTAGACACTTCGCTTTTCCGCCGGCGCCCTTTTTGTCTCATAGGCTCCATTTAATTAGACAGTTCGTACCAGGCAACTGCAGGCTTAAAAAGCAGGCGCTAAACAGCAACGCCTGCACATTTCATCATTTATGCGTAACAGTTGTTTCTTTCGCCTTGCCATCGACAACAAGGGTGACGTACATGCCCATAGAACCGTGGCCCGGCACCGCGCACCAGAGCAAATACGTTCCTTCTTTATCGGCTTTAAACGTAAAGCTCTGCGTTTTCGAACCGATGAATCCGGCCAACGGGTCAGGGGTTTGCGCGCCTTTAAACGCGAGCTTAAAGTCTTTTACCTTGCCTTTTGTATTTTCCGGCACGACCATGACACTGTGCGGCATTTGCCCGCTTTTGTTCTGCAGATCGACTTTGATCTCCCAGTTGAGCGGAACGGTAAAAGTCATGTCGCCGTTGCCGTAGCCATTAAAATTCATGCCGGACAATACGCCGTTGTAACCGCTGATCAAAAGCAGCTCCGCTTTTTTATTTGCGGCGTCATTCGTGATCCATGTGCCTTCTTTCGGCAGGGAAGCTTTTTTGCTGCCGTGGCCCGCGCCGTTATCGCTTGCGGCTGCGGCTTTCATCTGTGTTTTGTTGCCGCCGAGTGCAAAGACCATGATCTTAGATTCTTTCCCGCCGCCGCTCGATGTGCTCGTGCCTCCGACGCTTATGGCGATATAATCTTTTCCGCCCTTTTCAAAAATCGTCGGGGCTGCGGCGATCGGGGCGCCGGTCTGGAATTTCCACAGCTTTTTGCCGGTTTTAATATCCATGGCAACAAGATAGCCGTCGCCACCGCCGTAAAATGCGATGGAATTCGCATTCGATGTAAATCCGCCGCGCATCGGTTCGCTTACTTTGTTTTGGTACAGCTTTTTGCCGGTGTTGAGGTCAATTGCCGTGACCGTTCCGTACGGTTTAATATTGGTGGCTGCGGCCATGGTTGTTCCGAAATCAGATGTTCCAGGGCCGCCGTTTTTCACATTATCCTTCTGGTTTTTCGCCGCGTAAATGATCATCGGCTGTTCGATGCCCGGAATGAGCAAAATATTGGTCGCCGGATCATATGTGCTTGGCGCGTAGTTTTGCCCGCCGAGCGCGCCAGGATAGACAAGCGTGCCTTTTGGCGTCGGATTCGGATGGGAAATTTTTGCAAAGGAAACGTTTTCATAAATCGGTTTACCTGTTTTCGCGTCATAAGCAAACCATTCGCCGCCTTTTGTGCCGACCGAGACGACTTTGCGTATTTTTCCGCCGACGGTTGCTTTATAGAGGAGCGGGGATGCGGCGGTGTCATAATCCCACAGGTCATGCGAAACCTGCTGGCGGGCCCAGACCATTTTGCCTGTGTTGGTATCAAGAGCAACGACGGAATCGGTCCATTTATTGTCGCCCTGCCTGTCTTCCCCGTAAAAATCAGGCGCAGGGTTGGCGACGGAGTAATACATGATGCCGGTTTCTTCGTCGATTGTCACTGGCATCCACACTGTCCCGCCGCCGGAGAATTTATTTTTCATCCATCCGGTTCCGCGCGGCGGCACATTCCAGAACGGTTCATCCCAGGCAGGCGTCAAATCGGCGTTGTAAGCCATTACAAAACCGCGCACGCCGTTGTCTGCGCCGGAGCATCCGATCAATAATTTCCCTTTGTAAAAAATTGGCGCAGTTGTTTCATAATATCCGTTTTCGGCTGTCACTTCCGGAATCGCATCGGAAATTTTCACGATTTTCACGGTTTTGCCTGTTTTCGCATTGACGGAAACGATTTTATTGTCCAGCGTCAGCATGTAAACTTTCCCGTCTCCGTAAGCGACACCGCGGTTGACGTTCAGCCCGAAATTTTTAAAGCTGCCGATTGAGTCCGGTTTCCAATGCCAGAGCAGTTTTCCGGTCGCGGCTTCAAAGGCGAAGATATGGTTATAGGAAGTGGTTGTATACAGCACGTCATTGACAACAAGCGGAAAGCCCTGGTTGCCGCCCGGGATTTCTTTATCCAGCTCTTTGAAATCGGCGCTCCAGACAAGTCCCAAATCTTTTATATTGTCTTTTGTAATTTGATTGTACGGGACATGCCTTGTGTTACCGTAATTAAAACCGAATGTTTCCCATCCTTTTGTCTCTGTTTTCTGGGTCGTCTCTGTTGCTTTCCCTTTATTTCCGACGGTGCCGGAATCCTTGCCGTTGGTGCAACCGGCAATCAGCACGCCGGTGAGCACTGCTGCCCCAAGCATCCTGGACACTTTGCCCATAGCAACCCCCCTTATTTTTTAAAAATTAAAATAACTCGTTATATCTTATGACTAGACAATGCGGAAACATGCTTGATTTTTGCGCTAAAATTGGGCTGCCTGAATGCGGGAAAAGGGGACCGGACGGGGCCGTTTCTTTTTAAATACGTTTCCCAATTGCCTCAATTGGTGAAAAAGAATTGGTAAGGAAAAAATTGTTTTCAACGCAAAAGTAGATGCAGCCAGTATAGAAAGCGCTTTCGAATACTTGTAGTTTCATGCATCATTTTAACGGGGGCGGCCTCACATGAAAACGGAGGATATCGTAACACAAAAAGCGGAAAACTTGTTTAAAGCATTGAGCACGACCGATAAAGGGCTGACGGCGGCCGAAGCGGCATCGCGCCTTGAAAAATTCAGCTACAACGAAATTGCGGAAGCAAAACACATCGCTTTTTGCAAGATTTATCGCCAACTTCCCCCTCTTGCTGGCAGTCCTGCTCTGGTTGCGAGTATTTATCCTTTATTGGAGGCATGCCGGAGCTCGGATGGGCGATTATTCTCGTTATCATCATGAAAGCGGTCTTCAGTTTCTGGCAGGAATTTAAAGCGGAACAAGCAACGGAAAGCCTGAAAAAAATGCTGCCTTCTTATGTGAAAGTGATCCGGAACGGGCATCAGCAAAAAATCCTGGCAAGGGAATTGGTGTCCGGGGACTTGATTTACTTGGAAGGAGGGGACTACATGCCGCACCGAGGTTGCGTCCATGTTCAGCATCGGGCTATTGTCCAACCGGCTCCTGAATTACGGCGTCATTTTTGAACTGGCGCTTACGGCGTTCCTGATTTATACGCCGTTTATGCAAGGCATATTCGGCACATATCCGGTACCGTTCACCCATTGGCTTTTTTTGTGCCGCTGTTGATTTTGGCGGAAAAGCCAGAAAGCTGGTTGCACGCAGGAAGTTGAATCATGCAAAAGCATAAATGTTCCGGGGGTGGGGTTGTCCCAAAAGCCCCTCTTAAGCAGAAATTTTTCTCCTGAAGCTTCTCAGAACCATTTCTCCGGGAAAATTTTACTCGAACAGTTCTGAGAAAGCTTCTAAGGACCGTTTCCCCGGGAAACTTTTGCTCGAACGGGCCTGCAAAAGCTTCTCAGAACTCTTTTTAATATTTACGCGTATGGCGGTAGAAATGCTGACAAAGAAATTAAAAAAGTTTGTGAATATTCTTAACAAAATTCTTGTCATCTTTTGTTGGAAAAGGGATAATAACTTAAAAAGGAAAAGGCTCTGTTGATGGAAGTGAAAATTCCGCAAAGTTTCACCGCCACCAGAGCAGTAAAAAAGGAGTTTTTCAGCCATGGCAGATGTGAAAATCCGAACATAAGGAGTGAAAACATGAAAACCGTTAAACTGAACGACCGCATTTCTTTCGGTCAATCCGCGCCGTTTGTCCTGATTGCCGGCCCGTGCGTCATTGAAAGTGAAGCATTGGCCATGGAAACGGCTGCCTCCCTTCAGACCATTGCCGACAGGCTCGGTATTCCTTTCGTTTTTAAAGCTTCATTCGACAAAGCCAACCGATCATCCATTTTTTCCAAAAGAGGCCCCGGGCTGGAAAAAGGGCTGGAGATCCTTAGCCGGGTCAAAAAATCATTTGGTATTCCCGTCACATCCGATATCCATGAGCTGTACCAGGCGGAAGCAGCTGCAGAAGTGCTCGACATCATCCAAATCCCCGCTTTTCTATGCCGCCAGACGGATTTATTGCAGGCCGCGGCAAAAACAGGAAAGGCGGTCAATGTGAAAAAAGGGCAGTTCCTTGCGCCATGGGATATGAAAAATGTCATTCAAAAACTGGAAGAATCCGGAGCTGACAAGATTCTGCTCACGGAACGCGGCTCAACATTCGGCTACAATAATCTCGTTGTCGATATGCGGTCATTGCCGGGGATGCGCGGGTTCGGGTATCCGGTCGTATTTGATGCGACCCACAGCGTCCAGATCCCGGGCGGCAACGGCACCTCAACAGGGGGCAGGCGGGAATTCGTGCCGTACCTGGCGAGGGCAGCCGCCGCGGCCGGCATTGATGCGCTGTTTATGGAAGTCCACCCTGATCCTGACCGGGCATGGTCGGACGGGCCGAATATGGTCAAACTCAATGAACTGGAAGAAATTTTAAAACCAATACAGGAAATTGACGGATTGGTGAAAGAACGGGTCACGGCGAACATTCTTTGACGGAGGCGAAAAACATGTTAAGAGACTTGAAACAAAGCGTGAATTATGTTGAAAGCATCCGCGAAGTCCTGGAAACAGAAGCCAATGAAATTTTAAAGCTGAAAGACCGCATCAATTTCCGGATCAATGAAGTAATTGAAATGATTTTGGCGTGCGAAAACAAAGTCGTTTTTACCGGCATGGGCAAATCGGGTATCATCGGGCGGAAACTCGCTTCCACCTTTGCGAGTACCGGCACCCCGGCTTTTTTCCTCCACCCTGGGGAAGCGCTCCATGGCGACCTTGGTAAAATTACGAAAAACGATGTCGTCATTGCCATCTCCAACAGCGGCGAGACATCCGAAATCCTCAACATCATCCCTTCCATTAAAAGGATTGGGGCAAAAATGATTGCGATTGTCGGCTCGAGGAAATCGACGCTGGCGCGGCGCTCGAATCTCGTAGTTGACATCGGCGAGATCGAAGAAGCATGCCCGCTCGGCCTGGCACCGACTTCGAGCACGACAGCGACGCTTGCTTTAGGGGACGCAATCGCCATTGCCCTTCTTAAAGCGAGGGAGTTCACGCCGGAAAATTTTGCCCTTTTCCATCCCGGCGGCTCATTGGGCAGGCGCCTGCTTTTGACGGTCGGGCATGTCGTCAGGAGGAAAAAAGTCAATCCTGTTGTTGCGCTCGACACGGGCATAAAAGATGCGCTTTTCATAATGACGGAAGCGGGTGCGGGTGCGGTTTCGGTCATCGATGATGAAGGCCGGCTGATCGGGATTTTGACGGATGGCGATATCCGGCGTGAACTGATGAAAGGACATGAAGTGCTCGATAAAAAAGTGGCGGATCTGTATACAAAGTATCCTGTTTCTGTCAGCGACCGCCAGCTGGCGACGGAAGCGTTGCGGATCATGGAAGATCGCGCGTTCAATGTGCTTCCGGTTGTAAAGGCAGGGAAGAAACCGGTTGCAATGCTCCGTATCCAGGATTTGACGAGGCTGGGGCTGTAGCGGATGGCGAAGATCAAATGCATTGTAATGGACGTGGACGGCGTGCTGACGGACGGGCGTCTCATCATGGAGGAAGACGGGCAGGAATGGAAAGCGTTCCACAGCATGGACGGGTTGGGCATCACGCTGGCAAAATCGGCCGGTATCCGGTTCGCCATCATTACAGGGCGTAAATCGGGCATTGTCAGCCGCCGGGCAAAAGAACTCGGGATTGATGAAGTGCACCAGGGGATCCGCGACAAGTTCACCGTTTTTACGGAACTTGTTTCGCGGTTCGGCCTGTCTTTTGATGAAACCTGTTATATCGGCGATGATTTGAACGACCTTATGATCATGCGTGAAGCCGGTTTTTCGTGCGCACCAAGGAATGCGGCCAAATGGGTCAAACAGGAAGCTGATTATGTCACAGAAAAAAACGGCGGGGAAGGTGCAGTCCGCGAAGTCATCGATTTGATTTTGTCCAGGCAGTATGATTATGAAAAACTCGCCCTGCATTTTTTATACGAAAAAGTGGAGTTAAAACAGTAAGACAAAAGAAAATTTTTTCATAAAAAAGCTTGACGAATCCAAAAAAATGGTATAACTTTAATGAAAAGTATAAATATTATAGTTCTTATCAAGAGAGGTGGAGGGAATGGCCCAATGAAGCCTCAGCAACCTTCAATGCGCATGTACATTGAAAAGGTGCTAAGTCCAGCAAGTTATGGAACCATAACTTGAAAGATAAGAAGAACGGCTGAGTGTTAATAAAAAGCAAAAGTCTTCTTCTTATTGGAGAAGGCTTTTTTATTTACCATTTGAAGGAGTGTCAAGCATGTACCATACGGAAACGAAACTTGCACAGATCGGAAACCGCAGCGAAGACAGGACAGGCGCCGTCAACCCTCCTGTATATTTTTCTACCGCTTACCGCCATGAAGGGATCGGGCAGTCGACCGGATATGACTACTCCCGCACCGGCAATCCGACAAGGCAATTGCTCGAAGAAACGATTGCGGATCTGGAAGGGGGAGACCGGGGATTTGCCTGCAGTTCCGGCATGGCTGCGATTTTCACCGTTTTGTCTTTATTCCAATCCGGCGATGAATGGATTGTGAGTGATGATTTATACGGCGGTACATACCGCTTGCTCGAGCAGGGCTATAAAAAATGGGGGTTGTGTTGTAAGTATGTAAACACTTGCCATCCGGAAAATATAGAGAAGGAAATCACCCCGAAAACAAGAGCCATTTTTCTCGAAACTCCGACCAATCCCCTCATGCAGCAGACCGATATTGCCGCGGTTGCTGAAATCGCCAAAAAATACGGGATTTTGCTGATTGTTGACAATACCTTTTATACCCCTCTTTTGCAGCAGCCGATCAAACTTGGCGCAGACATTGTCATCCACAGCGCGACAAAATATTTGGGCGGGCATAACGATGTGCTTGCCGGCCTGATTGTCGCAAAAGGGGAAGAGATTTGCGAACAACTCGCCCTTTACCATAACGGCGCCGGCGCCACGCTCAGCCCGTTTGACTCGTGGCTTTTAATGCGCGGCATGAAAACATTGGCTTTAAGGATGGAAAAGCATGAAAAAAATGCAAAAGCTGTAGCGGAATTTCTGAACGGGCATCCGGATGTGGACGATGTGCTTTATCCGGGGAGAGGCGGGATGCTGTCTTTCCGGATCAAGGATGAGGCGTGGGTTGATCCGTTCTTAAGGGGCCTGTCTTTGATCACGTTTGCGGAAAGCCTCGGCGGGACGGAAAGTTTTATCACCTACCCGGCAACGCAGACGCATGCCGACATTCCGGAAGAAAAACGGATCCAATCGGGCGTTGACAACCGGCTGCTCCGCTTTTCGGTCGGGATTGAAGATGTGCGCGATTTAATCGCAGATATTGAAAAAGCTTTTGCCAAAATCCATGAAGGGGTGCAAGTGCGATGACAAACGCTTATTCTTTTCAAACAAAGCTTTTGCATAACAGCCATAAAATCGACCCGGCAACCGGAGCAGTAAGCGTGCCGATCCAGCATGCTTCGACTTACCACCAGTTCGATGTGGATCATTTCGGGAAATACGATTACAGCCGTTCGCTCAATCCGACAAGGGAGGCGCTTGAAGATGTGATCGCGGAACTTGAGGGGGGCGTGAGAGGCTTTGCATTTTCTTCCGGCATGGCCGCGATTTCGACGGCCTTCCTGCTGCTTTCGGCGGGTGATCATGTCGTCATTACCGAAGATGTGTACGGCGGCACGTTCCGGATGGTGACGGAAGTCTTGTCCCGGCTCGGCATTGAGCATACGTTTGTCGACATGACCAATTTGGAAGAAGTACGGCAGGCTGTCCGCCCTAATACAAAAGCTTTTTATGTGGAGACCCCGTCGAACCCGCTGCTAAAAGTGACCGACATCAGGAAGGTAAGCGGAATCGCTAAAGAAATCGGCGCGTTGACGTACGTGGATAATACGTTTTTAACGCCTGCTTTGCAAAGGCCGCTCGAATTCGGGGCGGATATCGTCTTGCACAGCGCGACGAAATTTTTGTCGGGGCACAGCGATGTTGTCGCCGGGCTTGCCGTTGTGAAAGACGAAGCATTGGCTGCAAGGCTTGGTTTCTTGCAAAATTCATTCGGGGCGGTGCTCGGCGTCCAGGATGCGTGGCTTGTCCTGCGAGGGTTGAAAACATTGCATGTAAGGCTTAAGCAGTCGCAGCAGTCGGCCATCCAAATCGCGCATTATTTGGATGCGCATCCGCTCGTGCGCAAAGTGCATTTCCCGGAACTGGAGCATCATCCGCAGCATGACCTGCAAAAGCGGCAGGCGGATGGGCCGGGCGCGGTGCTGTCGTTTGAGCTGGAAAATGAAGAAGCGCTCCGGGCATTTACCAAGCATGTAAAAATTCCGGTTTTTGCCGTCAGCCTCGGAGCGGTGGAATCGATCCTGTCTTACCCGGCGAAAATGTCCCATGCCGCAATGCCGTCTGAAGATCGGAGAAAACGCGGTATTGCCGACAGCCTGCTGCGCTTGTCGGTCGGGCTCGAGAACCCAGATGATCTCATTGCCGACTTTGAACAGGCATTTGCTTATGTACGGGAGGGGGCAGCTGTGAAATGACAATCAAAAAAGGGGGGCTGCTGACGGCTGGGCCCCCTTTTTGATTTTTTTAAAAGGACAAAAGGAAGCCAGTGGGGCCGTAAATTGTCTAAATAAAAAGGCTAACAAGACAAAATGGAGCCCGCAAAGCCGCCAACTGTCTAATTAATGCAGCATCAATAAAAAGGCTGCCCAACCATCTCGGACAAGCCCTCAACTTTACTCTTCCCAGTTTTCCTTCAAAATAATTTGATCGACAACTCTGGCGCTGGATTTGCCGTCTGTGTCGTCGAAGAAGTATTGGACGAACGGTTTGATTTTATGAATATCGAATTGTTCCTTTTTGATCGTTTCAATCATTTCGTCCGTATTTCGGATCAGCGGGCCTGGGATAAAGGATTTGTAATCGTAGTAGAAATCTCGCTTCCGCACATATTCTTCCACATCGAAGGCAAAAAACAACATAGGTTTGTTCAATAAAGCAAATTCGAAGCAAACCGATGAGTAGTCGGTAATCAAAATATCCGTTACAAACAGCAGGTCATTGATTTCACGGTAGGACGAAAAGTCATAGAAAAAGTCGCTGTACTGGTACGGAATGCTAAAATCATTTTTCACGAACGGATGGATCTTAAATAAAAAGACATACTCATCCTTCAATTCATGGTAAAGCTTGTCCAAATTCAGCACTTCCATCGGGAAATGGGCGGACTGTTGGCCGTTTCCCCTGAATGTTGGGGCAAACATGATGACTTTTTTATCTTTCAAAAACGGATATTCCTCATACAGCGAAGTTTTTACCTGTTCCTGGTAAGCCTTATCGAAAAAGACATCGGTCCGCGGGATGCCGGTCGGGATGACTTTCTCAATGTCAATGCCGAACCCTTCCGCATAATGTTTGGCAATATTATGCGAGCTGACAATCGCCTTCGTGTAATTGCGATGGTTTTTCGATTTCGGCGATGGTCCGCCCGGGCGCCCGAGCCGGCTGAAGCCGAACGTTTTAAACGCGCCGACCGCATGCCATAATTGCACAAGCTCGGCATTTTTGCGGATCTTGAGCGGATAGACCATCGGATAAAAGTCGTCCAGCAGGATGAACTTGGACGTTGCCAAATGGTAGGCGAGCTTGACGATGTCTTTGTACGATTTTTCCGCTGCGATCCCTTTTTTCAGCATAAAATGATAATCGAATTCGAGGCCGCGCCGGACCATTTCATCAAATACGAATTTAAAATTCCCGCTCAAGTCTTCCCGGCTGTCGGATGCAAACAAGATTTTCTTTTCCTTTAGTGGGAGCAGTTTGAAAATTTTATATAAAGTCCGGAATCCGACTGACCGCATGAAACGGTAAAAAATGCTGCCTTTTTTCATTT
Source organism: Weizmannia acidilactici (assembly GCF_008974185.1). Lineage (GTDB taxonomy): Bacteria > Bacillota > Bacilli > Bacillales > Bacillaceae_C > Weizmannia > Weizmannia acidilactici. The sequence continues at coordinate 60,890 of NZ_BKZP01000014.1, forward strand.
TTTCGAGATTGTACTCGGACGGGTCCAGGTCTTTCAGCTTGGTCGATTCAATTTTCAGCGTTTTTTCCGCTTTATCGTAAGTGGCCAATAAATTATATTTCAATTCTTTCCGTGCAGAGAAATATTCCATTTTGGCCGTATAAAATTTTTGATCGAGAAAATGTTCGATATTGCCGAGCGGATACCGTTTCACATATCTTTTTACGCCTGAGACATGCGCGTCTATATCAATATAGGTTTTATATACGGACTCCGGAAGCGGCATGTTTTTGGACGTGATTGTAGAAAAATTGACTTCCCCTTTAAAACCCGCCCAGTAGTACTGTTCTTTTACATCATCCGGAAGGGAGCCGTCGATTTCGCCGATATACACATCGGATAAAGGAATATAAATTTTATTATTTTTCCCGTCAATCAGGACGAGCCTTTTCCTGACGAGATCTTCATCATGCAACGGGATATTTTCAAGGTAAAAATAGCCCCGGATCCTCATGATCGGACCATTCCAGTAAAGGCCGGCCACCTTCCTTTTGGCGGTGAGGTACCTCTGCTCTTCGATATTCGGAATGACCGGGGATAAATTTTCCAGCAGTTCAATTTCATCTTCCCACTGGCTCATATCTGCCTGGCTGGAGTCAGGCTGTCTGCTAAAAAGTTTGTTGCGGATTTTCCCCGCAATCCTTCTTAAACCCATTTACCAAAACACTCCTACTCAAAAATAAGTTGTTACATTGGCCGGGTGCGTCCGTAATTTCCGGGAATTTTAAGCGGCGCCTTTTCCGGCTGGATCAATGTGTCTACAATCCGTTTACTTGCCTGTCCGTCAAAATCGTCGAAAAAACGGCGTGCAAACTGCCGCACTTTTTCCAAATCGTAGTTCCCGTTTTTGATCCATTGCGCCAATTTGTCCGTCCGGTCGAAAATCGGCCCGGGCACAAATGTCCCGTAATCATAATAAAAATCCCGTTCTTTGATATAATCTTCAATATCTTTCGCATAAAAAGCAATCGGGCGGTTCAAAAGGCTGTAATCGAAAATAATAGATGAATAGTCTGTAATCAAAAGATCTGCCGTGAACAGGATTTCCTCAGTGGTAAAATCTTCATCCAATTGGTATAAAAAGCCTTTGAGCTCCGGACCGGCCTCTATTTTTGATGTCACATACGGATGCAACTTAACGATTAAAGCATAATCGGCACCTAGCACTTTTTGCATAACGGTAAAACGGGGATATGGGGAGTATTCCGTTTCCCCATGGCTTTTTCCCCTGAACGTCGGGGCGAATAAGACCAATTTCTTTCCCCGCAGTTCCGGATATCGCGAAAGCAATTTTTGTTTTGCCCGCAAACCGTTTTTCTTTTGAAATAAAATATCCGTGCGCGGGAGACCCAAAGGCACGATATTTTCGGCAGACATCCGGAAAGCTTCCGCATAAAACGGGATGACTTCAGATGAGCTGACGACCACTTTGGAATAATTGGAGTGGACAGGAATATGTTTTGTATAAGCCTCGCTCGGGCCGAATGCTTTGCCGACGATGCTGTAGCCAAATTTTTTAAATGCACCTGCCGCATGCCACAGCTGGATGACTTTTGTATTCCTCTTCATTTTAATTAAATATAGTGGAAAATAATAGTCGTCAATAATAAAATACGCACTTGTAGCGATATGGTAACAAGCCCTCAGCATATGGAAAACATATGACAACTTGCCCGTTTTGGTAGATTTCATTTTTTTGAACAAAAGCGTATAACGAAACCCGGGGCGTTTTTTTAACTCGTGATATAAGCAGGCTAAATTACCTTGGATTCGGTCCGCCCGGTAAGAAGCAAAAGTAATTTTTTCCGGCCTGTAAGGGAAAAACAGGCAGCATAGATTGTAAACTGTGCGGACGAGCAGCTTTATGAAAAGCGTCGGCAGCAATTTCAGTGTGTTCATAACTTTTGAATCCCTTCTATATAAAATACGGCAAGGCAATGCGCAGCCTGAAAACTAAATTTGCCATTCCAAAATCGTTTTTCCCCAAGGGCTTGTTAAATCTTTCTCAAACGTATGGATCAAATCCGCGATGGACCTTACTGCGTTGACGGAGCCGACAAGTGTTTCCAAGTATTCGATAACATCCGGGTTCTCGGATAAAAAGCCAACCGTTGTTTTAAAATCCTGATATCCGCTCCTGCTTGAGCCGATCAGTGTGAGCCCTTTTTCAAGCACCATCCGCGTATTCACTTCAATCGGATATTCAGACACGCCGAGAAGTGCAATGGATCCTTCAGGGTTGATGATGTCAATGATTTGGCCGACCGCATCCTGGCTACCTGCACCGCCGACGCATTCAAAAGCATGGTCGACCGCAAGCCTTTCCGGAATCTCATTAATATGATAAGTGGCATCGGCAAATGAGAAATTTTCCAGCTTAAAAGCGGTTTTGCCGAACACGTATACTTTGCATGCTTTAAATTTCTTTTTTAATAGAAGCGCCGTGATATACCCGAGGTTTCCGTCACCCCATACCCCAAAAACTTGACGGCGCGTATGGGATTTCCGTTCAAATCTTGAAATGGCATGCATGGCGACCGTAACAAGTTCTGTAAAGGCTGCAACAGGAGGGTTCAGATTTGCGGGCAATGCGATAAACCGGTCCCGCCTTAAGAAAATATAATCCTGCATGAAACCATCATAGCCGCTTGAACGGAATTTACTTGTGCGCAAATAGTTTTCTGCGATCACATCATCTGTTTCAACAGGTGTATTGGGCACCATGACAACTTTTGTTCCGGTCGCTATTTCGCCTCTCGGGTCAAACACGACTTCCCCGACGCCTTCGTGGATCAGCGCCATCGGCAGTTTCTTCGCCAGTGCCTCTTTCCCACGCTTGCCTGTGTAATATCGTTGGTCGGCTGCGCAAATCGATAAGTGGGTCGGGCGCACGACGACGCAAGCGGAATCGTTGATGGCATAGTCTGTATATGCAATTTCAAACTGGCGGGGGGAAACGAGGCGGTATACTTGGTTAATCATTTGCAATCCCCTCCTGGAGAATGGCATTTGCGACTTTCAAATCGTAAGGCGTCGTGATTTTAATATTAAACATTTCACCTTTTACAATTTTGACATCAATGCCTGAAAGCGAACAAATTTTGCAGGCATCCGTCAGCTCGGATTTTTGGGCTGCCGTCAATTGATTGTAAGAGCTGACGAGCGTTTTGATATGGAAACTTTGCGGCGTCTGCCCCTGGTACATCATGTGCCGTTTCGGGATTTGCGAAATAGACTCGCCGTCTTCCGATTCAATGATTGTATCAATCGCTCCGATGGCGGTATCGACGGCTTTATATTTTTGCACCAGCTCAATATTTTCTTTAATAATCCGGTGTGTTAAAAACGGGCGGACGGAATCATGGGTGACGATATAATCGTCATCGAATAAGCCAAAAGTTTGCTCTATGTAACGGATCCCGCTCATAATCGATTCATTCCGGTCGCTCCCGCCTTCTACCACAACCAGGCGTTCATGATAGCCGATATACCTTTGGATAATATCGTTTGTATAATTCAACCATTCTCTTGGAGAGACGACGATGATTTTATCGAATTCGGGATTTAAAATAAATTTTTCAAGGGTGTGGATCAATATTGGCTTTTTATTTAGGGCGAGGAATTGTTTTGGCATATTGACATTGCCCATCCTGGTTCCTTTTCCTCCGGCCAGTATTTCAGCGTAAATCACAGACATACAGCTCCTTTTAATCGTTTATCTTATGACTGGTATCATATAAAACGATTATTAAACTTTTATTAAAATATGGGGAGATTCTCTCATTTCATGAATCGGGCGCAAAAAAAAACAGTGATCTTATACCAAAAGGTAAAATCTCACTGCCGTATTTTGTCAATTTTCAATGTAAAATTTAATGGTTATCTCGAAATTTGCTTCGCGCCGTACATCCGTTGGCCTCCCCGCTTGCTGCAGGGGTCCAGGAAATGAACAATGATCAACACTGTCCGCTGGCACAGCCTTTCAATGATGAATGGCCCGTGCCACAACTTTTCCCGGCAAAAGCGTTTCTTCACGGCCGAATAAACGGATCCGCAATGCTTCGCCTTCGGTTAAAACAACGGTCACAGACCCGCGGGTGACTTCGATTTGGAGCTTGCGGTTTTGGTACGTAAGGCGGAAAGCGTAGCGTTCCCATTGTTCCGGAATGGACGGGTCCACGGAAAGGCCGCTTTCTTTAATCCGGACGCCGGCGAACCCGTATACGATCGACATCCACGTTCCGCCCATATTGGCCATATGGAGGCCGTCTTTCGTGTTTCCGTGCGTATTGTCAAGATCGAGAAGGGCGGTTTCGATAAAATAGTGGTACGCTTTTTCCGCTTCCCCGAGTTTGGATGCCATGATGCTGAAAATGCAGGAAGACAAAGACGAATCATGTGTCGTCACTTTTTCATAGTAATGGTAAGAATTTCGGATGGTTTCCGGGTCTGCTTCATCTTCCAGCAGAAAATGCGCAAGCACCGTGTCGGCCTGTTTACATACCTGGTAGCGGTAAATGGTCAGCGGGTGGTAGTGCAAAAGGAGCGGGTAGTGGTCCTTTGGCGTATGTTCAAAATCCCAGACCGCTTTTTCAAGAAAGCTGTCATCCTGCTTATGAATGCCGAGTTTTGCATCATAAGGGAGATACATGGCGTCCCCGGCTTTTTGCCATTCCGCGGCTTCTTCGCCCAATAAGCCGATCCGGTCGCAAAGCTCCGTAAAATACGCCGGATCTGTTGTCTTCAGCCAATGGTAAAAGTGATGGGCCGATTTCAAATTAAATTTTGCCATCACGTTCGTGTAGTAATTATTGTTGACAATTGCCGTGTATTCATCAGGCCCGGTGACGTCTTCAATGACAAATTTCCCGTCCCGGTTGTAATGGCCCGTTTCCAGCCAAAGCCTTGCCGTTTCTGCGAGCACCTCGACACCGTATTGTCTCATAAAAACTTCATCATGCGTGGCATAAAAGTACTGGACATAGCTGTACGCGATGTCCGCACTGATATGGTACTGCGCCGTGCCGGCAGGGAAGTAGGCTGAGCATTCCGTGCCGGAAATGGTCCGCCACGGGAAAAGGGCGCCTTTTTTGTGCCCCATTTCTTTTGCCCGGGCCCGCGCGTGGTCGAGGATATTGTAGCGGTAAAGGAGCAAATTCCGGGCGATATCGGGGCGCGTCAGCAGAAAGACAGGAAAAATATAAATCTCGGTATCCCAAAAATAATGCCCTTCATAGCCTTCTCCGGAAAGCCCCTTTGCTGCGATGTTGCTCGCGGAGTCTTTTCCGACGAATTGTAGCAGCTGGTACAAATTAAAACGGATCCCTTCCTGCAGTTTCGGATCGCCGCTGATTTCGACGTCCGCCGCTTTCCAATATTCGGACAAATACCTTTCCTGCTCTTTTAAAAAGAAAGAAAAATCCTTGCCTTTCACGCTTTCCTGGATAGCGGCGGCTTTTTCGGCCACATTTCCATGGTGGCGGAGTGTATCGGTATAAATATTAAATTTTGTGACGTTTACCGGCTGGTCAAGGCGGAAATCGATGATTGCACGGACTTGTTTTTCGGCTGCTTCAAACCTGCATTCGCAAGGGACGGATACGGTATGGGACGCGGCGCATGCCGTTTCCAGTCCGGAAACAAATGCCCGGGTGCTGACAACGCTATAATCCCCGATCTGCTTTGCTTCTGTGACGGCGAGCCTTTTTGCATCCCCGGAGGCGATCCGCGGGTCGTTTTTGTTCACATAGTTTTCCACATCGCCGTTGACAGTGGAAACAATCCTCACCGGCCCGGAAAAGTTCACCGGTTCCAACGACAGTTCGATTGCAAACAGTTCCCGCTGCACGAAGGAAACCAATCGTGAAAACGTAAGCTTGATTTCTTTTCCTGACGGCGAGCGCCAGTGTACGGCGCGTTCGGAAAATCCGCGGTCCATGTGAAGCGTTTGGCAAAAAGACAGGACTTTTCCTTCGAAAAGGGAGAAGTGTTCCTTTTCTTCGCCAAGATAGATTTGGATTGTCTGCGCGTCAATGATGTTCAGCATTTTTTGCTGGGTTTCCGGGAACCCGTACGCTTTTTCCCCGTACTGGATTTCGGTAATATCGTGAAACGCGTTGATATAGGTGCCGCGGATGGAGGGTTCTCCTTTTGAATAGCCTTCTTCAAAGTTTCCGCGGACGCCGAGATAGCCGTTTCCAAGTGCAAATAAGCTTTCATTTACTAATAAGTTTTGTTTATTGAATTCCTTCTTTATAATTTCCCATGCCATAAGACGTATCCTCCAAAGATTTTTTTTCTGTTTTATACGCCGATGGGCAAACGCCCTCCGCATCTCGAATTGTCCTGCGCGCCCAGCCCTAAAAGGCCGAATAACCTTGCCGTCATGAAGTCAAAAAGCGGACTTCCTGTAGGCAGGAACATTCGCCTGTCGGGGATGAGTAAGGCGCCTCCACATTTCGTTTTGTCCAGCTGCGGGCGTTATCGGCTAGCGGATTTTCCTGCCTCCTCCCTACGATAAGTCAACATCGGTTCGCCTGCCGGCTCACCGTGTTTCCTTTATCTCAGTCAGAGGCCTGGTAAAATCCGTACGCCGATAGGCCAACGCCCTCCGCATTTCTTATTCCTTCACGCCGCCGCTTGTGAGCCCGGAAACGATTTGTTTCTGGAATAATAGCACGATGATCAATGTCGGAATGGTGACGATGGTTGTGGCTGCGGCGACTTGGCCCCACAAAATTTGGAACTGGGTGCGCAGGTAGGAAATGGCAACCGGCACGGTATGGTAATTCGCATCCGAGTTGAGGGTAATCGTCAGCAAAAATTCGTTCCATGCCGCAATAAAGACAATGATTGCTGTGGTGAACACCCCCGGCGCAGCAAGCGGAAAAACGATCCGGAATAATGTCTGGACAGGCGTGGCGCCGTCAATTTTTGCCGATTCCTCAAGCGCGAGCGGAATCTGGTTGAAATGCGTGACGAGAATCCAGACCGCCGTCGGCAACGTGATTGTCGAATACGGTAGGACAACCGCGTACGAATTGGTCAGGTGCAAATGCAAAAATAAATTGTAAATCGGCCCGATGACAATCATTTGTGGGAACATCGAAACCGCAAGGATCAGCCCGAGCAAAAGATTTTTCCCTTTAAAATCAAACCGCGAAATTGCGTATGCCGTGAAGGTCGCGATTAAAATGATATAAACGGTCGTTGTTGTGGCGACGATAAAACTGTTTTTCACCGATGTCATAATGCCTTTGTGAAAAATCTGCGTGTAATTCTCAAGTGTCGGGTGATGGGCAATAATTCGGAAAGCCCCGTCGCCAAAGATTTCCCCGTCAGGTTTAAAGGAGGTGATAAAGATCCAAAAAAACGGAAATATCATACCAAACAAAAACACGGCAATCAGGGCGATGATTACATAATTCCATTTGCGGTTCATTTTCATGGTGTTCCCCTCCTTTAGTTTTTGTCCATGAGGTTGGCGCCGAGCACTTTAATATAAATGGTGGCAATGACGGCCACGCAGACAAACATAATGGTGACGATAACCGAGCCGTACCCGAAGTTCGTCTGCCCGAACATTGTTTTATAGCTGTAGACGGACATTGTTTCGGTTGCGCCGCCCGGTCCGCCGCCCGTCAGGACATAAATCAAATCAAATACCCGGAAAGCGTCGAGCGTCCTGAACAAGAGCGCCACCAAAATGGAAGGTTTTAAAAGCGGCAGCGTAATCCTGAAAAACTGCTGGATTTTTGTCGCGCCGTCAATGGCGGCTGCTTCGTACAACCCGTTCGGAATATTTTGCAGGCCTGCCAGCAGCAGGAGGGCCATATAAGGGGTTGTTTTCCAGACATCGGCCAAAATGGTGGACACCATTGCGCCGGTATCGGTTAGAAGAAGGACGCGGGAATCGCTGATGATCCCGACCGCCTGGAAAAAATTCGCTACGACGCCGCTTGTGCCGTCATACAAATAGCTCCACATCAATGCGGCCACGGCGGTCGGAATTGCCCACGGGATCAGGGAAGTGGTCCGGACGATGCCCTGCCCTTTAAACGCTTTGTTCATGATCATGGCAAGCCCGAGGCCGAGGGCAAATTCAAGGAAAACTGAAACAACGGTGAAAAGTACCGTATTCCATAAGGCTGAGCCGAGCCGCTTGTCATGCAGCGCATCTTTATAAGCTTTTAAGCCGATAAAATTGGAAGGTACAAAGCTTCTTTTGAAATCTTTTACGATTTTCGATAAGTTTTTTCCGTTCGGTGTATTGTATTTGGCATTGATTTCCTTTACGAGTTTGGATGAATCATGATAAAGCCCCATCAGCTGCTTTTGGTCGGACCGGCTGATTTTTTGGACACCTTTTTTGCCTCTGTACTGTCTGGCGACGGCAGCTACATGGTCCACAAGCTTGTCGACTTTTTGCTGGTCATTCGGATCGGTAATTTTTGCGCGATCTTCTGTCAGAAACAGCCTGACATACGTTTGAGTTTCGTCAAATAAATCAAAATTGTAGCGCGGGCTCACATACAGTCCGGCTTTTTGCTGGTTGTTCAGCTGGTAGTCAAAAAAAGTATAGGCGAATGACTGCGCAATCGGCCAAAGGGAGAATACGCCAATAAACAGCAGGGCCGGGAGTATAAATAAAAAAGCCTGCAGACGGTTTTTCTTCATGATGATGGCACCTCTTTTCGCATGATATAAGGGGCAGGAATGACTAGGACACTTTTACTTTGGAATATGCTTCTCCGCGGTTCCCGGGTTTTTGGATTTTCGCTGATAAATTTGACCTTTCCGCTAATTTTCTGGCCATTTCCGCCGATTTCTTATTAAAGTCCTCCGATTTCCCCAGCGTTTTCGCTGATTCCGCTCCTGGGCAAGGCGCTTCCGCATTTCTTTTTTTGATGCATATGCACCATTAATATAAGAAGCAGGCGTCCGGGGCGGTTTTCTCCCTTCCGCCCCGGACGGATGCATTACTTCTTGCCTACTGCGTCCTGAATGGTCTTCGCCGCATCATCCAAATTTTTGCCGGTGCTTAAATATTTGTGCGCCGCAATTTGGATTGTATCGGAAACTTTGTTGTACTTCGCGGATACCGGGCGGGCGATCGTCGTTTTCAACGCTTTTTGGAAGCCTGGCATCGTCAGCATTTTGTTTTCTTTTTGGACTGCAGGATCGTTTAACAGAGCATTGTATCCAGGCAGGTAGCCGCCTTTCGTGGACATAATTTTCTGCCCTTCTTTGCCGGCTACGAATTTCATGAACTCCCAGGCGCCTTCAATATGTTTCGAATTTTTGTTGATGCCGAGGAGCCAGCCGCCGACAGCACCGCCGTTTGGAAGCGGGGCAATGCCGACATCCTGGATTTTAATTTTCACGCCTTCCCCGCCGGCTTTAACCGTCCCGTATTGGTACGGCCAGTTGCGGGCGAATACGGATTTGCCCTGCACAAAGCTGTTGACAGTTTCAGATTCCATATAATTCAGCAAATCTTTCGGCGCCCATGCCGCTTTTGTGAAATTGTACATCGTTTGCAGGCCGCCTTTAATATCTTTGTAATGGTCCGTGAATTCCGTCACGTTAACGGTTAATCCTTCATATTGTTTCGACTGGTAAACAAACCCGTTTGTTGTCCCGCCTTTGCCGGCATATTTTGCGGCCATTTCGCCGAGGTTTTTATAAGTGTAATTGCCGCTCTCAAGTTTAGCTGCATCGTCTTTGCTGACAATATCGGAACGGTAATACAAAATGCCGAGATCCGGGAAGAATGGAAGCGTGTATTGTTTTCCTTCATAGTTTCCGGAAGCCATCGAACCGGCATTGAACTGGTCTTTTGTCATGTTGGCATCCATCATTTTTTGGTCGATCGGGACGAGGTACCCTGCACCTGCGAATTCCCCGGCCCATACAACGTCCATCGACAAAATGTCATATTCGCTCGATCCGCTTGAGAGGGAAGTGAGCAGCTGGTCGTGCATTTGCGCGGAGTCATTTGTCATTTGCACCCATTCGACTTTATACTTTTTCGACTGTTTGTTAAAAGCAGCGATCACATCTTTCGTCGCCGGTGTGTTATCGTTTTGTGCCGCAAACTTTAAGACGATCTTTTTCGAAGAACTGCCGCTATTGTTGTTTGACTTCGAAGTTGAACTGCTGCCGCATCCGGCCAGTACGCCGGCAATGAGTGTAAGCGCTGCCAATATTGAAACGGTTTTCTTCCACATACCAAAGCCCCCTTTAGTTTGGTTGTACTATTACACCTTGAATTTTAGCTTGTATGCGCATACAATGATATTAGAATCTTTGGATCTATGATAAAATTTTTAGCCATTGGGGCGAATGCCATGAAACAAACTTCCATCAGCAATTCCATTATCGAACGCTATCTTTCGTACCGGGTCGAGCACCAGCGCGAATATTTTCTGCATCCGCCTTATATGATGGAAAAGCAGCTCCTCAATGCCGTAAAAGAAGGCAGAATGGAGGAGGCTGTTTCGATTTTGGAAAATATCAATACTTTGGAACGGGCAAAACTCGCGGAAGAACCGGTCCGTTCACTCCGTAATTCCTTGATCTGCATCTGTACCCTTTTTACAAGAGCGGCAATCGAAGGGGGCGTACCGCCGGAAACCGCGTTTAATGTCAGCGATGCGCATATTTTGGAGATTGAAAGAATGGAAACATTAGAACAGCTTTTTCAGCTGGAGTACAATATGCTGCGCAACTTCGTGGAAGCGGTTCAGCAGGCCAGGAAGCAGGAATGCCGCTACAGCCATGCGATCCATATGGCGGTGGCATACATCCATGAAAATATTCTGCAGGTGATGACGCTCGAATCTTTGGCAAAGCATGTTTATTTAAATCCAAGCTATTTGTCCCATCTTTTTAAAAAAGAAGTCGGCGTATCCGTGACAGACTATATTAATAAAAAAAGAATAGAAGAATCCATTTATTTTTTGCTGCATACCAATATCTCTATTTCGGAAATTGCCCTGCTTTTCCATTTCTGCAACCAAAGCTACTATACCTCGCTTTTTAAAAAATACATGGGCATGACGCCAAAGGAATTCCGCGAGCAGAACGGGAATTAGCCCTGCCCGTGTTTAAACCAGTCCGCCCCCTCATCCATATGGAGAAACGGGATATCTGTATCCACTTTCCCTGTAATCCGTGTGAGTTCTACATCCTCTCCGGCAAGCCATTTTGCAAAATCAAACCGGGCGAGCTCGCTGTCTCCGCCCAAAGCGATCCATGCTTCGAGCTTTTTCGGCAGATAAACCGCGGTATGGATCGTTCCCGCCCAGCTGCCGTACAGTTCCGAGAAAACGCCTTGGTCCCTGGCGTTTAACAGCCGGAATGCTGCTTTTGCATTCGCAATTTTTTCTTTTTGCCCCGCTAAAATTTCCGTTCTCCTTTTTGAATCCGCAAGATGGTGGCGGTTTTCTTTTTTCAGGATTTCAAAGTGGTTGGCGCAAATATTTCCTTCCCTTACCGCCACGCCCCGCGGCGAAGCTTCTACAATGCGCGTCTCACCGCTTTTGTCATAAATGACATAACTGAATGAATGGCGGTGCGGGATGTCTATCAGCATGCGGACGGCCTCCTGTACGTTGGCGCACGATTCGAGGATGAGCCTTCCGATCATGCAGCAGATGAAGCCGTCGCCCGGATTTTTCCGGTGGATAAACGTATACCCGATTGCCAGGCCTTTTTCATTCATACCATCCATTCTCCCTGTTACGCGCTGGCTCGGCCCGATAATGGCATAACCGGTATCAGCAGGCTGAAATAAGACATACCGTCCTTCATATGTTTTCGGATGGTAGTCGTAGTTCCGGGCGAGAAAATTTTTCCCGGTCAAAATGGAACAGCCTGATTTTGCAATGTCGAGCCGGTAGCCGCCAAACTCCATCAGCACCTTCTCCATCGGCCACGCGAGCGCTTCCTGAAGTCCCTCCAGTTCGTCCCATATGGCAGGCGCAAAACGGGTAATCGCTTTTTTCGTTTCCACGGCATCGATCGTAAAACGTGGCTTGCGAATTTTCCATTGGTTTGCGCGGTTTTCCACGGCCAGCGAATGTTTCAGTGCAAGCCCCTGCTTGTACCCGAATTCGTAGTGTGTGCCGCGGAACTGGATGACATCGCTGTAAATTTCTTTCATTCCTGATCCCCTTTTCATTGTTGCTATTGTTAAGCATACCGGACATGCCGGAAAAGGGAAAGAAAATCACTTTTTTGTTAAGGCGCCCGATAATAGGACGATATAAAGATTGAAAGCTATATTAATAGGAATCTACACAAAAAGGGGAATTCGAATGAAGAAAAGGATCGTCATCCCGGCACTTTGTTTTGCCGTAATGTCCACGCCGGCTTTCGCGAAATCTGTCCATGCGGCTTCTTCCCCCGCTTCAAAAACGGTTGTAAAATACGTGGATGTTCAGAAAGGTTCAAATCTGCTTTTACGCGCGAAAGCATCAAAAAGCGGTACGGTCCTCGCTAGGCTGCCGCGCGGGACAAGTGTTACTGTTTATTCGGTATCAGGCGGCTGGTCGAAAGTCAAAGCCGCCGGCAAAACCGGATATGTCAGCACTGCCTATTTGGCTGCGGCAAAACCGGCCTCGACTCAAGCGGGCAGTGCAGTGAAAACTGTTACGAAATATGTCAACATTGACAAAGGCTCGAATCTGCTTTTACGGTCAGAGCCGTCGAAAAGCGCATCCGTTTTGGCGAAACTGCCGCGCGGAGCAAGTGTTACCGTTTATTCCATTTCCGGAAGCTGGGCGAAAATCAAAGCAAATGGGAATACAGGATTTGTGTACGCGAAATATTTAAGCACCGCAAAAATTGCAACCAGTCCCCAAACGGTAACGAAGTATGTGGATGTCGATCCCGATTCCTCCCTGCTCTTAAGGAAAACGGCATCGGAAAAAGGAACTGTCCTGGCAAGGCTGAAACGGGGAACAAGCATAAAAGTTCTCTCTGTTTCCGGCAGCTGGGCGAAAATCAGTGTGTCCGGCAAAACCGGATATGCCAAGGCATCTTATTTATCTGCAACAAAACCTGCGGCTGTTGCGATAAAATATGTCAATGTGCCGGCCAATGATCCGTTAAACATGCGGACAGCCCCTTCTGCTTCTGCATCCATCATCACGAAACTGGCGAGGGGCGTAAAAGTGGAAGTTTATGCGGAAACAACCGGCTGGTCAAAAATCAAAGTTTACGGCACAACCGGTTATGTAAGTTCAAAATCTCTATCAACCACGAAGCCATCCGGAAGCGCGTCCCCAGGGGGAAGCACGGGCACAAGTTCCGGTGGTGTTTCGAATACAGGCACATCCAATACGGGCGGTAAAGCAGGAAGCGTTACAAGCGGCACATCGAACACCGGAACAACGGGGAGCACCGCGAACGGCACGGTGAACACAGGAACTTCTGTAGGCCAAACATCGGGGGCATCCAATACGGGCGGTACAACTGCAGGCCAGACAACAGGGACCACATCCGGGGGCAATCCGGCATCCGGAACTACAACTACGAACGGCACATCAACCGGCCAAAACACGAGTTCCGCGGGCAGCAGCGCATCAAACACAGGATCTTCGGGCAGCGGCACATCACCGCAGCAAACGCCGGCAGTCACAAAATATGTGAATGTCCAGGCCGGCTCGGCTTTGAACATGCGCCAGGCCCCGTCCACAAGTGCATCCATTATTACACAGCTTGCGAGGGGTACGGCCGTCCAGGTTATTTCCGAAACGGGCGGCTGGTCGAAAGTAACCGCGAACGGCACAACCGGTTATGTAAGCAGCCAATACTTGTCGGAAACGCCTGTCGGAACAAGTATCATCGATAAGACCTATCAATCTTATTCTGTTTCGCTGGATCAGATGGCGGGCATCGAAATGGCGGCTTATCCGCAAACCGACAAAAAATACAGCACGTATATCCGTTCGGATGCCCTGATCGTTGATGACACAGCCCATCCGACAAAAGGCGTTGTCTTCGGATCCGGTTGGAATGTGAGGGGCGGAGCGGGGACAAACTATTGGGTTGTCGGCCAAGTCTTGAACGGGGAAACGGTTGAAATTTTGTCTGTTGAAAAAGGGACGGACGGAAAAACATGGTACAAAATTTCCTATAATAAGACATGGGTGAATGCAAGCCCGGATGATGTGAAATATTATTTGGATCCCACGAACTTCGCCAATGACCCGGTCCAGTCTCTCCAATTTTTAAAGCTTTCGGAAACAGCGGGGCTGGATAAAGAAGAAGTAAATGAAAAGATTTTAGCAGGAAAAGGCGTGCTGTCCGGCCAGGCGGAAAGTTTCATTACGGCCGCAGATTTGTACGGGATCAACGAAATCTACTTGATTGCCCATGCGCTGCTGGAAACTGGCAACGGGACGTCTGAACTGGCGCAAGGCGTTCAATATAAAGGAAGGACCGTATACAATATGTACGGTATCTGCGCCTATGATGACTCCCCTGTGGAAAGCGGCGCGGAATATGCCTACAATGCCGGCTGGTTCACACCTGAGGCAGCCATTATCGGCGGCGCCCAGTTTATTGCAAGCGGCTATATCCGTGGCGGCCAGGATACGCTTTATAAAATGAGATGGAACCCGGCTGCTGCAGCGGAAACCGGAAGCGCGTCCCACCAATACGCAACCGACATCGGCTGGGCTGCAAAACAGGTCACCCAAATGTATAACCTGTACCATCTTTTAAATACTTACCGTATTCAACTGGAAATCCCACAGTACAAACCGTGAAGTCCCGTATGAAGGAGGGGCGCTTCCCGTTGATTGCGGCGGAATGTGCGTATATACTAAAACGTGGTTACATTCCAATGCGCTAAGGAGTAAATTGTTTTGAAAAAGGCATTTGGCAATATTGATTTGACCGTAATTACAGAAGAACAATTTTTGGACGAATTTGTCAGCCGCATCCGTAACGGGAAAAAAACCAATATTTATTTTTTGAATGCGCACTGCTACAATGTTGCGCAAACCGATGCTTACTACCACCGTATCTTAAATGAAGCGGATTACCTGCTCAATGACGGAGTGGGGGTTGAAATCGGTGCCAAGCTGTTCGATATTCCGCTCAGCGGCAATTTAAACGGAACGGACTTGACGCCGAAAATTTTAAAACGGTGTGAAGAAAACGGCTTTTCCGTTTTTGTGCTCGGGTCCAATGAAACGAATTTGCAAAGCGCCATCCGGAATTTTCGCCGCGACTATCCGGGGTTAAAAATTGCCGGGGCGCACCACGGCTATTTCCAGTCCAAAAAAGAAATGGCGGCGCGCATCAACAATTCCGGTGCCGATGTATTGATTGTCGGAATGGGCGTGCCGCTCCAGGAAAAATTTATTGCCGATTTCGATAAAGAACTCGCCTGCCTTGCGAGAATCGGCGTCGGGGCTTTTATTGATTTCGCCTCGGAAAATGTGCCGCGGGCCCCGTATCTTTTCCGGAAACTGCGGATCGAATGGCTTTTCCGCCTGATGCGGGAACCAAAACGGCTTTGGAAACGGAATGTCGGCAGCCTCGTATTTTTATATCGGATTTTTATGTATAAATGGATGCATTAGCCATCCATCCGAAAACAGGGTGTTCGCTAAGAACCTCTGTTTTTTTATTTTCTAAAATTCCCCTTTTAAAAAGTGAAATATTTTATAAAAAAAGAATTGACACGTTCAAAATCATGTTATATTATTTCTTCATAAAATGTAAGAAAATATGACATGATTGGGCGGTTGACATGAAAAAGTTAGAAGCGATTATCCGGCCAGAGAAATTAACAGATACCATCAAAGGTCTGCGGAGTTTGGGGATCACAGGATTTACCGTTTCCCAGGTTGTCGGCAGGGGAAAGCAAAAAGATACATATGGCGTGTACCGCGGCAAAAATTATAAAGTAACGCTCCATCCGAAAGTAAAGCTGGAAATTGTGCTTTCAGACTATATGGTTGAGCCGGCGATACGGAGCATTGTCCATACTGCAAGGACAGGAGAAGACGGGGACGGGAAAATTTACGTGTTTCCGATTTTGGAAGCTTATAATATCCGGACGGGAGAGGCAGATACGGATATAGACGACTTAATGGACCGGGGAGGGTGAGCACAATGGATGCGGTATATGCGAATGCGGTTTGGGTTGTGTTGGCCGCTGCCATGGTTTTATTTATGGAAGGCGGCTTCAGTTTGCTCGAAGCGGGCTTTGTCCGCACGAAAAATGCCGTCAATGTCACGATGAAAATATTTGTCGATTTAACGGTCGGCGCACTCGCTTTCTGGGCGGTCGGCTTCGGCCTGATGTTTGGGAAAGATGCGTCCGGCCTGATCGGTACGACTTTATTCGGCCATCCGGAACAAATCCGCCTTTCCATCGACCTGCCGGGTGCGGCGTATGTTTTATTCCAAATCGGTTTTGCCGTTGCCTGCATTTCGATCGTATCGGGTGCGGTGGCGGAACGGATGACGTTTAAAGCTTACATGTTAACGGCAGCGATGATCTGCATCATCGTTTATCCGGTGACCGGACATTGGATATGGAATGAAGGCGGCTGGCTCGCAAAACTCGGGATGAAAGATTTTGCCGGTTCCGCAGCGATCCATGCCGTCGGGGGATGGGCTGCCTTTGCGATAGCAAAACGGCTCGGGCCGCGGATTGGAAGGTTCAATTCGGACGGCAGTGTAAACGTCTTTGCTCCAAGCAATGTCCCGCTCGCTTCAGCCGGCGCATTTATCCTTTGGTTCGGCTGGTTTGCATTTAATGCCGGGAGCACCTTGAACGTTGAAAACCCGGCACTTGCTTCCATTGCCCTGAATACGATGCTGGCAGGTGCTGCCGGCGGGGCGGCTGCATTGTTTTTGACGATGTTTAAATTCGGGAAAGCAGATCCGAGCATGGCAATTAACGGTGTACTGGCAGGGCTTGTGGCCATCACGGCTGGCTGTGCGTACGTTTCCGAGTGGGGTGCGGTGGCAATCGGCCTGGTAAGCGGTGTGATCGTTATCTATGCGACATTACTTGTGGATTGGATGAAAGTGGACGATCCGGTCGGGGCTGTTGCGGTTCACGGCTTTAACGGCGTTTTCGGCACGGTCGCGGTCGGATTGTTTGACCGGCAGCACGGCCTTTTGACGGCGGGGGATGTCTCATTATTGCTCGTACAATTATTGGGTGCTGCCGTTGTTGTTGTTTGGGGATTGCTTGGCGGAACCTTGATGGCAATCGTTTGCGAAAAAACAATCGGGCTGCGGGCAGGCGAACGCGAGGAAGAAGAAGGGCTCGACATGTCTTACCACGGCATCCCTGCCTACAATGAACTGGAACGGTTTGCGGATATGCCGTCAAGCTTGTATAACTTCGAGGAAATAACGGGCATTGTGGTGGCGCCGGCAAAAACCGGAAAGTCCAAAATAAAAGCATAATGCGGAAAAACAGGCAGAACCGGAATGCCGGTTCCGCCTGTTTTTGGTGCGCCTGGCATGGCTGCACTCTATAGGGTGAAAGTCCCGAATCGCA
>NZ_BKZP01000015.1 GCF_008974185.1 Weizmannia acidilactici
GAGGGATTTTATGGAGGCCTTACAAACAAGGCAAAGGTCGATGTTCCAGAAAGTGCTCTGGGTATTTGCCGTTTCGCTGCTGTTTGCGACAGCAGGTTTATATACGGGAAGATTCGTGCCGCCGGGGTTAATGATGCCGCTGATGGTTGCGGAAGTGGCCATGATCATTGCCGCTTTTTGGCTGAGAAGGCGGAAGAGCGTCGGCTATTTATTTGTCTATGCGTTTACGTTTATATCCGGCATTACGACGTACCCTGTCGTTGCTTATTATGCATCCGTGGCCGGAGCTGAAGTGGTACTGCTCGCTTTCGGTTCCACCTTTGGCATTTTTGCCGTCATGGGTACAATCGGCGCGGTTACAAAAAGGGACCTCGGCTTTTTAAGCACGGCATTGCTCGTTGCATTGCTGGCGCTCATTTTCATCGGGATTTTCAGCATTTTCAGCCCGCTTACTCCAACCGGCCTGCTGGCGTGTTCCTTTATTGGTGCAATTGTTTTTTCCTTGTATATTGTATATGACTTTAACCAAATGAAGCACCACAGTATAACGGAGGAAATGGTTCCGCTTTTGGCTTTAAATTTGTATTTGGATTTTGTAAACCTGTTTATTAACATTTTGCAAATCCTCGGCATTTGGGGAAGCGACGACTAAACTGGACGGATTTAAAGAAAGCGCCCGCCATTAAACGGCAGGCGTTTTCTTTTTCACATTTTGTATGATAAAACCGCTTTCCGGCAATGTCGGGATTTTATTCAGCGGAATGTTTAAATTTTGCGCCGGGACATCATAATCAATTTTATTGACAAGAAAATCAAGGGTAGCTTTCATGATTTCCAGCGTAATCCCTTCGCCTGGGCAGCGGTGGCCTCTCGACGGATCCGAACCGCCGTGGGGAATAAAATTAAACAGGCTGCCGTTCCAGTCCCGGAAACGTTCCGGCCGAAACACATCAGGATCCCCCCAAATCTTTTCATCATGGTTCGTGCCGTACATATCGAGCAGCACAAGCAGCCCTTTTTTAAACTCATAGCCGTTCCATGTAAAATTTTTGCGGACTTTTGCGCCTAAGAAAGGGCCGAATGGGTAAAAACGCCTGACTTCCTGGGCAAACCATTCGATGCGTTGTTCGTCCCCGCCTTCTAACCACCCTTTATAGCGGGGATGCTCAAGTAAGGAAAGGGCTGCAAAGGTAATGAAGGTGGCAATTGCGGTGATCGGGCGGAGCACATTGATCAGTTCCACGGCTGCTATTTGCGCATCGAGCTGCCGGCCGTCTTTATCCCGGTACAGTGCTATTTCCTTTAAAACAGAACCATCTTCGGCTTTTATTTTGTCTGCACGGACATCTTCAATAATGCCGCGTACCCAGTCTTCCGCGCTCGTTCTTGCCATTCTTCCTTTCCAATGCCGCGGCCCAACAGCCCCGAAAGCGTACACCATATCCATAAATTCCTGTGCCCGTTTCCCGGTCTCCTCTTCCCGGAGCGGCACACCGGCCCAGCGGCATGCGGCCCGGCAAAGAAGGTTTTTTGCTTCATCAAATAATACGATCCTGACGGCTTTTTCCCATTTTGGGATGCAGGCTTCCCATTCCGCTGCTGCCATTTGTGCGAGTCGCTGCTGTGCATCAGGCCCCATTAGCGACAAAAACAAAGCTTTTCGGCGGATATGTTCTTTCCCGTCCAATGTCTGGATCGCATTTTCCCCGAACAATGTTTTCTGTACACGTTTCGGGGCAGCTCCGTTCCGCTTGAATTTTTCCGGATCGTAAAAAATTTTTACCGCTTCTTCGCCGCTGATGCAGACAGCTTTTTGTCCAAGCAGGCGCGTTTCAAACAAATTTATCCGATACTCATCCGTCCGGTTTTTAATATAGAGGTAGCCTTCCTTCAAAAGGTCAATTGTATCATCTATTGTTTTTTCATTTGGGATTTGTTCAGCCATCGTATTTCTCCTTTTTTCCATTTTTCACTTTTGTTCCATAAGCCCGGATCCAATCACATTCGAAGTTTACCCACAATCCGGGAAAGTTATGTCAGGTTTTGTTTCACTTTGCAATGGGGTATAAGGGAAAGAGAGTGTTTTTCACATTTCAGGACAGGAAAGGAAATGAGCAATGGCAGAGGGAATCAAAGTTGGTATTGGATTTGCAACAGGAAGGAAAAGTTTTAAGAATGTTTTAAGAACCTATATGTATAATTTAAAAGAATCCGAACTGACGGAAATAGACCGCATCCGTCTGCGCCTGTTTGTTGCGTACGACTTAAACTATGAAAATGCCGAACCGGAGGATTTTATACATATAGATACAGATATAATGGAAGAAATTGATCATGCCTGTTTTATCGGGGAAGAGGAAACACGGAAAGAAATGGAAGACCTTGTTTTACGCGGCATCATCTCGGAAAAAGAAGGCGGCTTGTTGTTTGGGGATGGATATGCTTCAAAACGGAATATCGTCGTTTACGAAGCATTAAAAAACGGGATCGACTATCTGATTTTTCTGGATGACGATGAATATCCAGTTGCCGTTACAAAAAGCAGGAAATATGCTGTTTGGGGAGGCCAGCAGGTGCTGCGGACCCATTTGGAGCACATCAGAGAGGCGGATATTACAAATGGTTACCACTGCGGCTATATTTCCCCGATCCCTTTCATTGCCTTCAACGAAGATTTGAATGAACAAGATCTCCGAACCTTTATCGAAGCCTTGAGCAATGATATTGTAAATTGGAATACAATTAAAAGCGTGATGGAAAACGGCGGGGTAACGTATGCCGATACAAGCATCCTTATCAGTGACGAAGCGGAAGAAGTGGAGGAAGTGAACCGGGCAAAATTCATTTCGGGTTCGAACTTGACACTGAATTTAACGGACCCTTCCCGCGTGCTTCCGTTTTACAATCCCCCGAATGCGCGCGGCGAAGATACTTTTTTAAGTACATGCCTGGGTGAACGGAAAGTTTTGCGTGTCCCCGCCTATACATTCCATGACGGGTTCGGCGCTTACCAGCATCTGCTGCTCGGGGTGCTGCCGACAAATTTAAACTATATAAAAGCGGACACAAAGCAGGTTGTCGAACGTTTTTATAAAGCGTGCGTCGGCTGGATCCGGTATAAGCCGCTTTACCTGTACATTACCCAGCCGGAAACGTATGAAGAAAAAATTGAAAAAGTGCGCGCCCGGCTCGAAGCGACGCTGCCAAAAATTTGCCGGTATTTTGGGCGCAGTGATTTTATGGACGTGCTTCGGGAATTTGAACATTACCACAGCCAAGTAAAGCAGCATTACAGTGATTTTTTGGCAACGCAGGAAGCGTGGGGAAAAATTACAGCCTATATAGCCGAACAATCGGAAAGCAAAACAGCCATTTAAAAAGCCGCTCTCTATAAGCGACTTTTTCGTATTAGGTGTTTCGCAGTCCTTGGGTAAAGACGGTCAATCCGATGCAAATGTGTAAAATCATGCCTAAAACCGGAATAAAAGCCAGCACGTTTCCAATGATGCCGAATACATGTCCCCAAACCGCTTTTCCGCCTGCATAAGCAAACACAGCACCGACGATATGGAGCAGAATCAACCCGCCTAACGGGGCCCACAGATGAGCGAGAATAATCGCCCCGCCCAAAAAAGGGATGCCGAAAAACAATTCCGTTAAGCCAAGCAGTAACTTGTATACTTGTGACAAAGATGACATCATATTTGTCTCCTTTACCAGCAAAAATATAAATGTACCTTCTTCTCTTTATACGAATCATAAAACAAAAGGTTTCAATTGTCGAAGCTGGTGAAATCAAAAGAGTATACAAAACACAAAAAATCCCTTAATATAGCATTAAATAAATTAATTATATTGGAAAGGTTGGGTTTAAATGGCGGAAATGGTGCGTTCGATACCTCGCCCATTGGTAAGGGCAAACCAATGGGTGATTGTGCTGAGTGTAGTTTTAACCTGGGTGTCCGGGCGGGAGTGGTTTTTGTTGATTCCGCTCGTTGCGGGCCTGGCAGGGTTATTGTTCCACTTCAATCCGGTGATGAAACTGGCAAAGCTGTTTTTGCGGAAAGACCCGAAAGCCTACATACCGGAAGATTGGGAGCAGCAGCAATTTAACCAAAAAATTGCCGTAACATGCCTGGCGCTCGGGTTTATCAGTTTTCGCCTCGGGTGGAACGTTGCAGGCTATGTGTTTACTGCTCTCGTCGCACTTGCTGCATTCATTGCGATCCTCGGTTTCTGCATCGGGTGCTTTATCCACTATCAGTGGAAACAATATCAATACAGGCGGACGCATTCTTCGTAAAGAAGAAAGGGGCTCATAGGGAAGAGAAAGTGCTGCTGGAAGTTGGCAGGTTGCATATTCAAACGCTGATTATGGATTTTTCCGGGATTTCGGAAATGGAAATGCATGTCATTGACCATATTTTTAAAATCATTGACGGCAATTCAATGATGAGCTGCAAAATGGTCATTACCGGATTGCGCCCGGAAATTGTGCAATAAATGGTTATGAGGGAGCTTTCCTTTGATAACAGGGCTGAAATGAAGGGAACTTTGCAGCAGGCATAAAAGACTATTTCAAATATGATGAATTAAAGAAGGAAATCCAACTGTTATAAGATATATATATTATAGAAGAAACTGGGTATTAAAACCCCCGCGGCCATTTTGGAGTGGCCCGGGGGTTTTAAAATTCTATAAATGCAGCAGCCGTTTGCGGCATGTTACAAGCTTTGTTCCGTTGCTTTTGAATGGACCGGCTGTGCCTCGGGTGCATGGTGCCCCAGCCTGCTTAGCAGAAGCCCGGCGGCAGCTCCAATAAGTGCCGGTACGACCCATTCCAACCCAGCAGAGGCAAGCGGAAGTTTTTGCGCGAAAGCCTGTACAAAGCCAAGCGGGATACCGAACCCTTCCAGCCCTTCGATGACGGCAAAGACGCCAGTAAATAACAATGTGCAGCCGTACACTTTTTTCGAACCGTGGAAAAGCTTATGGAAAAACGTCAGGACAACAAGCACGATCGTCATCGGATAGGCCATTTCCAAAAAAGGTACGGAAAATTTTAAAATCAAATTCAGGCCTAAATTCGAGAGTGTAAAACCAACAAGGGTGACGGCAATGACCACCTGATGATAGCTGAGTTTCGGCATTAAATTTGAAAAATACTCCCCGCATGCTGTTGTTAATCCAACTACTGTTGTGAAGCAGGCCAGCATAAAGATAAATCCGAGCAGCGCTTTTCCGGCTTCCCCGAAAAGCAGTGTGGAAACTGCGGTTAATACGTCCGTGCCGTTTTGAAAAGTGCCGGCGGATGCCATTTTTGCCCCGATAAATCCAAGGGCGACATACACTAAAGCAAGGATTGCGCCGGCGATAAACCCGGCTTTTAATGTATAAGCTGTCATCTGTTTTCTATTGGACACACCACGGTGTTTGACCGCTGTTAAAATGACGATGCCGAAGGCCAGAGAAGCCAGTGCATCCATCGTGGAGTACCCGTTAATAAACCCTTTAAAGAAAGAACCAGTTTGATAATCCACAGCCGGTGCCTGGAGTGGGTGCCCCGCGAGTTTAAAGAAGCCGACAGCGCAAAGGACCACCATGGCTACAAGCAATACCGGCGTAATCCAGCGTCCGAGGTATTTTGACATTTTTTCCGGATTTAAACTGACCAGGTAGACAAGCAGGAAAAATACTACGCTGAACAACAGCAAAGCAACAGGCGAACTTTGGACGGAAGCGGGAAGGAACGGTTTAACACCCATTTCGTAAGCAACGTTTGCATTGCGCGGGATCGCCAAAAACGGCCCGATGCATAAATAGACAATGACAGTAAAAACGGTACTGAAAAGCGGGTGGACACGGTTCCCGATCGCCTGGATGCCGCCGTCAACAACCGATACCGTAGCGATAACCAGAACCGGAAGCCCGACGCCGGTTACAATAAAGCCCGCCATCGCCGGCCAATAGGATGTTCCCGACTGGACGCCGA
Organism: Weizmannia acidilactici; assembly: GCF_008974185.1. Classification (GTDB taxonomy): domain Bacteria; phylum Bacillota; class Bacilli; order Bacillales; family Bacillaceae_C; genus Weizmannia; species Weizmannia acidilactici. Next base: position 5,993 of record NZ_BKZP01000015.1, read on the forward strand.
GAAATGGAGGGAAGATTAAATTCCCGGCCCCGAAAAACATGGAAAATAACATAAAGCCGATAAATAATGTTTCGTTTCGTTTCATATCTGTCTACTCCTTTTGATGTGAAATGTATTGGAAAATAAAAAAACCCGCCCCGATAAAGGGACGAGTTTACTCGCGTTACCACCCTCATTCCGCATTACAATATGCGGCACCTCATCAACGTACAATCATACGTGTTCCTCAACTAACGGGGGAATTGCCGTCAAAGCTTACTGCAATTTCAGCTTTGCATCTCGGGGATGATCTTCGGAATGGGCTTGAACATTGGCTTTCAGCAATATGCCAACTCTCTGGGGAACAAGTCCCAAACTTACTCTTCCCGTCCTCGACTTTGTTTTTTGTATTGTTTGAAAATAAGATTATCACTGAACATTCCTTCTGTCAACAGCGTAAGAGAAATTTTTTCTGTTAAATTTTTTTGGTTGATCGCGCCATTTGCCGGGCGTAAGCGGGAGAGCGGTGGCGCGGGATCTCTCGGGCAGGAGTGGATTTCATGCTCATCAATATTTAATGGGAAAATGCTTTTAAAATCCAATAAAAAGAAAAATGTCATTTCGAAAAAACATAAAAAATTTAAAATGATAAAAATACTATCGTGAAAATGATGGAAGCGTTTACAAATAGATTTTTAAATCAAAATTGTCAAAAAAGTTCACGGAAAAGGGTTGACCTCTGCGCCTAAAAGTCGTATGATTGACAACAATTAAAGAATATTAAAAATTCGCTCAAGCACAATATCGCAGAAACTTGGCGCAGCGGGCGGAAAAAAGCCCCCTGAAGGTGATGGAATGGGAGTGATGGAATGCGAAGCGACATGATCAAAAAAGGGATCGACCGGGCCCCGCATCGCAGTTTGCTGTATGCGGCAGGACTGAAAACGGAAGATTTTGATAAACCTTTCATCGGGGTGTGCAATTCCTATATTGATATTATCCCGGGGCATAAGCATCTAAACAAGTTTGCAGAAGTCGTAAAAGAGGCGATCAGGGAAGCGGGTGGCGTCCCGTTTGAATTCAACACAATCGGGGTTGATGACGGCATTGCGATGGGGCATATCGGGATGCGGTATTCGCTGCCAAGCCGCGAGTTGATTGCCGACAGTGCCGAAACAGTCATCAACGCGCACTGGTTTGACGGGGTATTTTTTATTCCAAACTGCGATAAAATTACGCCGGGTATGTTGATGGCGGCAGTAAGGACGAATGTTCCCGCGGTATTTGTCTCGGGAGGCCCGATGGAAGCGGGGGTCTCACCGGATGGAAGACAGCTTTCCCTGACGTCGGTTTTCGAAGGCGTCGGTGCCCATAAATCCGGAAAAATCAGTTACGATGAATTGAGAATGCTGGAAACGAGCGCCTGCCCGACTTGCGGGTCGTGTTCAGGGATGTTCACGGCAAACTCAATGAATTCTTTAATGGAAATGCTTGGGCTTACTCCACCGGGCAATGCAACGATCGTTGCCACGTCGGAAGAACGGCACCGCATCATCCGGGAAGCTGTCCAGTATTTAATGAATTGCATTAAAAATGATATCCGCCCGCGCGATATTGTGACAGAAGAAGCAATTGACGATGCGTTCGCGCTTGATATGGCGATGGGCGGTTCAACCAATACAGTGCTACATACGCTGGCAATTGCCCATGAAGCAGGGATTGACTATGATTTGGAACGCATCAACGAAGTGGCCAAAAGGGTACCGTACCTGGCAAAAATTATGCCGGCCTCGGATTATTCGATGCATGACGTGCATCTCGCAGGCGGCATTAGCGCCATTATCCATGAACTTTGCAAAATTGAAGGCGCCATTCATCCGGATCGGCTGACCATTACGGGAAAATCCATCTATGAAAATGTGAAAGATGCGAAAATTTTAAACTTGGAAGTGATCAGGCCAAAAGAAAATCCGTACAGCCCTGTCGGCGGCTTGTCTATCCTGTACGGAAACTTGGCTCCGGATGGAGCAGTTATCAAAGTTGGTGCCGTTGATCCGTCCATTAAAACCTTTACCGGGGAGGCGATTGTATTCGACTCCCAGGAAGAAGCCCAGGCCGGGATCGACAGCGGGATGGTCCGTGAAGGGCATGTCGTTGTCATCCGTTATGAAGGGCCTAAAGGCGGGCCGGGTATGCCGGAAATGCTTGCGCCAACTTCATCCATTATGGGCCGGGGACTTGGTAAGACAGTTGCTTTGATTACGGACGGGAGATTTTCCGGGGCGACGCGCGGAATCTGCGTCGGGCATATTTCTCCGGAAGCGGCAGAAGGCGGCCCGATCGCTTATGTCGAAAACGGCGACCAAATCACCATTGATTTAATCAACAGAAGCATTGAACTGCATGTGCCTGAAGAAGTGCTACAGCGGAGAAGACAAAATTGGGTGCAGCCGGATCCGAAAATTACTCGCGGATATTTGGCTAGGTATTCTGCATTGGTTACTTCCGCCAATACGGGCGGGGTTTTGAAAATTGGATTACCGCAAAAAACGTTGACGGGGACAAAGTGATTGGATCAGGTATTTTCAGAGAGCCGGGGATGCTGGGAGCCCGGCAATACCCCAATCATGACATCGCCTCTGAGTGCGGATCTGAACGGCTTTTTGCCTATTAGGGTTTGCCGAGTCGGCTGCCGGGTGTGGGCGACTTGTTACAAAAAGCAACATTCTGTAAGGAATGCTGCATGAGGCGGCGTTTGCAAGAACGCCGTGAAGTTGGGTGGTACCATGAAAAGTTGCCTTTTCATCCCTGCAAAACCGGCAAAATCCGATTTGCCGGTTTCAAGGAGAAAAGGCATTTTTTATTGGGATAGATCACAGTAAAGCGAATGAGCCTGCGTATTTCAGAATAGGAGGTTAAATTGTGTGTGCGAAAGCAAGAATGGATGGCAATGTGAAAACAGCGGAATGTAGTGGTGCTGAAGCGCTTGTCCAGTTACTGATCAATGAAGGGGTCGAAGTGATGTTCGGTTATCCGGGGGGTGCGGTATTGCCGATCTACGATGCGCTTTACGATAAACCGATCAGGCATATCCTTACCCGGCACGAGCAGGGCGCCATTCATGCGGCGGAAGGCTACGCGCGTGTTACCGGAAAACCGGGTGTCGTCATTGCAACGTCAGGGCCGGGGGCAACAAACTTAATTACCGGCATTGCGGATGCCATGATGGATTCGCTTCCGCTTGTTGTATTTACTGGACAGGTTGCAACTTCCGTTATCGGATCCGACGCTTTCCAGGAAGCCGATGTCATCGGCATGACGGCGCCGATTACAAAACATAATTACCAGGTGCGCGATTTGCGGGATTTGCCCCGTGTCGTGAAAGAAGCTTTTCATATTGCGAAATCCGGAAGGCCGGGCCCGGTTGTCGTCGATATTCCGAAAAATATCCAGCAGGGAACGGTGGAATTAGGCGAAGGCCCGGAAGTCTACTTGCCGGGATACCAGCCGAATTTTTACCCGAATCCGCTCCAAATTAAAAAGCTGATGGAAGCCGTCTCTTATTCCAGCAAACCGGTCATTTTGGCAGGCGCGGGAATCCTGCATGCGAAGGCGTCCGATCTTTTAATCAAATTTGCGGAAAAATGCCATATTCCGGTTGTCAATACGCTGCTCGGCCTTGGAAGTTTTCCGTTTAGCCATCCGCTCTTTCTCGGAATGGGCGGCATGCACGGGACATACGCGGCAAATATGGCGATATGCGAATGCGACCTCTTGATTAATATCGGGGCCAGATTCGATGACAGGCTTACCGGTAATTTAGCCCATTTTGCCCCGAATGCAAGGGTGGTCCACATTGATATCGACCCGGCTGAAATCGGCAAAAACGTAAAAACAGACATCCCGATCGTATCGGATGCAAAAGAAGCACTACTGAAAATTTGTGCTGAAGATCTGCAAAACAACGGCACAGATGAATGGGTCCAACATGTGAAGGAATACGCCGAAAATTACCCGCTTTGGTATGAAGATAACGATGAGGAGCTGTCCCCACAACATGTCATTAAAAGAATCCATCATTATACAAACGGAGATGCGATTGTTTCCACTGATGTCGGCCAGCACCAAATGTGGGCAGCGCAATACTACGGTTTTGAAAAGCCGCACAAATGGATTACATCAGGCGGGCTCGGCACGATGGGATTCGGGTTCCCGGCAGCGATCGGCGCACAAATTGCCTGTCCGGACGAAAAAGTTGTTGCAATTGTCGGAGACGGCGGTTTCCAAATGACGCTGCAGGAGCTTGCGGTTGTAAAAGAATTGAATCTGCCGCTTAAAATTTTCATTGTCAACAATCAATATCTCGGGATGGTGCGCCAATGGCAGGAATCGTTTTATGAAGAACGGTATTCATACTCGACCATTCCGGTACAGCCCGACTTTGTAAAGCTTGCAGAAAGTTACGGCATCGGGGGCATCCGCGCCACAAACAATGAAGAACTTGAGCTTGCGCTTAAAAAGGTGCTGCAGGATGATGAAGCCGTACTTGTCGACTGCCGGGTGAAAAGGCTTGAAGCAGTGTTTCCGATGGTGGCGCCGGGCAAAGGGCTGCATGAAATGATGGGGGTGAAGCCATGAAAAGAATTGTTGTAGCCACCGTGTTAAACCAGAGCGGCGTGCTGAATAAAATTACAGGTGTGCTCGCAAAGCGGCAGTTTAACATCGACAGCATCACGGTGGGCCGCACTGAAATGGAAGGCATTTCCCGGATGACAATCGTCGTCAATGTTGAAGACGACAGGCAGGCTGAACAGCTGACAAAACAGCTGAACAAGCTCATTGATGTCATCAAGGTTCAGGATATTACGGACCAGGCGATTGTCTCGCGGGAGCTTGCCCTCATTAAAGTATTAAGCACCGCACAGACAAGAAGCGAAATCGGCGGACTGGTCGAACCTTTCCGGGCATCGATCATTGATGTGAGCCGTGAAAGCGTCACGATCCAGGTGACCGGAGACAGCGAAAAAGTGGAGGCGCTTGTTGATTTATTGAAACCATACGGCATCAAGGAAATGGTCCGCACCGGCCTGACCGCATTCCTACGTGGCTCGCAAAAACAAGTAACAGATCTCAGCTCTTATTCACTATTAAAATAAAAAATTTTCAAAAAGGAGAGATTCACAATGGCAAAAGTTTATTACGACAAAGATATCCAGGAAGCCGTTTTAAAGGGAAAGAAAATCGCGGTTATCGGCTATGGTTCGCAAGGCCATGCCCATGCGCAAAACCTGCGTGATAACGGCTTTGATGTTGTAGTGGGCGTAAGACCTGGCAGATCATTTGAACGTGCCGCACAGGATGGTTTTTCCGTAAAATCTGTTAAAGAAGCAGCTAAAGAAGCAGATGTGATCATGATGCTCTTGCCGGATGAGCAGCAAACGAAAGTGTATAAAGAAGAGGTGGAAGTAGGACTTGAGGCGGGCAATGCACTGGCATTTGCACACGGATTCAATATCCATTTTACCCAAATTATCCCTCCTGAAAATGTAGATGTCTTTATGGTTGCGCCTAAAGGACCGGGGCATCTGGTCAGGCGTACATTTGAAGAAGGGGCCGGGGTGCCTGCGCTTGTCGCTGTCCATCAGGATGTAACCGGTGATGCAAAAGACCTGGCATTTGCTTATTCAAAAGGGATCGGGTCTGCCCGTGCCGGTGTGCTTGAAACAACCTTCAAAGAAGAAACGGAAACCGATTTGTTTGGCGAACAGGCTGTGCTGTGCGGCGGTTTGACCTCATTGATCAAAGCCGGCTTTGAAACGTTAACAGAAGCCGGATATCAGCCGGAACTTGCCTATTTTGAAGTCTGCCATGAAATGAAGCTGATTGTCGATCTGATCTACGAAGGCGGCTTAAAAAACATGCGCTATTCCATCTCCGACACGGCGCAGTGGGGCGATTTTGTCTCCGGGCCAAGGGTCGTAAACGAAGAAACGAAACAGCGCATGAAAGAAGTATTGAAAGATATCCAGAATGGCACGTTTGCAAAGGGTTGGCTCCTTGAAAACCAGGCGAACAGGCCGATGTTCAATGCCATCAATGCCCGCGAGCAAAATCATCCGCTCGAAAAAGTAGGCGAAGAACTGCGTGAATTAATGCCTTTTGTCAAAAATCCGATTAAGCAAAAGGAAGTGGTCGTGAATGCGAAAGGTTAATATTTTTGACACGACTTTAAGGGATGGGGAACAATCCGCAGGCGTCAATCTGAATATGGCGGAAAAGCTCGAAATCGCAAAGCAGTTGGAAAGGCTTGGAGTAGACATTATTGAGGCGGGGTTTCCTGCCTCTTCCAAAGGGGATTTCCAAGCGGTTGAAGCGATCGCAAAAACGGTGAAAAACAGCTCTGTTACGGGATTGGCAAGGGCAAACCAACGCGATATTGATGCGGCCTGGGATGCTTTAAAGCACTCTGCTGAACCGAGAATCCATGTCTTTTTGGCAACTTCGCCCATCCATATGACGTACAAACTGAGAAAAACCCCGGATGAAGTCGTTTACGATTCAGTCGAAGCCGTAAAATATGCAAAACAAAAATTTCCGGTTGTGCAATGGTCGGCGGAAGATGCAACGAGGTCTGATAAAGATTTTCTCGTCCGCATCATTACGGAAGTGATCAATGCCGGCGCAAATGTTATCAATCTTCCGGATACAGTCGGCTATACGACGCCGAAAGAGTATGGCGCGCTGTACGACTATGTGCGCGAGCATGTCCCGAATATTGACAAAGTCATTTTATCGGCCCATTGCCATGACGATCTTGGGATGGCCACAGCCAATACGCTTTCGGCAGTAGAACACGGCGTCCTCCAGGTGGAAGGGACAATCAACGGCATCGGTGAACGGGCCGGTAATGTGGCGCTCGAAGAAGTCGCAGTTGCCCTTCACATCCGCCAAGACTATTACAAGGCAACAACCGGCCTGAAATTAAACGAAATCAAACGCACGAGCCAGCTGGTCAGCAAATTAACGGGTATGGTCGTTCCGGGCAATAAAGCGGTTGTCGGAGCCAATGCATTTGCCCACGAATCCGGTATTCACCAGGACGGCGTGTTAAAAGAAGCTTCGACTTATGAAATCATTACGCCGGAACTGGTCGGTTTCTCCAGCAACAGGCTAGTGCTCGGCAAGCATTCCGGCCGCCATGCCTTCAAAGAACGGGCGACGGAGCTCGGCTTTGACCTTGACCAGGAAAAACTGAACGAAGCGTTTAAAGCTTTCAAAGCGTTAACGGACAAGAAAAAAGAAGTCACCGACGATGATTTGTTTGCGATTTTAGCCGATAAACAAACCGATGTGGCGGATACGCCGCAATATGAACTGGAAAACGTGCAGGTACAGTACGGCACGCTGAACATCCCGACGGCAACTGTCCGGATCAAAACGCCTGAAGGGGAACTGGCAGAAGAAGCCGGAACAGGATCGGGCAGCGTTGAAGCCATTTACCACACAATCAGCAAGATGTTTGAAGGCCCGATCGAATTGAAGGACTATAAACTGCAGTCGGTCGGCTCCGGGCAGGATGCGCTGGCTGACGCATTTGTCAAAGTCAAATACGGGCAGTTTGAATCCGGAGGCCGCGGATCTGCCCAGGACGTTTTGGAAGCTTCGGCAAAAGCTTTCTTAAATGCGATTAATCGGGCGATTGCCATGGAACAGCAAACGAGAAACAAAGTACAGGTATGATCACACGGGGAGGAAATACAATGGAAATGAAAATGGCTGTTCTGCCCGGCGATGGAATCGGGCCGGAAGTCATGGACGCAGCGATCCGCGTTTTAAAAAATGTGTTGGGCCGTTACGGCCATGAAGCTGTTTTTGAAAAAGGGCTGATCGGCGGCGCGGCAATTGATGAAACGGGCACGCCCCTCCCTGAAGAAACACTTGAAATTTGCCGCAGGAGCGATGCGATTCTGCTCGGTGCGGTAGGCGGGCCGAAGTGGGACCATAATCCGGCCTCCCTCCGCCCGGAAAAAGGGCTGCTCGGTCTCCGAAAAGAAATGGGGCTGTTTGCAAATTTGCGCCCGGTAAAAGCATACGCGCCTCTCCTTTCGGCATCGCCGTTAAAACGGGAATTTGTGGAAAATGTGGATCTTGTCATTGTCAGGGAACTGACCGGCGGCTTATATTTCGGGCGCCCTAGCGAAAGGCGCGGCCCGGCACAGCATGAGGTTGTGGATACGCTGCAATATACGAGAGAAGAGATTGAAAGGATCGTAGACAAAGCATTTCAGCTTGCGCGCATCAGAAGAAAAAAACTGGCATCTGTAGATAAGGCAAATGTGCTGGAATCGAGCAGAATGTGGCGGGAAATTGTTGAGGAGACGTCAGCGAAATATCCGGATGTGGAAGTACGCAATATGCTTGTTGACTCAACGTCGATGCAGCTCATTGCAAATCCGGGCCAATTCGATGTCATTGTCACTGAAAATATGTTTGGCGATATTTTAAGCGATGAAGCTTCAATGATTACCGGCAGCCTTGGCATGCTTCCTTCAGCAAGCCTCCGTTCCGACCGGTTCGGCATGTATGAACCGGTCCACGGTTCGGCGCCGGATATTGCCGGCCAGGGAAAAGCCAACCCGCTTGGCACAGTGTTATCGGCCGCGATGATGCTGCGTTACTCGTTCGGGCTTGAAAAAGAAGCCGAGGCAATTGAAAAAGCGGTGGATGGCGTGCTTAGAGCCGGATATTGTACAGGTGACCTGCAAGTTCCGAACGGCAAAATCGTCGGCACGGATGAACTGGCCGGCAGGCTGATAGAAAAATTGGGCGAAAGTGAAGCCGCGTCCAGCGTTTCCAATTGATTTCCGGAGTTTAATGGGGCGTCATCCGCGGATGACATATGGAGACAATAAAAAGCAACGGATGGGAGTGATACGATGGCACCGAAAACGATTATCGACAAAATTTGGGAAAACCATTTGGTCCACCGAGAAGAAGGGAAGCCGGACCTCCTCTATATCGACCTTCATTTGGTCCATGAGGTTACTTCCCCGCAGGCGTTCGAAGGGCTGAGAATGAATAACCGCAAAGTGAGAAGGCCGGATTTGACGTTTGCAACGGTTGACCACAATGTTGCCACAACAAGGGGCAGGATCTCAAAAGACCCGATTTCGAAAAAACAAATGTCAACTTTGGAAAAAAACTGCCAGGAATTTGGCATTCCTCTCGCTGGGATCAATCATCCGGATCAGGGGATTGTCCATGTCATCGGGCCTGAACTCGGGCTGACACAGCCGGGGAAAACGATTGTATGCGGGGACAGCCATACATCAACGCACGGCGCGTTTGGCGCGATCGCGTTCGGCATAGGTACAAGCGAAGTCGAGCATGTTTTGGCGACACAGACACTTTGGCAAAAGCGGCCGAAAACGATGCAAATTAAAATCAACGGCAAGCTCGGTCCGGGCGTCACGGCAAAAGACTTAATCCTCGCCATTATTGCAAAATTCGGCATCGGCGTCGGAACCGGTTATATTGTCGAATACACCGGGGAGGCAATCCGTAATTTATCAATGGAAGAGCGGATGACCGTCTGCAATATGTCGATTGAAGCCGGTGCCAGGGCAGGTCTCATCAGCCCGGATGAAACGACCATTTCGTTTTTGCGAGGGAGAAAATACGCGCCGAAAGAAGATTTTGAAGAAAAAGCGGCTTACTGGCTTTCGCTTGCATCGGATGAAGGGGCGGTTTACGACCGCACGCTTGAAATGGATGCAAGCGAAATCGAACCGCAAGTGACATGGGGAACGAACCCGTCGATGTGCCTGCCGGTCAGCGAAAAACTGCCGGATCCGGCGGAAATCGATGATCCGGGTGAACGCCAGGCGGTTGAAAAAGCATTGCGCTATATGGGCCTCGAACCGGGGACAAAAATTACCGATATTCCCGTCCAGCATGTGTTTATCGGATCGTGCACAAACTCACGCCTTGCCGATTTGAGGGCGGCTGCAGAAATTGTAAAGGGCCGGCACGTCAGAGAAGGGGTCCGCGCTTTAGTTGTACCTGGTTCGCAAAGCGTGAAAGCCCGAGCGGAAGAAGAAGGGCTGGATAAAATTTTTATAGAAGCCGGGTTTGAATGGCGCGAATCCGGATGCAGCATGTGCCTGGCCATGAATGATGATATCGTTCCGGCCGGGGAAAGATGCGCCTCCACATCGAACCGGAATTTTGAAGGCAGGCAGGGGGCCGGCGCAAGAACGCATCTCGTTAGCCCGGCCATGGCAGCGGCTGCTGCGATTTACGGCAAATTTGTCGATGTCAGGAAACTGGATCAAGCCGGCGCATTAATCATGTAAAGGGGGCAAAAGCAAATGGAGCCATTTCAAACTTTTTCTGGCCTCGTATTCCCTTTGGACAGGAAAAATGTTGATACCGACCAAATTATCCCAAAACAATTTTTAAAAAGAATTGAGCGGCAAGGGTTCGGGAAATGCTTGTTTTATAATTGGCGCTTTGATGAGAACGGGGAAAAACGGGGTGATTTTCCTTTAAACGACCCGAAATACACCGGCGCATCTATTCTGATTGCGGGAGAAAATTTCGGATGCGGGTCCTCGCGCGAGCATGCGCCGTGGGCCCTGCAGGACTACGGATTTAAAGTGATCATCGCGCCGAGTTTTGCCGATATTTTTTACAACAACTGCCTGAAAAACGGGATATTAACGGTTATGCTACCGGAAGAAGAAGTTAAGCAGCTGATGGAGGCTGCAGAGGCGCAATCGCTGTATGTGACGGTGGATCTTGAAAAACAAGTGGTATTAAATGGGGAAAAAGCCATTCATTTTGACATTGATCCGTACCAGAAGAATATGCTGTTAAAGGGACTGGATGAAATCGGGCTGACATTGCTGCTTGAAGATGAAATTTCAAAATATGAAGCGTCAGCACAAGTAGGAGTGTGAAAAGGACAATGGGGATTCTTTACAAACGAAAGACGTTATAGAAGCGTTTGAAAATTTATTGCCGATCGTGCACCGGACGCCGTTGAACCAATCGGCGACATTCAATGAAATGGCGGGAACGAGATTATATTTTAAAATGGAAAACTTGCAGCGCACCGGTTCTTTTAAGATCAGGGGCGCGCTGAATAAGATTACGAACCTGTCCGGTGCGGCGAGGAAAAACGGCGTGATTGCTGCGTCCGCCGGCAACCATGCGCAGGGGGTGGCTTTTTCGGCAACGAAGCAGGGTATTAAAGCGAAAATTTATATGCCAGAAAAAACGCCGCTCGCGAAAGTCATGGCGACAAAAGCGTATGGCGCGGAAGTCGTGTTGACCGGCGAATCTTTTCAAGAAGCTTATGAAGCTGCTGTTTTAGACCAGCAAATCAGCGGTGCAACGTTTATTCACCCTTTTGACGATTATGAAGTGATGGCCGGCCAGGGTACGATTGCACTTGAAATGATCCAGCAGTGCGCCGACCTCGACACCGTGGTCATTCCTGTCGGTGGTGGTGGTTTGATTGCCGGCATGGCCTGCATGCTGAAAAATTATGATTCAAAAATCCGGGTCATCGGGGTGCAATCGGAAGGGGCTCCGTCTGCCTACAACCTTTTTAAAGGAATGGGAAGCGGGCGGCTTGCCCATGTCTCGGGCATCGCGGACGGCATACTCGTCAAAGAAACTGGGGAGCTTACTTTTCCGCTGATCAGCCGGTATGTGGATGATATTGTCATCGTAAGCGACGAAGAGATTGCCACAGCCATTATTTATATGCTAGAGCGCGAGAAGATGTTTGTCGAGGGTGCAGGTGCCGCGGCATTTGCGGCCGTATTGAGCGGCAAACTGGGCGTGCCCGGCAGGCATATCGGCATCGTGGTCAGCGGCGGAAATGCCGATCTGGATAAAATTTCCTACTTCAAACGGCTGGCAATGGCAGGCAAAAAAAAACATAAGCTTGTTTCACTATAGAAAGCGGGGCGCCGAACCGGTGCAATATATTAAGGCGACATTCACCTTTATATTGCCCAAGGCGCCTTTTCTTTGCGCATTTCCCAGTTTTGCTAACAAAGTCTTCAAAAAATATATGAAAAAACGCAATATTTTGTTACACTAATGTTGGAAAGAGGTGAAGAGATGATTCGAACGGTATTATTTGATGTGGACGGTGTTTTGCTAAGCGAAGAGCGCTATTTTGACGCTTCGGGCTTAACCGTTTGGGAAATGATACATAGCAGCCATTATTTAGGGCTTGCACCGGAAAAATTTAAAACCACATTATCGGATGAAGAAATTACACGCATCCGGGCTGAAGTTTTCCGAAACGACCAGGTGCTCCGGCATCTAAAATCACAAGGCATGAACGCCAATTGGGACATGATCTATTTAACGTTCACTTGCCAGCTATTGCACTTGCTTTCGCAGATTAAGGAAAAAGAGGCCGGCAAAATCCGGGAGTGGCTGACGCACGAGATCGATTACGAGGTGCTAGGCGATATCCGCGGAATACTTGCAAACTATCAAGTATCCACGGATTTTGGGGTATTTTTAAAAGATTTTGCGGGAAGGCCGGAAACAAAACAGGATTTGCTGAAGGTATTGGATCAGCTTGCTTTTGAAAAATTCGGCATCACCGGCACAGCGCTTGGGAGAAAGGGTGCGCTCTGGTCTGTGTGTGAACATGCTTCCCAAGAATGGTATGTTGGTGACCAACATATTCTTGCTTCCACCGGGAAACCAAGCGTTCAAACCGGGAAAAAAGGATTTTTGGAAGAAGAAATTCCGCTTGCCGGGCCGGAAGAGATTGCTGATTTATTTTCTTATCTGTCGGAAAAAGGATTGAACCTCGGCGTCGGGACGGGGAGGCCGCAGCTGGAAACGTACGGGCCGTTCCGCGCGCTGGGTTGGCTGCCTTTATTTGATGAAAACCATATTGTGACCGCGGACGAAGTTTTAAAGGCGGAAGGGGAACTGGGCAGCGCCACCCCGCTTGCAAAACCGAATCCTTTCACCTATTTGTTCGCTTTAGAAGGAAAGCAGACCTCTGTCCGTGATTGTGTGAACACCCCGCTTCCGCTTGAAAACGGAAAAGAAGTTTTAATCGTCGGCGATTCACTTGCTGATCTTTTGGCAGCACAAAAAATGGGCTGCGTTTTTGCCGGGATTTTAACCGGCTTATCCGGCAAAGAGGCAAGGGTTGAATTTGAAGCCCATGGCGCCGATTATATTTTTGAAAATGTGACAGATCTCAAAACTATTTTTATGTAAGCAAAAAAGGCATGCACCGCCATGCCTTTTTTGTATGGCATATTTTATCACATACGAAAAATGAATTTTCAAAAAAATGGCGCTTGCATTAGGTTAAGTGAAAACTTTACAAGAAATTTTTGGTGAGAAAAACGAACAAGCTTACTTTGTTGAAATAGTTTATATTAAACGGAACAAGAGCGCAAACCGTTACGAGTAGGATAAAAAATGTTAAAAAATAATATTTTTAAATAAAATATAAGATTGACTTTATTTTTTAATTGATGTAATATTTCAACATCAAAGCAAAAAGGGGCAGACCTGGATGATATATTTTCTTAAATCTGAAATTTTGCACATCATTCTCTTATACTGAAGCGGTGTTGACATATTCACACAATTAGATTTGTTTTAGTCCGCCAACCATCCAAAAATGAGGCGCCCAAACAGATAAAAGCGCCTATTGCAGTTGGTTTTTTATTCGGGTAACGATTACAGAATATTATAACAACAATATGGGAGTGGGGAAGATGAAACAGGCTACAAAAGATTACATCATTGATCGAAGTTATAAGGCGTCTGCAGGGATTGCGAACGCAGTACTGGTGACTTTGGGGCTTGGTCTATTATTTGAAACATTTGGCAAATTTTTAGGCTGGGACGGATTTCTTACGATCGGTGCCGCTACGAAATCGCTGCTCGCTCCGGCGATTGGTGCAGGTGTCGCATACCAGCTCGGCGGCAATACTTTGGTTATTTTCAGCGCAATGGCCTGCGCGGCGGTTGGCGGTAATGCAATTCACACGACATCGGATGGTTTAATTACGATCGCAACGGGCCAGCCTGTCAGCGCGGTGCTGGCTGCTGTTGTTGCAACCTGGGTTGGGAAACGTATTACAGGAAAAACGAAGCTGGATATGATGGCTATTCCGTTTGCGTCTATTCTTGTCGGCGGAGTTGCCGGAGCCGGGCTGGCTGCTGTGACAACACCGTTTTTGCAATGGCTGAGCGGGGAAATCACTACATCTGTACAAGGTTCACCACTTTTAGGTTCGATGGTTGTATCGCTTGTTTGGAGCATTCTCTTGATGTCGCCGTCATCTTCGGCTGCACTTGCGATTGCGTTGCAGCTTGACCCGGTTTCGAGCGCAGCCGCTCTGATCGGATGTACAGTGCAATTTGTTGGTTTCACGGCAATGTCGTTGAAGCAGAATGACTGGGGCGGAAACATTGCCCAATCGTTGATTACACCAAAAGTACAGTTCCCGAATTTGATCAAAAATCCGCGCCTTGTCATTCCACCATTTATTTCGTCGCTCATTTGCGCACCGGTTGCGACGATGGCGTTCCATTTGAAAGTACCGTATGAACTCGGCGGGCTTGGCTTGAATTCTTTGATCGCTCCACTGAATATCTTGGCGAACCAGGGCGTCGGTGTGTTGCTTGCCTTTGTGGCATCGGGCATTATCTTGCCGATTTTTACGACACTTGGCATTTACCATTTCCTGAAAGTACTTGGATGGGCGAAAGCCGGCGATCTGCGAATGGAAGTACAGTAAGCAGAGACAGAAAAGCGGGCTGGACTTTTGTCGTATTCAAATGTGTCCATTCCCATTCAAAAAAAGCGTTCACGCTGTACTGCGTGAATGCTTTTTTCCCATTACACCTCTACAAAGGGCTCTTCCTGAAAGGTATATCCTGTTGTCAGTTCTAAAATTTGGACATCTTTCATGCCGATCAGACCTCTTAGTTGATCCAGCACTTTGCGGCTGACGGTTTTATCTAAAGTCAGCACCATGATGGCTTCACCGCCGATTTCTTTCCGGCCGACCTGCATTGTGCCGATATTCGTGTCATTATCGCCGAGGATTGAGCCGACCTGGCCGATCATGCCCGGAATATCAAGATGCCGGATATAAAGCAGATGCTGTTCCGGCCGGATATCGACACGGTAATCGTTTAATTTGACGATGCGGCCGCCGAATCCGTTGATGATCGAAGCACCGATATTGACTTGCTTGCCTTCTTTGTAAAGCGAAAGTTCCAAATAATTGGAGAAGCCCTTGAACGAAGCATTCCGCTGGATGTTGTAAGTCAGCCCCTGCTCTTTCAACAGATGGAGGGCGTTGACAAGATTGACCGTGCTGCCGAGATGGTGGCTGAGAATGCCTTTAATGATTGTTCTCGTCAACAGCTTCGTATCTTCTTCGAGCAAGTCGCCGGCATACGTAATTTCAATTTTTTCCGGCGCTTCACGAAGCAATTGGATGCCGAGTTGTGCCACCTGTTCGCCGAGGAGCAGGTACGGTTCCATCCGTTCCCAGTTTTCCCCGGAAGTCTGCGGCATATTGATGGCGTTTCGGATTGCCTGTGATTCAAAAATATTGATGATTTCTTCGCTGACATCGACGGCCACCCGGATTTGCGCTTCCTGGGTCGATGCGCCCAGATGCGGCGTGACAATCACATTCGGCAGTTCTAAAAGCCCCGGCGTGATTTCCGGCTCTTTCTCAAATACGTCCAAAGCGGCGCCGGCGACACGGCCTTCCTTCAGCGCCTTAAGGAGCGCCTGCTCGTCGACAAGCCCGCCGCGCGCGCAGTTGATGATGCGTACGCCTTTTTTCGTTTTCGCCAAAAATGTTTCATCGATCATGTGCCTTGTTTCTTTCATGAGCGGCGTATGGAGGGTAATAAAATCGGATTGCGCGGCAATTTCATCAAGCGTCGCTTTCTTAATGCCGAGCTTGCTAGCACGTTCTTCCGTTAAGTACGGGTCATAACCGAGTACCGTCATTTCAAATGCTTTTGCCCGTTTTGTAACCTCTGTGCCGATTTTCCCTGTTCCGATGATGCCGAGCGTTTTCTTGAAAAGCTCGACGCCTTTAAATTTTTCGCGTTCCCATTTTCCCCTGGAAGCGGATCGGTGGGCCTGAGGAATATTGCGGGAGAGGGAAAGCATCATGGCCAAAGTGTGTTCTGTTGCTGAAATGGTATTTCCGCCCGGCGAATTGACGACAATGATTCCTTTTCTGGTGGCTGCATCGACATCAATATTGTCGACGCCGACGCCGGCACGGGCAATGACGCGCAAATTGCCGGCCGCTTCAATAATGTCTTTTGTGACTTTTGTCTGGTTGCGCACGATCAGGCCGTCATACTGTCCGATCACTGCCTTCAGATCCTGCGGCGCGATCCCGGGTTTATGTTCGACGATAAAATCTTTGTGTGCATATAATTTTTTCAGGCCTTCTTCGCTGACTTTATCCGTGACCAAAATTTTAAACATGTGCTTTCCATACCTCCTCTGCTTTTTTCACCGCAATGCCAAATGTATCTCTTCCTTCCAATTCGTGTACAACCATTTCCAATGCTGTTAAAACGTTTAAAACATCAAATGGGGTGCTGTAGCCCATATGGCCGATGCGGAAAATTTTCCCTTTCAGCTGCTTCTGCCCGCTTGCGATGGCCATAGAAAAATGTTCCTGTAAGTATTTTTTGATCACGTTTGCTTTGCCGTCAGCCGGTTTGACGGCGGTAACCGTAGGTGAGGCATCCGCATCATTTTCCACTAAAAGCGGAAGACCAAGGGCTTTCACGCCGGCACGGGTCATATCCCTTAAAATTTCATGCCGCTTAATGACATTGCCAAAACCTTCCTCTTCAATCATTTGGCATACTTCGTTGGCGCCGTAAACCATTGAGACAGGCGGGGTAAACGGCGTTGTCGTCCCTTCATCATATGATTGGATATAACGGTTTAAGTCGAGGTAAAACCGTTTTTTCGGCCCGTTTTTGATTTCTTCTTTGGCACGCTTGTTCACTGCGACAAAGGCAAGTCCCGGCGGCAGCATCAGCGCTTTTTGCGAACCGGAAACAAGAATATCGATCTGGTATTCTTCCATATCCACCGGCACGCCGCCGATACAGCTGACACCATCGACGATGTACAGCGCGTCCGTCAGCCGTTTTACGACCGCCCCAAGATCCTTGACCGGGTTTAAAACTGATGTCGATGTTTCACAATAAGTGGCAAAAACGGCTTTGACCGGGTGTTCCAGGCCTTTTAAGAAAGTTTCAAGCTGTTCCGGGCGGCAGGCGGTTCCCCATTCTATATCGAGGCGGTGTACATTGACACCGTATGACTCGCAAATGGAGGCAAAACGTTCCCCAAATACCCCGGTTACAACCACAACGACATGGTCGCCTTCATGGACTACGTTGCAGACGGCGCTTTCCAATGCGGATGTCCCGCTGCCGGCTATGACGATGACCGGTTCTTTGCTTCCGAAAACCGGCATCAATCTGGTTGCAACCTGCTTGAGATTATTGGAAAAAACTTCGCTGCGGTGGGCCACCATGGGCTGGTTCATTGCTTGTTTCACTCGATCCGGTACAGGTGTCGGGCCGGGTGTGAATAAAGATTCCTTGCAAAAAAGCATGTGTGCGTCAATCCTCCATTTTTAAAGATTAAAAATAAAACGCCCTCATAACAAGGTGATCCTTGTTATGAGGGACGTGATATACCGTGGTGCCACCCTCTTTTGCTGCGAAAAAGCAGCCTCTGGGCAAAATAACGGCGTGTGCCGGGTCCAGCCTACTCCAATTTCAGCCGGCCAGTTCAGAAGCGCTGGGCATTGTATTGGCAAAAGCATCGGTTCACAGCAACCACCGACTCTCTGTGGCTTTTTGCAAATACGCCTTCTTCATCATTACTTTTTCCAATGGGGTTAACTTTCTCTGTGTAAAATATTCTAACAGGTGTTTTTATTTATGTAAAGGGAAAAATTAAATAATTTTAAAATCGCCGTATTTTTTGACGAAGTAAGCGTTTTAATCCTCTTTCCGGTAATCGACAAGATTGGCAGCCGGCTTTTTCCCTGCCAAGTCCAGCCTTAAATTCGAGATGAAAATATGTTCATAAAATCCTCACATTTGAAAAGAAAAAGCGGTGTGATGGGAATGTAGGCCTTCTTCCCTCTTTTCACTTTTTGCAATATAGGGCAAAAGGACTATTTATGAACCATCATACTAAACGATAAAAAAATTAGGGGACTGCACAGACAGAAAAATCAGCCAAAGGAGTTGAACCAGATGGAAAACATTTTGAAAAAACATGTACGGTGGAATATGAAGGTGAAATTGATTATATCCATTTTATCCATTTTGCTTATTCCATCTGTACTGATCGGATATTTTTCAGAACAGTCTGCAAAAATACAGGTTGAAAAGCAGATGCTCAGTGATGCAGAAGAAAATGTAAAACTCTTGCAGGGGATTATGCGCGACACGATTCAACCGCGGATGCAGGATGTAAGTTATTTTTCTAAAAAAATCTCATCCGCATCCTATAAAAAGCAATCCTTAATTACGAATATGTTCAGCCAATATGCCGATTTGAATGAGAATGTCCTGAATGTTTATGTCGGCACCGCATCCGGGAAGATGATTATCCGGCCGAAAAACGATTTGCCGTCGGGCTACGACCCGAGGCAAAGGCTATGGTACATGCAAGCTATGGATAATCCCGGAAAAGTGATTATTACTGCCCCTTATAAGGATGCAGTTACAGGAGAGACAGTAATTACGATTGCGGAAACGACAAAAGACCAATCCGGCGTTGTCGCTGTGGACATGAAAATGAGCGCTGTCCAGCGATTGGCAAAAAAAATTAAAATCGGGCAAAACGGCTATGCCGTTCTGGTTGACTCAGCCCGCCGATATGTTGTGATGCCGGGGAAAACACCGGGCACTTACGCGAAAGAAAAAGTATATGATACCGTATTCGGCAAAGTTTCCGGTCACACAACTTATACATATAAAGGCCAGGAAAGGCAAATGTTTTTTACAACCGACAGCCTTACGGGATGGAAAATTGCCGGGACGATGTATTCAAATGAAATTGATCACGCAGCGAAGCCGATTGTCCAAAAAACCATTCTTATCGTTTTCATATTTCTTGTCCTCGGCACTTTATTAACTTATTTTGTCATCCGTTCGGTAACAAAGCCGATCAGCCGCCTGAAAGAAGCTGCACTGAAGATTTCCGGGGGTAATTTAACGGAGAAAATTGATGTGCGGAGAAAAGATGAAGTCGGCGAACTGGCCGAAAGTTTTAAAAAGATGCAGGACAGCTTGCGTGATTTGCTTGACCAAGTCGATAAAAGCGCGGAGATGGTCGTATCCTCGTCTGATCAGCTGAAGGCCAACGCGGAAAATACGACATCGGTGAGCCATGAAATCAATACCGCAGCCGCCCAAATCGCCAGCGGCGCGGAAACGCAGACGAACGGGACGGAAAGCAGCGCCCAGGCAATGGGGGAAATTGCAAAAGCAATGGAAAAAGTGGCGGACAGCACGATGGTGATTTCAAACTTGTCAAATACGACATTGGAGCATGCTAAAGCCGGCGGGGAATCTGTGCGTGAGACGGTGGCGCAAATGAGATCCATTGCCGAATCTGTAACCCATTCCAATACGAAAATCCAGGCCCTTTACGAAAATTCGAAGCAGATCAGCCAAATTACTGAGGTGATTAAAGGAATTGCCGCCCAGACAAATTTGCTTGCCCTAAATGCTGCGATTGAGGCGGCAAGGGCCGGCGAACATGGGAAAGGGTTTGCGGTTGTAGCGGAAGAAATCAGAAAACTGGCAGACCAGTCGCAAAATTCCACAAAAGAAATTGAAAATTTGATTTCCAAAATCCAAAACGACACGGAAGATTCCGTGCGGGAAATGGAAAAGGTTTCAAAAAATGTAGAAGACGGCGTGGCCCGCTCGGAAGATACGATCGAAAAATTCGAAACGATCATGGATGACATGAAAGAGATTACGCCGCAGGTTGAGGAAATGGCGGCTGTTTCTGAAGAAATTTCCGCATCCGTCCAGGAAGTTACGTCAACTGCGAATGAGCTTGCCCATATTGCCGAAGAAAACGCAGCGGCAACAGAAGAAATGGCCGCTTCTATTGAAAGCCATTTGAAGGCGATGGACGATATTGCCGATTCGGCAAGGGCGTTGTCCTACTTGGCAGAATACTTGCAGGATATTGTGAAAAAATATAAGTTTTAATTTAAATCCCCGGTTCTCTGCCTAGTGCGGAAGCCGGGTTTTTGTATTTTTTCGTCCCTTTGATTCATCAATGGGTCATTGCACCTGTATTTGATTTTTTTGCTTTTTAAGAAAGGAAAAAGGCCGCATCAGAGAAAATATGGCTTCTGGACAGATAAAAAAGGGAGTTTTGATGCCTTCTCACACTGGAAAGCATGCTGAAGCAGGCAACGGCTTTTGATATCTCGTTCCGCTATCCGAATGTAAAAACGGGCTAAAAAAATTTTTGAATAAGGGTTGACATATCCCCATTTCAGTATTAATATAATAATCAATCAATTGAAAACTCCAGGTGATGAAGAAGAAGAGTAGCCTGTATGGATTCCGAAGAGAGCCGGTGGCTGGTGTAAACCGGTGATGATGTGCAGGTGAATGGGCTTCCGAGCTTCCAAACCGAAACGATTTTGGAGTAGGCTTTGGCGAATGCCTTATCGTTACAAAAGGCAGGTATTAAGGTTTTCCCTGATACCGTCAAAGCCGGGCTGAAGAAGCCAATAAAGGTGGCACCGCGGGTTCCCCGTCCTTTACATGGATCGGGAACCCTTTTTGCGTTTAAAGGAAAAAATAAAGCAATTTTTACGATAACCAACAATATATTTTTAATAGAAAAATCGTTGAGTAAGAGGAGTATGTAAGGAAGCAGCGTCCCAGAGAGCCGGCGCGGGTGGGAGTCCGGCACGTCTGCCTTTACAGAATGGGCTTACGAGAGGTTTCCTGAAACAACAAGTAGGGAAACACGGCTTCCCCCGTTACCGGGATAGGGTATAAAAGCGGCAAATCCGTTCCGTACCCGAATGAGCGGGAAGGTTAAAAGCCTTTCAAAAGAGGTGGCACCGCGTTGGAAAACGTCCTCTATCTTTGCAGCAATGCTTGCACGGATAGAGGACGTATTTTTATTTACTTCAAATATAAAGGGGGAGCGAATGATGGAACAGATAAACTTCCAGTACAAAATTATTAAACTGAATGGCGATATTTTAACGCCGGTTATGATTTTTAAAAGATTAAATGGCAGTCGTAAATTTTTGTTTGAAAGCTCGCTGCCGAATGACAGCAACGGCCGGTTTTCTTTTATTGGAGCGGATCCGGTGAAGGAATTCATTGGGACGGCGGATGAGCTGCAGGTGATTGACCATTTGTCAGGCCGGGACGAAAAGAAAAACGGTAAGCCGCTCGAACTTATCAAAAGGCTGCTGCCTAAGCTCGATCTTCCGCTTCCTTTCCCGTTTTACGGCGGGGCGGTCGGTTATATTGGATATGACGCAATCCGCCAGTACGAAGATATCGGTGAAGTGCCGGAAGATGAAATCGGCATCCCGGATTTACATTTGATGTTGTATCAAAATGTTGTGGTTTACGACCATAAAAGCCAGTCGGTTTACCTTGTCTCTACCGGTGAAGACGGGGAGGCCATTGACAATAATCTTGCTGCCATGAAGAAAGCGATTTTTACGCAGACGGAAACAGAGCCGTTCGTTGACTACGGTCCGATCAATTTTGTTCCGTCAATCGAAAAAACAGTGTATATGCGGATGGTGGAAAAAGCGAAAAAATATATTGAAAACGGCGATATTTTCCAGGTCGTTCCTTCGCAGCGCATGAAAGGGAAAATTGATCACGACCCGTTTTATTTTTACCGGAAATTAAGAAAGGCAAACCCGTCGCCTTATATGTTTTATCTCGATTTCGGCAGCTATGTCGTCCTCGGTGCGTCCCCGGAAAGCTTGATCAAAGCAAAAGGAAGGATGGTTTACACGAATCCGATTGCAGGCACACGGCCGCGGGGGGATTCGCCGGAAGAAGACCTATATTTGGAGAAAGACTTGCTCCAGGATGAAAAAGAACTCGCCGAACATAAAATGCTAGTTGACTTGAGCCGCAATGACCTCGGCCGCGTGTGCGTGCCCGGCAGCGTTCGTGTCCATAAATATATGGTCGTTGAACGGTTCCAGTATGTGATGCACATTGTCTCGGAAGTACAGGGGAAGTTGAAAGACGGGTTCAGCGGAATTGATGCGCTTGTGTCATGCATCCCGGCCGGCACGGTATCGGGCGCGCCGAAGATTCGAGCGATGCAGATAATCAATGAACTGGAAAAGCAAAAGCGAGGCATGTACGCTGGCGCGGTTGGCTACATCAACTTTAACGGTGATATCGACTTCGCGCTCGCGATCCGCTCGCTTCTCATCAAAGACAACACCGCCTACCTGCAGTCAGGAGGAGGTATTGTGTACGATTCTGATCCGGCAAAAGAATATGATGAAACGCTAAATAAAGCAAGATCGATTTTGGAGGTGCAGACGAATGATTTTATTGCTCGATAACTATGATTCTTTCACTTACAACCTGTACCAGTATTTGTGCGAGCTTGGGGAAGAAGTGGAGGTTTTCCGGAATGATCGGATCACCATAGAAGAAATCGAGGCGCTCGCGCCGGAAGCTATTGTTTTATCGCCGGGTCCGGGTATGCCGGAAGACGCCGGGATTTCGGTCGAAGTTGTCCGGAAGCTTTACCGGAAAATCCCGATCCTCGGCGTCTGCCTTGGCCATCAGGCAATCGGCGCAGCTTTCGGGGCAAGAATCACAAAAGCAAAAGAAATCAAGCACGGCAAAACTTCGTTCATTCAGCATAACGGAAAAGGCGTGTTTGCCGGCCAGCCTGAACCGGTTGAAGTGATGCGCTACCACTCGCTTGTGATTGATAAAAAAACCGTGCCGGAAGAGCTGGAAGTTATTGCGGAATCTTTGGATGACGGCGAAATCATGGCAGTCAGACATAAAAGCGCCCCGTGCTGCGGCGTTCAGTTCCATCCCGAGTCGATCGGAACGGAAACCGGCAAACAAATGCTGAAAAACTTTTTACACGAACTTAGAAAGGATGAGCAATATGAAACCATATCTTGAAAAAATTTTATCCCAAAAAGGCCTCACGTTTGAAGAAATGCGGGAAGCATCGCGGGCGCTGTTCTCGGATGAAGTGACAGAAGGGGAAAAGGGCGCATTTTTGGCGACCTTGAGGTTTAAAGGCGAAACAGCGGAAGAAATTGCCGGGCTGGTCGAAGTGATCCGCGAAAAAGCGGTGTCGATCCCCTGCAATGTCTCCGGGCTTATGGACAACTGTGGCACTGGCGGAGACGGCAGCCACAGCTTTAACATCAGCTCGACTTCCGCATTTGTGCTTGCCGGAGCCGGGATTAAAGTCGCTAAACACGGCAACCGTAGCGTCTCCAGCCAGACCGGCAGCGCGGATGTGTTGGAGAAACTCGGCATTTCGCTGTCTTTTCCGGCTGAAGAAATTGAAAGCCTGTTAGAAAAAATCGGCATCGTCTTCCTGTTTGCGCCGAATGTCCATCCAGCCCTGAAGAAAATTATGAAAATCCGGAAAGATTTGCGGATACCGACGATTTTTAACCTGATCGGGCCACTTACGAATCCGATGAATCTGGAAACGCAACTGCTCGGCCTTTACCGCCGCGACAAGCTTGTCACGATGGCGGAAGTGCTCGGTCATCTGGGAAGGAAACGGGCACTTGTCGTAAACGGCGCTGGTTATCTCGATGAAGCTTCTTTGTCCGGTGAAAACCATTTAGCGCTTTTGGACGGAGGTAGGATCACAACATTTACGCTGTTGCCTGAAGATGTGGGGCTTCCATATTATTCAAACGAAGCAATCCGTGGCGGCGATGCACAAAAGAACAGTGAAATATTGTTGTCGGTATTAAAAGGTGAAAAAGGCCCTTACCGTGATACGGTGCTTTTCAATGCCGGGCTTGCCATATTTGCATCAGGAAAAGCGGAGACGGTGAAAGAAGGGATTAAGATAGCACAAGAAAGCATCGATTCAGGGGCAGCGCTTGAAAAGCTGCGCGCGCTCAGGAAAGCCAGCAGCAATGTGGCACGGGAGGCGATTTGATTTGACATTTTTGGAAAAAATTTTAGCCGAAAAAGAGAAAGAAGTGTCCCGCCTGAAAACATCCGGAGAAAGGTACGTGCCGGCAAACCGGGAAGCCCCTTCCCTGTATGAAACGTTTATGCAGGCGGAAAAAACATGCATCATCGCCGAAATCAAACGGGCTTCCCCTTCAAAAGGCGATATCAAAACGGTCGTCGATCCGGTTCAGCAGGCACTTGCTTACGAAAAAGCGGGTGCCGGAGCGATTTCTGTATTAACGGACGAAACCTTTTTTAATGGTACGATCAAAGATTTGAAAGAAGTAAGCGATGCGGTCCGGCTACCGGTCCTTTGCAAAGATTTTATTATTGATGAAATCCAGATCGACCGGGCAAGAGCAAACGGCGCAAGCGTCATTCTCCTGATTGTTGCGGCACTTAATCCGGAACGCCTGGAACAGCTTTATCGTTACGCGCGCGGCCAGGGGCTTGAAGTGTTGCTTGAAGTGCATACCGAACAGGAGCTAGGGACGGCGCTCCAAGTGGGTCCGGACATTATCGGCATAAATAACCGCAACTTAAAGACGTTTGAAGTGGATCTCGGCGTTGTTGAACGGCTCGCACGGAAAATCGATGATCCGGAAATCCTCATCATCAGCGAAAGCGGCATCCGCACCCGGAAAGACGTTGTTCGAGTAGAAAGAGCCGGTGCAAAAGGAATTTTAGTCGGTGAAACGCTCATGCGCTCAGGAGACCTGCTGGCAGCGGTCAAACGGCTCACCGGTGTGCCGGAAAAACGAAAAGTGAAAATCTGCGGGATTCAAACGCTTGAGGCGGCACAGGCGGCTGTTGCGGCGGGCGCCGATATGGTCGGGTTCGTTTTTGCCGAAAGCAAACGGAAAATTGAGCCAGATGAGGCGGTGCTGATTGCAAAACAATTGCCGGAAAACGTGGAAAAAGTCGGCGTGTTCGTCAATGAAACCCCTGAAAGAATGGCGGAGATTGCAGAAAGGACCTGCCTTGATTATCTCCAGCTCCACGGTGATGAAACAACGGAACAAGCGGCCCAAATCCCTTATCCGGTGATCAAAGCTTTTCCGGTTCAAACGCTTTCAGATATTGACGCATTAAAAGCTTACCGCTGCGATATTGTGCTCTTGGACAGTCCGGGTGGAAAATATCGCGGCGGAAGTGGAACAGCTTTTGAATGGGAATTGGCAAAAGATTTATCGAATGAGCGGACGGTCATGCTGGCAGGGGGGCTCTCGCCTGATAACGTTGAAACAGCGATTCTCACTGTCAGGCCGCATATCGTCGATGTTTCAAGCGGCGTGGAAACAAACGGGAAAAAAGATCCCGAAAAAATCAAAGCTTTTGTGGCAGCAGCCAAACAAGCTTTTCAAAAATTAGAGGAGCGTGACAGCTATGTTAGCATACAAACAACCCGATAAAACCGGGCACTTTGGGACATTCGGCGGAAGATTCGTGCCGGAAACACTGATGCCGGCAGTTCATGAATTGGAGAAGGCCTATCATGAAGCAATAAAAGACCCGGCCTTCCATCAGAAGTTGAATGAATTGTTGAAGCAATATGTTGGCCGCGAAACCCCGCTTTATTATGCGGAAAACTTAACAAAGCTCGGCGGAGGTCCGAAAATTTTCTTAAAACGCGAAGACTTGAACCATACAGGGGCGCATAAAATCAACAACACAGTCGGGCAGGCACTTCTGACGCTCCGGATGGGGAAAAAGAAAGTCGTTGCCGAAACAGGCGCCGGGCAGCACGGGGTAGCGACCGCCACCGTTTGCGCGCTGCTTGGACTCGAATGTTTCATTTTTATGGGTGAAGAAGATATCCGACGGCAAAAATTAAATGTCTTCCGGATGGAACTGCTGGGAGCAAAGGTTAAAAGTGTTACGCAGGGGAGCGGCACGCTTAAAGACGCGGTCAATGAAGCGCTGCGCTACTGGGTCAGCCATGTAGAAGACACCCATTATATTATGGGATCGGCAGTCGGACCGCATCCATTCCCGCAAATTGTCCGCGACTTCCAAAGCGTGATCGGGAAAGAAACGAAAAAACAGATCGTTGAACAGACCGGCAGACTTCCCGATGCGGTTGTCGCCTGTGTCGGCGGCGGCAGCAACTCGATCGGCATGTTTTATCCGTTTGTCCAGGATGAAATGGTAAAATTGTACGGCGTGGAAGCGGGGGGAGCCGGCTTTGAAACCGGGAAACACGCGGCCTCTTTAAGCGATGGCA
Source organism: Weizmannia acidilactici (assembly GCF_008974185.1). Lineage (GTDB taxonomy): Bacteria > Bacillota > Bacilli > Bacillales > Bacillaceae_C > Weizmannia > Weizmannia acidilactici. The sequence goes on from NZ_BKZP01000015.1 coordinate 32,478, forward strand.
GGCTCGGCGTTCTGCATGGCATGAAAACGTATTTGCTTCAAGATGACGACGGGCAGATCCAGGAAGCTTACTCTGTATCCGCTGGGCTCGATTACCCGGGTGTTGGCCCTGAGCATAGCTATTTAAAAGAAATCGGCCGCGTCACTTATACATCAATTAACGACGAAGAAGCGCTGGAAGCCTTCCAGCTGCTTTCCAAAACGGAAGGCATCATTCCGGCTTTGGAAAGCGCCCATGCTGTCAGCTTTGCGCTGAAACTGGCCAAAGAAATGGGAAAAGATAACTCCATTGTGATTTGCCTGTCGGGGCGCGGCGATAAAGATGTTGAAGCGGTCAGCCGCTTGCTGGGAGGGAAAAAGAATGGGTAAACAAAAATTGGAAGCGGCATTTGCAGATGTTTTAGCCCGTAATGAAAAAGCGTTTGTCCCTTATATTATGGCCGGGGACGGCGGTTTAGCGGAGACCGAAAAAAAGCTGCGGTTTTTAGAAAGCTGCGGCGCAACGGCGATTGAGCTCGGTATCCCGTTTTCCGACCCGGTCGCAGACGGCCCGACAATCCAGGCTGCCGGCCTCCGCGCGTTTAAACAAGGCACAACGGTCAAAAAAGTGCTGGACCACTTAAAAGCCCATCCGAGGCAGGTTCCGATTATTTTGATGACTTATTTTAACCCGATTTTTGCGTTCGGGATGGAAAAATTTGCAGATTCCTGCGTAGAAGCGGGCGTTGCCGGTCTGATCATTCCTGATTTGCCGCTTGAAGAAGAAGAGATCATTGCAGGGGAACTGAAAAAGCGTGGCCTTGCGCTGATCCGGCTTGCCGCGATTACAAGCCCGAAAGATCGGCTGAAAGAAATTGCCGCTCGTTCAGAAGGCTTCCTCTACGCAGTCACGGTCACCGGCACTACCGGCAGCCGCACGAGTTTCCACGACAATATCGAGGCTTATTTGGCTTACTTATCGGAAATCAGCCCGGTACCGGTGCTTGCCGGCTTCGGCGTTTCCAAACCGGAACATGTCCGCCATCTAACAAATTACTGTGCCGGCGTCGTTGCAGGCAGCAAAATTATCGAGCTTTTCAGGCAGGACGATACTGAAGCAATCCGAGAACTGATTGCAAGCGCTAAACAAACAATGGCTGATCAGAAGCTGTGACATTTTCCCACAGTTTTATACACATGAAAAACATAGGAAATTCAGGCTAATTTTAAGTTATAAACAATATCCACAATTCATACACAAAAAATGTGCACAATTTTATGCACAGACCACTGCTTTTGAAAATAGGGAAATTTAGGCATTATACACAATATCCACAAAAAGCGGGAGCCGGTCTCAGCCGGGCACCCGCTTTTGCTCCGTCAACTTCTGTTTTTTGCCCTTTTTTTCGCCGCTTCCGAACGGGCTTGCGCCTCTAAATCGTCCTGGTCGGCAAGTTCACGTGAAAATTCAATATCCTTCCCGTCGCTTTTCATGTTTTTCGGTACTTGCGGCAGTGTTGCTTTGTTTTTATCGCGCGTTTTCTGCTTATGCCCGCGGCCCATGCTGAAAACCCCTTTCAAGCATTTTGCGGAAGGCCCCGCAAGCATACTTTTTGCCCAAAAGGTTTTTCTTAAACAGGTAATTATTTGCGCCCCTTGTCCATATACCCTCCGGCACGGTCCGCTTTTTTAAATTCTCTCTGATAGGTTACTTCCTGCATGCTTCTTAGCGTGCTTTTTGTTTGGACTTTTTTGTCTTTCGGCAACTGCAAAAACCTCCTTTTTTCATTTAGTGTTCCCCGATTTAACGCTTCCTACACTTTGAATGGTAAAATAAAGAGACGAGGGAGGTATTGGTGTGCCGGTCATTACAAAAATTTCTGTTCAAAAAAACAATAAAGAACGTTACAATATTTTTCTGGACGGCCAGTACCGTTTCAGTGTTGATGAGGAAGTGCTGGCGCGGTTCCGACTTTTAAAGGGGAAAGAACTGAACGAACTCGATATCGAATCCATTCTGGCCCAGGATGAAGTCCGAAAAGGGGTCAACACTGCAATCCAGTTTTTGTCATACCGGATGCGGTCTGAAAAAGAAGTTCGCGATGATCTCAAGAAAAAGGATTTTGCACCTGAAGTCATTCAGGAAGTGATTTTAAAGCTTTATGAAATGCAGTACTTGGATGATGCGGAATTTGCCGCTAGTTATGTGCGCACACAAATGAATACGACGTATAAAGGCCCGGTTGTAATTGAAATGGAACTGCGGCAAAAAGGTATTGCGCCAGACCTTATTGAAAAAGCGCTTGAGGAATTTCATACGGAGAAACAAGTGAAGCAAGCCTATGCTTATGCGGAAAAACTGGCCAGGCAGCACGCCAGGCTTTCGGAGAAACTTTTAAAACAAAAAGTGGCGCAGGGGCTGGCAGGAAAAGGGTACCCGCCTGATATAATTGCATTGGCGATGGAAAGGCTCCATCTTGAGAAGGGGGAAAAAGAAGAGTGGGAAGCGCTTTTGGTGCAGGCGGAAAAAGCAAAGCGCAAATACCGGAATTTGTCAGGATATGAATACGGACAGAAAATAAAGCAGTTTTTATATCGGAGAGGGTTTCCGCTCGATATGATTGAACGTTATTTGCGGGAGCAGGAATAGGGGGATGGAACAAATGGAAAAAAGGTACAGCGAAATGAGCGAGTATGAACTGAAGCAGGAAATTGCACAATTGACGGAGAAAGCGCGGAAAGCGGAGCAGCTTGGCATCGTTAATGAATTTGCCGTTCTGGAGCGGAAAATTGCAATGGCCAGGTCTTATTTGCTCGATCCGGCTTCTTTTAAAAAAGGGGAAATTTACGAGATCGAAGGGGATCCTGGCGCTTATTTTAAAATCGACTACATTGAAGGCGTATTTGCCTGGGGTTACCGGATCAGCGGCGGTAAACCGATCGAAGCCCTGCCGATCTCGATGCTGAAAGAAGTGAAATGAGGTTTTAAGGAGTGGATGTAGGAAAGCGGGACGGCAGGAATAAGCATGGCGGGCGCTAAAGGACAAAATGAGGCGGAATTGATGCCGGAAGGACAAAACGAGTTGAACCGGCCTGAGAAATGTCTTTTATAAGGGCCTTAAGACAGTTTGAAAGTTTTAACATGAGCGAATTGGTCTTTTCGAGACCCTAATAAAAAATGAAAACTCCCAATCGGATCAGCAGCAGAACAGGGGTTGCCAAAAGCAATGATCCCTGCTTTTTAACAGCCCTTTTTGCCCTACTGCCCCCGGTGGCTTGAAGCGTGCATGCGTTCCTGCGGATGGGTGTTGGTTGTGCCGTCCGCGCGCTTTGAAGCATATTCAGCTTTTGCGCGCGGCTCACCTTCAAATTTATTGTCACGATGAAACGGGAATCCTTTTTCTTTATTGCGCATGTTACAGCCCTCCTATAATAATAACCGGTACGGGAAAAGCCCCCGCACCGGTTATTATGCGTATTTTGCAACATAAGGAAACGCACCTTATCTTGGCACGACATCAAGTTTTTTCTTCAATTTATCCTTATTGAAAATCCAGCCGGTATAGGAACCGGTAATTTCCAGATCCTGATTGAGCTTGACAACGGCAACGAACGGATAATGGCCGTTTGTCCGGTAACGCAGGTCGGTAAAACGGACCTGGTAGCCGCCCTCATACTCTTTTACCTGCCAGCTGTAAACAGGGGAAAAACTCAGGAAAGACGATAAGTTTTTATCCTGTTTTGCCGCCTGCAAAATGTCATTTTCCGGTACAGGCAGCCGTTTGAATTTATCCAGCACGGTAATATCTGATTTATATGCTTTTGCAACATAATAAGCATCTTTCGTTTTCACCGCAATTTTCCACTGGTTAAAACGGATTGTTGGTGAAATAATGATATTTTCCGCGTCCGGGATAATGGCCAAAACGGCTTTTTTTACATCGTGACGGGCCAGGAATTTGGCGATATAATATAGGAATATAATAAAATACATGGCCAGAAAAGTTGCGCCCGGCTGTGCCCCAAGCGCCCAAGCGACCAAGCCGATGACATGGATTGTGAAAATGAAAGGGTCAAACGTATTGATCACACCAAGAGCAACCCATTTATAAGTAAACGGGCGGAGTGCCTGCGTTCCGTACGCGTTGAAAATATCAACGAAAACGTGCAGGAAAACGGCTAAAAACGACCACAACCACAAATGGAGCGCGTCAGTTCCCGGGAAGAAGATGCTGAGTACAGCCGTAATGGCGAGCGGCCACAGCAAAACGGCGGGAACGGAGTGGGTAACGCCGCGGTGGTTGCGGATGTAAACCGCATTATTTTTAAACTTCAATACCGTATCAATATCCGGTGCCTGTGAACCTAAAACCGTGGCAATAAGTACGCTGTGAAAATGAACCGCATCTTGTGCAACTACAGGGTCTAATGTTGCCAAACCACCGAGTGCAAATCCCATTACAACATGGGTTCCTGTATCCAATCTTATTCCTCCTAAAAGTGGTTCTGGTCCTGTTGTAAAGCGCTAATTTCTTTCATTATGCCTTCATCATATGGTAAATTAAAAAGAATTGCAACAGTTATGAGTAATACAATACAGTATTTTCTCGTTTATATTTTTCCCATCAAAAAGCGGATGTAACAATCATTTGGAGGATGTAAAGTGGAGAAAAATTTACCAATCGATTTTACAGGTTTTGATATACATGCCTTTCAAAAGGATTTAATTTCCTGGTTTGAAAGGGAAATGCGGGATCTTCCATGGCGGCGCGACAGTGATCCTTATAAAATTTGGGTGTCGGAAATCATGCTGCAGCAAACAAGGGTGGATACTGTCATCCCTTATTTTCAGCGTTTTATGGAAAAATTTCCGACGCTAGAAGCGCTGGCGGATGCGGATGAAGATGAAGTGTTAAAAGAATGGGAAGGGCTTGGCTACTATTCACGTGTCCGAAACCTGCACACTGCCGTGAAAGAGGTACAGGAAAAATACGGCGGTACTGTGCCAAAAACGCCTAAAGAAGTGGCAAAGCTGAAAGGGGTGGGGCCTTATACTGCCGGCGCGATTTTAAGTATTGCGTACGGCCAGCCGGAACCGGCAGTGGATGGCAATGTCATGCGGGTGCTTTCAAGAATTTTATCCGTATGGGAAGACATAGCCAAGCCTTCATCACGGAAAATTTTTGAAGATGCCGTACGAAAACTGATTTCACATGAAAACCCGTCTTTTTTTAACCAGGCGTTAATGGAGCTGGGGGCGCTTGTTTGCACGTCAAAATCACCGTCATGTCTGCTTTGCCCCGTCCGCGACCATTGCCGGGCATTTGCTGAAGGAACAACAGAAGTGCTCCCTGTTAAATCAAAAGGAAAAAAACAAAAACAGATCCAGCTGGCTGCAGCGGTACTGGAGGATGGAGACGGCCGTATTGTGATTCATAAACGGCCGGGTAAAGGTCTGCTTGCAAACATGTGGGAATTTGTCCAAACGGAAGAAAGCTCCTTCTTGCCGGCAAGGCAGGTGCTGAAAGATTATCTTTCTGAGGAATTCGGAATAGAAGCTGAGCTTGAAACGGATTATTTTACAGAAATCCGCCATGTATTTACCCACTTAATTTGGGATATTCGTGTTTACCGCGGAAAGATAAAAAACCGGGTAGAGGGAACGGATGAGTTGAAATGCGTACCGGCGTGGGAAATTGAAAAGTACGCATTCCCGGTCTCACATCAAAAAATTTGGAAAGCTTACCGGGCGTTAAAATAACGCGGGATGGTCGAAAAAGGTTAGTCAGCGTGATGTAGAATAAATGTTGGAAAATTGGCATGCCATAAAACTGCTCAAATAGTGTACATTCATAACTTACCAATGAAGCAAAATACAATAGAACAAAAAATCAGTTATTTTTCGAAATTCAGCTTGGAAAACCTGCCTACGAAAGCCATTCATTAGGTTTTCGCCACGGATTCAGGAAAATATAAGGATGAGGGTTAATTTAAGTGTTTCCATTTATTCATATTTGTTTTCATACAAAAAAGGGGTTGCCTATAACCGTCTTACAGGCTATGGGCAACCTCTTTAATTTTAATGTTAAACAGACGGTAGCTGGGCGGCAGCGGTTTTTTGCGCAAGATACAATTCAATTTCTTTTGCTGCTTTTTTTCCTTCCTGCATTGCCCAGACGATGAGGCTTGCGCCGCGTTTCGCATCCCCTGCGGCAAAGACGCCTTCACGGTTCGTTTGAAAGCTTCCCGGGCGTGTTTGAATGCGCCCGTTTTGGAGTTCTGCGCCCGCCGCTTTGGTAGGATCAACACCCTCAAATCCGATTGCGATCAGGACAAGATCCGCTTTCCAAAGTTGCTTCTCCGCAACAGGCTCATCTGTGAAAGGAACGGTGAGGAGACCGGTGACTTCATCGTCTTCATTGCCGAGAAATTCTGTTGTTTGGATATAATATTTCCGCGGGTCTTCCCCGAACGCTTTAAACGTTTCTTCGTAAGCATAATCCAACGTAAACAGGGATGGGTTAACAGGCCACGGCTCATGTTCCGGGCGTTCTTTCGGTAGTTCGCCGTGTTTGCCAAATTGTACAACACTTTTACAGCCCTGGCGGATGGCTGTTGCCACGCAGTCCGCACCGGTGTCCCCGCCGCCGATCACAATCACTTTTTTGCCTTTCGCTGTAATGCGGGGTTCACCGTTGCCGCCGTTATCCAGCAGGTGTTTTGTGCTTGTTTTCAAATATTCCATCGCCGGATATATACCTTTCAACCCGCGTCCCGGAATGTCTATTTCACGCTGCTTTTCCGCGCCGATGCAGAGCAGGACAGCGTCATATGTTTCCTGAAGCTCTTCCAAGGTAATATCTTTTCCGATTTCCGTATTGGCTATAAATTCGATGCCTTCAGCCTGAAGTAGGTCAATTCTGCGCTGAACATACTGCTTTTCGATTTTCATGTTCGGAATTCCGTACATTAACAGCCCGCCAAAGCGATCTTCTTTTTCAAAAACTGTCACATCATAGCCGGCTTGGTTCAAATCATCGGCTGCCGCCATACCGGCAGGTCCGCTTCCGACAACAGCCACTTTTAAGCCATTCCGTTTCAGCGGGATTCTCGGCTTTACCCAACCTTCTTTATAGGCGCGGTCAATGATCGCTTTTTCAATGCTTTTAATGGTGACCGGCTCACTGACCAGCCCGGCTGTGCATGACCCTTCGCACGGGGCGGGGCAGGCGCGGGAAGTAAATTCAGGGAAATTATTAGTCAAAAGCAGGCGGTAGTATGCTTCTTCCCATTTTCCCTGAGCGGCAAGCGTGTTCCATTCCGGAATTAAATTGTAAAGAGGGCAGCCGCTCGTTTGCCGGCCGATTAATTCCCCCATCTGGCAAAACGGGGTGCCGCATTCCATACAGCGGGATGCCTGGATTTTCAGTTTCTCTTCCGGAAAAGGTTTTTGGTACTCTTTCCATGTTGCGATCCGTTCGAGTGCATCGATTTCTTTCGGCTTTTCACGTTTTTGGTCAATAAAGTCTGTCGTTCCGCGCATGTCTCACACTCCCAACAAATCCATCCGACGGCTGACGGATGAATATTGATTATCGTTATTTTGCTTTAGTCGGAAAAGCTGCTTCTTTTTCGATTGCCGGCAGGCTCTTCCCGGATTTTTTAAATTCAAATGCAGCCAGTTTTGCTTCGTCAAGCGGCATTTGCTGATCCTGGAAGTATTGGATCAGTTCCATCATCGCTTTATATTCGCGAGGCACAATCTTCACAAACTGATGCAGAGACCATTCCCAATTTTTCAAAATACGTTTTGCAATCGGGCTGCCGGTATATTGGTAATGTTTCTGGATCATATGGTAAAGTTCGCGCATGTCTTCATCGGCTTCGGCGTCTTCAACGCTGACAAGTTCCTGGTTAACTTGCGATAAAGCTTCATCTTCGCCCATAATGCCGGTGTAGATATAGGCGATTCCGCCGGACATTCCGGCAGCAAAGTTTTTGCCGATGGAACCGAGCACGACAACGCGTCCTCCTGTCATGTATTCACAGCCGTGGTCGCCGATTCCTTCTACGACGGCATGCACACCGCTGTTGCGGACACAGAACCGCTGGCCGGCTGTTCCGCGGATGTATGCTTCACCGGAGGTGGCACCGAAGAAAGCGGTATTCCCTATAATGGCCTGTTCTTCATTATGCAGCCATCCGTTTCCTGGTTTAACAATGATTTTTCCGCCGGATAACCCTTTGCCGACATAATCGTTTGCGTCGCCTTCAAGATATAAGGTGAGGCCTTTTGGAATAAACGCTCCAAAGCTTTGGCCGGCGGAACCGTTCAGGTTAATTTGGATAAAATCTTCCGGCAGCCCGCGGTCACCGTATTCTTTTGTAATGATATGGCCCAAAGTGGTGCCAATTGCCCGGTCTGTATTGCGTACAGGCAGGGTAATGGCTGCCTTTTGCTTGTTCCGTACGGATATGGAAAGATGTTGCAATTCACGGCTGTCAAAACGTTCTTCCATTTTATGGTTTTGGGTGGTTTTTCCTTGTACGGAAAGCGGTGTTTCGTTTGCTTTAAACAATAGTTTATCGAAATTGAGCTGTTTTGCTTTCCAATGGTTTTTCACTTCGTCTTTCATTTTTAACAGGCCCGTTTCGCCGACAAGTTCATCGAGACTGCGGTAGCCGCATTCAGCCAAAATTTCACGGACTTCTTCTGCGATAAAGCGCATATAATTGACGACATGTTCCGGTTTGCCCATAAAATTGGCACGCAGTTTCGGATTTTGCGTGGCAACCCCGACCGGGCATGTATCAAGATGGCAGGCGCGCATCATGATGCAGCCGAGCACGACAAGCGGTGCGCTGGAGAAGCCGAATTCTTCGGCACCGAGGCAGGCGGCAATGACAACATCCCTTCCGGTCATCAGCTTACCATCCGTTTCCAGCACCACGCGGTTGCGCAAGCCATTCAGCGTTAATGTTTGATGGGTTTCAGCGAGGCCGAGTTCCCAAGGCATGCCGGCATGTTTGATGCTTGTTTGCGGGCTGGCTCCGGTGCCGCCGTCATGTCCGCTGATCAAAATCGTATCGGCGAGGCCTTTTGCCACGCCTGCCGCAATCGTTCCGACACCTGCTTTTGACACGAGTTTTACGGAAATGCGGGCGCTCGGGTTTGCGCTCTTCAAATCATAAATGAGCTGTGCCAGATCCTCAATCGAATATATATCATGATGAGGAGGAGGCGAGATTAAACCGACGCCCGGCGTGGAGCCGCGCACTTCCGCGATCCATGGATATACTTTTGAGCCCGGCAGCTGTCCGCCTTCGCCCGGCTTAGCGCCCTGGGCCATTTTAATTTGGATTTCATCCGCTTCGGTCAAATAAAGACTTGTGACGCCAAATCGGCCGGAAGCAACTTGTTTGATGGCGCTCCGCCTGAAATCCCCGTTGGCATCGCGCACGTAGCGTTCTTTTTCCTCTCCACCCTCGCCGCTGTTGCTCTTTCCGCCGATGCGGTTCATAGCAATGGCGAGCGCTTCGTGGGCTTCTTTGCTCAATGCACCGTAAGACATTGCACCTGTCTTAAATCTTTTCCAAATGGATTCCACCGGTTCCACCTCATCAATTGGGATCGGTTTCCGGTTGCTTTTGATCGTTAGCAGGCTCCGGATCGTCGCGTAAGGCCCGTGGTGGTACATTTCGGAAAACCGGCGGTACAATTCTTTATTGTTCGTCCGTGCCGCCTGCTGGAGCGTGTACATCATTTGCGGGTTAAATAAATGGTACTCGCCGTCTTTCCGCCACTGCAGTTCGCTGCCCGGATCGAGCGCTTTATTGTAATGGAAAAGGATTTCCTGGGCTTTTTCATAACGTTTATAAGACTCCATGCCGATTTCTTCAAGCCCGATGCCGCCGATTTGCGATACGGTACCGGTGAAGTAGCGGTCCACAACACTTTCTGCGATGCCGAGCGCTTCGAATGTTTGCGCGCCACGATAGCTTTGCAGCGTCGTAATCCCGACTTTTGTCATGATTTTGACGACGCTTTTCTTGATAACTTTCAAGTAATTTTCGCTTGCTTTTTTAAATGGCAGGCTGATATGCCCTTCTTCGATTAAGCCTCTAATCGTTTCAAGCGCAAGATATGGATGGATGGCATCCGCGCCGTACCCGAGCAAGGCGGCCATATGGTGCGCATCCCTGGGTTCCCCGGAATCGAGGACAAGGCTTGCTTTCGGCCTTGTGCCGCGGCGAATCATATGCTGGTGCACGGCCGACACGGCAAGCAAGGACGGGATCGGAACGGCGCTTTGGCCGACTGCACGGTCGGAAAGGATTAGGATTTCCGACCCTTCTTCAATTTTTTCGTCCACCAGCTTAAGCAACTGTTTCAGTGCCTGTTCAAGGCTTGTATCAGGCGAATGGTAAGCAGGGAGGACAGCAGCTTTCAGACCCTGGTTTTGTATGGCATGAAATTTTGCCGTGCTTAAAAACGGATGTTCCAATTGGATTTTTTTATGGGTGGTATCATCGTGCCCGTCAAGAGAGACTTGCGGACCTAGCCATGTGACCGTTGAAAGGACGCAGGCTTCGCGGATGGAATCGATCGGGGGATTCGTGACCTGCGAGAAACTTTGTTTGAAATAATGGAACAAAAGCTGCGGGCGTTCCGACAGTACCGCGATCGGCGTATCAACCCCCATCGCCCCGATCGGTTCCTTCATTTCCTGCGCCATTGGCACTATTGATTTCGTTAATTCTTCGTAAGTGTAGCCGAATAAAGTTTGCAAATAAGAAAGTTCATTTTTTTCCAGCTGGGATGCGGCCGGTATTAAATGTTTGTCTGCCGGCAGTTTGATCACGGATTCTTCGAGATGGTCCGCATATGGTTTTTCCAGGCTGATCTGCGCTTTTAATTCATCACTCGGGATCAGCATGCCTTTTTCAAGATCCACAAACAAAAGCTGTCCCGGTTTTAAATGGCGGCGTTCTTTTACATTTTCCGGTTCAACGTCAACAACGCCGACTTCAGAAGCAAAAATGATCTTATCGTCATTTGTAATATAGTAACGGGCAGGGCGCAATCCGTTCCGGTCAAGCACCGCCCCGATTTGTTTTCCGTTTGTAAATTCCAGCGCCATCGGGCCGTCCCATGGTTCCATGATCTGGCTGTGGTATTCATAAAATGATCTTAAATATGGCGGAAGGTCTTCGCTGCTTTCCCACGGCTCCGGCACCATCATCATAATGGCGTGCGGAAGGGAGATGCCGTTCATCGTCAAAAATTCAAGCACATTGTCAAAGATCGCGGAGTCCGATCCGCTCGCGTTGATCACGGGTTGGACTTTTTCCAGTGCTTCAAGATCCAGCTGATTAGCGAATAATGGGATTTTCGCGTTAAACCAGTTGACATTGCCTTTAATCGTATTGATTTCGCCGTTATGGGCGATCATCCGGTTTGGATGGGCCCTTTCCCAGCTCGGGAAAGTATTGGTGCTGAAACGGGAGTGGATCAGCGCCAACGCCGATTTGAATCGCCCATCCTGCAGGTCAACGTAAAATAAAGGAAGCTGATCTGCAGAAAGCATGCCTTTATAAACAATTGTTTGATTGGAAAAACTGGCGGCATAAAAAGAAGAACTAAATTTGTTCTCCACCAGTTTCCGCAAAATATAGACATTTCTTTGAAAAACCGATTCTTTCGTGTTATCGTTTGAAGAAGAGACGAAAATCTGAACGATGTGCGGCCGTGATTCTTCCGCCTGCCGGCCAAGTATACCCGGATTTACAGGCACATCGCGCACACCGAGGACGGAAAGGCCGAGAGAAGAAGCCTGCGTTTTAAATTCGACCAGTATTTCGTTTCGGGCGTGCGGATCATGTGGTAGGAAGAGCATTCCTACAGCATACTCCCCTTTTTTCGGAAGGGTGAAGGAACATACGGCTTCAAAGAACTCATGCGGAATTTGCATTGAAATGCCGGCGCCGTCGCTCGTTGTTTCATCTGCATTTTTACCGGCACGGTGATCCAGCCTTCTCAGCATTTCCAGAGCGGTTGTGATAATCTCATGAGACGCGCGGCCTTTAATATCCGCGTAAAAGCCGATGCCGCATGCATCATGCTCATATTCTGATCGGTAAAGTCCATAATGTTGATTATTCATTGCTTCACATTCCTTCCATTAATCAGCTCGAGTCCGAAAAGTAAGATTATTTTAAATTTTACCCTCTTGTTATTCTTTCTTACAATATATTATTAAGATGAAATTAATCTCATTTTGAGAATGGTGTGATGGCGAATGGAATTAAGGCAGTTAATTTACTTTATTGAAGTTGCAAAAAGGGAGCATGTGACAAGGGCGGCAGAAGACCTTCATGTCGCCCAGTCGGCGATCAGCAGGCAAATCTCTTTGCTGGAAGCGGAGCTCGGCGTCACCCTGTTTTTGCGTGAGGGAAGAAATGTCAAGCTGACGCCGATCGGCAAAGTATTCCTGGAACATGCCGAAAAAGTTGTGAATGAAATCAATAAAGCAAAGCAAAGAATGAATGAATTTTTGGATCCAGATACGGGCCATGTCCGTCTCGGCTTTTCTACCGGCCTGTCGGTGCAGCCGTTTTCGGCGCTGCTCGCGCAGTTCCGGAAAATGCATCCGAATTTGCAGTACCAGTTCGTGCAGGGCACCCCAAACTATTTAACTCGGTTAATCGAAAACGGGGAGCTTGATTTGGCCATCTCTTCCCCTGTTCCCGATAATCATCCGGCTGTGGCCGGAGAAATTTTATATATGGAAAAGCTGATGCTACTTTTCCGCCGCGACCATTGGCTTTCGGGCCAGGAGTTGATCCGGCTCTCCCAGCTGAAATCCGAACATTTTATTACGTTCCGGTCCGGGTTTTTAATCCGGGAAATGCTCGTGTCCGCATGCCAGCAGGCCGGTTTTGAACCTGCAATTGCTTTTGAAGGCGAGGATATGGAGACCATTAAAGGGCTCGTAGCAAGCGGAACGGGTGTTGCAATACTTCCGGAGCCTGCGCTATTATTTAATTTGTCTAAAGAAATCGTAACGGCTGAAATCAGCGATACCCAATTTATGCGCCCGGTTGGCGTGATGGTTCCGAAAAAAAGGGAAATTGCGCCGTCTGAAAAAAAGTTATATGAATTTTTAAAATCATTTTACGACAGGCTGAACCGGTTTCAAAGATAATTTTTTTAATAAAACTGTTCAATTGGTTGCGGATGTGCGGTGCCCCCGGAAAAAAAGCCGATTTTCGGGGAAATCAACTGCAGCCTTTGAAAATACGTAGGGAAGGTGTAATCCATGGCAAATAAAGTGGCACTTGTAACAGGGGCAAGCCGCGGCCTCGGCGGAGCAATCGCGCTTGATCTTGCAGAGATGGGCTATGATCTTGTGATAAATTATGCCCGGAGCCGGTCTAAGGCGATGGAAGTTGCCGAAGAAATTGAAAAACGGGGGCAAAAGGCGCTGCTCGTGAAAGCGAATGTCGGTGATGTGAAAAAAATTAAAGAGATGTTTGCGCAAATTCAGGATACATACGGCAGGCTTGATGTGTTGGTGAATAATGCCGCGTCCGGTGTCCTGCGCCCGGCGATGGAACTGGAAGAGCGGCACTGGGACTGGACGATGGATATCAACAGCAAAGCTTTTTTATTCTGCGCCAGGGAAGCCTCCAAATTGATGGAAAAAAACGGCGGCGGCAAAATCGTAAGCATAAGCTCATTAGGTTCAATCCGCTATATAGAAAATTATACGGCTGTCGGCGTCTCGAAAGCGGCGATCGAAGCGTTGACGCGCTATTTGGCGGTTGAACTGGCCCCGAAAAATATTTGCGTAAATGCCGTATCGGGCGGCGTTTTGGATACCGATGCACTCAGCCATTTTCCAAACCGCGAAGAGATGCTAGAAGATGCGCGGAAAAACACGCCGGCGGGGCGGATGGTTGAAATCGGGGATATGGTCAAAGCGGTGCGGTTTTTCATTTCGGATGATGCGTTCATGATCCGCGGGCAGACGATTATTGTTGACGGGGGCCGGTCGTTGCTGTTGAATTAAGTACATTTCCTTTTTTTGTAATGTTTGATTGAAAGGATAATTCGTTTCGCCTCTGGTTACATTATACTCGTGGAGGTGATAACGATGGCAAAAAACTTCAACAAAGCTGCCAAAGGAAATTTCGGTTCTGAATTTGCCAGCGAAACAAATGCGCAGGAAGTAAAAAAGCAAAATGCGCAATCTGCTTCCGGCCAAGGATCTTTCGGTTCTGAATTCGCAAGCGAAACTGACGCTCAGGAAGTAAGAAAGCAAAACCAGCAATCTGAAGCGAAAAAATCGCAAAATGCTGGACAATTCGGCCAGCAATAACGCGATACAAAGGGGCATCCGGTTCGGGTGCCCCTTTTTTGCATTTGTCGCCCCGGCATTCGACAAAAGCAGTCAAAGGAGTTTTACCCGACGTCCAGAATATGTGTTATTGAAAAGTTAAATTTGTCCTTTTGGGGGGAATCGTATGATGGGAGAATTTAATCGGCTTGTGGTGCAGCAAATGGATACGATGGACAAACTGCTGTATTTGCAATCGGAAATAGAAAGATGCAGGAAAATCGAATCGGAACTGCTGAAACTTGAGGAAGAAGCTAAAGCGGACGACTTACTCGCGGAAATTAAAAGGATGAATGAAGAATTGCACGAAATCCAAAAAGTTTTTGAAACGCAGACGGCGGAATTGATCCGCGTTTACCGGAGCTCGAAAATCTGCACTTAAACAATCCTATTCAAAATAGGGTTGTTTTGTTTTAAAAATTTCCAATAACCGTTATAATAAATAAAAAATAACCTGTTCCGTTCCATAATATACATAAGAGCTTGCCCCGGCCGTTTCCGGAGTGGATGCTGTCGGCCATTTGTTCCAAAACCCCTGTACGGGCGGGGGTTTACATAAACAATCATGAAAGTAGGCATGAGATTATGGGGATTCCGTCTGAAGGTGATAAAATACAAATACAAAGCTATAAGCATAACGGCCATATTCACCGTATATGGGAAGAAACAACCGTTTTGAAAAGCACAAAGACATTGGTGATTGGCGCGAACGACAGGACGCTTGTGACCGAGTCGGACGGAAGGACATGGATAACGAGGGAACCTGCGATCTGCTACTTTCACGCGGACCATTGGTTCAATATTATTGGAATGATTCGCGCAGACGGGGTCTATTATTACTGTAATTTGGGTTCCCCGTTTGTTTACGACAGCGAAGCGCTGAAATATATCGATTATGATTTGGATATTAAAGTATATCCGGACATGACGTTTACCCTGCTGGATGAGGATGAATATGAGTACCACCGCAAAAAAATGGGCTATCCAGATGTTATAGACCATATTTTAAAGCGGAATGTGGACATCCTCATTCACTGGATCCGTCAGCGGAAAGGCCCGTTCAGCCCGGACTTTATCGACATATGGTATGAGCGCTATTTGACCTATTTGCGTTAAAGTAAATTACCTGTTGACATCCAACAGGTTTTTTATATGTATCCATTTGGAATTGATTTTTAAAAAAAGAGGAAAAAACATGGTACGTTTTGTCCGTTCGGGGGTTTGTTGCGTGGATAGTGTAAAAAGATATATGAAGTTTGTAAAGCCTTACTGGATACAGATTATTGCAACCATTATTATCGGTATCATCAAGTTTGCGATTCCGCTTTTGATTCCGCTCTTGATTAAATATGTGATCGATGATATTATCGGCAGCCACAGTTTAACGGCTGAGGAGAAACTTCATAAGCTCGTCTGGATCATGGCAATGATGCTCGGCATTTTTGTCATCATCCGGCCTCCAATCGAATATTACCGGCAATATTTTGCGCAGTGGACTGCAAGCAAAATTTTGTACGATATCCGTGACCGCTTTTTTACGCATCTGCAAAAATTAAGTTTTAAATTTTATGCAAATACGCGCGGCGGGGAAGTCATTTCCCGGGTGATTAATGATGTCGAACAGACGAAGGATTTTGTCATTACAGGCCTGATGAACGTATGGCTGGATATGACAACGGTTCTTATTGCGATTGTGATGATGTTTATGATGGATGCCCGGCTGACGCTTATTTCGCTAGTTGTTTTTCCGTTTTATATTTTTTCGGTCAAATATTTTTTCGGAAATTTGCGGTTTTTAACGAGGAGACGTTCGCAGGCGCTGGCCGAGGTGCAAGGATATTTGCATGAGCGGGTGCAGGGCATGGCCGTCATTAAAAGCTTTGCGATAGAGGATCATGAGCAAAAACAATTTGACAGACATAATCAAAATTTTCTGAAAAAAGCACTCACCCATACAAGCTGGACTGCGAAATCGTTTGCCGTTGTCAATACGATTACCGATATTGCACCGCTGTTAATTATTTTTGTGTCAGGCTACCTCGTCATTAAAGGCAACCTCACGGTAGGGACGCTTGCCGCTTTTATCGCCTATATCGATAATTTATACAGTCCGCTGAGGAGGCTCGTCAACTCGGGCACAACGCTTACGCAGGCGTTTGCGTCAATGGACCGCGTGTTTGAATTGCTCGATGAAAAATACGACATCGATGACCGGCCGGATGCGGTAGAATGCCGGAATGTGCATGGCGATATCCGGTTTGAAGGTGTGGAATTCAAATATGCAGATAAGCAGGAGCCGGTGTTGAAGAATATCAATCTTCATATTAAAGCAGGGGAAACGGTTGCGCTTGTCGGCATGAGCGGCGGGGGGAAATCTTCGCTCGTGAGCCTTATTCCCCGGTTTTATGATGTCACGAAGGGTGCCATTTATTTGGACGGCCGGGATATCCGCGAGTTTAAAGTAAGAAGTCTCCGCGATAAGATCGGGGTGGTGCTGCAGGATAATATTTTGTTCAGCGAGTCGGTGAAGTCGAATATTTTACTCGGCAATCCGCACGCAACGGATGAGGAAGTGGTGCAGGCGGCCATTGCGGCCAAAGCCCATGACTTTATTATGAATTTGGCTGACGGGTATGATACGACTGTCGGCGAGCGGGGCGTTAAATTGTCCGGCGGGCAGAAGCAGCGGATTGCGATTGCGCGCGTGTTTTTGAAAAATCCGCCGATTCTGATCCTTGATGAGGCAACATCTGCACTTGACCTGGAAAGCGAGCATCTCATACAGGAAGCGATCGAGAAACTGGCGCGAAACCGGACGACTTTGATTGTGGCCCACAGGCTGTCGACCATTACCCATGCAGACCGCATTATTCTAATTGAAGACGGCGAGATCAAAGAAATGGGCACACACGAACAGCTTATGGAAAAACAAGGGCTGTACTACAACTTATTCCAAATCCAGCAATTGGACGACTAGAGAAAGCGGAGGCGACTGATTATCGGCGTATGAGCCTCACGTTCTCGAACTGAGATAAAGGAAACACGGCGAGGAAATGAGCCGATGTTGGTTTACGCAAAAAGAGGGGGGCCAGAAGTTCACTAACCGATAGGAGCCGGAGCTGGGCAATAGAAAAGCGGAGGGCGCATATATGCCCTCTGTTTTTGTTTAGGCTCTGTTAAATTTTATTGTTGATGATCGCTAATTTCTTATACTCCTGAAGGATAAGCGAGCTCTCGTGCTGAGGTATTGAGTGAGGAGGCTCGTGGCGCAGGGGTGTAGCGGATTGCGCGATCATCAATAATAACCTTTGTTAAAAGTGAAACGCTATTTCTTTTTTGATTATAATTTTTGAATAATATTGTAATTTTATTTCAAATCAGAATATAATGAAATTAAAAAGGGGGTGAATACTTGTTTGGGTTTTCAATTTATTTAAATGAAGACTGGTCTGATGCGAAAGAAGCCTATATAGCGGAAATGGCAGATATCGGGTTTAAAGGCATTTTTACATCCCTGCATCTTCCGGAAGACGATGTATTGCAATACGGTGGAAGGTTGAAACAGCTTGTGAATGCCGCAAGAAGCAGGGGTCTCAGGCTCATGGCCGATATTTCGGGAAATGCGCTTGAAGCAGTAGGCCTCTCCATCCACCGCCCCAAACAAATCAAGGAAAGCGGGATCACAGGGCTCCGCGTGGATGACGGAATTGATTTAAAAGATATCGCCGCACTTTCAAACTTCATTATAGTCGGAGTAAATGCGGACACTCTTACTGAAAGTGATTATGAAAATTTGGAAAAGTACGGTGCCAATTTCAGTCGGATGGAAGCCTGGCACAATTATTATCCACGCCTCGAAACCGGCCTTGATGAAAAATGGTTTGGCGAAAAAAACAAGTGGCTGAAAAGCAAAGGGCTTTCCGTAGCCGCCTTTGCCCCTGGGGACGGCGAGCTGCGCCATCCTTTGTACGAAACCCTTCCTACTTTGGAAATGCACAGGCATGAAAATCCGCTCGCTGCTTCATTGTCGCTTTTGCAACATTACGCTGTGGATCATGTATACATCGGTGATCCTGGCTTAACGGTTGAATCCTGCAGCCAATTCAGACAATGGATCCGATGCGAAACGATTCTCCTGCATGCTGCCGCGAAAGAAGAAAAATGGCAACCGTATATTTTTAAAAAACATCAAAACCGGATCGATCCGGCAAGGGATGTCATCCGGAGCATCTATTCCCGGAGAGAAAATAAAGATGCGGATATTCCGCCCGAAAATAACGGGCTGCGCACTGCCGGCAGCATTACATTGGATAATCAACTTTACAAAAGATATAAAGGGGAACTGCAAATTGTAAGGCGCGCCCTGCCTCCCGACCCGAAAGTCAATGTAATCGGCCGGATTGCAGCGCGCGATTTGCCGCTCCTACCCTTTATACAATCAGGAACAAAGTTTGAGATTACAGCGAGTGAGGGAGGAAAATAATGGAGCTGCAAAAACTCACTACGGAACAGCGCAACAAACGCTCTATGGATTTGGACATACTGCCTTCCATTGATATTTTGCGTTTAATGAATAGTGAAGACCAAACAGTGCCTTTGGTCGTTGGAAAAGAGCTGGGGCAAATTGAAAAAGTGGTAAAAGCAGCCGTCCGGTCTTTTCAACTTGGCGGACGCCTGATTTATATCGGTGCGGGAACGAGCGGGCGGTTAGGGGTTCTGGATGCGGTCGAATGTGTGCCAACTTTTAGCGCGGATCCTTCCATGGTACAGGGGGTGATTGCAGGGGGCGAGGCAGCCATGACGTCGGCTGTTGAAGGTGCGGAAGATTCCCCGGAGCTTGGGAAAGCAGATTTGAAAAGAATCCGTTTATCCGAAAACGATACGGTGCTTGGCATTGCGGCAAGCGGCAGAACCCCGTATGTGATCGGTGCGTTGGATTATGCGAAACGGACAGGTGCGCTCACCGCAAGCCTTGCCTGCAATAAAGGGGCAAAAATCAGCAGGCACGCCGATATCGCGATAGAGGTGGATGTTGGGCCTGAGGTGTTAACCGGATCAACGCGTTTAAAATCGGGCACGGCGCAAAAACTCGTGTTAAACATGATTTCCACCGCAACAATGGTCGGAATCGGCAAGGTTTATAAAAATTTGATGGTGGATGTCAAACCGACAAATGAAAAGCTGGTAGAACGCGCAAAAAATATCATCATGCAGGCGGCGGGCTGCAGTTATGAAACGGCTGAACAGTTTTTACGCGAATCGGGTGGAAATGCAAAAGTAGCCATCGTGATGCTGTTAACCGGCCTCTCAAAAGAAGAAGCATGTCGGAGATTAGAGGCCGCAAACGGTTTCGTCCGGAAAATCTTGTAATCTCAGGGGGGAGAAAAATGGCGGAAACAAAGGAACAACGTTTGGCGGATAAAATCTACGAAAATGTCGGTGGTATAGGAAACGTTGATAAAATCATCCACTGTATGACGAGGGTCCGAATTACCATTAAAGATTACAGCAAAATCAACATGGAAGGATTGAAAGCAGTTGACGGCGTTTTGGGCGTGGTGGAAGATGAATCGCTGCAAGTCGTTTTAGGGCCCGGCATTGTGAACAAAGTGGCGGGCATCATGGTGGCGCAGGCAGGAGTGAAATTGGGAGAAAGATTTCCAAAACACCCGGATAAAAATGAATCCGGCCTGACAAACCGTGAATTGGCAGAAGCAAAAGCCGCCGAGGTGAAAGCGAAGGAAAAAGCGAAGCGCAACGACAACACTACTTTTAAAAGAGTTTTGAAATCGATTTCAAACATCTTCGTTCCGCTGATTCCGGCATTTGTCGGCGCGGGGATGATTGCCGGGATTGCAGCGATTTTTTCTAACATGATGACTGCAGGCGACCTCGGGCATAACTGGGCACCGTTTATTACAACCTTAAACGTTATTAAAAACGGGCTTTATACTTATTTGGCCATTTACGTCGGCATTAATAGCGCGAATGAATTTGGCGCCACACCAGGACTTGGGGGCATCATTGGTGCGGCCATTTTGTTAACAGGGATGTACCCGAATGCGCCGCTTTCGAATATTTTCAACGGAGATGCGCTTGCGGTCGGGCGGGGCGGCATTATCGGTGTCATATTTGCAGTATGGATTTTGTCTTTTGTTGAAAAATGGCTGCACAAGATTGTCCCAAATGCGGTGGATATCATTGTAACACCTACGATTGCACTATTGGTTGTCGGGCTTTTTACGATTTTTATCGTGATGCCTGCCGCGGGTGTTGTTTCTAGCGCCCTTGTCGGTTCGGTAAACTGGCTGCTTGATGCCGGCGGCGTGTTTTCAGGATTCATATTGGGCCTCTTTTTTCTGCCGATGGTCATGTTCGGCCTTCACCAGATTTTAACCCCGATCCATATTGAAATGATCAATAAAACAGGCGTGACGCCGCTGCTGCCGATCCTAGCAATGGCCGGCGCGGGGCAGGTCGGTGCGGCGCTGGCGTTATGGGTGAGATGCAGAAAAAACAAAAAATTGGTACGGCTGATCAAAGGCGCCTTGCCGGTCGGCATCATGGGCATCGGCGAACCTTTGATTTACGGCGTGACCCTTCCTTTAGGGCGCCCGTTTATTACGGCGTGCATCGGCGGGGGCATTGGCGGTGCGGTGATCGCCGAAATCGGCAATATCGGGGCCATCGCGGTCGGCACAAGCGGCATTGATTTAATCCCTTTAATCGCAAATGGGCACTGGCTCGGATATGTTGCGGGGCTCGTCTCTGGGTATATTGGCGGTTTTGTTGTGACCTATTTCTTCGGTGTTCCAAAAGAAGCGATGGAGGAAGCAAATACAAAATAAGTGAGTGACGGCCTTGGAAGAAAGTATCATTTTAAAGATCAAATCGAAATTAGAAGAGCTTTCAAAAATGGAAAGGAGACTGGGGGAGTATATACTCAGCCATGCAGAAGAAATTGTGGATGAGAATACGGGAAGCTTGGCGAAAAAAGCAGGGATAAGCCCGGCAACGGTTGTGCGGTTTTGCAAATCAATCGGTTTGCAGGGATTTGCTCAGCTGAAAATCAAGTTGTATGCAGATGTTTCGGGGGAAAACGGAAAAATTTACACCGATATTTCCCCAAATGAAGATGTGCCGTTAATTGCTGAAAAACTGGCCATCAGGTTTAACCAGTCAATTTCGCAAACCGCCAACAAGCTGGATGCGGAAGCCGTGGATCAAGTGGCCGGAATGCTCGATGCCTGTCCCGTCATTTACGTCTACGGCCTGGGCGCTTCACATGTCGCGGCCGAAGATTTTACGCAAAAATTTTCAAGGATCGGCAAAGCCGTAGTCCATATGCAGGACCATCACCTGCTTGCCTCTTCGTTGGCCAATGCGGATCAGAATAGCTTGTTTATTGCGGTCTCCAATTCGGGAGAAACGATTGAAACGGTGAAGTTAATGAAAATAGCAAAGCAGAGAGGACTTCGAACGGTTGCCATCACGCAAAAGCAGGATAGCACGCTTACGGAAATGGTTGATTTCGCGGTTTTCCACCATGGCGGGGAGGCAGTCATGCTCAGAAGCGCCGCAACAACCTCACTGGCTGCGCAGTTGTTTACGATTGATGTTTTATATTTTGCCTATGTCAGCAAGCATTACAGTGAAGCTGTCGGCCGGCTGAAAACTTCAAAGAGCCGGATTCAAACTTTTTTCCGGAAAGATTAGGGCCGGCTTGCAATATTGCAAAGCCGACCCAGATGATTACTGGTCTTCCAATTCATTGATGTTTAATTCTGTTTTATCTTTATGGTATTTTTGGTAGACTTCAATCAATGCTTCCAAATGTTCGAGTTGTTCCTGGTAGTCGACCAACAGCGCAAGCAGGTTCATGATATGGTATGACTGGAGATCGGCGCGGAACGTCTTGTCTTTTAATTTTTGCAGGAAAAGATCCATCAATACATTCCGCTGTTTATCGCCCGTATTTTGCTTTTGCGCATGCGCCTTTACTTTTCCGAGGAACATGAGCAGCAGTTTTTCGTGTTCATTCACAAGATATTCTAGCTGTTCCCGGATCATCATCTGGAACGTTTCCGGCAAATGGGCAATATCCGACTTGTATTGGTACAGCCTTTTTAAAATGGTGTAGCTCAAGTTTAAGATTGAGACCATTTCTTTATATAAAACCACTTTCCGCTGCCGCTCAATTTTGCTGTTTTTCCCGTAGCTTTTTTCCTCTTTGAACAACGTGTAAAGCTGCTCCACTTTATAGACGCGTTCTTTGATGGTGGGCAGCTCTTCTTTTAACAAATGGTAATCCGCTTCCTGCCGGGATGTGATCCGGATAAATTTCAGCAGTTCTTCTGTCGCATGGGTGAGCCGTACATACAGCCTTGCTTCGTATTTAGGCGGCAGAAAAATTAAATTCACCAAAAATGAGCTGAAAATCCCGATAAACAAAGTGGCAAACCGGACCCCGGCCGCCTGCAGGAAATTGTTGTTCGGTGCTTCCATAATGACGATCATCGTAACAAGTGCAAGCCCGACTGTATCATCGAGCTTCAGTTTCAGCATTAAAATAATGATGAGCACCGACCCGAGACCGACAATCAAAAAATGGTTGCCAAAGGCCATGACGAAAATAACGGCCAGTACGGCGCCGATAATATTGCCTTGTATTTGTTCTATGATGGACCGGTAAGACCGGTAAATGGTGGGTTTGATAGCGAAAGTGGCAGCAATCCCGGCAAAAACCGGTGATGGCATTTTTAGCAATTGTGCCAAAAACAGGGCAATGGTAATTGCAATTCCTGTTTTGATGATGCGGGCTCCAACCCTCATAACGAAAATTTCCTTTCTAAAAAAAGTATTGCCTGGCGATTTATTTCTTGATCCTGTAAAAATGCGGTTTAAACAGGAATGTTCCTGCTTTTATTCTAAAAGAGGGGACTTTATGGTGCAAAAAGATGGCACAGGAACGGCAATTGAACCGCACTGCCGGGCAGGTGTCAGCGGGATAAGCTGAATGCATTGAGAAAAGCGGTGAATTGGCGCCGGATTTCGGACAGATCCGGCATTTTCGCATGCATTGTTTCTTCATTTTGTATATAAGTGCCTGTCAATTGAAGATCCTCTTTTGCATGGATAAGGAAATTTTGGAAAATTTTCTCTGTTACTTCCGGATGAAACTGAAACGCTACGATATTCGTGCCATATAAAAAGGCCTGGTTTTTGCATGCTTCGGAACTTGCCAAGACGACCGCCCCGTCCGGAATCGTAAATGTATCCCCGTGCCAGTGCAAAACATCAGGTGATGCCTGAAATGTTTTAAAATAAGGATGGTGGAGTGATTCTTCAGTAAAACGGACGGGAAACCAGCCGATTTCCGTTTCTATATTTATTTTTACGGACTACTTCGCCTAGGCAGTCCGCAATAAGCTGTGCCCCGAGGCAGATCCCCAGCACTTTTTCCCCGAGCGGATCGTTTCGTGGATAAAAGTTTTTTCTGCATTTAGCATTTAGCCATGGGAAAGCTTCTTCCTCATAAATATTCATATATTCGCCCATAATGACACACATGTCAAAATCTTCTTGTGCAGGGAATGGTTCGTTTTCATACAGAAAAGTGTGAAAGCACATGCCCGTTTTCTTTAGCCCAGTCAAGAATGGTCCCGGAGCCTTCATAAGGGACGTGCTGAATATAATGGATACGCATTGTATTCTCCCCTCCCCCCGAACTTGATTTTACTATGAACTGAATTATAACATGTTTGCCGGCAGGATAGTAGTGAAAGAATTCACAGATAATGGGAAGGCTGTTGTGTAACTCCATTTCTAACCCATATAAAAAACCTTGGCATATTGGTTGCCAAGGTTTTTTATAAATTATTTGCCCAGCTGCGAAAAAGCGTAGTCTACGGCTTTAATTGTTTCCTGGGCATCTTCTTCTGTATGTTCGGTCGTCAGGAACCATGCTTCGTATTTCGAAGGAGCAAGATTGATGCCCCGGTTAAGCATCAATTTAAAGAATTTCGCGAACATCTCGCCGTCCGATGCTTCAGCTTGTTTGTAGTTCTCAACTTTTTCATCCGTAAAGTAAACGGTGAACGCGCCGACCAAGCGGTTAATCGTAATCGTAACACCGTGCTTTTTGGCCGCTTCCATTATGCCTTTTTCAAGCATTGCGCCGAGGCGGTCCAATTTTTCATATACGCCTTCCTCTTGCAGCACTTCAAGGCAGGCAATTCCGGCCAGCATCGAAGCCGGGTTTCCGGCCATTGTTCCCGCCTGGTACGCCGGGCCGAGTGGTGCAACTTCTTCCATGATGTCTTTTCGTCCTCCGTATGCGCCAATCGGGAGTCCACCGCCAATGATTTTGCCCATCGCCGTTAAATCCGGCGTCACGCCCAGCAGGTTTTGCGCGCCGCCGTACATGAACCGGAAAGCCGTAATGACTTCATCATAAATAACGAGCGCGCCGGCCTTGTGCGCCAGTTCGTTGATCGCTTCCAAAAATCCAGGCTTCGGCGGGACAATCCCAAAATTGCCGACAATCGGTTCGACAAGTACGGCTGCCACTTCATCGCCCCATTTTTCAAGCGCCTGCTTAAACGGTTCAACATCATTGTACGGCACGGTAATCACTTCGTTTGCGATCGCCCGAGTGACCCCCGCCGAATCCGGCATACCGAGCTGCGAAGGGCCTGAACCGGCGGCAACGAGCACCAAATCAGAATGCCCGTGGTAGCACCCTTCAAACTTAATAATTTTATCGCGTCCGGTATATGCGCGCGCCACGCGGATCGTGGTCATCACTGCTTCCGTTCCAGAGTTGACAAAACGGACTTTGTCCAATGACGGGATTGCCTCTTTTAGCATTTTTGCAAATTTTACTTCATACGGGGTTGGTGTGCCGAATAAAACGCCGTTATCGGCAGCTTTTTTGATCGCAGCGCTGATATGCGGATGGGCAAAACCGGTAATGATCGGGCCGTATGCCGCCAAATAATCGATATAGCGGTTGCCGTCCACATCCCAAAAATAAGCGCCTTTACCTCTTTCCATCGCGACCGGTGCGCCGCCGCCTACCGCTTTGTACGAGCGGGACGGGCTGTTGACGCCTCCTACGATATGCTGCAGTGCTTCTTTATATAGTTTTTCGGAATTTGTAAAATCCATTTAGATTCCCTCCTCATTGGCATTGCCAATTTGCACCATATCCATTGTAGCCTTCCAATTTCTTACCGTCCAGAGGGGGATGTCATATTGGGAAAGGGAAGGGCGTACAATGTAGGGATAAACGATGAAAAGCTGGGGTATCAGGCATGTTCTATTTTCTCGGCGTACTGGTTGTCCTTTGCATCGCAATGAGTTTGCGCACCTTGTTTTATCCGTCGTCCTGGCGCACCAAACAGCTTTCTTTCGACAACTTTCTTTTTCTAGCGTTCACATACAGCAATATTGTGATCGGCTTTGGCTTGTTGTATTTGATTCTTGATATAATGGGCTTCCGCATTGCACTGAATCACGGCAGGCAATTGGAAGGACATGATTTCCGCACTTTAATGGATTATATGTATTTGAGCGCGGTTACGTTGTTTTCCGTCGGCTACGGGGATATTGTTCCGATCGGAGCAGCCCGCATCCTTATCGTGATTGAAGCGCTCATCGGCTATACAATTCCCGCAGCTTTTGTCGTAAAATCGGTTCTCGATTCGGAGAAAAAGTAATCATTTGCAATTTCCCCCAAAAGCAGGTAGGCTAAAAGAAAAAGTTAGAAAAAGGATGATGGGTAAATGGCACCGGATTTTACACTGCCTGAAACAAACGGGAAACTAATTACGTTATCGGATTTCCGCGGTAAAAAACATGTTGTGCTCTATTTTTACCCGAAAGATATGACGCCAGGTTGTACAACAGAAGCGTGCGATTTCCGCGACCATTATAAAGATTTTTCCGATCTGGATGCGGTGATTATCGGGATCAGTCCGGATCCTGTTGAGAGACACCAAAAATTTACGGAAAAGCACGGGCTCCCGTTTTATCTGCTTTCGGACGAAGACCATAAAGTGGCGGAGAAGTACGGCGTCTGGAAGAAGAAAAAGACGTTCGGGAAAGAATATATGGGCATTGAACGATCCACTTTTATCATAGACAAAAACGGGGAGATTGTAAAAGAATGGAGGAAAGTGAGGGTAAACGGCCATGCTGAAGAAGCGCTGGCTTATATAAAAGAAAATCTCGCATAACTGCCTATTTTTGTGGGCCAGTGGCTTTTGTCCATGCCAAAACGGTCCGAAAACATATTTTAATAATACCTCCTCAGAAATAATTATATAAATGGGAACCGGCTGGTCCGGTTTCTTTTTTATGGCATTTTTTGCGGATTCATGTCATTTTTCGGTTCAGGTGATTTCACGAGGAAAAGGTAGTCCGTTGTTGCTTCTGCGGCCTACCGTTCAGGGGAACGTCTGAAAGATGAGCAGATAGGAGAAACGAAATTCTACAAACGAAACGTCAAACCGGAAACCATGATTTTAGCCCCTTCCAACGCTCCAAAATGGGTCTATGACCGCCAGTAGCTTTGGAATAAAGTCGAAGAATCGGAAAACCGCAAAAACTCCCGGTTGGCAAGGGAATTCAACGTGGCTTTGCCAAAAGAACTGAATCATGGCCAACAGCGTAAACTCCTGACAAACTTTGTCCAGGAACAATTCGTTGACCGGGGGATGATTGCGAATATTGCCATTCACCGGGATGATGAAAACGATCCTCATGCTCATGTATTGTTGACGACAAGGGAGATCTCCGAAAAAGGTTTTGAGGGGAAAAACCGGGACTGGGATAAAAAAGAATTGCTTGAACAGTGGCGTGAGCAATGGTCCGAACATGCCAACCGGGCGCTTGAAAAAGCCGGCACAAAAGACCGGATTACCCACCTTTCCCATAAAGACAGGGGGCTTGAGATCCTGCCGACCGTCCATCTTGGACATGTTGCCCATGAAATGGAATCGAAAGGCAAGGGAAGTTCACGGGGCACCATTAATGCCGAACTGAAGGCCTATAATGCCGTTGTCATTGACCTTCAAAAGTATCGGGAAGAGAAGGAAGCCTTACAGCACCGGATTGTTCAGCAGTATCGGTTAAACAGCCTTTCAACACCTGAGAAGAATGGGTTTCCCTAAAGACTGCGCAGAACCTCATTGGCGCTGAACCTACGGTTGAAAATATCCGGGCTGCCCTACAGGAAACGGAAAAACAGGAAGCGCAGTTGCGGCAGCAACAAACCCAATTGCTCGATATGCAGGCCGAATTCAACGCCATCAACGACTTGTACGAAAGCATGCACAACACCGAAATCCGTATTCTCATAGAGGAAAACGGCTTGAAACGTATGAATCCTTTTCAAGCCTATACACCGGGATTTAAAGAGGGAAAAGTAAGCGCAAATCCGCATCTTAAAACGTGATTTAGACCGGAGAAACGAACTGCTTAAAACGTACCAAAACAAGCTTCATTTCAGTGACAAAGACGAATTTGAGCGCCTGAAAAAGATTACGATGAAATTGCCGAATTTTTATTTCGCGGGAAAAACTTAGAAAACAGGGGTAGTGATAATAATGAAAAAGGGAAAATTCCTTCCAAAAGCTTTATCTATTGCTTTAGTTTTGGCTTAATAGCACCTGCTCTACCGAATGCAATAGCCCATGCTGAAACTTCAGATGACACTCAAGTTCAATCAAATTCACAATCTGCTTCTAGCGATATCCTCTATGAAGATAGCACATTTAAAATAACTCAAACTGACACCGCTCGCTAGAACAGTTCTGAACAAAGAAACTAATCAGGTCACCACTTTAACCTTCACCAATTGTAAGCTTAGTAGCTTCATCTTCCGGATATACTAATCCAGTTCATTTCACACATAATGGCCGTACTTACTATTACGTTACTACTTACAAATACAATACTAAAACCGCAGGAGATGAAGAAAACACCGCATGGGGATTTTATCATGTATGAGTAAAATGTTTACGAGGAGTAGATAAGTTTAGGAATATTCTAACAAAAGAAAGAACAAAGAAAGGAACTCTCACCTCTGATAAAATGATTTTTGGTAGAAAATCAAAATAAGGTCACTCGGCGATCTGTCTGACGGTCCTTATATTTTCTTCGTTTAAAAGTCAAAGGACCAAAAAGGGTTTCCAGTGTATAAGACTGTCTTTCTCGATATTCAAACCGTTTAAAATCCGATTTTCCATAAACCAGACATCAAGTTCTTCAAAAATGTGCGATAGAATGACTCGGAAGTATGTTTTAGCTGTTTGAATTAAGCCATCCGTGTTGCGGGCTTCAAGGGCGAGCATGCGAGGGCGAAGCCTTTACCCTTGAAGAGCCGAAACAGATGGCTAAAATTAAAAAAGACGAAAATCGAATATCGAAGGTTGAGAGGGACCTCCCGCAAAAACTTGACTCACTCATTAAAATATCTTAGCCAAGAATATTACAAAAGCAGTATACTATTTAAAAAATGGGGAAGAAAAACAATGAAAATTGTCTTCACTTTTCAGCCTGGAAAAACTTTGTTGGCTGATTTAAATACAAATTTTCCGGGAATAGATTTTCTTGCTTTCCGAGGAATTGAAACGGCACAAGAAGCGCTCGGGGATGCGGAAGTGATCGCCACGTATGGCGAGGATCTGACAGAAGAAATCGTCATGCCGCTTCCCCGTTTGAAATGGGTGATGGTTTTTTCGGCCGGAATTGAAAAAATGCCGTTAGACGCACTAAGGAAAAAAGGCGTGTTTGTTACCAATGCGCGGGGCATCCATAAAATCCCGATGGCGGAATATACTTTTGGCTGTTTGCTCCGTCACGCAAAGTCTTTTGACCTGTTCCGTATCCGGCAGGAAAAACATGAATGGGTCCCCGATGCGCCTTTAAGCGAGATCAGCGGCCGCTGTATCATGATTGTCGGTATGGGCGCAATCGGAAGCGAAATTGCCCGCCTTGCGAAGGCGTTCGGCATGAAGGTGATCGGTGTGAATACGAACGGTAGAAAAACGGAGAATGCGGATGAAATGTATACGCCGGATACGATGGTAAGCGCCTTAAATGAGGCGGATTACGTGGTTTCCGTGTTGCCGAGTACGAAGACAACCCGCCATTTTTATACGAAAACGCATTTCGAGGCAATGAAGCCGTCTGCGGTTTGGATTAATATCGGGCGCGGGGACGCAGTGGAGCCACAGGTGCTGATCGATGCGCTGCAATCCGGAAAGATCGCGCATGCGTATTTGGATGTGTTCGATGAGGAGCCGCTGCCGCCGGAACACCTGTTTTGGAAAATAGAAAATATCACGATCACACCGCACATCTCCAGCCATTCGGAACATTATTTGCCGCGTGCGATGGAAATCTTCCGGCACAATTTACATACTTATTTAACCAAAGGAAGAGATTATATTAATACCGTTGATTTAGAAAAGGGGTATTAACATGAGGATTTATACGCGATCGGGGGATAAAGGGACGACATCCCTCGTTTACGGGGCAAGGGTGCCGAAAAATGATCCGCGTGTTGAAGCGTATGGCACATGCGATGAAGCGAATTCGATGATCGGGCTTGCGCTCGCGTTTCTACATTCGGAACATTTTCCAGAAAAAGAAGAGGTAGAACAAATTTTCAGCCGCGTCCAAACGATGTTATTCCATGCAGGGGCGGAACTTTCCACGCCCCCGGGGAAAGAAGTGCAATGGAAATTAAAACAGGAGTATATTGACGAGCTTGAGACGGTGATTGACAAATGGGACGCGCAGCTTGAACTGTTAAAAATGTTCATTTTGCCTGGGGGCCATCCGGCGGCGGCAGCCATGCACGCGGCGCGGACGGTTGTCAGGAGAGCGGAACGATGCAGTGTTTCGGTGGGAGGCGTGAATCCGCTAGTACTGCCGTTTTTAAACCGCCTGTCCGATTTCCTGTTTGTGGCGGCAAGATTCATCAACCACTGCTTAGGGATAAAAGACCAGCCGCTTCATCCGCTTGGGGATTAATTGAGAAAAACGAAACGTTTTCACATCATCCTGCATAAAAAAAGAAAACCTGAAATAAATGAATTTCTTCATTTTATTTGACAAAACCGCACTTTTTTTTGTAAACTTTTTATAAAGATTATAAATTAAGAATGATAATCGTTAGAAAAGAGGTGCATGACGGTGTCAGAGCAGCAGTTGAACAAAGCACTGGAAACATTAAAGCAGTCGGGTGTCCGTATTACCCCTCAACGTCATGCGATACTGGAATATTTGATTGAGTCCATGTCACATCCAACGGCCGATGAAATTTATAAGGCACTTGAGGGTAAATTCCCGAATATGAGTGTGGCCACCGTTTACAATAACTTGCGTGTTTTTAAGGAAATCGGATTAGTAAAAGAGCTGACTTACGGCGATGCTTCAAGCCGTTTCGATTTTGTTACTTCGAATCATTACCACATTATTTGCGAAGATTGCGGAAAAATTGTGGATTTCCACTATCCTGGCTTGGATGAAGTGGAACAGCTCGCCTCACAGGTGACCGGTTTTAAAGTGAGCCACCATCGTATGGAAATTTACGGTACATGCCCGGAATGTAGCAAAAAGCACAGTTATGTCAAAAGTTGAATAATGCTCTCATACCGGTTGAACTGGTCCATTCCAGTTCTTTTTTTATTGCTGTGGATCTGCTTTTAAGGATCCGGCTCGACCGTTTTTTCCGTAGTTTTCGCGTCTGAAACATTTTGTCCAGTTCATAACCCGGAAAGTACTGCAGTTCAAACGTGCAGCCCGCGATAAAAATCCAAAAAATTTTTTTCTCAGAATTCCCACGGATTTATTCACCAATATACATTCCAAAATCGGTGTGGAATCTTAATGAAACAACAAACATCGAGTAATCATGCAAACGTTTTCATAAATAAAAGCGATTCTGTGATGTATTCCACACAAAGCCTGCTGTAATTTCCACAATGCCCAAACCGAAGATCCCCTATGATAAAGATGTACCGATGATCAACCTTCATGAAGGAAATCAAAAAGGAAATATGCCAGGAGGAGGTACAAAAATGAGACAGTCATCCAACACGACATTGGAAATATCGAAAACGAAGATGAAGTACCCGCTGCATATCACATCGGAAATCGGCGAATTAAAAACCGTATTACTGCACCGACCCGGAAAAGAACTTGAAAATTTAATCCCGGAATATTTGGAACGGCTTCTTTTTGATGATATTCCTTATTTGCCGACCGTGCAAAAAGAACATGATTATTTTGCCGGTATCTTGAAAAACCGCGGTATTGAAGTCCTTTATCTCGATAAGCTCGCGGCTGAAACACTTGAAGATGAAAAAGTGCGCCGGCAGTTTATCGATCAGATACTGTCAGAAAGCGGAGCCAATCCGAACGGCACCTATAACATTCTGAAGGATTACCTGCTGTCATTTCCGGTTGAAGAAATAGTGCACAAGGTGATGGCCGGGGTGTTGAAGACAGAAATTGCGGAGGAAAAGAAAACGCATCTGTATGAACTAATGGCAGGCCACTACCCGTTCTATCTCGATCCGATGCCGAACCTATATTTTACCCGCGATCCTGCAGCTGTGATCGGTGAAGGCCTGACGATCAATCGTATGCGAGAGGAAGCAAGACGGCGCGAATCGCTATTTATGCAGTATATCATCAAATACCATCCGCGTTTTGCAAAATTTGACATCCCGGTATGGCTCGGCAGGGGTGAACGCTTCCCGATCGAAGGCGGGGACGAGCTCATTTTAAGCAAAGACACGATTGCGATCGGGGTCAGTTCCAGGACTTCCGCGAAAGCAATTGAAAATTTGGCGGTCCAGCTATTTCAAAGACAGGGAGAAATCCAAAGGGTCGTCGCGGTTGAAATCCCGAAATCGAGGGCATTTATGCATCTTGATACAGTGTTTACAATGGTCGACTTTGACAAATTTACGATTCATCCTGCTATCCAGGGACCTGACGGAAATATGCGGATATACATTTTGGAAAAATCGGAGGATCCGGATCAGGTCAATATCCGGGAAAGGAACAACTTGCCGGCTGTTTTAAAAGAAGTGCTCCATTTGCCGGAAATTGATTTCATTCCTTGCGGCGGCGGTGATATTATTGCATCGGCCCGCGAACAGTGGAACGACGGATCAAATACACTTTCGATTGCCCCCGGGGTGGTGGTAACGTACGACCGCAACTATGTTTCCAACGAAATGCTTAGAAATCACGGCATCGAAGTCATTGAAATTCCAAGTTCGGAATTGTCGCGGGGACGTGGGGGCCCGCGCTGTATGAGCATGCCGATTTTGCGCGAAGATATTTAAAGGAGGAGAAAGATATGGCTGTTTATGCTGAAAACAAAGTCAATCTGAAAGGAAGAAACCTGCTAACCTTATCCGATTACACGGAAGAAGAAATCCTTTATTTGCTTGATCTCGCGGCGGATTTAAAAGCGAAGAAAAAAGCGGGCATTCCACATCGTTATTTGGAAGGGCAAAATATCGCGCTATTGTTTGAAAAGCCTTCCACACGGACAAGATGCGCGTTTACAGTTGCGGCTGTTGATTTAGGGGCGCACCCGGAATATTTGGGCAAAAACGATATTCAGTTTGGCAAAAAAGAATCTACTGAAGATACAGCAAAAGTGCTAGGCAGGATGTTTGACGGCATTGAGTTCAGGGGATTTTTCCATGAAACGGTTGAGCTGCTTGCAAAATATTCCGGCGTGCCGGTATGGAACGGGCTGACCGATTTATTCCACCCGACCCAGGTGCTGGCGGATTTCTTAACGATCAAAGAACAGATCGGCCACTTAAAAGGCGTTAAGTTTGTGTATGCCGGCGACGGCCGCAACAATATGGCGAATAGCCTGCTCGTCAGCTGTGCCAAAGTCGGCATGGATGTCAGAATTTGTGCGCCGAAATCGTTATTTCCGGCGGTATCGCTTGTGAAGGAAGCTGAAGCATTTGCCAAAGCTTCGCACGGCAGGGTGCTGATTACGGATAACATCGAAGAAGCAGTTGACGGCGCGGATGTTATTTATACGGATGTTTGGGTATCAATGGGCGAAGAATCGCAGTTTGAAGAAAGGATCAGACTCTTAAAACCGTATCAGGTCAATATGGAAATGATCCGGAAAACAGGCAATCAAGATGTCATGTTCCTGCACTGCCTGCCTTCTTTCCATGACCTGGAAACGGAGATTGGACAGGGCATCTACGAAAAATTCGGTCTGAAAGAAATGGAAGTGACGGATGAAGTGTTCCGCAGCAGCCATTCGTACGTATTTGACGAAGCCGAAAACAGAATGCATACGATTAAAGCCGTCATGGTTGCCACCAATCGGAGGGATTAAGAAAGCCGGTTGATCTTCAAATTAAACACTTGAGGTGAGAAAAATGGGAGACCAAAAAAAGCTCAGTTTGTTGTCGCTTATTGCCATTGTCATTGGTTCGATGATCGGCGGCGGGGCATTTAATCTGGCAAGCGATATATCGAACGGGGCGCATGCCGGCGCAATCATCATCGGATGGGTCATTACCGGGATAGGTATCATAGCCCTCGGCCTCTGTTTTCAAAACTTGTCAATGCGCCGCCCGGATTTAGACGGCGGCATCTATAGCTATGCCAAAGCAGGGTTTGGAAGTTTCATGGGTTTTAACAGCGCCTTCGGATACTGGTTGTCGGCTTGGCTTGGAAACGTTGCATACGCCACTTTGTTGTTCAGTTCTATCGGCTATTTTATCCCGGGGTTTGACGGCGGGCAAAACGTTGCTTCGATTATTGGCGCCTCCATCATGCTTTGGATCGTACATGCACTCGTGTTAAGAGGGGTACATTCCGCTGCACTTGTGAATCTTGTCACAACGATTACAAAACTTGTTCCGGTTTTCCTGTTCATTGTCATAATGATCTTCGCTTTCCATGCCAAAACCTTTACGGCGGATTTCTGGGGTCCGCATGGCACAGCGTTCCACTTTGGAAATGTGGCGGCTCAAGTGAAAAGCACAATGCTTGTAACGCTTTGGGTATTCATCGGTGTGGAAGGCGCGGTCGTCCTTTCCGGGCGTGCCCAAAACCGGAAAGATATTGGGAAAGCAACGGTTATTGGGCTGATCGGCACATTGGTCATTTATATCTTGATTTCGCTGCTCTCTCTTGGTGTTATGGCTCAAGGGGAACTGGTCGGCCTGCCAAATCCGTCGATGGCTTATCTGCTTGAACATGTTGTCGGCAAGTGGGGTGCCGTAATCATCAACCTCGGCCTGATTATTTCGGTATTAGGCGCCTGGCTCGGCTGGACGATCCTCGCCGCCGAAATTCCTTTTGTTGCCGGTAAAGACGATGTTTTCCCGGCATGGTTTGCAAAAGAAAATAAAAATCATGCCCCGGTAAATTCGCTGTGGCTGACAAATGGTTTAATCCAGCTGTTTTT
Source organism: Weizmannia acidilactici (assembly GCF_008974185.1). Lineage (GTDB taxonomy): Bacteria > Bacillota > Bacilli > Bacillales > Bacillaceae_C > Weizmannia > Weizmannia acidilactici. Next base: position 67,337 of record NZ_BKZP01000015.1, read on the forward strand.
GATCACGCTGCTGTTCACGGACAGAGCATACCAATTTGCTTATTCGATGGCTTCCTCGGCCATTTTAATCCCGTATTTGTTTTCGGCGCTTTACCAGTTAAAACTGGCAACGACAGGACAATATTATGAAACCGGCGAGAAACGTGCAAAAGACATCGTGCTTGGTATCATAGCCACCGTTTATGCCGTATGGCTTGTATATGCGGCAGGGCTGGACTATCTGCTTCTGACAATGATTTTATACGCCCCGGGCATCCTCATTTTCGTCGGGGTGCAAAAAGAGCATCATATTAGGAAATTTTTCAACAGGGCCGAATTGCTTGAAGCATGTTTGATTGTCTTTCTGGCTTTATGGGCGCTCGTTTCGCTCATCACAGGTTCGATTAAGATTTAAGTATTATTCCTAAAAAATCGCGCAATTCGCGGCGGCCTCCCCATACGAAAAAAACAGTCGGATTGCGCGATGATCAGCACTCTGGGATTACAGAGCGATTTTTAAGGAGAGAGATTGAGAGATGAAAAAGAAAAAAGTCGTCATTGCGCTCGGCGGCAATGCTATCCAAGCCAAGGATGCAACAGCCGAAGCCCAGCAGCAGGCATTGAAGGAAACAGCAAGGCAACTGTTAAAAATTATGAAAGCCGGATATGATATGATCATCACGCACGGAAACGGCCCACAAGTCGGGAATATCGTGCTCCAGCAGCAGGCTTCCAATACCGAAAAAACACCGGCCATGCCGCTTGATACATGCGGTGCCATGAGCCAGGGAATGATCGGCTATTGGATGGAAAACGCCCTTGAAGATGCGATGGAAGAAGCTGGCATCAAAAAAAATGTAGCAACGGTCGTAACGCGTGTTGAAGTTTCGCCGGATGATCCTGCTTTTCAACATCCTTCCAAGCCGATCGGCCCGTTTTATACGGAAGAAGAAGCAAGGAAAATGATGAAAGAACAAAATATCACCATGATAGAAGATGCCGGTAGGGGCTGGCGGCGGGTTGTCCCTTCGCCGCAGCCGGTCAATATTCTGGAACACAAAATGATTAACCAGCTGATGGAAGGCGGGAATGTCGTCATTGCGGTCGGCGGGGGCGGCATTCCGGTGATACGTAAAAACCACAGCCATATCGGGGTGGAAGCGGTCATTGATAAAGATTTTGCAGCCCAAAAGCTTGCCGAACTGGTCAATGCCGACATCCTGCTTATTTTAACGGCTGTCGGCCATGTATGCATCCATTACATGCGGCCGGATGAAAAGATTTTAACCGATATTTCCATTGAGGAACTAAAAAAATATCTTGAAAATGGTGAATTTCAGCCGGGAAGCATGAAGCCAAAAGTGGAAGCGGCGATCCTGTTTGTGGAATCCAATCCTTCAAGGAAAGCGATTATTACTTCATTGGATCATGCGTTTGATGCCCTCGAAGGAAAAATAGGGACGCAAATCATGGTTGAACAAGTCCCTGTATAACGATATGATGAAAAAGGAGGAATGTGTGCGTTGCCTCCTTTTCTCTGTTTTTTCAGAAAAAGGAAACGCTTTCCAAAGGCTGGTACTACATTAAAATAATATAAACGTATTGGGTGATTTTTGTGAAAGTGGACAAATCACATGAAATTAGAAGCATATTGAAAAGATTTGATGTGTTTAAAGATGTTCCTGAAAAGATTTTTATAGAACTTGAAATGAATTTATACCACCGGACTTACCGGAAAGGACAGCAGCTGTTTATGGAAGGTGACCCGCGCGAAAGAATTTACTTGCTGGTGGACGGTTATATCAAAATTGACAGGATGGACGAGAACGCCTCCTCCTTTTACGGGGATTATATCAAACCGTATGAGCTTTTTCCTTACGGCGGCCTGTTCAAAGATAAAGAATACCACTATTCTGCATATGCAGTGACCGATATCGAACTGTTTTATATTCCGGCGGTCCTGTTCGAAGAGATTGCCAAATCGAATAACACTTTGCTGCTACATATAGTTGAACATCTTTCCGATATTTTAGTTTTGCACGAATCGAGGCTGCAGCTTATCACAAACAGCAATGCTTCCGAACGTGTCCGCCATGTACTCTCCATTTTGCTTGAAGATTTAGGCATCCGTGCGGGAAAGGAAATCAAAATCCTCTGCCCCATTACGGTGGTTGACATCGCAAAGCTTGCGGGAACCTCCAGAGAAACAGCCAGCCATGTTTTAAACGAATTTAAGCGGGACCATACCATCTCTTTTGAAAGGCAGACCATCACATTCCACAAACTGGAAGTTTTCAAAATGGATAAATGATAAAATCATTTAAAGCGGGGATTCAAATATGGATAAAATGCAAAGGCAGCCGAAAATATGTGAATTGATCCAGTCGCAGCCCATTCACAGCCAAAATGAGCTGGTCCAAAAACTTGAGCAAGAGGGGATTCATGCGACGCAGGCAACCATATCAAGGGATCTTCAAGAATTGCATGTCTCCAAAATCATTGATGGCAATACATACCGGTATGCACTCTCACCAAGCAAAACGGATACTCAATGCCGCCTCGCCCATTGCATGCACATGTGGCTGAAAACCATGGTTACGGCTGACAATTTAATCGTCCTGAAAACAGACCCCGGTTGTGCCCATGTGCTCGGCGTTCTTTTGGACCAATTGGACGACAGGGATAAAATCGGTACGGTCTGCGGCAATGATACTTGCCTTGTGATTTGCCGGAACGGAAAAGCCGCCGGACATTTTCTTAACCGTATTTTGGAAAAGTATTGATAGGGTTTCAATTTTCCGGGAGTTCCCCATATTACTAAAATCCCGCTGTGACCCGGTCCGATATTTTTAAAAAATTGGCAAGGGCCGGGTTTTGGTCATCTTTTCTGTAAGCAATCGAAAGCACCGCATTTAAAGGATGCCCGTCAATTTCCCTGTACACAATATCCAAATTAAATAATTTTTCTGCTGTCCTTGGCAGTACCCCGATCCCGATACCCGCCGTAACAAGCCCTACAACCATTTGGTATTCTGTCGCTTCCTGGACAATTTTCGGGCTGAAATCGGCATCTTGGAACAAGGAAAGAAATTCATCATATAACCCCGGCCATATATCGCGGGACACGACAACAAACGGGACATCCGCTAAATCCTCGATTCGGATCGTTTCTTTTTGTGCGAGCGGATGGTTTTTCGGCATTGACAATGCAGCTGCCCCATTTTGGATCACTTTCGTTTCGATCAGCAGATCATGGATCGGCGGATGGAGCAGGCCGACGTCGATTTCCTTCCGGTGCAACGCTTTAATTTGGTCCGGCGTCGACAGTTCGTGCAAGGAAACGGCTGTTTTTGGATATTTTAAGCGGAATTCTCGGACCACTGCCGGCAAAATATCGTAAGTTGCAGAGCCGACAAAGCCGACAACGACGTTCCCGAATTCTCCCCTGCCGGCACGCCGTGTATTTTCAACAGCCTGGTCCAGCTGTTCAAGCACCTGTTTTACTTCCCTTAAAAACACTTTTCCCGGAATCGTCAATTCAACATGCCGTTTGCTGCGGATAAAAAGATCGACCCCGATTTCTTCTTCCAGCTGACGGATCTGCTGGGAAAGCGGCGGCTGGGTCATTTGCAGCCGCTCAGCCGCTTTTCCAAAATGGAGTTCTTCCGCGACGGTCAAAAAATAATGGAGATGGCGCAATTCCATCGGCAATCTTCCTCCTTATCGACAGATGATTAATATTTTTTGTGTATTATTCATATGGCAATAATATATTTTAAACATTTCCAAAAGTAGTGTAAAGTATAGATAGAAAAAAGATCGCCCAGCCTATAAATGAACGTTTTCCCCTATAAGAAGCGGGCGAATGTTCAAAATACGGCTGCCCTTATAAGGAACAACTTTTGGGAGTGTGAGCATTCGTGGATAAAACGCAATCGATTGATACAAAGAAAAAAACAGCTGCTGACCTTGTTGTCGACTGCCTGATTAAACAGGAAGTGCCGTATGTTTTCGGAATTCCGGGTGCAAAAATTGATGCAGTGTATGATGTGCTGCAGGAACGCGGCCCTGAATTGATTGTTTGCCGCCATGAACAAAATGCGGCCTTTATGGCTGCCGCAGTTGGCCGCTTAACGGGAAAACCGGGCGTCTGCCTTGTGACAAGCGGTCCGGGGGCTTCGAATCTTGCGACCGGGATTGTGACTGCGAATACAGAATGCGATCCGGTCGTTGCCATTGCCGGTGCGGTGCCGCGGGCGGACAGGCTGAAGAAAACGCACCAGTCGATGGATAATGTTGCACTGTTCCAGCCGATTACGAAATATGCGGCAGAAGTCGTTCACCCGGACACGGTGCCGGAAGTGATGACAAACGCATTCCGTTCCGCTGCATCCGCACAGGCCGGAGCCGCTTTCATCAGCTTCCCGCAGGACGTGCTCTCAGAGCCGGCGTCGGTTAAAGCTTTGGGCCCGCTGAAAAGCCCAAAACTCGGCAAAGCAGATGAAGAAGCGGTGAAAAAAGCCGTTGAGGCGATCCAAAACGCGAAACTGCCGGTCATTTTGGTCGGGATGCGGGCAAGCCGCCCGAAAGTCGTAAAAGCGGTGCGTTCTTTGCTGAAGAAAATCGCATTGCCGGTTGTTGAAACGTTCCAGGCGGCCGGTTTAATTTCAAGGGATTTGGAAGAACATTTCTTCGGACGGATCGGCCTGTTCCGCAACCAGCCTGGCGACATTTTGCTTGAACATGCCGACGTCGTTTTGACAATCGGTTATGATTCTGTGGAATACGATCCGAAGTTTTGGAACGGCCATGGTGAAAGAAAGATTATCCATTTGGACGAAATACAGGCCGATATTGATCACGATTACCAGCCGGAAATAGAACTGGTTGGCGATATTGCCGCAAGTGTCGACAGCATTAAGGACCAGCTGACACACTTGAATATGAGCGGAAAATCGATGGAATTGCTCGAACATCTCCGCAACCAGCTGAATTTGCGCGATGAACCATCCGATAATGCGAATTCCAATCTCGTCCATCCGCTCCAGTTGATCCGGGATTTACGTTCATTGATTGACGACAATGTTACGGTAACGTGTGATGTTGGTTCTCATTATATTTGGATGGCACGCCATTTCCGCGTTTACGAGCCAAACCGCCTGCTGTTCTCAAACGGCATGCAGACGTTGGGGGTTGCGCTTCCTTGGGCGATCGCGGCAACGCTTGTCAACCCGAATGAAAAAGTGGTCTCTATTTCCGGGGACGGTGGTTTCTTATTCTCGGCGATGGAACTTGAAACGGCCGTGCGTTTAAAATCCCCGATTGTGCACATTGTTTGGAGCGACGGAGCATACGACATGGTTGCATTCCAGCAACAAATGAAATATGGCCGCACATCGGGAGCGGATTTCGGCCCTGTCGATATTGTGAAGCACGCTGAAAGTTATGGTGCAAAAGGTTTGCGGGTGAACTCTCCTGACGAGCTTGTTTCCGTTCTGCAGGAAGGGCTAAATTCCGAAGGCCCTGTTGTGATCGATGTTCCTGTTGATTACAGCGACAACCTCGAACTGGCGAAAAAACTGCTGCCAAACCAATTGGTTTAAGGTTTGAACCGCCGTCGTACCTGCTTTTTGCATGCCAAACTTTTGGAAAGAAGGGGTTTTACATGAACACAGCTGCGAAAAATTCGAGCGTGGAACAAACTTTAACACGTCCGATGGATGAAGTTTACCAATTGTCGACGATGACTTCCCTACTTGACGGGGTTTACGAAAGCGATATGACGTTTGCCGAACTGAAAAAATTCGGGAATTTCGGCATTGGCACATTCAATCATTTGGACGGGGAATTAATCGCGTTTGACAACGAGTTTTATCAGCTCAAGGACGGTACAGCGCGCCGCGTCCGGCCTGAAGACAGCTCGCCGTTCTGCTCGTTGACGCATTTTACAACAGACATTACTTATAAAGTAGACGGGCCGCTTACCCGCCCGGAATTGGAAGAATTGATCAAAGATCTTGTTCGCAGCGAAAATTTATTTTACGCAATCCGCGTGGATGGCGTGTTTAAACAAATGAATACAAGAACCGTTTCGTACCAGGAAAAACCTGTTCCGATGACGGAAGCCGTAAAATCTCAGCCAGTTTATTCCTTTGAGGATATTAAAGGGACACTCGCCGGCTTCTGGACGCCGATTTACGCGCAAGGAATTGCAGTTGCCGGGTTCCATTTCCATTTCATTGATGACGGACGCACCGGCGGAGGGCATGTATTTGATTATGTGCTTGACTATGGCACGATCCAAATCAGCAAAAAAACGCATTTGAATCTGCAACTTCCGGAAACAGAAGGATTTTTAAACGCGAACCTCTCCCGTGCCAATCTTGCGGACGAACTGGAAAAAACGGAAGGATAATGAGCCTGTCCACTTTCGGCTGATTTGCCGGAAGCGGGCGGCTTTTTTATTGCTGTGATTTTACGAGGCTCATTGGAGGAAACGGGCAGATTTGCAGGGGCGTTTGCATAAAAAAACCGCCTGCACCGGCGGCGGGAATCATTTTTTTTGTAACTTTTTACGGTTATAAGCTTTGTTGAACGCTTTTCCTTCAAGCTCCGAATCCAATGTCAGCGGCTCGTTGCAGTGCATGCATATATCCACCCGTCCTAGCATTTTTGTCGGCTTACCGCAGCCCGGGCAAACAACCTGCACTGCTTTTGTCGAGAGCATGCCAATCCAAAAATAAACCATTGTGCTGAATAAAATAAAAAGGATCCCGAGTACCATAAAAACGGAAACAACGATCGGGTGTGCACGGAAAAACAGCCCGATATACATGACAATAAATCCAATGAAAATCAAGCTTAATGCAAATGTCCGGATTTTATTGATTTTGCTCGAATATTTCGTCAACTCCACCCCCTCATTTTAAATATAACATAACTAGCGAAAATGGAAGGAATGCAATATACTGAAATTTGTTGCTAAAATTTGCAGGGGATTTCCCGCAAATTGTTGAAATATGCAAGTATGGAGAAAATGATGGAGGAATGACGCATGAGAGACATTTTGAGGCCGATTTACCAGGAAAGGGCGAGCCAGCCAAATACGCTATCTGTCTTATATATTGAAAAAAAACCGGATGAAGAAGCCGCAACAAATCTGTTTGACGCCATTCTCTTCATCATTGTGAAAGAACAGGAACAGCCTCTGTACGTGAAGCATTACCGTTATGAGGGTAAAAAAGCCGCTTTGTATATTGTTGCTGAAAACCAAATGAAAGAGTGGCTGCTGTACGGTACGAACAGCAAGATGATCGAGTGGATTGCAGAAGGCCAAATTTTATTTGACCGCAATGAATATATGGCGCAGTTAAAAAACGAAGTGCGCGATTTCCCTTTCCAAGAGCGCAAAGTGAAAATCGGGGCGGAATTTTCGAAACTGATACGGAGATATTTGGCCGGAAAAGACTTTTTCAAGCAGGGCCAGTATTTGGATGCATACAACCACATGATCCACGCTTTGCACCATTTGGCCCGGCTTGCGGTAATTGAAAATGGCTTCCATCCGGAAATTACCGTCTGGAACCAGGTAAAGCAAATTGATTTGCAAATTTTCAAGTTGTACGAAGAACTTGTAACGAGTGAAGAATCGCTGGAAAAGCGGCTGGAACTACTCTTTCTTGCGAGTGAATTTCTCATTTATTCAAGAACGCCGCTTGGCACGCAGCATTTACTGGAGATCATGGAACAAAAAGAAGATTGGACAATTGACGAGCTGCTCTCCCATCCCTGCCTTAAGCCGTACAGCATCGATTTAACGGTTTTGCTTGAGTTTTTAATTGAAAAAAATATGATAGAAGAAGTTGCTGTGCCGACAAAAGGGCCTGAAATTTACCATCGCCATTACCGTGCCGTAAAAAAACATTAAAAAATTTTATTTTAGTATTGACGAATAATAAATAGCTTGGTATATTAATATACGTCGCTGATGAACACGAAAAAAACGATGTAAAACAAAAAATATTGACATCGACTTGTTATAGTGATATAATAACAAAGTATTTATCACAAAAAAGTGATTG
>NZ_BKZP01000016.1 GCF_008974185.1 Weizmannia acidilactici
ATGCCATCTATTTATGACAGCGGCTTTTTCATTATATCAAGATCCGACCAATTTGTCAACACTTTTTTATCTTGCCGTCTTCCCGTTGAAGCAGCGACGTTTACCAATATACCAAGATCACAACTTCGTGTCAACTACTTTTCCCGTTGCAAAAATTTTCGCTGTCGTGCGGGGAGGGAAACCGGAGTGATGCATTTCTATAATATATATTTGCGATTAGGGAGTTGTGCCACAATGTTTAAGTAAGCTGCGCTTCCGGAGCGTTCCCCTCCTGCATTGCCACTGTTCATCCTTCGTGAAAGGCTTTTTTCGTGCTTTACATATACAGTATGCCGTTATGAAAGGACAGCACCGCCGTCAATGACGATCGTTTGGCCGACAACACGGAAAGATAGGTCGGATGCAAGGTAGAGCATGACATTCGCCACTTCTTCCGGTTGTGTATAACGGCCGGTTGGCGCGGCTGCGGCCATTTGCTGCCTTGTTTGTTCGGCAGCCGCTGTATCTCCCCTTGCAAAACCGCCTTCAATTTTTCTCATCATTTCCGTATCCACAACACCCGGGCAGACCGCATTGACACGGACGCCGGACGGGGCTGCTTCAATGCCTGCGGTTTTCGTCATGCCGATGACCGCGTGTTTGCTGGCGCCGTATGCAACCATTTCCGATGTTCCGACCATACCGGCAACTGACGCCGTATTGACGATTACACCGCTTTTTTGCCTGATCATATGCGGCAGGACATATTTCATCCCCAGAAATACACCGCGAACATTAATGCCCATCAGTTTATCAAATACTTCTTCCGGATAGTCAACGAGCGGAATCATTTTCCCTTCCCATCCGGCATTGTTTAATAGAATATCAATTTTTCCGTAAGTATCGAGTGCGGCCCGTACATAACTTTGGACATCTTCCGATTTGGATACATCGGTTCGGACAAAAATCGCATCTCCGCCGATTTCGTGGATTCTTCTTACCGTTTCCTCACCCATTTCTTCGGATAGATCTGCGACAACGACTTTTGCTCCGCCCTCAGCGAGTTTTAAGCATGCTGCGCCCGATTCCCCCTCCGCCACCGGTTACGATTGCAACTTTGCCTATAAAGCCAAACGTTTGCATTGGAATCACCCCTCTCCAATTCGGTACACTTATAGTGTAGTATGTTGTGAAAAAGAACGAAATATTAACGCTTACAATAAATGTGTCAATTTCATGAAAAGGATGCCCCGCAACCATTGCCGAAACGATCCGATTCCCCGCCGCGGAAAAACGGAACGCACTGACGGCAAGCTCGTAACCAGTCCATACCCTGAAAAAAACGGGGTGGCCTTATCCCACCCCGTGGTCCATTTCATACAGCTGCCGGTAGCGCGCGTTTCCTGACATCAGTTCCGCGTGCGTGCCCTGCATTGCAATTTTTCCATCATCGAGAAAGATGATCTGATCCATTTTTTCAAGCCCTGTAAGATGGTGCGTAATCAAAAGCACCGTCTTGTCGTGCAAAACATCAAATATCGTATCGAGCAAATCTTTTTCCGTCAGCGGATCAAGCCCAACTGTCGGTTCATCCAGAATGACAATCGGCGTATTTTGCAGCAAAATCCGTGCAAGGGCAATTCTTTGCCGTTCACCGCCGGAAAAGCGCTGGCCGGTTTCCTCCATTTGCGTATGGATGCCGTTTGGAAGCGTGTCGATATAACGGCCGAGCTTCACCTGCCTGATCGCCGCTTCAATTTCTTCCACCGTGGCGTCCGCCCGCCCGAGGCCAACATTATTTTCCACCGTTGTCGCAAATAAATACGGTTTCTGGTTCAACACGCTGACCTGTTTGTGGATGGCTTCCCCGTAATCGGCCGGGGCGTGCCCGCCGATCGTAACCGTACCGCTGTCAGGTCTCAATGCCCCGACCAACAGGTGCAGAAGCGTCGATTTGCCGGCACCGCTTTTGCCAAGCAGCGCAATTTTCTGCCCGTGCGGGACGATGAGCGAGACATCCTTAAGCGCTGCTTCCTTTTCATTTTCGTAATAATACGTAACATGCTCGAGTCGGATATCTGCTTTCCCGCCGGTATCCAAAGGCATTTTTTCCCCCGGTTCTTCCGGCAAATACCCGCGGATCCCGTCAATCCGCTGCAACGATTCTTTGTATGTTGTAATCTTTTCAACCGCTGGCACAGCCGGGATCATCCCTTCTAATATCGGCAACGTGACGAGCGTGAAAGAAGCGATATACGTTGGGGCAATCTCTCCGTTCAAAGCGGCATGCCCCGCCCAAATGCCGACAAAAATTAAAATGGCGCCCGAGATGGCCTGCAGCTGGAACGTGCGCGAGTGGTTCCAATAAGACATCTTTTTCTCAATCTCGTGGCTTTTTCTGCTGTCCTCATAAAACTGTTTGAAAAACCGTTCTTTTTTCCCGCTGATGATCCAGTCGCGAATCCCAAATAAAGTGTCCGTCATTGTGCAGTACAGGATGCCTTGCGTTTCTTTCAGCTCAATTTGCCGTTTTTTCATGAGATACAATGATACAAGCGGATATACGAACACAATCACGCCTAAACAAACGGCAATCCACAAAGCAAACAGCCAGTCGAACACAGCCAGCACCACAGTCGAATACAGAAATAAAAATAATGCGGTAACCGTCGGGAAAATGGTGCGGATATAGGCATCCTGCAAATGTTCAATGTCATCGGCAAGCGTCCCGAGCAGATCGCCCGTCTGGAAGCGGGAGCGGATGAAAAGCGCCTGCGGTTCGAGCATTTCATACAGTTTGACGCGCATGTCGGCAAGAATTTTTAACACCGTATTATGCCCGGAAAGGCGTTCGAGATAACGGGCAACAGGCCGTGCGATTCCAAATGCGCGCACGCCGACAATCGGCACGTAAATCAACAGAATCGTCACCGGCATTTCCGAAGCCCTTGTAATTAGATACCCGGAAGTAAAGGTCAGCATGGAAGAAGCCAAAAAGGTGAGGATACCGAGCAGCACCGTTAATATCATAAGCCCCCTGTACTGCCGGATATATGGCTTAATATACTGATTGAAGTACTTCATTTTCCGCGCCTCCCCGCTGCGCCTCTACCAATTGGTAAAAGGCGCCTTTCTTTCGGTACAGTTCTTCGTATGTGCCGCATTCCGCAAGTTTGCCGCCGTCCATCACCAAAATCAGATCCATCTCTTTCACCCAATGCAGGCGGTGGGTGGCAAAAAAGACAAGCTTGTTTTCAAACAGCGGCAGCATCAACCGCTTGATCTCCTGTTCGGTTTCGATATCCAAATGAGCGGTCGGTTCATCCAAAAGCATCACCGGCCGCTCATCCAACAATGCGCGCGCCAACGCAATCCGCTGTTCTTCGCCGCCGCTTAATGCCCTTCCCCCCTGGCCGATCATCTCATCCAATCCGTTTGGTAAATTTGCGACCAATTCAGACAATCCTGCCGTCCGGACCGCTTCTTCAATTTTTTCAAGCGGCGCATCAGGTGCGTACCAAGCGATATTTTCGCGTACGCTTCCGGAAAAAATATACGGGTGCTGCGGGATATAGTTCACCTGCCGCTGCCATTCCGGGAATGACAGATGCGGAACCTCCATCCCGTCCAACTTGATGCGGCCCCTTTCAGGAGTGGAGAATCCGGACAACAAATCAATGAGCGTAGACTTACCGGAACCTGAAACGCCGATAATGCCGATTTTTTTAAACCCGCGGACGCTGAAATCGACATCATGCAAAATCGCCCGGTTTTCTTCCTCCGATCGTTTTTCAAGCCCTTCAGCCGACAAGATGCTGTTCTCATTCCAAGCCTTGATTGGGAAAGACAGGCCGGTTCCGAAATCTTCTTTTTCCGCAAGTAGGCGGTGGATTTTCTCGCCCGCTTCTTTCCCGTCCATTGTCGCATGGTAGTCGCTGCCAAGATCGCGGACCGGCATGAAATATTCCGGCGTCAAAATCAAAAGCGCCAAGGCTGGCTCAAAACCGATATGGCCGTTGATCAGCCTGAGCCCGAGTTCAACCGCCACGACCGCGACAGACAACGTTGAAAAAAAGTCCAATGAAAACGAAGATAAAAATGCGATCCGAAGTGTCCGGTTCGTGGCAATGCGGTATTTGTTGCTGACCTCCCATATCGCTTTTTTATGGCCTTTGCTCCGCCCTAAAAATTTTAGCGTCACAAGCCCCCTTAACGAATCGACGAAATGCCGGGAAAGCAGTTGGTACGTTTCCCATCTTGCGTCTTTCTGCTTTTGCGCGGCAAGCCCGAGCAAAATCAAAAATCCAATCAAAATCGGCATGACAAGCAGCAAAATGATGCCTGTTTCGATGTCTGTGAGGAAAAAATAGGCCAAGAGGACGGCAGGGATGCACATGCAGGAGATAAACCGCGGAATAAACAGCTCCAAATACGTACGGAATTGCGGAATGCCTTCCAGACAAAGCGTTACAAGATTCCCTGTACCGTGCCTGCTGATCGCGCGCGGCCCGATTCGAAAAAGCTTTTGTACAAGCAAGTTCTGGAAATGCAGGGATGTACGGTTGGCAAAGCGGAATGCAATCCGCGATTTCGCCCACTGCAAAAAATGCCTAACGATATGGGCGGCAAAAAAGATTCCGAACTCGGCCAGCGCTTCCTGCCACGGCGCCCCTTTATACAAATGGACAATCGCTTTGGCCAAATACACTGCCTGCACAATCACTGCGAATGACTGGACCAATGTCAGGCATCCGACCAAAAACATCGCCTGGATGCTTCCTTTATAATGCAACAAATGCTTATCCATCCGCACCAGCTCCTTGCCTGCACGCCAGGTGATGCCGGCATGCTTTTGATTGCGAAAATCCGCGCGAGCTTTCCCTAAAAGCCCTGTCATAAAATGAAAAGCACCCGGTTTGCCCGAAATCTGCTCCCCGGGTGGGTGGCGGGCGCGCTTTTTCGACCGCGTCCTAGTACATTTTTTACTTGCCCAGCAAAGCTTTGCCGGGCTTAACATTTTTCACATACTTAATAATGCAGCTCATGCGGCGTGACACGTTTCCGGAAAACGTAGTAACTCCAGATTGTATACGCCAGCACGATCGGTACCATTGTCAATGCCACAATCGTCATGACTTTCAATGAATATGGGCTGGACGAAGCTTTGTACAGCGTCAGGTTATTCACCACATCCGTTGAACTGATCAACACGTTCGGGAAGAGCGCGATGAAAAACGAAGCCGTGACAAGAATTAAAACCAGCCCGGTTACCGTGAAACTCAAGCCTTCTTTTTTATTCCGCAGCAGCGGGTACAAAGCAAGGTACAGCACGATCGCGACCGCATAGAGCGGAATTAAAATTGCTCCCCGTTTCACAAAGGCGCCTGTGAAAACCGCTGTTAGTATAGTAAACAGGATGACGACTGCACCGGCTGCGACATACATTTTCATCGCGGCTTTCCCGGCGCGCTCGCGGAGTTCGCCTTCCGTTTTCAGCGTGAGAAACATCAGACCGTGCAAGTAAACGAGGACAACAAAGGCAATACCGCCGACAATAGTGTAAAGGTTGACGATATCGAAAAATCCGGCATGCATCGTCATTGACTTGTCAATTGGCAGACCTTTAATGAGCCCCGAGAACAACACGCCGAGCAAAAACGGCGGCAGTATGCTCCCGAGGAAAATCGACCAATCCCATATATTCTTCCACTTGCTTGCTTGCAGCTTGCCGCGGAATTCAAATGCAACCCCCCTGGCAATCAACGCAAGCAAAAGGATAACAAATGCAAGGTAGTATCCGCTGAAAAGCGTTGCATACCAGTTCGGGAAAGCGGCAAACATTGCGCCCCCCGCCGTTAAGAGCCACACTTCATTGGCATCCCAGAACGGGCCGATCGTATTGATCAACACCCGCTTTTCCGTTTCATTTCTTGCGAGGAATTTCGTGCTCATGCCTACGCCGAAATCAAAACCTTCGAGAAATACAAACCCAGTAAACAATACACAAACGAGCACAAACCATAATTCATTTAACTGCATTATCCAACCCTCCTTGTATTGAAAGGATCCGTTGCAGTGATATCTTCCATCGGTTTTGCCTGCGGGCCCTGTTTAATAACGCGGATGAACAAGTAGGCCATTGCAACCGCCAAAAGCGTATAAACTAGCGAGAATGCAATAATCGAAAACAGGATCTCGCCGGCCGAAACATTCGGCGAAACGCCCGCGCTTGTTTTCATCAAGCCGTTGACGACCCAAGGTTGCCGCCCCATTTCAGACATGATCCAGCCGAACGAATTGCCGATCGTCGGGAGGAACATGACCGGGAACAGCCATTTCAGGAAACGCGTGCTGTTTTCGATTTTTTTCTTCCACACTAAATACAATCCGATCAGGCTGAACAAAATGAGGATGCCGCCTACCACGACCATAATTCTGAAACTCCAGAACGTTGTTTTGACAGGCGGGATATAGTTCCCTTCCCCGTATTCCTGCACGTATTCTTTTTGGAGCGTGTTCATACCCTTGACTTCCCCGGAAAATTTGCCGTAGGACAGATAGCTCAGTAAGTATGGGATTTCAACTTTATCCACCGATTTTTTATTTTTCGTATCAATGACAGCAAAAAGCGTCCATGGCGCAGGATCCCCGCTATTATTCCACAGACCTTCCGCCGCCGCCATTTTCATCGGCTGCACCCTGACCAGATAACGTGCCTGGTCATGGCCGGAAAACGCGAGGCCGATCCCGCCAATCAACCCGATGATCAGTGCAATGGAAACAGAGCGTTTAAAAAAGGCCACTTCTTTTTTCTTAATCAAGTTCCAAGCCGAAACGCCGGCAATGAAGAAAGCACCCGTTGCGAGGCTGCCAAAAATAATATGCGGATAGGCAACCTGTAATTTTTGGTTCAAAATCACAGCGGCAAAATCGTTCATTTCCGCGCGGCCGTTATGAATCGTATAGCCGGCCGGGTTTTGCATGAATGAGTTTGCGGCCATAATCCAGAGCGCCGACAGCATTGTCCCGATCGAAACAAGCCAGATGCAGGCAAGATGGAGTTTTTTCGGCAGCCTGTCCCAGCCGAAAATCCACAGGCCGATGAAAGTCGATTCCATGAAGAACGCTAGCAGCGCTTCAATCGCAAGCGGCGCGCCGAATACATCCCCGACAAACCTGGAGTAGCTCGACCAGTTCATCCCGAATTGGAATTCCTGGATGATCCCGGTGACAACACCGACCGCAAAATTGATGAGAAAAAAAGTTCCCCAAAACTTCGCCATTTTTCGGTAGATTTCTTTCTTTTTCACCAAATAAAGCGTTTGCATTACTGCGACAATAAAAGCCAAACCGATTGAAAGCGGCACGAAAATAAAGTGGAACAATGTCGTCGTTGCGAACTGGGCACGTGCCAATACTAACTCACTCATTTCCCAACATTCCCTCCTTATCCGTTTTCCGATACTTTATCATTACACTTATATTATATTTAATCTTTTTAAGGTACAGATAGGAGCTGTGTGACAAATTGTTTAAGATCATGTGAATATTATTTGACAATTTATTTTTGCAAAAATTTCCCTCCTGAAACCTATTGACTTTTTTCGGCAAACGTGAACAATAATCCAAACAGGGCTGCCCAAGTGGACTTTGGCAGCCCTGTTTGCTTAAAGTTTTGACTTTTACAATTTTTATAAAGACAAGTTGAACGGGGGTTTTTTATGGAAATGGTCTTCATCAACCCTGTAATGCGTTTCGGGCTTGATTTTTCCCTTGGAACGGCCTTTACAGTCATTTGAATGGCCCCTTGGAGATGTGCCTTGAAACAGGTGTATCCCAAAAGTTTGTGAACCGGCTTTTGAGACACCCTTCTTTTACCGTTCGTTTTCCCGCCTCGGGGGAATGGCGAATTGGGCATATTCGCTTTGGGGCGCCACTTTTGTCAGGAGCCTGAATAAGATCCGGTACCTTTCCTTCATCGCCCTCTTTACGGTCCGCTCGATCCTTTGGTCATTCAAGTCGTATAATATCTCTTCCATCTCCCTTTTTAATAAATACTGCAGTTCCAGCAGTTCATTTTCATGTACAACCAATCCTAACACCCGCATGCACCCTTTCTGTTCGTAGTAACACTATCTTTACCAAATATAAGGAAAATATCATGAAAACTTTTGATTGCATATTCCCGGAAATTTTGCGCATAAAATAAAACAAGCACTGTCTGTAACGGAGGGTTGACTGATGCATTCTACCGAGTCGCATACACGCAAATGGAAACAGTACCTTTTCATCATCGTTGTGTCCTTTTTTACCGCTGTATTTTTATATACCCAAATGCTGGCGCAAACTGCCGCTTTTTCAGCAAACGGTGCCCCAAAAGCGGTTTTTAAAGGGGAAAAGGGGATTGCGCTTACCTTTAATATCGGCTGGGGGGATGAAAAAGCCGTCCCAATCATTAAAACGCTGCAAAAAAACGGCGTGAAATCCGCTACATTTTTTCTATCAGGGGCTTGGGCCGAGCAACATCCCGATATTGTCCAAATGATCGAAAAAGCCGGGTATGAGATCGGGAGCCTCGGTTATGCGTACGTGGATTATACCGATACGGAGCCGAGCAAAGTGAGAAGCGATATGCTGAAGGCGCAGGAAGTGTTTAAAAAACTTGAAGTAAAAGACGTGAAACTCATCCGTTCCCCAACCGGCCATTTTGACAAAACGACATTGAAAATAGCCAACCAACTGGGGCTCACGGTTGTCCATTGGAGCATCAACACGAATGACTGGAAAAACCCGGGCACCGATAAAATCATCGAAAAAGCAAGTGAAGCAAAAAACGGCGACATCGTCCTGCTCCATGCTTCCGATGCCGCCAAACAAACGAACAAAGCCCTGCCAACCATCATCCGCAACCTGTCGCACGAAGGAAAATTCATCGCCGTCTCCGAAATGATCGCAAACGGCGAAACGAAAACGAAAGTAATACCATAACAGAAAACGGGGCCCCCTGCCAAAAAACCGGATGCCGACACGCAGCAATCCGGTTTTTTAATTTGCGGCCTTCATCGCTGCTTTCTGTTCCCTCTCTTTTTGGGAACGCTTTAAAAAATACGGAAGAACAAGGAGCTGGAAAGCATTGCAGATCAAAAGTGGAAAAAACATTAAATACAGCCATGATTGATTATTCACGCGCAAAGCCGGCACCCACTCCAATATCGTTGCCGCCACCATAAAAAACAGGGCGGGAATGAACGCACTTGCGCTTTTAGCCTGTTTTGCCTTGGCAAATGCAGCCGCCAAAGAAACAGCCAGGACCACCGCCGCGAACCAAAGCGATTGGTGGAAATCCGCCCGGAAATACACAAAATCAAACAGCACATAACAGGCTGCCACAAGCTGGATTGCCTGCCACACCATCCGCGAACGGAAAATATCGAGCCCAAGCTGGTGCACCGTTAAATAAGCAAAAAAGCCGACCTGGCTGACCAAGCTGAAAATCAACCCGACACCTGCAAACCAGAAAAACGCGCCGACGATCGATAACAGATCCATACGGGCAACATAAGGCTCCAGTTCCGGCCAGCGGATCAAAAACCCCAATATCCCGGACGACACCCCGCCGAGTGCGAGTACGGCAAAAAAGAAACGAACCCAATTCCGGCTTGTCAACGCCCATCCCCCTTTTATGCTTTTGTACTTAGATTGTACCAAATAATTGTTTGAAAAATCTAGCATTTACCCTCCCGCGCATAAAACGAAAAAATCTCCCCATATTAAAGATAGAATGAAGAAGGGAGCCAAAAGCATGAAGAAAATTATTGTTTTGCTCCTCATCCCCCTGTGCGCTGCCCTTGCCGCCTGCTCCGGCAATGCCGCAATGGGCGGGCAGACAGATTATAACCAGACGAAAAAAATGGTCATTGATATATTGAAAACCGACGAAGGCAAAAAAGCACTGCAAGATATCATCACGAGCGATGACATGAAAAAGAATCTTGTCATTGACCAGGCCTATGTCAAAGAAACGATCGAAAAAACGTTAACCTCCCAAAAAGGCATGGATTTTTGGAAAGAATCGATGAAAGACCCGAAATTTGCCGAAGCGGTTGCCAAAAGCATGAAAACCGAAAACAAAGCATTGCTGAAAAGTTTAATGAAAGATCCGGATTACCAGGCAATGATGATCGACGTTTTAAAAGATCCGGTTTATGAAAAAGAAGTGCGCAATATGCTGAAAAGCAAAGAGATGCGGAAAACAATGCAAAGTGTTGTGGTCGACACGTTTAATGATCCTTTATTTAAAGCGAAAATGGAGGACAGTTTACGGAAAGCCGCCAAAGAAACGGACGGGAAAAAATGAAGCTGCCGGAAAAAGCGGTGGGATGCTGCCCCACCGCTTTGCAATATGTTTATTTTTTCAGTTTATCGACAATCTTCCGGGCTATTTCCGTATAAATTTTGCCGATGCGGTGATCTTCGGCATAAATGGACGGCGCAAAATCATGCTCATTCCAATCCGGCTGCTGAAGCGGCAGTTGTCCAAGCAGTTCCGTCCGCAGCTCCTCGGCCAATTTTTCCCCGCCGCCGCGGCCGAACACATACTCGCGTTCCCCGGTAACCTTGCTTTCAAAATAAGACATATTTTCAATGACACCCAATAAATTGTGTTCCGTCCGCAATGCCATCGCCCCTGCCCTTGCGGCAACAAAAGCGGCTGTCGGGTGCGGGGTTGTCACGATGATCTCATTGCAGCGCGGCAGCATCGAATGGATATCGAGTGCAACATCCCCGGTTCCAGGCGGCAAATCAAGGAGCAGGTAATCCAAGTCCCCCCACTCCACTTCATTGAAGAAATTGTTCAGCATTTTGCCGAGCATCGGGCCGCGCCAAATGACCGGCGCATTATCTTCGACAAAGAAACCCATTGAAATGACTTTTACCCCGAACCGTTCGACCGGGATGATTTTTTCGCCGCGGACAACCGGGCGCTGCATAATGCCCATCATATCCGGCACGCTGAATCCGTATATATCGGCATCAATCAGGCCGACCTTTTTCCCAAGACGGGCGAGGGCAACCGCCAAATTCACGGATACGGTTGATTTTCCGACACCGCCTTTGCCGCTTGCGATCGCGATAAATTCAGTTTTGGCGGAGCCAAGCGGATTTGGGTTGTCTTCCTTCAGCAGATCCCGGAACTGGTCAAGCGTTTCTTTCGGAAGCTCGCCAAAACGGATGCCGACCGTGTTGGCGCCGATTCCCTTCAGTGCTTTTACAATCGCCATCTGCAATTGCAGCTGTTCCCTCGTGCCGGTTTTCGCAATGGCGACTTTTACGCTGACATGCTGGATTTCCTCTTTGATTTTGATTTCGACAATCCCTTTTGTTTCTTCCAGCGTTTTATGTAAAAAAGGATCTTCAAACCCTTTTATCGCATCATACACTTGTTGTTCCGTCAACATTTTTCACACCATCCTTGAATGAAGTCGTTTCCAGCCTGAATCCAGTATACCATAATTTGACGATTTTATGGACTGGATCGGCTTGCTGGATGGCGCCGTCATTTTAAATCTTTTTCTTTCGTAAAGTACCGCATAATCCCTTCATAAATGGATGCGGCCACTTTTGTCTGGTATTCGTCGGATTTCAGTTGCTGACGTTCTTCCGGATTGGAAAGGAAACCGATTTCAACAAGACAGCCCGGTTTTTTCGCATGTTTTAACAGGTATACATTGGACAATGTTTTCGAAACCCTCGTTGTATTTTCAAGGTTCCGTATCAATTCAGCCTGGATGAAAGTTGCAATTCTTTTGTTCTCGACCATGCTTGGGAAGTAAAATGTCTGTGCGCCGCGCCACTGGGATTGCGGAATTGCATTTAAATGGATGCTGATAAACAGATCAGCTTCCGATTGGTTAATGAGGGAAAGCCGCTTTCTTAAATCTTCCACTTTGCGCCGGCTGTAGCCTCTTGTTTCATTATCGGCCAGGTCGGTGTCCGTTTCGCGCGTCATGATGACAAGCGCCCCCTGCTGCTGCAGGTAATCTTTGATTTTGCTGGCGACATTTAAGGCGACATCTTTTTCCAGCACCTCATCGCCGGTTGCGCCGCCGTCCGGACCGCCGTGCCCCGGATCCAAATAAATGATTTTTCCGGAAAGCGGCAAATTCCATGGGCGCCATGTATCTTTTTGGAAAAATTCAAACTGCAGAAGCAAAAATAAAAGGGCGGCCCCGAGCAAAAACCCCGCGATTTTGATCTTCCGTTTCATCTCAATCTCCCTCTCCTTGTCCTTACTGATAGTTATGGGACAAGAAAGGAAAATAGAACTTTTTTAAGGTTGGAACTCAAACGGTTTCCCGTTTTACTGTGGAAAATCTCTCTTTCTCAGCGGAAGTTGGCAAAACATCAGCAGTAATTTAAAAATATCGGCAGAAAAGAACTGCAGCGGAAATCGTATCTCCCGCCCGCATCTGTCTTGAAAAATTTATCAGCGAAAAAGCTTCCTTTATCAGCGGAACCTTTCGGAAAATCAGCGGAATTCCGAAAAAAATCGGCGGGTCGATCTTTTTAGAGAGAACTGCCTTGGAATTAGACTTTAAATTCATATGCCTTCTCCCTTTATTTGCTGTTAGAAAATCGGTATCAGCGAAAAAACTTTCTTTATCGGCGAAACTTGTCGGATAATCGGCGTTAATCCGAAAAATATCAGCGGAATTCCGAAAAAAATCGGCGGGCCGGCAACAAACTTAGAGGGGGCCGCCTATAGCCGGCCCCCCCTAATGAAGCCGCAGTTTCCGCCTTTGTTCGCCTTTTTTAAAGCCGTACGTCCACCAGTAGTCGGTAAACTGTTCGCATGTATAATAAATCGATTCCTGCATGGTATCTTTGCCGAACGTCCAGTAGAGCCAGAAGTTGTAAAGTGTATCCGTAATATGTTTTAACTCGGTTTCACACCGTTTTTTGGCCTGCTCCAACGGTTCGCCGTAGTAGCCGAAGCGGCTGTAGTGGCCGCCCAATAAATATGCCTCGATGGCCACATCATAGCAGCCTTCTTCGACGCTCTGCTCCATCCGGGCTCCCCCGTTGATCCGGAATGAATCAAAATGGGATTGAAAGCTTTTTTTCAAAGCTTCGATCGGGAGCTCCCGGAGCAGATTGCGTTCATATCTGATTTGCCTCTCCCGTCTTTTTGCAGACAGGGTGGTAATGACTTCATGCATCTATACCCACTCCTTATGGGTATTGTTCAACGAATGCCGGGCGAGCATACCATATAATGATTTCCAACCCAACAGCGCGGAAAATGCGTGGATATATAGGATTAATTCGCGGATAAATAAAACAGGCGTATTTTAAGTTTACATAACATCCCGCTGTATAAGGACTGTACTCCTTCTTCCAACTCAAATTCATCCCATTTTTATAGAACAGTGCCCTTTTGTGCCCTTTTTCTCATTCGAATTCCTGCAAATCGATCCGACATGCTTTTAGCGGCACAACTTTTGTCCGCTTTGCAATTTTATAGTCGAGCCACATGATGACAAACAACGGAATGCCCAAGTATGCCGCGAGTGCGCTCATCCAATCGATTTGGCCGCCGAGGAACGCCTGGTAATCCTGCGCCAAAATGACGATCAGTCCGACAACAAGGGCAAAGATCGGGCCAAACGGATACCATTTGGCATGGAAAGGCAGCTCCTCGACCGAGTGCCCTTGCGCAATATACGCTTTCCGGAAGCGGTAGTGGCTGGCGGCAATCCCGAGCCAGAAAATAAAGCCCGTGACACTGGCTGCGTTTAATAGCCAAATGTAAATGGCGCCGTCCCCAAAGACAGATGCCAAAAATGCGAGTGCGCCGACAATCGTTGTGGCCACGAGCGCCGCAACTGGCACGCCGCGTTTATTGAGCCTAGCGAAAAACTTCGGGGCCTGCCCTTCTTTTGCCATCGCATATAGAATTCTCGTCGAAGCATACAAGCTTGAATTGCCCGCCGATAATACGGCCGTTAAAATGACTGCATTCATGAGCGAAGCCGCAAATGCGAGCCCGGCTTTTTTAAAGACGAGTGTAAACGGGCTCACCATAATGTTTGTGCTCTGCAATGTTTTTGTCGTATAAGGGATGACCAGCCCGATGACAAGAATAGCCAGCACATAAAACAAAAGGATCCGCCAAAACACGCTTCTGATCGCTTTCGGTACATTTTTGCGCGGATCTTCGCTTTCCCCTGCTGCGACGCCGACAATTTCCGTCCCCTGGAAAGAGAACCCTGCCGTAATAAAGACGCCGAGTGCGGCAAGCGCCCCGCCATGGAAAGGCGCATCCCCAACCGTAAAGTTTTTAAAACCGATTGCGTTGCCTCCCATAATACCGAATATCATCAAGGTGCCGACCACGATAAAAATGATAATCGTGGCCACTTTAATAAAGGAGAACCAATATTCCCCTTCGCCGTAGCCTTTGACGGAAAGGATGTTCAGCAGAAAAATGACAAGCAAAAACAGGCCGCTCCACATCCAAGAAGGGCTGTGTGGAAACCAGAATTTCATGACGAGCGTGGATGCCGAAAGTTCCGCAGCCAAGGTGATCGCCCAGCTGTACCAGTAGTTCCATCCGAGCGCAAAGCCGAGCGCCGGATCAATAAAGCGGGTCGCATATGTACTGAATGCGCCGCTTGTCGGCATAAAAGATGCCAGTTCCCCGAGGCTTGTCATAATAAAATAAACCATTACACCGATAACCAAATAGGCGAGCAGTGCACCCCCCGGGCCCGCCTGGTAAATGGCGGCGCCGCTTCCGAGAAACAGTCCTGTCCCAATTGAACCGCCGAGCGAAATCATGGTGAGATGCCGCGCCTTTAAACTCCGGTTAAGCCCGGAATCTTGTTTCGTATCCATCAGGAACACCTCCATTTCGTTTGTTCCCTGTTAACAGCATATCTCCACGTTTTTCACAGGATAAAAGCACAACGTCCATACAATAGCACAAAAATTTTCGGTTGAAAATAGATTTTTGCATATTTCCAGCATTTTAATGCATATTTTTACACCGCCAATTAAAAAACATGCAGCAGAGGAACATGCTGCATGCCGTGGTACAGCCGGATTAAAGACGGACCGGCTGCTTTTCAATATAATCGTTTTCCTCCAAATATTGGATAACCTGTTTGACGGAATCTTCCAAAGGTTGTTGATTCGTGTCTACAACGAGTTCCGGGCATTCAGGCGCTTCATAAGGCGCGTCAATACCGGTAAAGTTTTTAATTTCACCGCTGCGTGCCTTTTTGTACAAGCCTTTCGGATCCCTGTTTTCGCACACTTCCAGCGGGCATTTCACATAAATTTCGACAAACTCACGGCCTTCCACCAGTTCACGGACCATGTCCCGGTCTGCCTGGTACGGCGAAATAAATGCGGTCAGTACCATAATGCCTGCATCTACGAACAGTTTTGACACTTCGCCGATGCGGCGGATGTTTTCTTTCCGGTCTTCCGGGGAAAATCCGAGATTTTTGTTTAAACCGTGGCGGATGTTATCCCCGTCCAGAATGTAGGTACGGATCCCCCGTTTGTGGAGCTCATGTTCCACGGCAACAGACAAAGTCGATTTCCCCGAGCCGGATAAACCGGTAAACCAAAGGATGGCGCTTCCATGCCCGTTCAACTTCCGGCGGTCTTCCTTTTTGACTTTGGCTTCGTGCCACGTAATATTGGTCGCTTTCGCCATGCGATTGGATTTCCTCCTTTTTACTTAATAGAAAAAATTTTCAAGGTCATCTTTCTTGCGCTTTCATGCCCCTGATCAATACTTCGGCAACTTCCGGGCGCGAGAATTCTTTTGGCGGTTTTTGGCCCGCGCGCAGCATTTCACGCACTTTTGTCCCGCTCAAATGAATATGGTCTTCTTTGCCGTGCGGGCAAGTTTTTGTCGTCGCCATGTTGCCGCATTTTGTGCAGTAAAAGGCATGTTCAAATTTTAATATCGTAATGTCGAGCTCATGTTCCACGGTGCTGATTAATTCCTGCGCCTCATATGTACCGTAATAGTCGCCCACGCCGGCATGGTCACGCCCAACAATGAAATGGGTGCATCCGTAATTTTTGCGGACAAGCGCATGGAGAATCGCTTCCCTTGGCCCCGCATAACGCATGGCGGCAGGATAAATGACAAGGCGTACGCGGTCTTTCGGATAGTAATTTTTCAAAATCACTTCATAACTTTCCATCCGGATGTCGGCCGGGATATCGTCGCTTTTCGTCTCACCGACAAGCGGGTTCAACAGCAGGCCGTCCACAATTTCAAGTGCGCTTTTTTGGATATATTCATGTGCGCGGTGCACAGGGTTGCGCGTCTGGAAGCCGACAATCGTTTTCCAGCCGAGAGATGCGAACATTTCCCGCGTTTCTTTCGGATCCTTATAATAGGCTGCAAATTGGTCGTGGTTCGGGCGGTTGAGCAGCGTAATCGGGCCTGCGAGATACACGCCGCCGTTTTCATACAGGCGCTTGACCCCTGGATGCGCCGCATCGGTTGTGCCATACACAAGCTCTGCTTCCCGTTCTTTATCAACCGTATACTTTTCTTCCAGTTGGAGCGTGCCGTAAATGACGCCGTCCGCACCTTTCAATGTAATCGTTTCGCCGATTGCAAACCTTTCCGCTTCTTCTTCCGTGACGGGAAGCGTGATCGGGATGCTCCAGACCAGTCCGTTTGCAAGGCGCATGTTTTCAACGACACTTTCGTAATCCCTCTGGCCCATAAAACCGGTCAACGGGCTGAACCCCCCAATGGCGATCAGTTCCAAATCGGAAATGCTCCAGTCGGAAACGACCAGTGTCTGATTTTTTTTTGCTTGTTTCAAAGCCTCCGCACTTTTGTCTTCGCGGTTCACCAAAACACCGCCATGCGGGACGCTCGTTGCAAATGCCATGTTCCAAAATTCCTCCACTCATGAATATTTTTCCTATAAAAAAGATAGGATTAATGTTTATACTCTATTTTAACATTAAACAGACTATTTTGGCAGTTATTTTTTTTCCGGTTTTGGAGGATCACGGTGCAACACACCATAATCATTCAAATAATCCTGATACAGCTTTTCAACCCGCTCATGGTATGCTTTAGACTGGAAGACTTCCTGGGATTTGGTCCCTTCAAGGGCGAGCAAATATAAATCTTTGACATCCTGGGTAACATCCCCATGATTTATAAAGTCCTCCAAACTCGTGTTGCTGTTGCTTGTTTGCAATTTCGGATCAATAAAAGATTCAATTTTGCATTTCAGTTCCGCCTCGTCTTCCGGCCACGGCAGATCGAGTGTCGTGGAAATTTTGCGCAGGCACTCCAGTGTATGATTGAAAAGTTCTTCATACGACACAATCATCCGCTTTAAGCCGTATGTATCCCGGATGGAAAACAACGTACGCAACTGCCATTGCCTCAGCGCCCATGTTTCATCGCGGTTCCACGCCCTGACATTTGAAGCCACAACATCAATCGGGTTGCGGACAACAATCACACAGTTTGGTTCTACGCGTAAATCTGCCAGTATATCTTTCCATAATGCGAGATAATCATTGGTGCGCGGGTCTTTCCACGCCCAGACTTCTTTGTCTTTGAACTGCTCGTACACGTAATCCTTTATTTTATTTTTGATCGGCACCACTTGAGGGCTATTTTCATAGCCTTCCGGTGACGGCCTGAAGCGCAAAACCGCCCCTAATTGTTTATGGAGATGAATAATGGTTTCATTTTCAAAATAGCCTTTCGGGTTGATCTTTTTATTCGGGCCGAGCATTTTATCGTTCCCAAGGTCCACTCCCATAAAATTTAAACAGCGGGTGAGGACGGATGTGCCTGAACGGCCGTTTCCCAAAATCAGCACCGCCCTATTATGCATTCTCTTTTTTCGGAAAAAATTCAAAAAACTGGACATCTTTTCCCTACCTTTCAGCATTGTATTGTTTTTTTAATTTGACTTTGGTTGATTTTTTGCTTAACACTGCCCGGGTTACCGGCATCCTGAAACTGGCGAGGCCGATTGTGGCAATGAAAACACTCCCGACTAAAATGATGGAATAAAAATCAAAATCAATAAAAATTTTTACAAGATTATAGGAGATGACGAGTGAAAAACACGGCGAGATCAACCAAATTTTCAGCAACCGTACGGTGATCTTTTTTTCAAAAATGCGCAGCCCCTTTTTTGACATACCGATTCCAAGAATGCTGCATGTCGTGATTTGCGTTTGCGGCACCGGAAGCCCAAGATGCGAGGCGATGATCACCAAAGTGCCGCCAAGCCCCGATACAGCACTCCCTTCCAACAACCTTATCTCGGTAATTTTCTTTCCGTTCGTTTCCAGTACCCGGCTGCCAAGTAAAAGTGCGCCACATGCGACAAACAGCCCGCCAATCCAAATTCCTTCCCGCACGCTCATCAGTCCTGCCGCAACAATCGGCCCTACCGCATTGGCGACATTGTTCATGCCGGCAGAAACAGCTTCCGTAAGCCCTGTGGCAATAACGAAAAACGGCAGGATCCTTTTCCAACTTTTATTAACGGCAAACTTTTTTGCAGCTGTGACAAGCCGCCCAACGCAAAAAGCGAGCAGGAATGCAATAATTGGTACCGCAATCCAATAGAACACAATCGTTAAAATACTTTTTACAAAAAGTACTTTGTATGCGATTCCGACACCTACAATCGCACCCACGGTCACTTCGCTTGTCGATAAAGGAACAGCGGCCATATTGGCAATAAACAGAGAAAGTGTGGCAGCAGCAAGAATGATGATGGCAACAGGCACCGAAATCATATGTTCCGGCACAATATCCGAGCCGAGCGTTTTCACAACTTCCCCGCCTCCGGATACCGCCCCGAGCAAGATGCCTGCAGCGCACATAAATAATGCCACCCTTTTGCTCACCGCTCCCGAACCATATGCAATTCCCATAGAAGCAGCTGCTCCGCTTGCCCCGATATTCATGGCAAACAGTAACGCGACCGCCCATGCAATATACGCCACCTGTAACAGCTCCCAACTTGGTGCAGACGATGATTCTTTACATGATAAGATCTGCCCCGTTTCTTTATATTTTGGCCCCTGAATATACAGTCCGGTTCGTGACCATTTGCACATTCCCGGGCGCATTTTTTAAATGCAGCCGCTGTTTGTTATCCTCATCAACCATCATAAAAATAGAATCTTAAAAAAGAATTAATAAATGGCTTGCGGAAGGACCATGCCTGTTTACCGCTTTTGAATACGGGATATAGGATTTTACTACTGTTGAAAGGAAGCGTTTTGGATGAAACGATTTAGCCGACCAGTTATTTTTACCATACTGGCAGCCATTGTAACCGCAATTGTGCCGACCCGCCCATCGGCTGCTTCCGGAAAAGGAATGATCATTGTCCAATCTTTTTATGGCATGAAAATCGATTATATCCATGAGCATAAAAAAGAACTGCCGAATTTATATAAAATGATGAAAAAAGGGACCGATGCCAAAGATATCACAGCTGTTTACCTTGTATTCTGAAAAATAAACCGGAGCGACCGTACGAGGCAGTCATCAAGACACAAAGCAAAAAAAGCGAATGGTTCCACCATCCGTACGCCGGCGATGTGACCCTTGTTGCCGCGAGGGGGTACATGATGATTCCGATTTCCATGCGCCGTCCGAACCCGGGAACCACGGTGGCAATTCGAAAAGAAGCGATTTGCGCACATTCCTGCTTGTGTACGGGAAGGGCATCCCGCTTAAACGGGGCATATGTTTGACATCGCCCCGACAATTTATGGCATGATGGGCGTACCGGAGCCTTCATTGGCGGACGGGAAGACGATCAGGGAATTGGTGCAATGATCAGATCATTGTTTCACGGGGAAACCCGCTGGTATAATGAACCCCGCAGCAGAAAAAATATATTATGATGCATTTTTAAGGAGGGGCTAAGATGTCCAAAAAGATTTTAATGGTCGTTACAAACCATACGCAGATTACCTATGACCACAAAACCGGCCTTTGGCTTGAAGAATTTGCGGTGCCTTATTTAGTGTTCAAAGAAAAAGGCTACGATGTGACAGTAACCAGCATTAAAGGTGGGGAAGTCGCACTCGATCCGAACAGCATCAATGAAAGAAAACCGGAGTGGAAAGAAGCCGAAGCGGAATTGAAAAATACCGAAAAGCTGACAAAAGAACATGCAGAAGGTTATGATGCCGTATTCCTGCCAGGCGGCCACGGCACGATGTTCGATTTTCCAAACAGTGAAGTATTGCAATACGTATTGCAGCAATTTGCGGAAGAAGGCAAAGTGATCGGCGCGGTATGCCACGGTCCTTCCGGGCTGGTGAATGTTACATACAAAGACGGCACACCGATCGTAAAAGGAAAGAAAGTAACCTCTTTCACCGACAGCGAAGAAAAAGAAATGCAGCTCGACCAACATATGCCGTTCTTATTGGAATCGAAACTGCGTGAAAAAGGCGCCGACTTCGAGGTGAGCCCGAACTGGACGGACCACTCCATCCGCGACGGCAACCTGGTCACCGGCCAAAACCCGCAATCGAGCAAAAGCACCGCGGAAAAAGTCGTGGAAGCGTTGGGAGATTGAAAATAAGGGGAATCCTGCATGGGCGGGCTTCCCTTTTTATTTTAGGGGTGACGCAAAAGAAATTTCAGCTGATTTCTGTAGGAACTCCGCCGATTTTTTTGGTACTACCGCTGATTTTTCTGGGATCCCCGCCGATTCCCCCACGTTTTCCGCCGATTTCTCTGAACCAAGCGGGGCGCCCTGGCCATTGTTTCTTACTTTTATCGCTCTTTTTTTAGGAATGATGCATAGGGGCGGGCACTCTTCTCCGCCTTTTTTCAACTTTTCGCTGATTTCCTGCACCTTTCCGCCGATTTTTTTGATATTACCGCTGATTTTTCCGGAACTCCCGCCGATTCCCCCACGTTTTCCGCCGATTTCTCTGAACCGGGCAAGGCGCACAGCCCCAGTTTCAAGCTGTTTCCCAAGCATAAGAAAAAGCCCCCAAACCAAATGTGGTCCGGGAGCCTTCGTCGTAAAATAAATTAACGTTTCGAGAACTGCGGTGCGCGGCGGGCGCCTTTGAGGCCGTATTTTTTACGTTCTTTCATACGTGCGTCACGGGTCAGCAACCCTGCGCGTTTTAATGTTGCGCGGTATTCAGGGTCAGCCTCAAGCAATGCACGGGCAATGCCGTGGCGGATTGCGCCGGCCTGTCCGGTGAAGCCGCCACCTTTTACGTTTACCAAAACATCGTAGCTGCCTGCTGTTTCCGTTATATTCAATGGTTGTTTAATGACTTCGATTAAAGCCTCGAACGGGATGTAATCTTTTACGTCGCGTCCGTTAATCGTAATATTGCCGTTTCCAGGAACTAAGCGGACACGTGCAACAGAACTTTTGCGGCGTCCAGTTCCGGTATATTGTACTTGTGCCAAAATAATGCCCTCCTTTTAAAATTATCCGCGAAGTTCGTAGACTTCAGGTTTCTGTGCTTCATGCGGATGCTCTGGTCCTGCATACACATGCAATTTTTTGAACATTTGGCGCCCAAGGGAACCTTTTGGTAGCATACCTTTGATTGCAAGTTCCAGCATTTTTTCCGGGTAGTTCGCACGCATTTCGCCTGCCGTGCGCTGTTTCAGGCCGCCTGCAAACTGGCTGTGGCGGTAGTAAATTTTGTCCGTTAATTTTTTGCCTGTCAATTCGATTTTCGATGCATTTACAATGATCACATGGTCACCCGTATCCACGTGCGGTGTGAAAGTCGGTTTATGTTTGCCACGTAAAATAGATGCGACTTCAGAAGCAAGGCGCCCAAGGGTTTTGCCTGATGCATCCACTACGTACCATTTACGTTCAACATCATTTGCTTTTGCCATATAAGTCGTACGCATGAGTTTACCCTCCTAAAAAATAATCGCAAAACACTCATGATCTATTGTCATCAACACGAATAAGTTTCCGGGGCTTATCGTGGAGTAAAAAAAACAATACCATATGATATAATATCGGTTTGGGGCAAGAATGTCAAGCAAATGTTACGCCCGGAACGGTTGTTTTTACAAACCTTTTTGGATGCGGCCTCAACCGGTTCCGCCGTAAGACACTTTCCATAAATACAACCCTTGCGGCGGCGCCGTTTTACCCGCAAAAATCCGGTTCCGTTTTTCAAGAATCTTGCGCATCTCCCCGGGCGCCCGTTTCCCACTGCCAATTTCAAGCAAAGTGCCGGTCAGGATCCGGACCATATTATATAAAAAACCGTCGCCGGTAAACCGGATGACGAGTTCGCCTTCCTTGCGCAAAAACTCAATTTCTTTTAAGGTGCGGATCTTATCTTCCACTTCCGTTTTCGCCGAACAGAAACTCGTAAAATCGTGGGTGCCGAGTACAGACTCCGCCGCTTCTTCCATCGCTTCCATGTCCAGCGGAAACCTTACCATGCAGGCGTAATGGTGCTTAAACGGGCTGCGGACATCCGAGAAATAAATCCGGTAGCGGTACTCTTTCTCTTTTGCCGAAAAGCGGGCGTGGAAATCCGGTTGTGCGCGTTCCGCTTTTAAAACCGAAATGTCATCGGGAAGCAGGCTGTTTAAAGCAGCCGGCCATTTCTCCTCCGGGATGGAAAGATCGGTATCAAAATGTATGACCTGGCCCATCGCGTGTACGCCGGCATCCGTCCGTCCGGAAGCTGCCGTTTTGACCGGCCGGCTTTTATGGATGGAGGCAAGCGCCTTTTCCAGTTCCGCCTGTACCGTCCGCTGCCCGGGCTGGACCTGGTAGCCGGCAAAACCGGAACCGTCATAGCTGATCGTGCATTTGATCCTGCTCATAAAATCCCCCCGTCACGGAATAACACAAGCAGAACCGTCACTGCCGCGAGAGAACATAAGGAAAGGGTGTCAGCAGGCCGCCAGACGAGCAGGCGGTATTTTGTCCTGCCTTCCCCGCCTTGGTAACCCCTCGCTTCCATCGCGGTCGCGAGCTCCTCCGCCCTTTTAAACGAGCTGACAAACAGCGGAATCAATAAAGGAATGATGGCCTTGACCCGGTCTTTCAGGCTGCCCCCCGAGAAATCGACGCCCCTTGCCATTTGCGCTTTCATGATTTTTTCGGTTTCATCCATCAAGGTCGGGATAAACCTTAACGAAATCGACATCATCAAAGCAAGTTCATGCACTGGAAATTTAATTTTCAGGAGCGGGCTAAGCAGCATTTCAATCCCATCCGTTAGCGAAATCGGCGTAGTAGTCAACGTCAAAAGCGACGTCAAAAAAATCAGAAGCAAAAACCGGAGCGAAATAAACACGCCCTGCCGAATCCCTTCGCTGTAAATACGGATAAACGCATAATGGAAAACAAGCTGCCCTTCCCGGTTAAAGAAAAGCTGCAAGAAAAATGTAAACACAACAAGCCACAAAATCGGCATTAAACCGTTAATAAAAAAGCGGACGGGCACCTTCGAAAGCAGCATTACCAGCATTGTAAATGCCGTCAAAATCGCATATGTCACCGCGTTGTTGGCCAGGAACACGATACAGATAAAAACAAAGACAAAAATCAGTTTCGAGCGCGGATCCATCCGGTGAATGACGGAATCGCCCGGAATATAGCGCCCGAAAATCATTTTTTCCATCATCAACGCCCACCCCGTTTCAAAAGCGATTGCAGTTCTTCGGCGAGCTCTTCCGCTGTCAGGCAGGTTTTCCCGAGCTTTTTGCCCAGCCTTTTCTCCAGCGTCGACTGGAAGCGGACAATATCCGGCACGCTTAACCCCCACTTTTCAAGCTCTTCCGGATCCGAAAAGATTTCGCGCGGGGGGCCTTTCCGTTTCAGTTCGCCATGGTGCAAAATCACCAGTTCATCCGCGTACGCGGCCGCATCTTCCATGCTGTGGGTAACAAGAATGGTCGTTAAATGTTTTGCCCGGTGCAGTTCGTAAAACAAGTCCATCATTTCCCGGCGCCCGCGCGGATCAAGCCCTGCAGTCGGCTCGTCCAAAACGAGGACGTCCGGTTCCATTGCCAGCACCCCGGCGATGGCAACACGCCGCATCTGCCCGCCTGATAAATCAAACGGCGATTTCGCGAGGATGTCCTCCGGAAGCCCGACAAGCCGGATCAATTCCCTTGCCCGCTTTTTTGCCACGTCTTCCGGCACGCCGAAATTCATCGGCCCGAAACAAATATCCTTTTCAACCGTTTCCTCAAACAGCTGGTGTTCCGGAAATTGGAAAACAATCCCGACTTTTTGCCGGATGGCTTTTAAGTTTTTTTCTTTTTTGCCGGCATCGATCACTCGGTCCCCAATGGTGATTTTTCCTTTTGTCGGCTGCAGCAGGGCATTTAAATGCTGCAACAGCGTCGACTTTCCTGAGCCGGTATGCCCGATCACGGCGATATAGCGGCCCGACGGAATTTCGAGGGAAATATTATGGAGCGCAAGCCTTTCAAACGGCGTATTCGGCTGGTAACGGTATTCTACTTGCTCAAGTGCAATGTCCATAGTGCATCCACCAATTCTTCGTCTGTTAAATAAATCATAGGAAAATCAAACCCGATTGTTTTTAACGCTTTTGCCATTTTCACTGGAAACGGAATATCCAAACCGAGTGCTATCAGCTTTTCGTCCATTTGAAAAATTTCACGCGGCACGCCCTCTTTGTACACCTGCCCCTGGTTCATCACGATCATCCGGTCGGCCTGGGCAGCTTCCTCCAAATCATGAGTGATGGAAATGACGGTCAGGCCGACTTCACTTTTTAACTCTCGGATTGTCCCCAGCACTTCTTTCCGGCCAACCGGGTCGAGCATTGAAGTCGCTTCATCCAAAATGATGACTTTCGGCTGCAGCGCAATAATGCCGGCAATCGCCACCCTTTGCTTCTGGCCGCCCGATAAATGGTGCGGCTCACGGTCCAAAAAGGCGGACATGCGCACGCGTTCCAGGGCGTCATGGACGCGTTCCACCATGATGTCGCGCGGGACGCCGTGGTTTTCGAGGCCGAACGCGACATCATCCTGTACGGTTGTGCCGACAAACTGGTTGTCCGGATTTTGGAAAACCATGCCGACCCTCCTCCTGATTTCCCACACGTTTTCCACAGACAAAGGGAGCCCGCCAACCGTGATGGACCCCGTTTCGGGAAATTGGAGACCGTTCAGCAACCTGGCCAACGTCGACTTTCCGGAACCGTTATGCCCGACGATGGCCAGCCATTCGCCTTCATATACTTGAAAAGAAATATCCTTTAACGCATAAGTTTCCTGTCCCGGGTAACGAAAGGAAACTTGATGGATGTCAATGACTGCGTTTCCGCCTTCTGCCAATGTTGGATTCCTCCTCGGTAAGCCTTGTCTACCTGCGGTAAAGCATGCTGCTAACGATCATAAGCAAAACTTCCTGCTTATTGTCTATTTTACCGTATGACCCGGCTGTTTGGCAGGAAAAATATCCCCATAATAAAAAAGCCTGCACCCCTCTTCAGTGTAGACGTTAACAAACCCGCGCAAACAAGATTAAAAAAAGAGAGGTGCAAGGAGCTAGACGGGTCACGCGAACATGCCCATCGTAACACTCGTTTTTAAGGAAGGCTGGATCGTATCAAGGATGGTGAATTACCGCGAAATCCGCTTTGTTTTGGCGTTACTGCCCCGCAAACCCCGCGGTAATCAATCGTTCATTATAGAAAAAGGGCAGAGAAGCAGTTAAGATACTTCCAAACTGTCCAGCCCTTGTCATGATCATTCGCTTACTTTTTCGTCTTCTTCGACGAATTCGATAATGGCAACCGGTGCGCCATCCCCGCGGCGCGGACCCACTTTCATAATCCGGGTGTATCCGCCCTGGCGTTCCGTATAACGCGGTGCGATTACCGAGAACAATTTTTGAACAGCATCTTGTTTCGTTTCTGCATCAGCCGTTTCGTGGCGTACAAATGCAGCAGCCTGGCGGCGGGCATGAAGATCCCCGCGTTTTCCAAGCGTAACTAATTTTTCAACAACCGAGCGTAATTCTTTTGCACGTGCTTCAGTTGTTTCGATGCGTTCGTTGATGATAAGGTCTGTTGCTAAATCGCGCAGCAATGCTTTACGTTGGGCGCTTGTGCGTCCTAACTTTCTGTAAGGCATGAAGTTTCCCTCCCTTATGTTGGATTATTAGTCGTTGCCTTTCGACCAGCTTAGTCGTCTTTACGCAAGCCTAAGCCCAAATCTTCAAGCTTCGCTTTA
Source organism: Weizmannia acidilactici (assembly GCF_008974185.1). Lineage (GTDB taxonomy): Bacteria > Bacillota > Bacilli > Bacillales > Bacillaceae_C > Weizmannia > Weizmannia acidilactici. The sequence continues at coordinate 26,255 of NZ_BKZP01000016.1, forward strand.
ACTTCTTCCAAAGACTTGCGGCCCAAGTTGCGCACTTTCATCATGTCTTCTTCCGTCTTGTTGGCCAACTCCTGGACAGTATTGATGCCCGCGCGTTTCAGGCAGTTGTAAGAACGAACCGAAAGATCAAGTTCTTCGATGGTCATCTCAAGCACTTTTTCTTTTTGGTCCTCTTCTTTTTCCACCATGATTTCGGCGTTTTGCGCTTCGTCCGTCAGTCCTACGAAGATGTTCAAATGCTCAGTCAAAATTTTGGCGCCTAAAGCGATCGCTTCTTTCGGGCCGATGCTTCCGTCAGTCGTTACATCTAATGAGAGCTTATCATAGTTGCTCACTTGTCCTACCCGTGTATTTTCAACCTGATAGCTCACGCGTTGAACAGGAGTATAAATAGAATCTATTGGAATGACACCAATTGGTTGGTCTTCCCGCTTATTTTGATCAGCGGGTACATAGCCGCGGCCTTGGTTGGCTGTCATGCGCATGTGAAGATGCCCGTTTTCGGCAACCGTCGCAATATAGAGATCCGGATTTAAAATCTCCACATCGCTGTCATGCGTAATATCGGCAGCTGTCACAACGCCTTCTCCCTTCACATCGATCTCAAGCGTCTTTTCCTCATCGGAATAAATTTTTAAAGCCAGCTTTTTGAGGTTCAAAATGATGGTTGTAACATCTTCTACGACGCCTTCAATTGTTGAGAATTCATGCATCACGCCATCGATTTGGATGGAAGTGACAGCGGCACCCGGGAGTGAGGATAATAGGATACGACGTAAGGAGTTACCCAAAGTAGTACCATATCCACGCTCAAGCGGTTCTACGACGAACTTGCCATAAGTAGCATCATCGCTAACCTCAACCGTTTCAATTTTTGGCTTTTCAATTTCGATCATTCAAATTTACCCTCCTTCAAAACGTCGAAACCCCGTATAGCACCCAAGGAAGAGCCCTATTCGAAATTCCCCATGTTTGCATTCCCTCTTGTGCACAACAACTGGATCATTCAAATCATATTTTTTGCAGATTATGCATCATATCCCATTATAGACAACGACACAAAATCTATACAAAAAAATTAAACACGGCGACGTTTTGGCGGGCGGCACCCGTTATGCGGAACAGGTGTTACATCTTTAATGGCTGTTACTTCAAGTCCTGCAGCCTGTAGTGCGCGGATCGCGGCTTCACGGCCTGCACCAGGTCCTTTTACGGTAACTTCCAAAGATTTCATCCCATGTTCCATCGAAGCTTTTGCAGCTGTTTCAGCAGCCATCTGGGCAGCAAACGGAGTGGATTTACGCGAACCTTTGAATCCTAAAGCACCTGCGCTGGACCATGCAACAGCATTCCCATGCACATCAGTGATCGTGACGATTGTATTGTTAAAAGTGGAACGAATATGAGCGACACCAGTCTCAATATTCTTTTTCACACGGCGTTTACGAGTATTTGTTTTACGTGCCATAATTTTAGCAACCTCCTTTGCTCATTATTTCTTCTTGCCGGCAACCGTTTTGCGAGGGCCTTTACGGGTACGGGCGTTATTTTTCGTGTTTTGCCCGCGTACAGGAAGGCCGCGGCGATGGCGAAGTCCCCTGTAAGATCCGATTTCCATCAAGCGTTTAATGTTCAGAGAAACTTCACGGCGAAGATCCCCTTCCACTTTCAGCTTGTCAACGATGTCACGGATACGGTTTACTTCATCTTCCGTTAAATCGCGGACGCGCGTATCTTCGGAAATTCCGGCCTCAGCAAGAATTTTCTGTGCGGTTGATTTACCGATACCATAAATGTATGTTAAAGAAATAACAACACGTTTATCACGTGGAATGTCAACACCAGCAATACGTGCCATATAGGTGCACCTCCTTTAAATTATCCTTGTTTTTGTTTGTGTTTCGGATTTTCACAAATTACCATTACTTTGCCTTTTCTGCGGATGACTTTGCATTTTTCACAGATCGGCTTTACAGATGGTCTTACTTTCATTGTTCTACCTCCTTAATATAGCGGAGTACAGACCCGGTATCTTGGGAAACGGATCCCCGGGCATACTTGCCGTTGCACCGAAAAACCCTCGTGTCATGTGGAAAAATTATTTAAACCGGTATGTGATTCTTCCGCGCGTTAAATCATACGGAGACAGTTCAACTGTTACTTTGTCGCCCGGCAAAATACGGATAAAATTCATCCGGATTTTCCCCGACACATGCGCCAGAACAGTGTGACCATTCTCTAATTCTACCTTGAACATGGCATTCGGCAAAGTTTCACTGACAATGCCTTCAACCTCAATGACATCATCTTTCGCCATCGAACTCTTCTCCCTTCTTCTAACATTTGGGACCTAGCATAATACCTTTCCGAAAACCTCAACTCTATAAGGCTCGCCGAAGCTCCTTGCATGTCAACATGACGAACGCAACGGATTACAGCAGGAATCGGCGTCCGTGATTCCGGCGCAATCCAACTGGTCGGAGGGACTGGCGAGAGCTGTATAGTCGGTCCATCAGGTATAAATGGTTCTTCTTGTCAGTCTTGACCAATCCCATGTCCGGCATACACGCGAACGATAGAAAGCCATTTGCAAGAAATTGAATTGCATGAGAGACGTTCGAATGACGTTCGCTGACATCCTGAATAAGGAAGCAGCATTCCTCATCTATTTCCAACAGAATATTTTAGAAGAAGAATATCGCCAAAATGAATTGGAGCCGCAATTTCACCCATCAAATATTCTGTAAGCATTCAACGGTGAAAATCGTCACGAAAACCATTATAACCCTTTGAACCGGAAAATGCATCTAACTTGAAAAGTTTTTTTCGCCAATTCCATCCAAAACCGGTATGGCGGCAAAACTGCCTTTTTCCATGAATGGGTTTAATGCCGTACTGATTTTATTGGCTCTCATGAATTCATCGAGTACTTAACGGTCAGCCAATTGGCCCAGCAGTTGGTCGATATCGGAAAAAACTTTCTCAATGTCCTGCTGGCCGTTTACATTCCGCAAATAGCCTTTTTTTCCATAATAATCAAGAAGCGGCTGGGTTTGTTTAATATTCACATCCAAGCGGTTTTGCACAGTTGCTTCATTGTCATCAGCCCGTTGATAGAGCGGGCCGCCACACCTGTCACACACACCTTCCACTTTAGGCGGATTAAACTCCAGATGGTATGTTGCACCGCAGCTTTGGCAGATTCTGCGGCCGGTTAAACGCGCCGTCAAGATGCTTTTATCTACTTCAATATTGATCACATAATCAAGATGTTTATCAAGGCTGCTTAAAATGTCTTCCAAAGCCTCAGCCTGGGCAATCGTTCTTGGGAACCCGTCAAGCAGGAAGCCTTTTTTGCAGTCATCCTTGCTTAACCGTTCGCGCACAATGCCGATCGTGACCTCATCGGGAACCAGTTCGCCTTTATCCATATAGGATTTGGCTTTAAGACCCAATTCAGTTTCTTCCTTGATTGCTGCCCGAAACATATCTCCGGTTGAAATGTGAGGAATGGAATACTTTTCAATGATTTTTTCGGCTTGGGTCCCTTTACCGGCACCGGGAAGGCCCATTAACACTAAATTCATCGGTACAGCCCCCTCAATCTCTGATATCGGCTTCAGGAACAAGGAATGCCCCAAAACCAATTTTATTTAATAAAGCCTTTGTAATGGCGCTTCACTAATTGAGCTTCCAGTTGCAGCATCGTTTCAAGCGCAACCCCGATGACAACGAGCAGGCTTGTGCCGCCGATTCTGGCTGAAGCAGGCAGCCCGACCACATTGGTGAAGATCACCGGAAGAATAGCAATAACCGCTAGAAAAATCGACCCGACAAAAGTCAGACGGTATAAAACCGAAGTAACATATTGCTGCGTATTCTTCCCCGGGCGGATTCCCGGAATATAGCCGCCTTGTTTCTTTAAATTATCGGCAAGCTGTTCAGGATTGACTTGCACAAATGCATAGAAATAAGTAAAAGCAATAATCAAAGCCACATAAATCAATGCCCCGACCGGTTTCGTATAATCGAATATCCATTGTATGGTGCTGGCCACATCGCTGGATCCGAAAAACGATGCGATCGTCTGCGGCGCAATGATGAACGAAATCGCAAAGATGACCGGAATAACGCCGGCAGCATTCACTTTTAGCGGCAGATGTGTGGTTTGGCGCCCGACAGTAGTTCTTCCGGATGAAATATGCTGTGCATACTGAATCGGAATTTTTCTCGATGCCTGCTGAAAATAAATGACCCCAACCACAATGGCCAATACGATCAATGCCAAGAAAGCCAACAGGACAATTTTCAAAAACAGCTGCGATCCGGCATTTTCAATTTGTTGTGCGTAAATTTGGTTAATTGCAGTGGGAATCCCGGCAATAATGCCGGCCATTATCAAAATGGAAATCCCGTTTCCGACGCCTTTTGCCGTAATTTGTTCGCCGAGCCACATCAGGAAAGTGGTACCGGCAGTGAGCGTAAGGGCGATGATCAAATATGCCCCGAAACCGGATTTTGTAATCAGTGCCCCCTGCGCCAAGTTATTGAAGCCGTAGGACATCCCGAACCCTTCGATTAAAGACAAGATAACGGTAAAATAGCGTGTAAACTCATTCAGCTTACGACGCCCCACTTCACCTTGTTTTGCCCACTCGGCAAATTTCGGCACAACATCCATCTGTAAAAGCTGCACGATAATGGATGACGTGATATATGGCATAATTCCCATTGCAAAAATAGAGAAGTTTTTTAACGCACCGCCCCCAAAGGTGTTCAAAAAGCCGACCAAGCCATTTTGGGTGGCAGCATTCAATACTGATGCATCCACGTAAGGAACCGGTATAAAAGCCCCTATGCGGAATACTACCAGCATGAGGAGGGTGAAAATAATTTTATTTCTTATCTCACCCACACGCATAAAATTGGAGATTGTTTTAAACATTAAATCACCTCAGTAGTACCGCCGGCAGCTTCAATGGCTTCTTTAGCAGCAGAGGAAAATTTATGCGCTTTTACAGTCAGCTTTTTCTCAAGCTTTCCGTCCGCAAGTACTTTAATGCCCGATTTTTCCTTGCTGACAACGCCCGTTTCCAGCAAAAGGGCAGGCGTTACTTCCGTTCCGTCTTCAAAACGGTTTAAAGCATCCAGGTTCACAATGGCATATTCTTTACGGTTGATGTTTGTAAAGCCGCGTTTGGGCAAACGGCGGAATAAAGGCGTTTGGCCGCCTTCAAAACCAAGGCGTACACCGCCGCCGGAACGCGCATTTTGCCCTTTATGGCCTTTACCGGCAGTTTTGCCGTTGCCTGAACCAATGCCCCGGCCTACACGATTGCGTTTTTTACGGGATCCTTCTGCAGGTTTTAATTCATGAAGTTTCATGGTTGCACCTCCTCTTATTTTTAGATCAGTGATTATTGTTCCACAACAGAAACAAGATGGGATACTTTATTGATCATACCGCGGATAGCGGGATTGTCTTCGTGTTCAACAGTTTGGTTGACTTTACGCAAACCGAGCGCTTTTACCGTATCGCGCTGGTCCTGCGGGCGGCCAATCACACTGCGGGTGAGGGTAATTTTTAATTTTGCCATTTAGCGTTCCCTCCTTAACCTAATAGTTCTTCAACAGATTTATTGCGCAGTTTTGCAACTTCATCCGCACGTTTCAGTTGTTTAATGCCGGCCATCGTCGCACGAATCATATTAATCGGCGTGTTGGAACCTAAGGATTTGGATGTAATATCCGCAATCCCGGCCAGTTCCAAAATGGCACGCACAGGGCCGCCAGCGATAACACCGGTACCAGGCGAACCAGGTTTCAGCAAAATTTTCCCTGCACCAAAGTGGCCGATGACTTCGTGAGGGATCGTTGTACCCACAACCGGTACTTCAACAAGGTTTTTCTTCGCATCTTCAACTGCTTTGCGGATCGCATCCGGTACTTCTTGTGCTTTACCTGTTCCAAAGCCGACATGGCCATTTCTGTCACCTACAACAACAAGTGCGGAGAAACGGAAACGGCGCCCCCCTTTCACGACTTTGGCAACGCGGTTAACCGTAACAACGCGTTCTTCTAATTCAAGTTTGTTTGGGTCAATACGTAGCATGTAATGTTTTCCCTCCTTTATGATTAAAATTGGAGTCCGTTTTCACGGGCTGCATCGGCAAGGGCTTTAATTCGGCCGTGGTACAAATATCCGCCGCGGTCAAAAACAACTTCTTTCAAACCTTTTTCAAGCGCGCGTTTGGCAATCAATTCCCCAACTTTCCGGGCAGCTTCAATATTGCCGGTCGATTCAAGGTTCAGCTCTTTGTCGAGCGTAGAAGCGCTGGCCAATGTTACGCCGTTGACATCATCAATCAATTGGGTATAAATGTTTTTATTCGAACGATAAACATTCAAGCGCGGACGCTTAGCAGTTCCGCTTAATTTCGCGCGGACGCGTGCATGTCTTTTTTTACGTACTTGATTTTTATCCGGCTTTGTGATCATTGAATTCACTCCTTTCTCATCCTAAGCAGCATTACTTACCGGTTTTTCCTTCTTTTCGGCGTACATATTCGCCTTCATAGCGAATACCTTTGCCTTTGTATGGCTCAGGCGGGCGAACGTCGCGGATATTCGCGGCAAATGCGCCGACGCGTTCTTTGCTTGCGCCTTTTACGACAATTTTCGTATTGGAAGGAACTTCAATTTCCAAGCCTTCTTCCGGTTCAAACTCTACAGGATGGGAGAACCCGACGTTCAGGACAAGTTTCTTGCCTTGTTTTTGGGCACGGTACCCGACCCCGACCAATTCCAATGATTTTTCAAAGCCTTTCGATACACCTTCCACCATGTTCGCAAGCAAAGCGCGGGTTGTCCCGTGCAGTGCGCGGTGGTTTTTGCTGTCGGAAGGGCGCGTTACGTTGATGACATTTCCTTCAACAGAAATGGCAATATCCGGGCTGAAGCTGCGGGTCAATTCGCCTTTTGGCCCTTTTACCGTAACAGTATTTCCGTTAATGTTAACCGTAACTCCGGATGGGATTTCAACCGGTTTTTTTCCGATACGTGACATGTTTTACACCTCCGTTCAACGTCAAATGATTACCATACGTATGCCAAAATTTCCCCGCCGACATTGTTTTTGCGGGCTTCTTTGTCAGTTAAAACGCCTTGCGATGTAGAAACAATCGCAATGCCGAGGCCGTTCAGCACTTTTGGAATTTCGTCAGCTTTCGCATAAACGCGCAAGCCTGGTTTGCTGATGCGCTTGATCCCTGTAATAACGCGTTCGTTGTTTGCGCCGTATTTCAGGAAGATCCGGATGATCCCTTGTTTATTGTCTTCGATATATTCAACATCACGAATAAAGCCTTCGCGTTTTAAAATTTCAGCGATTTCTCTTTTGATCTTGGAAGCCGGTACTTCCAATTTTTCATGACGCACTGTGTTTGCATTGCGGATGCGGGTAAGCAAATCTGCAATTGGATCAGTCATGACCATTATGTTTACCTCCTTCCCAAATTCGGGTTTTACCAGCTGGCTTTTTTCACGCCAGGAATTTGACCTTTATATGCAAGTTCGCGGAAACAAATACGGCAAAGTTTAAACTTGCGAATGACGGAATGTGGTCGGCCGCAACGTTCGCACCGTGTATAAGCTTGCACTTTATACTTCGGTTCGCGTTTTTGTTTCGCAATCATTGATTTTTTAGCCACGTTTTCGCCTCCCTTTAGCAAGAGCTATTATTTTTGGAATGGCATTCCGAGTAAAGTTAACAGTTCACGTGATTCTTCGTCCGTGTTTGCAGTTGTGACAATGACGATGTCCATGCCGCGCACTTTATTGACTTTATCATAATCGATTTCAGGGAAGATCAGTTGTTCCTTAATACCAAGTGTGTAGTTGCCGCGGCCGTCAAAAGATTTTTTGGAAACGCCGTGGAAGTCACGCACACGTGGAAGGGAAACAGAAATTAATTTATCCAGAAATTCATACATGCGCTCACCGCGGAGGGTTACTTTTGCGCCGATCGGCATCCCTTCGCGAAGGCGGAAACCTGCGATCGAACGTTTCGCTCTTGTTACAACCGGTTTTTGGCCGGAAATTAAAGTCAATTCTTCAACAGCATTGTCTAACATTTTTGCGTTTTGGACTGCGTCACCAACACCCATGTTGATCACGATTTTTTCAACTTTAGGCACTTGCATGACGGATGTATAGTTAAATTTCTTTGTTAAAGCAGGAATAACTTCTTTTTCGTATTTTTCTTTTAGGCGGTTCATGTCGTGTACCTCCCTTCATGTTCAAACTATTTATCTAAAACTTCGCCGGATTTTTTTGCTACACGTACTTTTTTGCCATCTCTTACTTCGTAACCGATACGAGTCGGCTCATTTGTTTTCGGGTCAAGCAACATGACATTGGATACGTGGATTGGCGCTTCCATATCGATAATCCCGCCTTGCGGATTAGCCTGGGAAGGTTTCGAGTGTTTTTTCACGATATTCACGCCTTCCACAATGACACGGTCTTTTTTCGGGAATACTGCCAGGATGGTGCCGGTTTTCCCTTTATCTTTGCCGGAGATCACCATCACCTTGTCGCCTTTTTTGACATGCATTACAATCGCACCTCCTTGATTGTCATCAAACTGATAGATTAAAGCACTTCCGGAGCTAACGATACGATTTTCATGAAATTGTTGTTGCGCAATTCGCGTGCAACAGGCCCGAAAATACGCGTACCGCGAGGGCTCTTGTCGTCACGAATAATGACGCATGCATTTTCATCAAAGCGGATGTAGGAACCGTCGCTGCGGCGCACTCCGCTCTTTGTGCGTACGACAACAGCTTTCACCACGTCACCTTTTTTAACAACGCCCCCTGGTGTTGCTTGTTTTACCGTAGCAACAATAACATCGCCGATATTTGCGGTTTTCCGTCCGGAACCGCCTAACACTTTAATCGTTAAAACTTCACGTGCACCTGAATTGTCAGCCACCTTCAAACGGGTTTCTTGTTGGATCATACTCGTTTACCTCCCTTCGGAATCACCGTAATCCGAACTGATATAGATTAAATAATGACTGCTTTTTCAACGATTTCGACAAGGCGGAAACGTTTTGTAGCAGATAACGGGCGTGTTTCCATGATTCTTACGATATCGCCGACTTTTGCTTCGTTATTTTCATCATGCGCCTTGAATTTTTTCGAGTATTTTACGCGTTTGCCGTACAGAGAATGCTTTTTGTAAGTTTCTACAAGGACAGTGATGGTTTTATCCATTTTATCGGATACCACACGGCCGGTATAAACTTTGCGTTGGTTGCGTTCACTCATGTATCGCGAACCTCCTCCCATTATCGGTTGTTAATTCCAATTTCTCTTTCACGAATGACAGTTTTCATACGGGCAATCGATTTGCGAACTTCACGGATGCGGGCGGTGTTTTCCAATTGTCCGGTCGCAAGCTGGAAGCGAAGGTTGAACAATTCTTCCTTCAGCGATTTAATTTTTTGTTCAATTTCGGCAGTGGTCAAGTCACGAATTTCCTTAGCTTTCATTAGATTCACCACCAATTTCTTCACGTTTTACGAACTTGCATTTGATCGGAAGCTTGTGTGAGGCAAGGCGCAAAGCTTCGCGTGCAACTTCTTCGGGAACCCCGGCAATTTCAAACAAAATCTTACCAGGTTTAACTACGGCTACCCAACCTTCAGGCGCACCTTTACCGGAACCCATCCGGACTTCAAGCGGTTTAGCTGTATATGGTTTGTGAGGGAAGATTTTAATCCATACTTTACCGCCACGTTTCATATAACGTGTCATAGCAATACGGGCAGCTTCGATTTGGCGGTTTGTAATCCAGGAAGCTTCCAATGCCTGCAAACCGTATTCGCCAAAAGCCACTTCAGTGCCGCCTTTTGCACGGCCGCGCATTTTCCCGCGGTGTTCACGGCGGTATTTCACACGTTTAGGCATTAACATGATCAGTTTCCCCCTTCCTCAGTTTTTTTCTTGGCAGGAAGGACTTCTCCACGGTAAATCCATACTTTCACGCCAAGTTTTCCATATGTTGTGTCGGCTTCAGCATGCGCATAGTCGATATCCGCACGAAGCGTATGAAGCGGAACAGTACCTTCGCTGTAGTGTTCTGCACGGGCGATATCCGCGCCTCCCAAACGTCCCGAAACCTGTGTCCTGATGCCTTTCGCACCAGCACGCATGGCACGTTGGATTGCCTGTTTTTGCGCGCGACGGAAAGAAACACGGTTTTCCAGCTGGCGGGCAATGTTTTCCGCAACCAATTTTGCATCGATGTCTGCTTTTTTGATTTCAACAATATTAATGTGGACCCTTTTTCCGGTCAGAGCATTCAGTGCTTTACGCAATGCTTCTACTTCTGAACCGCCTTTACCAATGACCATCCCAGGTTTTGCCGTACGGATTGTAATGTTTACACGGTTTGCGGCACGTTCAATTTCCACACCGGAAACAGAAGCATCAGCGAGGCGTTTTGCAATGTACTCACGAATTTTGATGTCTTCGTGCAACAGATCGGCGTAATCTTTTTCTGCATACCATTTAGATTCCCAGTCACGAATCACTCCGATTCGCAAACCGATAGGATTTACTTTTTGACCCACTCATTATCCCTCCTTCTGATCTGATACTACGATCGTAATATGGCTCGTACGTTTGTTGATTTGGCTTGCACGCCCTTGTGCGCGCGGGCGGAAACGTTTGAGCGTAGGCCCTTCATCAACATAAGCCTTCGCCACAACAAGTTCATTCACGTCCATATCGTAGTTGTGTTCTGCGTTCGCAATTGCAGAGTTGAGAACTTTTTCAATAACCGGCGAAGCAGCTTTTGGTGTAAATTTAAGAATCGAAAGTGCTTCTCCCACTTGCTTTCCTCGAATTAAATCAATAACCAGGCGTGCTTTACGAGGAGCAATACGGACTGTTTTCGCGACAGCTTTTGCTTCCATTGGAATGCCCTCCTCTCGTTAGCGTCTTGTTTTCTTATCGTCACCTGCGTGACCCCTGAATGTGCGTGTCGGTGCGAATTCACCGAGCTTGTGGCCTACCATGTCTTCCGTAATGTAAACAGGAACATGTTTGCGCCCGTCATAAACGGCAATTGTATGGCCGACGAATGCAGGGAAAATTGTCGAACGGCGCGACCACGTTTTAATGACTTGTTTTTTGTTGGATTCGTTCAGCTTTTCGATTTTTGACATCAAATGGTCATCAACAAAAGGCCCTTTTTTTAAACTGCGACCCATGGCCGATCCTCCTTTCAAGATTGCGCTACGGTTCAGCCAGCGAACCGTAGTCCAACCGCATTATTTTTTACGACGACGTACAATAAATTTATCGGATTTGTTATTCTTCTTGCGTGTCTTGTAACCAAGCGTTGGTTTGCCCCATGGTGACATTGGGGATTTGCGCCCGATCGGAGCACGTCCTTCACCACCGCCGTGCGGGTGATCGTTCGGGTTCATAACAGATCCGCGGACAGTTGGGCGGACACCCATCCAGCGTTTGCGGCCTGCTTTACCAATGTTTACAAGCTCGTGCTGCTCATTGCCCACTTGGCCGATCGTTGCGCGGCAAGTAGCCAGAATCATGCGCACTTCACCTGAATTTAAACGGACAAGCACATATTTGCCTTCTTTACCGAGCACTTGGGCAGATGTGCCTGCGGAACGGATCAATTGGCCGCCTTTACCAGGTTTCAGCTCGATGTTGTGGATCACGGTACCAACTGGAATTTCGGAAAGCGGAAGTGCGTTCCCTACTTTAATATCGGCATCAGGGCCGGACATGACTTCCATACCGACAGTTAAATTTTTCGGTGCGATAATATATCGTTTTTCACCATCTAAATAATGAATCAATGCAATATTGGATGAACGGTTCGGGTCATATTCGATTGTGGCAACGCGTCCTGGTATACCATCTTTATCGCGTTTGAAGTCGATAATCCGGTATTGGCGCTTATGACCGCCGCCATGATGACGAACAGTTAACTTCCCTTGGTTGTTGCGGCCTGCTTTTTTGTGGAGCGGAGCCAGCAAGGATTTTTCGGGTGTATCCGTCGTAATTTCCTCAAAATCCAAAGCAGTCATGCCGCGACGCCCGTTAGAGGTCGGTTTGTATTTTTTGATCGCCATGTTTTTCCCTCCTCTTCAGTCTGATCAATAAAAATTAAACCTCAAAAATTTCAATTTCTTTGCTGTCTGGCGTTAAAGTAACGATCGCTTTACGGCGCTTGTTTGTATAGCCAACAAAACGGCCCATGCGTTTAAATTTGCCTTTGTAGTTTGCTACGTTTACTTTCGCAACCTTTACGCCGAAAATTTCTTCGACAGCTTTTTTGATTTGCGTTTTGTTCGCTTTCACGTCAACGTCGAAAGTATATTTCTTTTCAGCCGTCAATTCCATTGAACGTTCAGTAATGATGGGGCGCTTCAGAACATCACGTGCATCCATTAACCAAGCACCTCCTCTACTTTTTCAACAGCGGATTTCGTCATGATTAATTTATCATGGCTGACGACATCCAAAACATTTACGCCTGCTGCATCAACGACGGTCACACCAGGAATGTTACGTGCGGATAATGCAACATTTTCGTTTAAAACATCTGTCACGACAAGTGCCTTTTTATCTACCGACAAGTTTTTCAAAACGGCAACAAAATCTTTCGTTTTTGGCGCGTCAAAGTTTAATGCGTCCAAAACCAAAATATTGTTTTCCTGTACTTTCGAAGATAAGGCGGATTTAATTGCAAGACGGCGTACTTTTTTCGGAAGTTTGTAGCTGTAGCTGCGTGGAACAGGCCCAAATACAGTACCGCCCCCGCGCCATTGCGGTGCACGGATGGACCCTTGGCGTGCGCGGCCTGTGCCTTTTTGGCGCCACGGTTTGCGTCCGCCGCCGCTGACTTCAGAACGCCCCTTTACTTTATGGGTTCCTTGGCGCAACGAAGCCCTCTGCATAATGATCGCTTCAAATAAAACATGTTCATTCGGCTCGATACCAAATACAGCGTCTTTTAATTCCACTTCACCGACTTGTGAACCGTTTTGGTTGTATAAAGCTACTTTTGGCATTCCTGTTTCCTCCTTTCTTTACAGTTATTTTGCTTTCACAGCTGCTTTGATTTTAAGCAAAGATTTTTTAGGACCAGGAACGTTTCCTTTAATAAGAAGCAAATTGCGTTCTGTATCGACTTTCACGATTTGCAGGTTTTGGACCGTTACTTGTTCTCCTCCGGTGCGTCCAGGGAGCGCTTTTTGCTTAAATACACGGTTTGGCGCAATCGGGCCCATCGAACCTGGACGGCGGTGGTAACGGGAACCGTGTGCCATTGGTCCGCGGGATTGCCCGTGGCGTTTAATAACACCCTGGAATCCTTTCCCTTTGGAAATTCCGGTTACGTCTACGAGGTCACCCTCTGCAAAAATATCAACTTTGACTTCTTGACCAACTTCAAAATCGCTAGTATTTACTCCGTCAAACTCACGAACGAAGCGCTTAGGTGCCGTATTGGCTTTTGCGGCATGGCCTTTTTCAGGTTTGGTTGCCAAACGGTCCGGTTTGTCGTCAAATCCGAGCTGGATTGCTTCATAACCGTCTGTTTCAACTGTTTTCTTTTGAAGCACAATATTTGGCGTTGCTTCAACAACAGTCACAGGAATAAGATCACCGTTCTCGGCAAAAACTTGGGTCATACCAATTTTTCTTCCTAAGATTCCTTTGGTCATCAGTCACACCTCCTGTTATGTGTATCAAATTTATCATTAAAGTTTAATTTCAATGTCTACGCCGGATGGCAGATCCAACCGCATCAGCGAATCAACAGTTTGCGGAGTTGGATTTACGATATCAATCAGACGTTTGTGTGTACGCATTTCGAATTGTTCGCGAGAATCTTTGTATTTGTGTACAGCGCGCAAGATCGTATAAACGGACTTCTCTGTCGGCAGCGGAATCGGGCCGGAGACGCTCGCACCGGATCTTTTTGCTGTTTCTACAATTTTCTCTGCAGACTGATCAAGGATTCTGTGATCATATGCTTTTAAACGAATGCGGATTTTTTGTTTTGCCATTATTTTCCCTCCTTTTTCGCCTATTTGCTAATAGACATTCTCCATGGAAATTTTCCTGGCACACGCGCCATGGCAAAGTGGCCGGGTGTGTCAGCAACCTCCCACTTCATCGCAGTCAAAGACCAACATCAATCATTATACACAAAATCATAAGCGAATGCAACATAAATCTTGATGTTCCGCCGGTTTCAAAGCTTTCTTTATTATACATAGCCCCCGCAGCATCATTAAGTTTTGGCAATAATTACTGCGGATATCCAATATCGTGTCGAACACCCGAAAACCATGAAAGAATGCATCAAAAAAAGCAGCCGGATTTTTCTCCGGCTGCCTTCTGATTCAAATATTCGATTAGGCTTCGATAGAAGAAACGGAACCTGCGCCTACTGTACGGCCGCCTTCACGGATAGAGAATTTTGTTCCTTCTTCGATCGCAATTGGCGAAATCAATTCTACGCTCATTTCAACGTTATCGCCAGGCATTACCATTTCAACGCCTTCCGGAAGAGTGATAATGCCGGTTACGTCCGTTGTACGGAAGTAGAATTGCGGACGATAGTTAGAGAAGAATGGAGTGTGGCGTCCGCCTTCTTCTTTCGTCAAAACGTAAACTTGTGCTTTAAATTTTGTATGCGGGGTAATGGATCCCGGTTTTGCCAAAACTTGACCGCGTTGTACTTCTTCACGTGCAATACCGCGGAGAAGTGCACCGATGTTGTCGCCAGCTTCAGCATAGTCAAGAATTTTACGGAACATTTCAACGCCGGTTACAGTTGTTTGTTTTGGTTCGTCGCTCAAACCTACGATTTCAACAACGTCACCGACTTTCAATTGTCCGCGTTCTACACGGCCGGTTGCAACAGTACCGCGGCCTGTGATGGAGAATACGTCTTCAACAGGCATCATGAATGGTTTATCAGTGTCACGTTGCGGAGTTGGGATGTATTCATCAACAGCATCCATCAATTCAAGGATTTTTGCTTCGTATTCAGGGTCACCTTCAAGAGCTTTCAAAGCAGAACCTTTAATAACCGGCACTTCATCGCCAGGGAAGTCGTATTCAGAAAGAAGGTCGCGGACTTCCATTTCAACAAGTTCGAGCAATTCTTCGTCGTCCACCATGTCGCATTTGTTCAGGAATACAACGATGTAAGGAACGCCCACTTGGCGGGAAAGAAGAATGTGTTCGCGAGTTTGAGGCATTGGGCCGTCAGCTGCGGATACAACCAGGATTGCACCGTCCATTTGCGCTGCACCTGTGATCATGTTTTTAACATAGTCAGCGTGTCCAGGGCAGTCAACGTGTGCATAGTGGCGTTTTTCAGTTTCATATTCAACGTGTGCAGTATTAATTGTGATCCCGCGTTCGCGTTCTTCAGGCGCACCGTCAATTTGGTCATATGCTTTCGCTTCAGCTTTACCTTGTTTTGCAAGAACAGCGGTAATTGCAGCGGTTAAAGTCGTTTTACCATGGTCAACGTGACCGATTGTACCAATGTTACAGTGTTCTTTAGAACGGTCGAATTTTTGTTTAGCCATCAGGAAATCCTCCTTAATATTTTGGATTAGAAAGTATATATATTGCTTTAAAGCTGCGACAACAACTTTAAAGCGTGATTAACCAATCTAGTAGTAGTTATACTTCAATAAAGGCAATAAATCAATTATTCACCTTTATTTTTTTTGATGATTTCTTCAGCGATTGACTTCGGCACTTCTTCGTAGTGGTCAAAGTGCATCGTGAAGACTCCGCGTCCCTGGGTGCTTGAACGGAGCGCCGTTGCATAACCGAACATTTCGGATAACGGCACCATCGCCCGGACAACCTGCGCATTTCCGCGTGCTTCCATTCCTTCCACGCGTCCGCGGCGGGCAGTAACTTGTCCCATGATGTCCCCGAGATATTCTTCCGGAATGACAATTTCCACTTTCATGACTGGTTCAAGCAGTACCGGGTCACATTTTTCCGCTGCATTTCTTAGCGCAAGGGATGCTGCAACTTTAAATGCCATTTCACTTGAGTCGACATCGTGGTAAGAACCGTCATAAAGTTTTGCTTTAATGTCAACCAAAGGATAGCCGGCCAAAACGCCGCGCTGCATCGCATCTTCCAAACCGGATTGGATCGCCGGGATATATTCGCGCGGAACAACACCGCCGACGATTGCATTTTCAAATTCGAAGCCTTTTCCTTCTTCGTTTGGCGAGAATTCGATCCAAACGTCACCGTATTGCCCGCGGCCGCCGGATTGGCGTACAAATTTACCTTGGACTTGTGCGGATTTGCGGAAAGTTTCACGATATGCAACTTGCGGAGCACCGATATTGGCTTCTACTTTGAATTCGCGTTTCATTCGGTCAACGATGATATCAAGATGGAGCTCACCCATACCTTCGATGATCGTTTGCCCGGTTTCAGGATCCGTATGCGCACGGAATGTCGGGTCTTCTTCCTGAAGTTTTTGCAGGGCGGTTGTCATTTTATCCTGGTCTGCTTTCGATTTCGGTTCTACCGACAGCTGGATAACCGGTTCAGGGAATTCCATCGATTCAAGGATAACGAGATTGTTTTCATCGCAAAGCGTGTCACCGGTTGTTGTGTCTTTCAAGCCGACAGCAGCTGCAATATCCCCGGCATAAACCATGTCGATTTCTTTCCGGTGGTTTGCGTGCATCTGCAAAATACGCCCGATACGTTCGCGTTTTCCTTTTGTCGAGTTTTGGACGTAAGAACCGGAGCTCAACGTACCCGAGTATACACGGAAGAAAGTCAGTTTACCAACGAACGGGTCGGTCATGACTTTGAATGCCAAAGCCGAGAATGGCTCGTCATCGCTGGAATGCCTTACGACTTCTTCACCGGAATCCGGCAACGTACCTTTGATCGCCGGCACATCAACCGGGGAAGGAAGATAATCGACAACTGCATCCAACATCAATTGGACACCTTTGTTTTTAAAAGCGGAACCGCACAATACCGGGAAAAACTCAACATCACAAGTTGCTTTCCGGATGGCGGCTTTCAATTCTTCTTTCGAAATTTCTTCGCCGCCAAGATATTTTTCCATAATGTCTTCATTGATTTCAGCAACTGCTTCAATTAATTTTTCACGGTATTCTTCCGCTTGTTCCCTGTACTCTTCCGGAATTTCGCGGACTTCGATTTTCGTGCCGAGATCATCGCCGTAGAAAGTGGCTTTCATTTCAATCAAATCAATGATGCCTTCGAAGCTGTCTTCGGCCCCGATAGGCAATTGGACCGCATGCGCGTTTGCCTGGAGGCGTTCATGCAGGGAACTTACCGAAAATAAGAAGTCGGCCCCGATTTTATCCATCTTATTGACGAATACAATACGGGGAACTCCGTAAGTTGTTGCCTGGCGCCAAACGGTTTCTGTTTGGGGCTCAACGCCGGACTGGGCATCAAGAACGGCAACCGCACCGTCAAGGACACGGAGCGAACGTTCAACCTCAACTGTGAAGTCCACGTGTCCCGGAGTGTCGATGATGTTGATGCGGTGGTTTTTCCACTGCGCAGTTGTCGCAGCGGACGTAATCGTAATCCCACGTTCCTGTTCCTGCTCCATCCAGTCCATTTGAGACGCACCTTCATGCGTTTCGCCGATTTTATGAATGCGGCCGGTGTAATAAAGGATGCGCTCGGTTGTTGTGGTTTTACCGGCATCGATGTGGGCCATGATACCGATGTTACGAGTTTTTTCTAAGGAGAACTCTCTTGGCATCTCGTTTTTCTCCTTCCTTTAGGTGTAATTTAGGAGTATTGGAATATTACCAGCGATAGTGAGCGAACGCTTTGTTTGCTTCGGCCATTTTATGCGTATCTTCGCGTTTTTTCACTGCAGCGCCTGTGTTGTTCGCTGCATCCATGATTTCGTTCGCGAGGCGTTCTTCCATCGTTTTTTCTCCGCGGAGGCGGGCATAGTTTACCAGCCAGCGAAGCCCTAAAGTTGTCCGGCGTTCCGGGCGCACCTCAACCGGCACCTGATAGTTCGCACCACCTACACGGCGTGCTCTTACTTCAAGAACAGGCATGATATTTTTCAATGCTTGGTCAAAAACTTCCATTGGATCTTTGCCAGTACGCTCACGAATAATATCAAAAGCGGAATAAAGGATGGTTTGGGCTTTCCCCCTCTTGCCATCGATCATCATTTTGTTGATTAAACGTGTTACCAGCTTGGAATTGTAGATCGGATCCGGTAATACGTCTCGTTTTGCTACAGGCCCTTTACGTGGCATGAAATGATCCTCCTTTCAGCGGTTGTTATAGATTTATTATTTCTTTTCTTTAGGTTTTTTCGTGCCATATTTGGAACGGCCTTGTTTGCGGCTGTCAACACCGGCAGTGTCAAGCGCACCGCGGACAATGTGGTAACGGACACCAGGCAGGTCTTTTACACGGCCGCCGCGGATCAGCACAACGCTGTGTTCCTGCAGGTTATGGCCGATGCCAGGAATGTACGCCGTTACTTCAATCCCGTTTGTTAAACGGACACGGGCATATTTACGAAGCGCCGAGTTCGGTTTTTTCGGGGTCATTGTACCAACACGGGTACATACTCCGCGTTTTTGTGGTGAAGCAAGGTCGGTATTGATTTTTTTGAAGCTGTTGTAGCCTTTGTTCAGCGCAGGTGATTTTGATTTCTCGATTTTGGATTTACGAGGTTTGCGCACCAATTGGTTAATTGTAGGCATCTGTTTTTCCTCCCTTCGAACAATTTAAGCCCACACATCCAGGTGGTTCATTTAATGGTAAAAACAAACTTTTGCGTCAATGCGCAAAAAATGTTTAATAAATGAGTGCAACAGCTGCAGCTCCGACTTCAATGCCGCATGCTTTCCCGAGCTGTTTTTTTGACTCGGTATAGGTAACCGGCACATTGAATTCTTCGGCAATGGCGATGACTTTGCCCGTTACGTTCGGATCAGCATCTTCAGCAACAAGCAACTCATCAACATTTCCAGCCTTTAAAGCTTTTACTGTTTGTTTTGTTCCTACAATAATTTTCTTTGCCTGATTTACTTTTTCATAAGACATTGCAGTATCCTCCAAAGTATACAGGTATTGATAGGAGCACCTTGAATATATTATCACTTTGAAAATCCAAAGTCAACATTCATGTAAAAAAACATCATAAGAATGGCACGCCGGAAAAACCGGCGCAGCCACTCCATGTCTAACTTATGATTTACCTCCGCTTTTCGATTGTCCAGCTGCGGGTGTTATTGGGCTAGCGGATTTCCGGCCTCTTCCCTGCGATAAGTCAACATCGGTTCACCTATAGGCTCACCGTGTTTCCTTTAAGTCAGAGGCCAAATCAAATCCGTACGCCGAATAATGTCGCCCTCCGCTTTTCTTTTTATTCCGTTTCTGCCGGCACTTCCTCTTCTTTCTTCATGACTTCGGGAATTGTTTTGCGGTAGCGGGTCATTCCTGTACCGGCAGGAACGAGTTTCCCGATAATGACATTTTCTTTCAGCCCGAGCAATTCGTCGCGTTTGCCTTTGATGGCCGCATCCGTTAACACCCGGGTTGTTTCCTGGAAGGAGGCCGCCGATAAGAACGAATCGGTTTCCAGGGAAGCTTTTGTAATCCCGAGCAATACCGGGCGTCCTGTTGCAGGGCGGTTGCCTTCAAGCAAAGCTTTTTCGTTTGCTTCGCCGAACTGGTGGATGTCAAGCAGCGTACCCGGAAGGACATCCGTGTCGCCGGCATCCAGCACCCTTACTTTTCTCAGCATTTGACGGACCATTACTTCAATGTGCTTGTCGCCAATTTCAACCCCTTGCATCCGGTATACTTTTTGGACTTCCCGCAACAAGTATTCCTGTACGGTCGTCACATCTGTTACACGCAGCAGGTCTTTCGGGTCGATGGAACCTTCCGTCAGTTCCTGTCCCCTCTTGACCTCATCATTCACCGCCACTTTTAGGCGGGAAGTGTAAGGTGCGATATATGTGCGGGTTTCAACAGGGCCCTGGATGACAATCTCGTATTGGCGGTCCCGTCCTTCGCTGATGGAAGTGACAACCCCGTCCACTTCGGAAATGACTGCCTGGCCTTTCGGATTCCGGGCTTCAAACAATTCCTGGATACGTGGAAGACCTTGGGTAATATCTTCTCCGGCCACGCCTCCGGTATGGAATGTACGCATGGTCAGCTGGGTACCCGGTTCGCCGATCGATTGGGCCGCAATAATCCCAACCGCTTCACCGACTTCGACTTCCTGGCCGGTTGCCAGATTGCGCCCGTAGCATTTTTTACATACGCCATGGCGGGTATTGCAGGTGAATACCGAGCGGATCCAGACTTTTTCATAACCGGCGTCGACAATTTCCTTCGCAATGTCTTCCGTGATAAACTCGTTTTCACAGACAATGATTTTCCCGGTTTCAGGATGTCTGATCGTTTTTCTTGAATAACGGCCTGTTAAGCGTTCTTCAAGGGATTCAATAATTTCCGTGCCCTCTTTCAACGCTCCGATCAAAAGCCCGCGGTCGGTTCCGCAGTCGTCTTCGCGGACGATGACATCCTGCGCCACATCGACAAGGCGACGGGTTAGATAACCTGAGTCCGCAGTCTTAAGCGCCGTATCGGCAAGGCCTTTACGAGCACCGTGCGTTGAGATGAAGTATTCTTGTACGGTCAAACCTTCACGGAAACTGGACTTGATCGGCAATTCAATTATCCGTCCGGCCGGGTTGGCCATCAAGCCGCGCATTCCGGCAAGCTGTGTAAAGTTCGATGCGTTTCCCCGCGCACCCGAATCGCTCATCATGAAGATCGGGTTCCGTTTATCAAGGGATTCCATCAATTTGCCCTGGATCGTATCTTTTGCCTCGCTCCAGATCGAAATGACGCGGTCATAACGTTCGTCCTCGGTAATTAAACCACGGCGGAACTGTTTCATAACTGTATCGACTTTCTTCTGGGCTCCCGAGAGGATTTCCTCTTTTTCTCCCAAAACGACGATGTCGGATACGCCGACAGTAATACCGGCTTTTGTAGAATATTGGAAGCCAAGGTCTTTTAAGCGGTCCAGCATCTTGGAAGTTTCCGTAATCTTGAACCGTTTAAACACTTCGGCAATAATGCTTCCGAGGAATCCTTTTATAAACGGCCGGATTAAAGGCTGCTGTTTAATATGTTCTTTTACGTCAATAGACGGATCGACAAAATATTTGTCAGGTGTCCTTTCTTCCAAGTTTGTTTTAGTCGGCTCATTAATGTATGGGAAGCTCTTCGGCAAGATTTCATTGAAGATCACTTTCCCGACAGTTGTAATCAAAAGCTTTTTATTTTGCTCTTCCGTGAAAGTCGGATTGTTGAGCGAACCGGCATGAATGGCGATCCGTGTATGGAAATGCACATAGCCGTTATAGTAGGCCATATACACTTCATTTACATCTTTAAAGACAGAGCCTTCGCCGACAGCCCCTTCACGTTCAAGCGTTAAGTAGTAGTTGCCGAGGACCATGTCCTGGGACGGCGTAACAACCGGTTTCCCGTCTTTCGGGTTCAAAATGTTTTGTGCGGCAAGCATTAGCAAACGCGCTTCCGCCTGTGCCTCTGCCGACAGCGGGACGTGTACAGCCATTTGGTCGCCGTCAAAGTCCGCGTTATAAGCCGTACATACGAGCGGATGCAGGCGGATTGCGCGCCCTTCAACAAGCTTCGGTTCAAATGCCTGAATCCCGAGCCTGTGCAGTGTCGGGGCACGGTTCAGGAGTACCGGGTGTTCTTTAATGACTTCTTCCAGCACATCCCAGATTTCCGGCTGCAGACGTTCGATTTTCCGTTTTGCGCTTTTAATATTATGGGCCAGGCCTTTTTCGACGAGTTCTTTCATAACGAAAGGCTTGAACAATTCAATCGCCATTTCACGCGGCAGACCGCATTGGTACATTTTCAAATTCGGGCCGACAACGATAACCGAACGGCCGGAATAGTCAACCCGTTTTCCGAGCAAGTTTTGGCGGAAACGGCCCTGTTTCCCTTTCAGCATATGGGAAAGCGATTTTAACGGGCGGTTCCCCGGGCCTGTTACCGGGCGTCCACGACGGCCGTTATCGATCAAAGCGTCGACTGCTTCCTGCAACATGCGTTTTTCGTTTTGAACAATAATGCTTGGCGCACCAAGATCCAGCAGGCGTTTCAAACGGTTGTTCCGATTGATGACGCGGCGGTACAAATCATTTAAGTCAGATGTGGCAAAGCGCCCGCCTTCCAGCTGTACCATCGGGCGCAGTTCAGGCGGAATGACAGGAAGGACATCCAAAACCATCCATTCCGGTTTATTGCCTGAATTGCGGAAGGCTTCGAGCACTTCAAGGCGCTTGATCGCACGTGTGCGGCGCTGGCCTTGCGCAACTTTCAGCTCTTCTTTTAGCGCTTCGCATTCTTTATTGACATCTACATCCTGCAGCAGTTTTTTAATGGCTTCCGCACCCATGCCGGCCTGGAATTTGTTGCCGTATTTTTCACGGTAAGCACGGTATTCTTTTTCGGAAAGGAGCTGTTTCTTTTCCAAAGAAGTATCCCCTGCTTCGGTGACAACATAAGATGCGAAGTAAATCACTTCTTCCAAAGCGCGCGGGGACATGTCAAGCACAAGCCCCATCCGGCTAGGAATCCCTTTGAAATACCATATATGTGAAACAGGCGCAGCAAGTTCGATATGGCCCATTCTTTCGCGGCGCACTTTCGATCTTGTCACTTCCACACCGCAGCGGTCGCAGACAACGCCTTTGTAACGGACGCGTTTGTATTTGCCGCAATGGCATTCCCAGTCTTTTGTCGGGCCGAAAATACGTTCGCAGAAAAGCCCGTCTTTTTCAGGTTTTAATGTCCTGTAGTTGATGGTTTCCGGTTTTTTGACTTCACCGTATGACCAGGAACGGATTTTATCCGGTGAAGCAAGACCAATTTTCATGTACTCAAAATTATTTACGTCCAGCAAGGGGCCAGCCTCCCTTTCGTCTTTAGGTTAGTACCTTAAAACACATACAGAAGAAACAGAAATAGAAGCCGGATTGTACGGATTCCATACAATCCGGACGATGGCCTCTCTTTCTGTTCCACGTAAACTCCAGCAATTATTCTTTGGACGCCCCGATCCCTTCAGGCTCTTCTTTTGATTCAGGGGCAATGTTCAATGTATCTGCCTGGTTCAGGTCATCATCGTCTTCAAGGTCGCGCATTTCAATTTCTTCGTCGTCCCCGGATAAGATCTTCACATCCAGCCCTAAGCTTTGAAGTTCCTTGATCAGCACTTTAAACGATTCCGGCACACCAGGCTCAGGGACATTTTCCCCTTTTACAATTGCTTCATAAGTTTTTACGCGGCCGACGACGTCATCCGATTTGACGGTGAGGATTTCCTGGAGCGTGTAGGCGGCACCGTAAGCTTCGAGCGCCCATACTTCCATCTCCCCGAACCTTTGGCCGCCGAACTGTGCTTTACCGC
The DNA here is from genome assembly GCF_008974185.1 of Weizmannia acidilactici. Classification (GTDB taxonomy): domain Bacteria; phylum Bacillota; class Bacilli; order Bacillales; family Bacillaceae_C; genus Weizmannia; species Weizmannia acidilactici. The sequence continues at coordinate 49,856 of NZ_BKZP01000016.1, forward strand.
CGAGCGGCTGCTGTGTAACGAGCGAGTAAGGCCCTGTCGAACGGGCATGCAATTTATCGTCTACCATGTGGGCGAGTTTAATCATATACATAATCCCGACAGATACGCGGTTATCGAAAGGTTCGCCGGTACGCCCGTCGTAAAGCACAGTTTTCGCATCACGCGCCATGCCGGCTTCTTCAATCGTTTCCCAGACGTCCTCTTCGCGCGCACCGTCAAATACCGGAGTCGCCACATGGAGGCCGAGTTTTTTCGCCGCCATGCCAAGATGCAGTTCAAGCACCTGCCCGATGTTCATCCGAGAAGGCACGCCGAGCGGATTGAGCATGATTTGGACAGGCGTTCCATCCGGAAGGAAAGGCATATCTTCTTCCGGAAGAATCCGGGAGATAACCCCTTTGTTTCCGTGGCGCCCGGCCATCTTGTCGCCCTGGTGGATTTTCCGTTTCTGCACGATATAAACGCGGACGAGCTGGTTCACACCAGGCGGGAGCTCATCCCCTGCTTCGCGCGTAAAGACTTTGACATCGAGGACAATACCGCCGCCCCCGTGTGGAACCCGGAGCGATGTGTCACGCACTTCTCGGGCCTTTTCGCCGAAGATGGCATGGAGCAGGCGTTCTTCCGCCGTTAGTTCTGTAACGCCTTTCGGGGTGACTTTCCCGACGAGCAGATCGCCGTCTTTTACTTCAGCACCAATTCGGACAATGCCGCGTTCGTCGAGGTTTTTCAAAGCATCTTCGCCGACGTTCGGGATATCGCGGGTCATTTCTTCCGGCCCAAGCTTCGTATCGCGGGCTTCCGACTCGTATTCTTCTATATGGATAGATGTGTAAACATCTTCTTTTACGAGTTTTTCGCTCATAATGATGGCATCTTCATAGTTATAGCCGTCCCATGTCATAAAAGCAACAAGCACGTTTTGCCCGAGGGCCAGTTCTCCGTGGTCCATCGATTGGCCATCAGCTAAGATTTCGCCTTTTTCAACACGGTCGCCTTTTTTCACAATCGGGCGCTGGTTGATGCACATGCCGTTGTTGGAGCGCTTGAATTTTTGAAGACGATATTTATCCAGATCGCCTTTCACTTCCTGGCCGTCCACATTGATGATGCGGCGTACCCAAATTTCGCGGGCTTCCACATGTTCCACAATGCCATCATGCTTGCAGATCAAAGCCGCGCCCGAGTCTTTTGCACTCACATACTCCATGCCGGTGCCAACGATCGGCGCATGCGGCTGCATGAGCGGAACGGCCTGGCGCTGCATGTTCGCACCCATCAACGCACGGTTTGAGTCGTCGTTTTCAAGGAACGGGATACATGCTGTCGCAGCAGATACAACCTGCTTCGGCGAAACATCCATGTAATCGACGCGGTCCGCTTTAACGACAATGTTTTCGCCGCGGAAACGCGCATATACTTCATCATCGACAAAATAGCCGTTTTCATCCAATTGTGCATTCGCCTGGGCCACGACATAATTGTCTTCTTCATCGGCCGTCAAATAGTCGATATGTTCCGTTACACGCCCTGTATCTGGGTCAACCCTGCGGTATGGCGTTTCAATAAAACCGAAGCGGTTGACTTTGGCATACGTCGACAAAGAGTTGATCAACCCAATATTCGGTCCTTCAGGCGTTTCAATCGGACACATGCGGCCGTAGTGCGAGTAGTGGACGTCGCGCACTTCCATGCCGGCGCGTTCACGTGTCAAACCGCCGGGTCCGAGTGCGGAAAGCCTGCGCTTATGGGTCAGTTCCGCCAGCGGGTTCGTCTGATCCATGAACTGCGACAACTGCGAGCTGCCAAAGAATTCCTTAATGGCCGCGATCACCGGGCGGATATTGATCAGCTGCTGAGGCGTAATCGTGTTAATGTCCTGGATCGACATTCTTTCACGGACAACGCGTTCCATCCGCGACAGGCCGATGCGGAATTGGTTTTGCAGCAATTCACCGACTGACCTTAAACGGCGGTTCCCAAGATGATCGATATCATCCGTATCGCCGACGCCGTGCAGCAAATTGAAGAAATAGCTGATGGAAGCCACAATGTCTGCAGGTGTAATGTGTTTGATGCTTTCATCCACATAAGCATTTCCGATTACATTGATGACTTTCTCATTATCGTCGATCGGGGCATAAATTTTGATGGACTGCAGCGTAATATCATCATCAACAACACCGCCAACTTGGCTGTATGTTTTAAAACCTAAGCCGTTTTCAAGATAAGGGATAATTTTATCAAGCGTACGCCGGTCTAAAACCGTTCCTTCTTCCGCAATGATTTCGCCGGTTTCGGGGTCAGCCAGGGTTTCGGCTAAACGCTGCCCGAACAAACGGAATTTCATATGAAGCTTTTTGTTCATTTTATATCGGCCGACATTTGCCAGATCATAACGTTTCGGATCAAAGAAACGCGAGATCAACAAGCTTTTCGCGTTTTCAACTGTCGGCGGCTCGCCCGGGCGGAGTCGTTCGTATATTTCAAGAAGCGCTTTTTCAGTGCTGTCGGTATTATCTTTTTCGAGCGTATTCCTTAAAAACTCGTTATCGCCGATTAACTCGATAATTTCCTGGTCGGAACCGAAACCGAGCGCCCGGAGCAAAACGGTGATCGGCAGCTTTCTCGTACGGTCGATGCGGACATAGGCAACATCTTTCGCATCCGTTTCATACTCAAGCCATGCGCCGCGGTTTGGAATGACGGTTGCACTGTAGCCGTATTTCCCGTTTTTGTCCATTTTACTGTTAAAATAAACACTAGGGGAACGGACGAGCTGGGATACAATGACACGTTCTGCACCATTAATGATAAAAGTCCCCGTTTCCGTCATTAATGGGAAGTCGCCCATAAATACATCCTGGTCTTTCACTTCACCGGTTTCTTTATTGATAAGGCGCACCTTTACGCGGAGCGGGGCTGCGTAAGTAACATCACGCTCTTTACATTCGTCGATTGAGTATTTCGGTTCGCCGAGGCTGTAATCAATAAATTCCAAAAAAAGGTTTCCGGCAAAATCCTCGATCGGGGAGATGTCCTGAAACATTTCACGCAAACCTTCGTCAAGGAACCATTGGTAAGATGAGGTTTGGATCTCGATTAGGTTTGGCAGCTCTAAAATTTCTTTAATACGCGCATAACTTCTGCGTTGGCGGTGCCGTCCATACTGAACTAGTTGATGTGACAACTGATTCACCCCTCAAATCAAGCGTTTTGTTTGCATCTTTCGTCAAACAACATGAAGCTAAGACAAAAAGAAAAAGGGTTTTTTATGAAAAACCACATATCGCATGACGAGTTATGATTTTATAAGTCATTTCCAATTAACCCAAAATATATACTTGACAAATACATTTTAGATTGTATAAAGAAAAATAATCTATTGGCATTTTATGATTTTAACATACAACAAAATGAGAGTCAAATTTTTTTGGCTTTAAAAACATAATACCCTTTTTCTTTGCCAATCAAATCGACTCCACCAAACAACCGTTCTAATTTTTTCCTTGCAGAAGGGGCGCCCTGCTTCTTTTGGATGACCACCCAAAGTTCCCCGTTTGTTACAAGATGCCGAAAACTTTCCTCAAACATCCGATAGACAAGCTGCTTGCCGGCCCTAATTGGCGGATTGGTCACGATGAGCGCGAACTGATCGGCTCTGATGTTTTCAAAAATATCGCTTTTGTAAATGGAAGCATTTGAAATATGGTTATTGGCGGCGTTTTTCTTTGCCAGTTCAACCGCCCGTTCGTTAATGTCTACCATATGGACTTCGCGGCCGGGGAAAGATTTTGCCAGCGCCAAACCGATCGGGCCGTAGCCGCAGCCCAAATCAAGAATCGGCCCGTCCGCTTCCGGCAGCGTGACGCGCTCGACTAATACACGCGAACCGAAATCCACTTCTTTTTTCGAAAAAACGCCTTGGTCTGTTTGAAAATGGAAGGAATGCCCTCTTAATGTAAAGGCCCAGTCCATCGGGTTGCTCTTTACTTCAGGGTGTTGCGAATAGTAATGTTCAGCCATATCGTCCCACGCTTTCTTAGAGGGTTGAGGTCATTACAGGAGAAAATGAGATGTTGAAAAAAGCCCGCGTTCATGCGGGCTTTTTTTCTAAAAGGCTCTTACTTCAATTCTACGCCGGCGCCAACTTCTTCAAGTTTCGCTTTAATTTCTTCAGCTTCTTCTTTCGATACGCCTTCTTTAAGCGGTTTTGGAGCATTGTCAACAAGTTCTTTCGCTTCTTTAAGACCAAGGCCTGTGATTTCGCGGACAACTTTGATGACTTTGATTTTTTGTGCACCGGCTTCAGCCAATACAACATCAAATTCAGTTTTTTCTGCAGCAGCATCTCCGCCTGCAGCGCCGCCTACAACAGCAACCGGTGCAGCAGCAGTTACGCCGAATTCTTCTTCAATTGCTTTTACAAGTTCGTTCAATTCAAGAACTGTCATTTCTTTGACAGCAGAGATGATTTCTTCTTTCGTCATTTCTAAATCCTCCTAATATCAATATTTTTTATCCTGTAAACTTCAAATTAAGCACCTTGTTCTTCTTTTTGGTCCGCAACAGCTTTCGCCGCAAGTGCAAGGTTGCGGATCGGAGCCTGCAGCACGCTAAGCAGCATCGAAAGCAGGCCTTCGCGGGAAGGAAGCGATGCAAGGGCTTTGATTTCATCAACGGTTGCAACATTGCCTTCGATCACGCCCGCTTTGATTTCCAAAGCTTCATGGTCTTTCGCGAAATCGCTCAAGATTTTCGCAGGTGCTACAACGTCCTCGGCACTGAATGCGATCGCGTTCGGGCCGGTGAGGACATCATTCAGGCCGGTTAGCTCGGCAGCTTCCACAGCACGGCGTGTCAAAGTGTTTTTGTAAACTTTGAAATCAACGCCTGCTTCACGGAGCTGTTTACGCAGTTCGGTGACTTCAGCAACGTTTAAGCCACGGTAATCCACAACAATAGTGGACACGCTTGATTTAAATTTTTCGGTGATTTCTTCCACCACTTGTTTCTTTTGTTCAATTGCACTGCTCATCTTGACACCTCCTACAGATATTCTTGATGAACATTCATACCAAACAAAAACCTCCATATCCGAGACATGGAGGTTTTATGCATACACAAGCCTGAAACAGGCCGGTTTTCTATACGCATTACCTCGGCAGGACATTAAGCCGGATGGCACCTGCTGTCTACGGTACAAATGTTTTCTTTTTAAGCTAGTTTACATTATATCAAGACATGTTTGGCATGTCAAAGGGATTATTTAACTGCAAAAGAAGATGGGTCAATTTTTACACCAGGGCCCATTGTCGACGTAACAGAAATATTTTTCATGTAAGTGCCTTTTGCAGTAGACGGTTTTGCTTTCACCAAAGTTTCAAATAAAGTCGTAAGGTTTTCGACGAGTTTTTCCGTTTCGAAAGATGTTTTTCCGATCGGGGCGTGGATATTTCCCGCTTTGTCAACGCGGTATTCCACTTTACCGGCTTTGATGTCCTGAACCGCTTTTGCAACATCAAATGTTACAGTGCCGGTTTTCGGGTTCGGCATTAAACCCCTCGGCCCGAGGATGCGGCCCAATTTACCGACTTCGCCCATCATGTCAGGCGTTGCGACGATAACATCGAAGTCAAACCAGCCTTGCTGGATTTTATTAATGTAATCCGTATCACCGACATAATCGGCACCGGCTGCTTCTGCTTCTTTCAGTTTTTCGCCTTTCGCAAAAACGAGCACGCGTTGGGTTTTACCTGTTCCGTTCGGAAGCACAACAGCGCCGCGGATTTGCTGGTCCGCTTTTTTCGGATCTACACCTAAACGGAATGCAGCTTCAACCGTTGCGTCGAATTTTGCATAGCTTGTTTTTTTCACGAGTTCAATTGCTTCTTGCACCGGGTAAGCTTTGGAGCGGTCAACCAATTTCAAAGCTTCAACATACTTTTTACCTTTTTTTGCCATTCTTTTTTCCTCCTCAATTGTGGTTTTAACGGATAAACCTCCCACGAAAAAGGTTGCGAGCACATTTTCGCATCGCAACCCCGTTGGACAGAAACCATTTTTCGCGCATGGATCAGTCTTCGATTACAATCCCCATGCTGCGCGCAGTGCCTTCAACCATGCGCATAGCCGCTTCAACGCTTGCTGCATTTAAATCAGGCATTTTCGTTTCCGCGATTTCACGTACTTTGTCACGTTTTATCGTCGCCACTTTATTGCGGTTCGGCTCGCCGGAACCGGACTCAATGCCGGCAGCTTTTTTCAGCAAAACCGCAGCTGGCGGGGTTTTCGTAATGAATGTAAATGAACGGTCCTCAAATACCGTGATTTCAACAGGAATAATCAGGCCTGCTTGATCTGCAGTACGTGCGTTAAATTCTTTACAAAATCCCATGATGTTGACGCCGGCTTGACCCAGTGCAGGACCAACAGGTGGTGCAGGGTTTGCTTTTCCGGCAGGAATCTGTAATTTAACAATTTTTACTACTTTTTTAGCCACGAGACACACCTCCTTAAGTCCGTGATGTGGTAATAGGGGACTCGCCCTCCCACTCAAACAAACAAATCTCTCTATTTAAAATAAAGATGATATGAATTGTTCAGTGTCTGTTCAAGCATAGGCCCGGTTCCGGCAGACAAAACCCGCAGCGCCGTATGCATCCACAGCTGTTCCGCACTGCTTCGCCTCCCTGTTCAGGGCGCATCTGCTAAAGAACATACTGACTTATAACATATTATCATCTACTGATGGGGATTTCAAGTTTTTATCCGATTATATTTTATCAATTTGCTCAAAAACGAGGTCAACCGGAGTTTCCCGCCCGAACATATTGACCATCACTTTCGCCCGTCCTTTGTCGCGGTCCATATCAATGATTTTGCCGGCAAAATTCGCAAACGGCCCTTCTTTTACCGTGACGGGTTCGCCGATTTCAAAGTCGACATCCGCCCGCTTTTCTTCCATTCCCATCCGTTTTAAGATGGTATTGATTTCTTCCGGCAGAAGCGGCGTCGGTTTCGATCCCGAGCCTGATGAACCGACAAAACCCGTTACTCCGGGCGTGTTCCGGACAACATACCACGAATCGTCCGTCATGACCATTTCCACAAGGACATAACCGGGGAATACTTTCCGTTTGACGGCTTTTTTCTTATCGTTTTTTACTTCGACTTCTTCTTCTTCCGGCACAACGACGCGGAAAATTTTATCCTGCATCCCCATGGATTCCACGCGTTTTTCCAAATTGGCTTTTACTTTATTTTCATAACCTGAATACGTATGCACAACATACCAGTTTTTTTCCATTTATTAGGACTTGATGTCCGTCCCTCCCTACTGGTCTTTTAAAATTTCAGCAAATGAAAAAACCCGTTAACCGGGTTAGAGTCGTTGCTTATGATATTTCCATTATACCATGATTAAACAAGGATTATTCAAGAGAAAATTAATAATCTTACAGCGTACTTTCAGCCCACCGGATGATTGCGGAAATCCCTAAATCGATCACAACAAAAAATAGTGTTAAAAAAGCAACAGTTGCAATGACCGTAATGGTATATTTGACCAGCTCTTTGCGGGTCGGCCAGCTGACTTTTCGCATCTCGGAAGATACATTACGGAAAAACTTTGTGATGGACATGTATTCAAACCTCCAAATAAGTTCAAGTTCGCCATTATTTTGTATCGCGGTGGATAATGTACGCCTGGCAATGTTTGCAAAACTTTTTCAGCTCTATTCTCCTGGCCTGTTTGTCATGGACAACGGTTGTGTAATTGCGCGAACCGCACCTGGAGCAGGCAAGCGCCACTTTCTTTCGCATATTGTCACCAGCTGTCTAAAAATTTGCAGATTACGGAATCAGCACGATCCGCGGATTCCGCGCCTGTAAATCCATTTATTACAAAATTTTATTTTAGGCATGTTGATGATCGCGAAATCCGCTTCACACATGACACGACCGCGGGCCTCCCCGTACAACTACGGGCTGCGGGGCCCCGATAGCCCGCTTTCCCGCAGGAACTCCAAAAATTCACGATCATCAACATTATTTTAGCATAGCCTGATTTTAAAATACTACACTCCAACATAACACGGCGGAAAGCGCGTGTCAATAACACCTGCAAGCAAGCGGGGAATTTCCGTGCCAGCCTGCTTAGTATGTCAGTTCTTTCATTTCCAAAAAACGTTCCAGTTTCTTTTTTACCCTTTGTAAAGCGTTATCAATTGATTTTACATGACGGTTCAATTCTTCTGAAATTTCCTGGTAGGACTGCCCGTCCAGGTAAAGGGCGAGCACTTTCCTTTCCAAGTCGCTGAGCAGCTCGGATATTTTATCTTCAATATTGACATATTTTTCACGAATCAGGATTAATTCTTCGGGGTTGGAGATTCTTGCGCAGGTAATGACGTCCATTAAGGTGCGGTCGGATTCTTCGTCATAAATCGGCTTGTCCAGAGAAATGTAAGAATTAAGCGGTATATGCTTTTGGCGGGTGGCAGTCTTAATGGCGGTAATCATTTGCCGGGTGATGCATAATTCGGCAAAAGCTTTAAAAGACGTAAGCTTGTCCTCTTTATAATCGCGGATGGCTTTGTATAATCCAATCATCCCTTCCTGGACAATATCTTCACGGTCTGCGCCGATTAAAAAATAAGAGCGCGCTTTTGCCCTGACAAAATTCCTGTACTTTTGAATCAAGTAATCCAATGCTTCACTTTCGCCGCTGTGAATGCATTCAACCAACTCTTCGTCCTGCATCATGCCGTATCTTTCTTCATATGCTGCCTCAACTACATTCAGGTTCACATGTATCCCCCCATCGGCATTAGATAAAAATTATTATACAGTACAGAATTTTCAATCGTCAACCGCCCATTACTTACCCCTGCGCAATTTTTCGAAAATTTCCATGACCTCTTTGCTTAATGGGATTCTTGTTGCCGGTTTCTCCTCTTGAATTGATTTTACATTTTTTTTGATCTTTTGTTCAATCATTTCCACTTTTGTGAGCAATTCGCGCGCGGAAATCCTTAAAGCGCCTTGGCCGAATATTTGCCACTGTTCGGTGTAATCGGATGTGGCCACATAAACCTGTGTCATGATATTGTTCAATTTAATGGCCAGTTTTTCAATACATTCATCAGCCGTTTCATTTTCTTTTGTAAAAATCACTTCCACTTTGTGGTGGCGGTATTTTTTTTCCAGACCTTTGACCCCGTATGCATCAAATATGACGATGACTTTGTCATCCGTAAAACCTTGGTAGTCCGCCATAATCTCTATCAGCCTGTCCCTGGCGGCGCCAAGGTCTTTTTGTTTCAATTTTTGGAGTTCGGGCCAGGCGCCGATGATGTTATAGCCATCCACCAACAAAATATTCATCTTATTCACCAAGCGGATGGCGCTTCCTGTAAACCTCATACATCAACAGGCCGGCGGCAACGGAGGCATTGAGCGACGTCACATGCCCGGCCATCGGAAGGCGGATGAGAAAATCGCACGCTTCTTTTACAATTCTGCTCATGCCCCTTCCTTCGCTGCCGATCACGATACCAAGCGGCAGGCCTGCATCCATTTCCCGGTAGTCGAGGGTTCCGGATGCATCTGTCCCGACAATCCAAACCCCCTGCTTTTTCAACCCCGCAATCGTCTGTGAAAGATTTGTCACCCGCGCAACCGGAATATGCTCAATCGCACCGGTCGAAGCTTTCGCGACCGTCGCCGTCAATGCCACGGACCGCCGCTTCGGAATGATCACACCGTGGGCGCCAACCGCATCCGCCGTCCGCAAAATTGACCCGAGGTTATGCGGGTCCTCAAGTTCATCCAGAATCATGATAAACGGGAGCTCGTTCCGCCCTTCGGCAAGCTTGAACATATCGCCCACTTCCGCATATTTATAAGCGGCAACGAGCGCAACCACGCCCTGATGCGCACTGCCCGCCATTTGGTCGATTTTTTGCTTCGGAACAAACTGGATGTAGACTTTCCTTTCCCTAGCAAGTTCCATGACCTGCTTCATCGCGCCTTTCTGCGAGCCTTCCGCAATCCATATTTTATTGATTTCCCGGCCCGCTTTCAAAGCTTCCAGCACCGGGTTTTTGCCCGCTATATATTCTTGGTCCATCAGCGCGCCCCTCCTTTCTTTTCTTCGGCAATTTTGATCGCCTTTTCAATCAATGTTTCCATCCGTTCCCGGTTGCCCGACAAGTAATGATAGCCGATCAGCGCTTCAAAAGCCGTGCTATGCCGGTATGTCTGCACATCTGTATTTTTCGGGACTGTGCCAGATTTGGCATTTCTCCCCCGCTTGACAACCGCAATTTCTTCTTCCGTCAAAAGCTGCCCATCCATCAGATGTTTTAAAATCGCAGCCTGTGCCTTGGCCGAAACAAAGTGGACCGCATCCCGGTGGAGCTGGTTCGGCTTCGTTTTCCCTTGCAGCAAGACATGGTGCCGTATATACTCTTCATATACCGCATCCCCCATATAAGCAAGCGCAAGGCTGTTCAATTGTTTTGGATCTGGAGAGTATCCCTCCCGGCTTTTTTGGATCATAAGCGTCTCCATCTGACTCCTTGAGGCGTGTCTTCAAGAATAATATTCATTTCTTTCAGCTTGTCGCGGATCTCGTCGGCCAGTTGGAAATTGCGCATCTTTCTCGCTTCATTCCGCTTTTCAATCAGCGCTTCAATTTCTTCATCGAGCAGCTCTTCTTCTTCTAATTTCAGCCCGAGGACGCCGGCGAGCGCTTCAAATTCTTTGATAAATGCCTTGAGCACAACCTCGGATGTATTTTTTTCACGCAAGTAATAGTTCGCCTGCTTCGACAGTTCAAAAAAAATAGAGATGCCGTTTGCCGTATTAAAATCATCATCCATTTCTTCGACAAACTGGCGCCGTAGGGATTGAACGGACTCCAGCCATTTTTCATCATTTTCCGCCAGGTTGGCACTTGTCCCGAGGCGGTGTTTGAGGTTTTGATACGATGTTTTGATCCGCTCGAGCCCCGCTCCCGCATTGGCCAGCAATTCTTCGCTGTAGTTGATCGGGTGGCGGTAATGCACCGACAGCATAAAAAAGCGCAAAACCTGCGGATCGTGGCGCTTGAGTATATCATGGACAAGCACAAAGTTCCCGAGCGACTTCGACATTTTTTCATTGTCGATATTGATATAGCCGTTATGGAGCCAGTAACGGGCAAACGGCTTGCCTGTCAAAGCTTCCGACTGGGCGATTTCATTTTCATGGTGCGGGAACGTTAAATCCTGGCCGCCCGCGTGGATATCAATCGTATCGCCCAAGTATTTCCTGGCCATGGCGGAGCACTCAATATGCCAGCCCGGCCTTCCTTTCCCCCACGGGCTGTCCCACGAGATCTCCCCTTCTTTTGCCGCCTTCCAAAGGGCAAAATCGAGGGCATCGTCTTTCTTTTCCCCCACTTCGATTCTCGCACCGGCTTTCAATTCGTCAATAGACTGGTGCGACAATTTCCCGTATTCCGGAAAGCTCCTCGTGCGGTAGTAAACATCGCCGCCGGATTCATACGCATAGCCTTTTTCAACCAATTTTTCAATAAAAGCAATGATCGCTTCCATATTTTCGGTTACGCGGGGATGGACGTCTGCATGCCTGCAGCCGAGCGCCGTAATATCTTCAAAATAAGCCTGGATAAAGCGCTCGCTGATTACCGGCACTTCTTCCCCAAGTTCTTTTGCCGTTTTGATCAATTTATCATCCACGTCGGTAAAGTTCGACACGTATTTCACATCATAGCCGCAGAACTCCAAATAGCGCCTGACCGTGTCAAATACAATCGCAGGCCTGGCGTTCCCAATATGGATATAATTATAAACTGTCGGGCCGCAAACGTACATTTTTACTTTTCCCTCTTCCAGCGGGATAAACGGCTCCTTTTTTCTTGTTAATGTATTATAAATCTGAATGCTCATACACTTGTGCTCCTTCCTTTTTCAACCTTTCCAGTTCGCCCCGCAAAGCATCGATTTCCTTCTGCATGCTCTTCAGGCGGTCGGCAACGGGATCGGGCAGTTCATTGTGTTTTAAATCTTTTTTGATCTTCACGCCGTTTTGCACGACGACCCGGCCCGGGATACCAACAACGGTGGAATTGGGCGGCACATCTTTCAGCACAACCGACCCCGCCCCTATTTTTGAATTTTCCCCAACGGTGATGGAGCCTAATACTTTTGCCCCCGTTGCGATTAATACATTGTCTTTAATGGTCGGATGACGCTTGCCTTTTTCTTTTCCGGTCCCGCCAAGTGTAACACCTTGGTAAACCGTTACGTTATCCCCGATTTCACACGTTTCCCCGATCACAACCCCCATACCGTGGTCGATGAAAAACCGCCTGCCGATCTGCGCACCAGGATGGATCTCAATGCCGGTCAGGAAGCGGCTCAGCTGGGAAATCACACGGGCGATGAAAAAGAATTTCTTTTTATAGAAAAAGTGTGCGATCCGGTGCGCCCAAATGGCATGCAGCCCGGAATAAGTCAAAATCACTTCAAAATAAGTCCTTGCTGCCGGATCCTGGTCAAAAACCACTTCAATATCTTCCTTCAGCCTTTTAAACATGTACAGCTCCCCTTTCTTTTGTAATTTTCCCATTCCCTTAAGTAAAGGTTCCAGCCGGGGTCCGGAATCCCGGGCAGAGCCTAAAGAAAGGAGCGCCTCTGTAAAAGACAGAGACGCTCCTTTCCGCGCGGTTCCACTCTGTTTGGCTGTGGGATTTACCCCAACCCAACTTTTTCCTGTTAACGGGCGGCCCCGCTGCATCCTACTGGCTTGCCGTTCAGATCCAGACTCGAAGGTGCATTTCGAAAAAGGAGGGGCTTAAACCACTTTCAGCCGGCGGTGGTTCTCTCTTTGAAGCATCCTTTTCCTACTTCTCCTTCTCATCGCTTTTTCTAATCGATTTTTAACCATATCATATTATATCTTTGCAAAAATGTTAACCAATTAAATTTTGCAGGCGTTCTTTGACTTTGTCTTTGCCAAGCAGTTCAATCAGGCTCTGCAATTCAGGGCCGTGGGTTTGGCCGCTGACGGCAACGCGGATCGGCATGAACAGTTTTTTTCCTTTATGGCCGGTTGCTTTTTGCACCGCTTTGATCGCCTTTTTAATTTCACCCGCTTCAAATGATTCAAGCTGGTTCAATTCTTTCAGGAAGGCAGCCAGCACTTCCGGCACCTGTTCTTCCACCAAAATCGCTTTGGCTTCTTCATCATACTCGACTTCATCGGTAAAGAAAAGCGGTTTGGATAGTTCGACAATTTCCGCACCGTAGCTCATTTGCTCCTGATAAAGCGCAATAAGTTTGCGGACCCATTGTTCCTCTTCCGGTGTCCTGTTTTCCGGGACAAGCCCCGCTTTGACAAGATGCGGCAGCGAAAGCTCCACAACTTTATCCAAATCGAGCTTTTTCATGTACTGGTTGTTCATCCATACCAGTTTTTGGCGGTCAAACAGCGCCGGTGATTTTGACAGCCTGGCCGGGTCGAAAATTTGGATGAATTCTTCGCGCGAGAAAATTTCCTTTTCTCCTTTCGGTGACCAGCCGAGCATCGCAATAAAGTTAAACAGCGCTTCGGGTAAATAGCCGAGTTCTGCATATTGTTCAATAAACTGGATAATGCTGCCGTCGCGCTTGCTCAGTTTTTTGCGGTGCTCATTGACAATCAAGGTCATATGGCCGAAAACCGGCGGCTCAAACCCGAATGCTTCATAAATCATCAGCTGTTTCGGCGTATTGGAAATATGGTCGTCCCCGCGCAGCACGTGGGAAATCTTCATTAAATGGTCGTCGATCGCAACGGCAAAATTATAAGTCGGCATGCCGTCTTTTTTCACGATGACAAAGTCGCCGATGCCGTCCGATTCAAACGACACTTCGCCTTTTACTATATCGTTGAACGTGTAAACCTTGCCTTCCGGGACTTTGAAACGGATGCTCGGTTTCCGGCCTTCCGCTTCAAGCCTTTTCCTGTCTTCTTCTGTCAAATGGCGGCATTTCCCGGAGTAGCGCGGCATTTCCCCGCGGGCAAGCTGCGCCTCACGTTCGGCTTCCAGTTCTTCTTCCGTACAGTAGCATTTATACGCCAAACCGCGTTCGAGCAGGTCTTCATAATATTTTTTATAAATGTCAAGGCGTTCCGACTGGCGGTAAGGGCCGTATTCACCGCCGACATCGATGCTTTCGTCCCAGTCGATGCCGAGCCATTTCAAATATTTCAGCTGGCTTTCAACCCCGCCTTCCACATTCCGCTTCTGGTCGGTATCTTCAATCCGTATAATAAACTTGCCGCCCTGGCTGCGGGCAAACAAATAATTAAATAAAGCTGTACGCGCATTTCCGATATGCAAAAAACCGGTCGGGCTCGGGGCATACCGTACCCTAATTTCATTCGTCATGTCAATTCTCCTTTATACCTGTCACGTTTTGTCCAAATTTATTGTATCATCGTCTGAAACCACAGTAAACCGGTCAGGCCTTTTCCAAAAGCACTGCGGCCTGCGCGGCAATGCCTTCCCCGCGCCCTGTAAAACCGAGCTTTTCCGTGGTGGTGGCTTTCACGTTGATCTGCCCGGTTTCCCCTTCCAGCAGCCGGGCAATCTTATCCCGCATTTTTTCAATATGCGGCGCCATTTTCGGCTGCTGGGCAATGATCGTGCAATCGACATTCGCCAGCTTGTATCCTTTTTGTTTGACAAGCTGCCAAACTTGGGACAAAAGCTTCGAAGAGTCCGCGCCTTTAAAAGCCGGGTCGGTATCGGGAAAGTGCCTTCCGATATCGCCTTCCCCGATAGCCCCGAGGCAGGCATCCGCGACAGCATGCAGCAAAACATCCGCATCCGAATGGCCGATGAGGCCTTTTTCGTAAGGAATCTCCACACCCCCGACGATCAAAGGCCTGCCCTCTGCCAGTTGATGCACGTCAAACCCTTGTCCAATCCTGAACATATTCATCCCCCTTTCTACTTTTTTCCGGCAAGTTTTTTAAAAATTGCTTCTGCAAAATAAAGATCTTCCGGTGTTGTAATTTTAATATTATCATAACTTCCCATCACAATATGTACAATGTGGCCGATCCGTTCAACCAACGAAGCCTCGTCCGTCCCGAGAAAACCGTCCCGCTCCGCAGTTTCATGCGCTTGTTTTAATAATGGCGCGCGAAAAGCTTGTGGCGTTTGCACCTGCCACAAGCTGCTGCGCTCAATCGTTTCCGTTACGATATGGTTTTTTGCCCTTTTAATGGTGTCTTTCACAGGGACTGCTGCAATGGCTGCCCCTTTTTCCGCCGCCACATTGGCGAGTTCTGAAATGATCTTTGCGCTGATAAACGGCCTTGCGCCGTCATGCACAAGAATGACCCCGCCTTTTTCGGCAAGTTCCAGCCCGTTCCGCACGCTGTATTGGCGTTCGCTTCCGCCTTCTGCGAAAAAAATTTTTTCCACATTCGGCATGTTCCCCAATACATGCTTCATGTTTTCTATGTCATGCGGCTGAACCGGCAGAATGACCTTTCTGCAATGCGGGTCTTTTAAAAACACTTCCGCCGTATAGGCAATAAGGGGTCTCTTGTTCACTTCAAGAAATAATTTATTCATTCCGGCTCCCATCCGTTTTCCCGATCCGGCCGCCGGAATAATCACATCATAATCCGCCAAATCCAATCTCCCCCGGGATGCTCATTATAATGCCTTTTCCAAAAGTTTCGGCTTGGCAAAAATCATCCGGCCCGCCGAAGTCTGCAGGACGCTTGTCACCAGCACATCAATCCGCTTGCCGATGTAATTTTTGCCTTCTTCAACGACAATCATCGTGCCGTCATCCAGATAGGCAATGCCCTGATGATGCTCTTTCCCGTCTTTAATGAGCTGGACATTGAGCTCTTCGCCGGGCAGCACAACCGGTTTAACAGCATTGGCGAGGTCATTGATATTAAGCACCTGCACCTTTTGAAATTCGCATACTTTATTTAAATTATAATCATTGGTCACAACGATGCCGTTTGTCATTTTCGCCAGTTTGATGAGCTTGCTGTCAACTTCCTGGATATCTTCAAAATCGCCTTCATACATTTGCACTTCAATCGACAGTTCATTCTGGATCCGGTTCAGGATATCCAATCCGCGCCGTCCCCTGTTCCTTTTCAGTGCATCCGACGAATCGGCGATATGCTGCAGTTCCTCTAACACAAACAGCGGGATCACAATCGGCCCGTCGAGAAAACCGGTTTGGCAAATATCGGCAATCCGGCCGTCAATAATGACACTTGTGTCCAAAATTTTCATCTTCTTTACCTGCTGCGGCTGCCCTTCCTGCTCTGTCCCGCCTTTCCGTTTATGCTGGCGGTTAAAGAACAGATTTACAAACTCTTCCCTTTTCTTAAAGCCGACCTGGAACCCGACATAGCCAAGGAGAACAGTCAAAATAATCGGCACGATCGTGTTCACAATCGGGATTCCCACCTTATTAAACGGAATTCCCGCTAGATAAGCGATAAACAGGCCGAAAATCAAACCCAGGCTTCCGGATAAAATTTCCGTAATCGGGACTTTGACTAAAGAATCTTCAAACCAATTGACAAAATCAACGATATAATTAATAGACCAGAAAGAAATAAGATAAAAGATAATTGCTCCAAGCACTGCTGAAACATACGGGTTGGCAATCAACACATAATGAAAATCAATGAGCCTGTATAAATCCGGCAACAAGAAAACGCCAAGCGTGCCGCCGACCAATACGAAACATATTTGTACAAGCCGCCTTAACATAATTTCACCTCCTTTATTCATTATAAACAAAAAATATCGTTTAAAACGTTCGCCTGAATATTATTTTTCAGCACGGCCCCAATTGGCTTCTGCTCCCTGAAACGGAAATATCCCGGCCTCATAAAGATCACGCTTCTTTCTTTTAAAGTTGGCGGTCAATGAACATTTGCTCTTTAATACGGTAGATGCCGTTTTTTACCTTTTTTGCCCTGACTTCACCAATTCCCTCCACTTCATCCAATTCCCGCTCGCTCGCTTTCATCAGACGGGAGAGACTGCGGAACGCCTGTACCAGGTTTTCAATGACAGCTGCGGGGAGCCTCGGAATTTTATGCAGGATGCGGTAACCCCTCGGATAAACGATATCCTCCAGCCGGTTCGCATGATTGTAGCCCAAAAGCTTCATGCAGATTTGGTCTTCCAGCATCTCTGACGAAACGAGATCCTGGAAACGGCGCAACAGCTCTGCCGGCTTCTGTACCGGCTCATAGGCGTAATCTTTAAAAATGAGCACCGCCTCCTCTTCGATATGATTGAGCAGTTCTTTCATCTGCAAACGGACAAGCCTTCCCTCCGTCCCGAGTTCATTCAAGTACGCCATCAGCTCTTTTTTGATCCGCAGCACCATTTCGATCCTGTGCATTACCTGGAGCAAATCATTAAACGTGACAATGTCCTCGAATTCCAATGCCGTTAAATTGGCAATGCTCTGATCCAGCACCAGTTTATATTTTTCCAGCGTCTGAATGGCCTGGTTTGCTTTCGTCAGCATGACAGGGATTTCTTTCAGCGTATACCGGACACTTCCTTGGTATAATGTAATAACATGCCTCCTTTGCGAAATGGCGATCACTAAAGATTTCGTTTGCTTTGCTACTCTTTCGGCCGTCCGATGGCGCATTCCCGTTTCCGTCGAAGGAATCGAGGAATCGGGGGCAAGCTGGGCATTGGCAATCAAAATGCGGGTACCCGCGTCATTTAAAATAATGGCGCCGTCCATTTTTGCCAGTTCATACAAATAACTCGGGCTGAACGGGCAGTTGATGTGGAATCCGCCGTCCACCAAAGTTTTCACCGTGTCATCGTATCCCATCACGATCAACCCGCCGGTATTGGCACGCAGCACATGATCAATTCCTTCCCGGATCGGCGTGCCCGGCGCAATCAATTGTAAAATTTCGGACATCGTCTTCTGGCAAGGCTCTTTTTCTTCCAATCTCATCCCCCCAGTGCTACTTGCAGGGCTTCCTGGATGGAGGAGACCCCGATCACTTCGATACCCTCAGGCGGCGCCCATCCACCCAGATTATTTTTCGGAATGATCGCCCTTTTAAATCCGAGCTTTGCCGCTTCTTGGACACGCTGCTCAATGCGGGACACCCTTCTGACTTCCCCTGTTAACCCGACCTCGCCGATAATACAGTCATCCGCTTTAGTCGGCTGGTCGCGAAAACTGGACGCCACGCTTACCGCAATCGCCAAATCGACTGCCGGTTCATCCACTTTCAGCCCGCCGGCCACTTTTAAATACGCATCCTGGTTTTGAATCAGAAGGCCAGCCCTTTTCTCAAGCACCGCCATAATCAAAGTAACGCGGTTATGGTCAATACCCGACGCCATCCTCCGCGGCATATTGAAAAATGTCGGTGCCAAGAGCGCCTGGATTTCCACGAGCACAGGGCGAGTGCCTTCAATCGAAGCAACAACCGTGGAGCCGGATGCGCCCTTTGTCCGTTCTTCGAGAAAAATTTCGGAAGGGTTTTGGACTTCTTCCAAACCGGACTCTTTCATTTCCAAAATGGCGATTTCATTTGTCGAGCCGAACCGGTTTTTGACCGCCCTTAAAATCCGGTAGGCGTTATGCCGCTCGCCTTCGAAATAAAGCACGGTGTCGACCATGTGTTCCAGCACCCGTGGGCCGGCAATCGACCCTTCTTTCGTAACGTGGCCGACAATAAAGATGGCGATCCCTTTTGTTTTCGCAATCCGCATGAGCTGCGCCGTGCTTTCCCTCACCTGTGAAACACTTCCGGGAGCGGACGTAATTTCCGGGTGGTAAATCGTTTGGATCGAATCAATGATGACAAAACCGGGGTTTAGCTCATCAATCGCCTGTGTGATCATCGAAAGGTCCGTTTCCGGCAGCACATACAAATGATCGGTATCAATTTTTAACCGGTCCGCCCTTAACTTCGTCTGCTTCGCCGATTCTTCTCCGGAAATATACAGCACATTGTACGCACGCTTTGCCAGCTGCGCCGATACCTGCAAAAGCAGAGTCGATTTTCCGATCCCCGGATCCCCGCCGATGAGTACGAGCGAACCGGCCACGATCCCGCCGCCAAGTACGCGGTTGAGCTCCCAAAAATCCACTTTCGTCCTTTTTTCTTCTTTAGACTCTATAGACGTAATAGGAGCCGCTTTGGTTTCACTTCCAGGCTCAGTATGTAAAAAAAAGCCCTTCCGTTTCGGCGCCTTAATTTCTTCCACCATTTGGTTCCACTGGTTGCACTGCGGGCATTTCCCCATCCATTTCGGCGACTCGTAGCCGCAATTTTGGCAAACAAATTTCACCGTCTTTTTTGCCATTTTAAACCCCTTTTCTTATGTCTATGTTAAAGTTTAAACAAATTATCTTGACAATTTATTAAAATTACATAAAAAAGCACCGCCGTAAAAAAAGGGTACAATCGCCAACCCCATTGTACCCTTCAATATCACGGCATCAAGAATTGGACGATACGGCTTCCGATTCTGCCACACTTGTAAAAGTAAATTCGCCGTCTTTTACATCGACCAATACTTTTTGCCCTTCTTTCACATTGCCCTTCAACATTTCCTCCGAAAGCCGGTCTTCGATATTTTTCTGAATCGACCTGCGCAGCGGCCGTGCGCCGTATTCCGGATCGTAGCCTTTTTCCGCAATTTTCTCTTTTGCGGCATCTGTCAACACCAATTCGATACGGTGTTCTTTTAACCGGTTCGACAATTCTTTCACCATCAAAGTGACAATTTCGTTTAAATGTTTCTTCTCGAGCGAATGGAACACAATCGTTTCATCCACACGGTTTAAAAACTCAGGGCGGAATGCCTTTTTCAATTCCTCAAGCACTTTATCCTTCATGTCTTTGTAATCTGCTTCGACATTATCCTGGATGCTGAAGCCGACGCTCTTGTTGCGTTTTAAAGCATCCGCGCCGACATTGGACGTCATGATCACAATTGTGTTGCTAAAGTCAACGGTGCGTCCTTTGGAATCCGTCAGCCGGCCGTCATCCAGCACTTGCAGGAGAATATTAAAGACGTCCGGATGAGCTTTTTCGATTTCATCGAGCAACACAACGGAATAAGGTTTTCTGCGCACTTTTTCCGTCAACTGCCCGCCTTCTTCAAAACCGACATATCCCGGAGGCGACCCAACGAGACGGGAAGTCGAGTGTTTCTCCATGTATTCGGACATGTCAATCCGGATCATGGCATCTTCATCACCGAACATCGCTTCTGCCAGAGCGCGCGCCAGTTCCGTTTTCCCGACCCCGGTAGGACCGAGGAAAATAAATGAACCGATCGGGCGTTTCGGGTCTTTTAACCCTGCCCGTGCACGGCGGACCGCTTTTGCCACCGCAAGAACCGCTTCTTCCTGCCCGATTACGCGGGAATGGAGAATTTCTTCGAGGTGCAGCAGGCGTTCCGTTTCCGTCTGCGCCAATTTTGTCACCGGAATTCCCGTCCAGCTGGAGACAACGAGCGCGATGTCGTCAACCGTTACTTCGCTGTTTTCCTGGCCTTGTTTTGCCTTCCAGTTTTTCTTCGTTTCCTCCAGCTGTTCGCGCAGTTTTTGTTCGGCATCCCTGAGCGATGCGGCTTTTTCAAATTCCTGGCTTTGCACGGCCGCATCTTTTTCCTTGCGCACTTCTTCAAGTTTCAGCTCAAGCTCTTTTAAATTCGGCGGCGTCGTAAACGAACGCAGGCGCACTTTCGATCCGGCTTCATCAATTAAGTCAATCGCTTTATCCGGCAGGAACCGGTCAGCGATATAGCGGTCCGATAGATTAACGGCCGCTTCAATCGCTTCATCGGTGATCGAGACGCGGTGATGCGCTTCATAACGGTCCCTTAAACCTTTTAAAATCTGGATCGACTCTTCTATCGTCGGCTCGTCGACCTGGATCGGCTGGAACCTTCTTTCCAAAGCCGCATCTTTTTCAATGTATTTCCGGTATTCATCCAATGTGGTTGCTCCGATGCACTGCAGTTCGCCGCGGGCAAGCGACGGTTTTAAAATATTCGAAGCATCAATCGCGCCTTCCGCACCGCCGGCCCCGATCAACGTATGGAGTTCATCGATGAAAAGGATAATATTGCCGGCCTGGCGGATCTCATCCATTACTTTTTTCAGACGGTCTTCAAATTCGCCGCGGTATTTCGTGCCCGCAACAACCGTGCCCATATCAAGCGTCATCACGCGTTTGTCGCGCAGCGTTTCAGGCACTTCGTTATGGACAATCTGCTGGGCGAGGCCTTCCGCGATCGCCGTTTTCCCGACGCCCGGCTCGCCGATCAGAACCGGATTGTTTTTTGTCCTCCGGCTCAATACTTCAATGACGCGCTGGATTTCTTTACTTCGCCCGATCACAGGATCGAGGGCGTCTTCCCTTGCAATCGCGGTTAAATCGCGCGCCAAGCTGTCCAGTGTCGGCGTGCTTACGCTGGCCGCCGCACCGCCCTGCATCGACGCTTCACTGTTACCCAATAACTGCAGCACCTGCTGCCGTGCTTTATTTAAGCTGACGCCGAGATTGATCAGCACGCGTGCCGCAACGCCTTCGCCTTCGCGAATCAGCCCGAGGAGAATATGCTCTGTTCCAACATAGGAGTGCCCAAGCTTTCTCGCTTCATCCATTGACAGTTCAATGACTTTTTTAGCCCTTGGCGTATAGTGGATCGTTTGAGAAATTTCCTGGCCGCTGCCGATCAAGTTTTCCACTTCTTCCTGAATTTTTTCGGCACTTAACCCCAATCCGTACAGCGCTTTTGCAGCAATTCCTTCACCTTCGCGGACAAGGCCGAGCAAAATATGTTCTGTCCCGATATTGTTATGTTTCAAACGGATGGCTTCTTCCTGGGAAAGTGCCAGCACTTTCTGGGCCCTTTCTGTAAATCTTCCAAACATCATCTGTCATTCCTCCTGTTCATTTGGTCTCCTCAAGCCTTAGACGCTCCCTTATCAGTGTAGCCCTGCGGATATCCCTTTCATACGGGCGAAGTGCCCTTCCGGCGTACAGCTGCAAAAATCCCGGCTGCGTTAAAATCATCAGTTCGTTCAAAATATGTTTCGAAATGTTTTGAATATATCCGAGATCAATCCCCAAACGGACATCGGATAAACATTGGGCCGCTTCTTTTGTTTCGATAATCCTGCTGTTTTGCAGCACACCCAACGAACGGTAAACTCTGTCTTCTAATTGTATGTTTGAAGTCTGCATCAATGCTTCCCTTGCCGACCTTTCCTGTGCGATGATCTGCTTGATAACGCTTGTCAAATCGGAAACAATATTTTCTTCGGATTTTCCGAGCGTCATTTGGTTGGAAATTTGAAAAATATTCCCGATGGCTTCGCTTCCTTCGCCATAAATTCCTCTTACCACCAATCCAAGCTGATGGATCGCCGGAATGATTTGGTTAATTTGCTGCGTCAGCACAAGCCCCGGCAAATGCACCATCGCCGATGCACGGATTCCCGTCCCGACATTGGTCGGGCAGCTAGTAAGATAGCCGAGTGTTTCATCGAAAGCGTAATCCACCCAACTTTCGAGCAAGTCATCAAGCTTGCCGGCTTTTTCAAGCGTTTCATGCAGCTGAAGTCCAGGAGAAAGACATTGTATTCTTAAATGATCCTCCTCATTTATCATAATACTAATATCTTCGTCACTTGACAAAATAACTGCACCGTCGTTCGATTCCTCCGCCAGCTGCGGACTGATCAGGTGCTTTTCCACCAGCACCCTTTTTTCAAGCAGCTTTAATTCATCCATTTTTAAAAATTCCGCATGCATGTCATCCGGAAAATGATTCAGGGCAACATGCTGTATTGTAGAAACGATTTCCCTTGCTTCTTCACTGCTAAACAATGATGGGAAACGGTAATTTTTTAAATTTCTTGCGAGGCGGACCCGTGAAGTGAGCACGATTTCCGAATCAGGCCCTTCCTGGTTCATCCATGAGCTGGACGCTTCATGCAAAAAATGCTCCAGAGACATTATTGTTCTCCTCCTTTTCCTAAAGAAGAACTTTCGAGCGCCCGGATTTGGTCGCGGAGTTCCGCGGCTTTTTCAAATTCTTCCCGCTCGACCGCCGCCTGCAGCGCTTCTTTTAGCTGGGCCAGCTTTTTCTTTGTATAAATGGCGCCGCCAATACGGGCCGGTATTTTCCCTTCATGCGCAATATTCCCGCCATGAAGTCTCCGCAAAATTGGAACCAGCTGGTGTTGGAACGCCTCATAGCAGTGTGGGCAGCCAAACCGGCTTGTATTTAAAAATTGGTTAAAAGTCATCCCGCAATGGTTGCAGCGGAGCACATCGGGATTGGGTGCCGCCTCCTGTTTAAAAATTTGAATCGCAGGATCGAAATTAAAGAGGCCGGAGAGCAAGTTATCGAAGGAAAAGCTTTTGCCCCAATCAAACGAAAACATTTCACCTTTTTCCTGTGCGCATTTTTCGCAAAGATGGATTTCCGTTTTCGTTCCGTTTACAATTTTTGTAAAGTGCATAGTCGCCGGCCTTTCATTGCATTCTTGGCAAATCACGGCTTCTCACCTCTGTCGTTACTTGTATTTTAATGTCGTTAACATCGACTTCAGTATTCTGGCGCGCAGCTCATCCCGTTCGGGCAGTTGGATATACAACACGGAACGGTCCATCACACTGAGCATAATTTTTGCCTCCCGTTTGGAAATGACATCTTCCTCTACAAGGCGGAGAATAATTGCTTCCGCACTGGACTGGGAGATGACATTCCCGATATGCACCAGAAGCTGGTCAATCAATTCAGCATCGCTTTCAGGGCGCACTTTCATAATCCGGATATAGCCGCCCCCGCCCCTTTTGCTTTCAACAATATACCCTTTTTCAATCGTAAACCGCGTATTAATAACGTAATTAATTTGTGAAGGGACACATTGGAATTTATCGGCAATCTCATTGCGCTTAATTTCCAGAATTTCAGATTCATTTAGTTCTAATATACGCTTTAAATATTCCTCGATGATGTCAGAGATATTTTTCATCAAAGTCACCTCCTGACGTGATATTTTGACTTTGACTATATTTGACTATAATTATACAGGATATCCTCGTAAAAATGCAACTAAGCAAACTGCCCATTTTTTAGCTTTTCCTTTTTGTACGGATGGCAATCATAGCACTTGTTTAAAATGTGGGGGGTGGGTACCCCGGGGTGTATCAAGGTTGGCGG
>NZ_BKZP01000017.1 GCF_008974185.1 Weizmannia acidilactici
GATCAAACTCTCGATAAAAGATGTTTGATAAAAGCTCGTTAGACGTTTCGTTTTGTTCAGTTTTCAAAGACCAATCATTTCGTTGTAACGACTTTTATATAGTAACATATTCAGCAGGACGCGTCAACCTCTTTTTTTATCACAGAAGCGACAATTAAGCTCCTGCTTAAAAAGAACAATTTCTATTATACTCGTTTTACGATGAATAGCAATAGTTTTTTAAAGTTAAATTTTGCAAATTACAAAACTGCATGTGAAGCTTGGGCAAAGCTATGCCGCGGCAGTCAACAACATCCCGCGGTAACATTAAAGCAGCACCCGAACCGGTTCAGCGCCAAAAACGCATTACTTGATCATTTCTTTTATAAACAAATCGCGCCGGGTTTCCAAATCGACCATTTCATCGCTGCTTAAAATTTTTACGAGCGGTTTGATCGGGGCGGATGGTTTCGTATAAATGACTTCCGCTACTTCATTATTCGATAAAATGACTTTCGTTCCGATCGACAAATGAGCAACAAGGCGTATTAAAGCGTTTACGACAGAAATATCGAATTCCCCGAAATGGTCCTCCAACAATTCTTCAATTGCCTGAAACGGGATTTTCTTTTTTTTGTATATATGGTCGCAAACAATTGCATGATACACGTCTGAAACAGCAACAATTCTTGAGAGGATCGGAATTCTGCCCGGATTTTCCCTAAAAGGATAGCCGCTCCGGTCCAGGCGTTCATGATGCTGCAAAATAGCCAGCTTCGTTTCCGATTTGAGCAGGGATGTGTGTTGGACCATTTGCAGCCCGTACACAGGATGGCTTTTGATTTCTTCAAATTCCGTTTCCGTCAAAGGGTCTGTTTTTTTCAGCAGATGCTGCGGGACTTTTGCCATTCCGGCATCAGCCAGGCATCCGGCTAAAGCAGCCTGGTAGCAGGCGCCTTTTTCCAAGTTTAATTTTTGGGCGATAGCGCCGCTTAACAGCCCTACAGAAACGGCATGGTGGTACATATATTCTTCTTTCGTGGAATAGCGGTGGATCAACCTGATATTGGACGGATCCTTTTCAATGTATTGGAAAAGCGGAATAAAGTAATCCCGGACTTCCCCGACGTTTACTTTCGAGCCGGCCTGCCAGCTTTGGAAATTTTTCTTGTAGCTGTTTACGGCAGCGTTATACAATTCCTGAAAACCGGAAGGCAGTTTTTCCATGACAGGGTTCATTTGTTTTTCTTCCGCCCCGCAACCCTGTCCGGCATTTTGAAATTGCCCCACTGATACTTCTTCTATATCAAACTCTTTCAGGACATTGATCATCCGCCTTGTCAAAAGCGTCCCTTTCGGCATAATAGGGTGAGCTGTTTTTCCCATTACATCTTCCGATAAAACATATCCCGGGATTAAATCAAAAACTTTTATTTTCAAACTTTCTCCCCCCATAAAAATCACGCGCATGATGTTGACAATATTTTACCAAAAAAAAGGAGCATTGTGTAAATGCTCCTTCAAAAACCTGTTATTCCTGCTCGGTTTCTTCAACCGGATCGGAATGCTTTTCTTCTTCATCTTTTTCTACTTTCGCGACGGTTGCGACATATTCATCATCGCCAAGGCGGATCAGTTTAACGCCCATTGTGTTCCTGCCTAGCACAGAAATATCGTCGACAGCCATGCGGATCAGGACGCCACCGCCTGTGATCAGCATCAAGTCTTCGTCCCCCGTTACGGTTTTCACTGCGACAAGCGGCCCGTTTTTGCTTGTAATATTGCATGTTTTCAAGCCTTTTCCCCCGCGGCTTTGGATGCGGTATCCGCTCCCTTTTGTCCGTTTGCCGTAACCGTTGCGTGTAACGATCAAGACGTCGTCATTTTCCTCCAAGATTTCCATTCCGACCACTTCATCACCGCCGGTTAATGTGATCCCTTTTACACCGGTTGCCGACCTTCCCATCGGCCGGACGTCCGTTTCCGGGAAGCGGATCAGCATGCCGTTTTTCGTGCCAATAATGATGTCTTTATGGCCGTCCGTCAGTTTTACGGAAATCAGTTCATCCTCTTCTTTCAAATGGATCGCAATTAAACCGTTCGTCCGGATGTTTGCAAAATCGGAGACAGGTGTGCGTTTTGAAATGCCGTTTTTTGTGGTAAAGAATAAAAACCAGTCTTCGCCAAACTCTTCGACGCGGATCATCGTATTGATCGATTCATCTTTATCGATTTCAAGCAGGTTCACGATCGGAATGCCCTTCGCCGTCCTTCCGTATTCCGGAATTTCGTACCCTTTCTTTTTATAAACTTTTCCTTTATTCGTAAAGAAAAGAATCGTGTCATGGGTGGATGTCGTTAAAAGGTGTTCGACAAAATCATCTTCGTTCGTGCCCATGCCCTGCACGCCGCGGCCGCCGCGTTTTTGGCTGCGGTAAGTCGAAATCGGCAGGCGTTTGACATAACCGTTATGCGTCAGTGTAATGGCGATGTTTTCTTGCGGGATCAAATCTTCGTCCTCGATCTGGTCTACATTGCCAGCGACGATTTCAGTGCGGCGTTCGTCATTATACCGCGCTTTGATTTCAAGCAGTTCTTCGCGGATGATTTCAAGCACTTTTTCTTCGTCCGCCAAAATGGCTTTCAATTCAGCAATCAATTTGATTAAACCCTGGTACTCTTCCTCAATTTTTTCGCGTTCCAAACCGGTCAGACGCTGCAGGCGCATATCCAGGATCGCCTGGGCCTGCTTTTCGGATAAGGAGAATTGCTCCATCAAGCCGTTGCGGGCAATTTCCGTCGTCTGGGAAGATCGGATTAATTGGATAATCGCATCGATATGGTCGAGTGCAATGCGCAAGCCTTCCAAAATATGGGCGCGGGCTTCCGCTTTTTTCAAATCAAATGCCGTTCTGCGCCGGATGACTTCTTCCTGATGGTCCAGATAATGGCGGAGCGCCTGCTTTAAATTCAATACTTTCGGCTGTCCGCCCACAAGCGCAAGCAGGTTAATACCGAATGTCGTTTGCATCGCGGTATGCTTGTACAAATTGTTCAGGATGACATTCGCATTGGCATCGCGCCGGACTTCGATCACAATCCGCATGCCGCTGCGGTCAGATTCATCGCGCAGGTCGGTAATACCGTCAATCCTTTTTTCATGGACGAGTTCGGCAATCCGTTCAATCAGTTTGGCTTTATTGACCTGGTAAGGGATTTCTGTCACAACGATCGATTCTTTGCCGTTCTGCTTCTGTTCAATTTCAACGCGCGCCCTTAACGTAATCGAGCCTCTTCCGGTTTCGTAAGCGCGACGGATTCCGCTCCTGCCAACAATTAAACCGGCCGTTGGGAAATCCGGGCCGGGGATGTACTCCATTAATTCTTGAATCGTAATATCCGGATTTTTGATTAAAGCAAGGATCCCATCGATCACTTCGCCGAGCTGGTGCGGCGGAATGTTCGTAGCCATGCCGACCGCGATGCCTGAAGACCCGTTCACCAAAAGGTTCGGGAAACGGGCAGGCAGGACGGACGGTTCTTTTTCCGAACCATCGTAGTTGTCCTGGAAATCAATTGTATCTTTGTTAATATCGCGCAAAAGCTCAAGAGAAATCTTTGACATCCGCGCTTCCGTGTAACGCATGGCGGCAGCCGGATCGCCGTCGACTGAGCCGAAATTGCCGTGCCCGTCGACAAGCATATAGCGGTAGCTGAAATCCTGCGCCATACGCACCATCGTTTCGTATACGGCAGCGTCACCGTGCGGATGGTATTTCCCGATCACTTCACCGACAATACGCGCCGATTTTTTATAAGCTTTATCCGGGGTCATGCCGAGGTCATTCATTGCATACAAAATCCGGCGGTGCACAGGCTTTAATCCGTCCCGCACATCGGGGATGGCCCGGGAAACAATGACGCTCATCGCATAATCGAGAAAAGATGTGCGCATTTCCTGGGTTAAATTCACTTCAACAATATTCGATTCCGGTGTTTCAGCCATTTAAGCAACCTCCTTTTCTTTAAATGTCCAGGTTTTTTACGTAAATGGCATTTTCTTCAATAAAATTCCGCCGCGGTTCCACTTTATCACCCATCAGCATTTCAAAGGTGCTGTCCGCTTCAATCGCATCGTCAAGGCTCACTTGCAGCATCGTCCGGTTTTTCGGTTCCATCGTCGTTTCCCACAGCTGTTCCGGGTTCATTTCCCCTAAGCCTTTATAGCGCTGGATCGAAGGTTTCGGCTGTTCCGGAAGCTGTTTGAGCAGTTCTTCGAGGCCGCGGTCGCTGTATACATACTCCACTCTTTTCCCTTGCTGCACTTTAAACAGCGGCGGCTGGGCAATATAAATATATCCGGCATCGATTAAAGGCCGCATATAACGGTAAAAGAATGTCAATAATAACGTTCTGATATGGGCGCCGTCGACATCGGCATCCGTCATGATCACAACTTTATGGTAGCGTGCCTTGGAAATATCAAAATCTTCCCCGACACCTGTCCCGAGCGCCGTAATGATCGTGCGGATTTCGGCGTTTGACAAAATTTTATCCAAACGTGCTTTTTCGACGTTTAAAATTTTTCCGCGCAAAGGGAGAATCGCCTGGAACATGCGGTCCCTCCCCTGCTTGGCGGATCCGCCCGCCGAGTCGCCTTCCACAATGTACAATTCACTGATGGACGGATCACGCGATGTACAGTCCGCCAGTTTGCCCGGCAGGCTTGTCGATTCGAGCGCGCTCTTTCTGCGGGTCAACTCCCTCGCCTTTTTCGCCGCCATCCTTGCCCGTGCTGCCATCAACCCTTTTTCTACAATTTTTCTGGCGACAGAAGGGTTTTCCATCATAAACTTCTCGAAAGTCTCAGAAAATATCGTATCCGTAATCGTTCTTGCTTCGGAATTCCCGAGTTTTGTTTTCGTCTGCCCTTCAAACTGTGGGTTAGGGTGTTTGATGGAAACAATAGCGGTCAGGCCTTCGCGGACATCTTCCCCTGTTAAGTTCTGCTCATTTTCTTTGATGAAATTGTTTTTCCGCCCATAGTCATTGATCACGCGGGTCAAAGCCGTTTTAAAGCCTGATTCATGGGTGCCGCCTTCGTAGGTGTGAATATTATTTGCGAATGAATAAATATTACTTGTATACCCTTCGTTATACTGCAGGGAGATTTCCACATAAATGCCGTCCTTCTCGCCTTCCACATAGATCGGTTCCTCATGAAGTACTTCTTTTGAACGGTTCAAATGTTCGACATAAGATTTAATGCCGCCTTCGAAATGGTACTCATTTTTGCGCGGATTTTCCCTTTTATCCTCAATCGTAATTTTGATGCCTTTGTTTAAAAAAGCGAGTTCACGGAGGCGGGTCGTGAGAACATCATAATCAAACTCGGTCGTTTCCGTAAAAATTTCCGGATCCGGCTTGAAGTGTGTCGTTGTGCCAGTGCGGTCGGTGTCGCCAATGATTTTTAAGTCAAAAGCAGGTTTGCCGCGATGGTATTTCTGGTAGTAAATATGTCCGTCGCGATGGACGTATACATCAAGTTCCGTAGACAGCGCGTTCACAACAGATGCGCCGACACCATGGAGGCCGCCGGAAACTTTATAACCTCCACCGCCGAATTTACCGCCTGCATGCAGCACCGTCATGATCACTTCAACAGCAGGCCTGCCCATTTTTTCGTGGATCCCGACCGGAATGCCGCGCCCGTTGTCTTTTACGGTAATGCTGTTGTCTTTTTCAATAAACACGTTAATTTCATCGCAATAGCCGGCCAATGCTTCATCAATGCTGTTATCGACAATTTCCCAGACGAGATGGTGAAGCCCTCTTGAACTTGTAGAGCCAATGTACATCCCGGGCCGTTTGCGCACAGCTTCGAGCCCTTCAAGAACCTGTATCTGCTCAGCATCATAAGACTGCTCTTGTAATTGTTCTTGTTCCAATGATACCACCTGCACTCTCTCAAAAAATAAAACAGATTGTTCCGTTTATGGTTAAACCGACCACCGGTTAATTTGTGTAAAAACCCGGCCGGATTGGATAAAGTCTTTTTGTTTTGCCGTTTGTACGTTTGATTAATGCGCCGGGGGAAAGGGGCGATAAGTAAATACGGTGTTGGGTGATAATAACGGATTTAAAGCCGCCTTTTGCCAAATTGATGGTGTCTTGCCGAAAAGCCTGCAAATAATCATCGTTTATATCAGAACCATTGAGTGATCTTTGGTCCAGAATGGCAATAATCTCATCACCCCGGACTATCACATCTTCCCCGATATGAAGATACATAGGCACACCTCACCCAACAATTTTTCCGGATTTCACGGTATACATTGAAGCTTCCCGTAATGTTTGATGGTCAATCCCGTCTACGCTCGTCGTCGTCACAAATGTCTGCACCCTGCCCTGTATTGCATTGAGCAAATGGGACTGGCGGAAATCATCCAGTTCAGACAGCACATCATCTAATAATAAAATTGGGTATTCCTTTATTTCTGAATAAATCAGTTCAATTTCGGCCAATTTAACCGATAAGGCGGCTGTCCGCTGCTGTCCCTGGGATCCGAACGTATGGACATCACGGCCATTTACAATAAAAGCCAAATCATCGCGGTGCGGGCCGATCATGGTGACACCCCTGTCGATTTCCCGTTCCCAGATTTCCGCAAATTTATTTTCATACATTTTTATCATTTTTGACCAATTCAGTTCTTCTGATACATCAAGGGAAGGTTTATATAAAATCTCAAGCGTCTCAAGGCCGCGGGAAATCATGTGATGGATCGGTCCGGCCCATTCTTCCAGCAGGCGGATAAATTCAAACCTGCGCTTGACAATTTTGACGGCATTTTCAATAAACTGTTCAGTCAAAACATCAAGCATCGTCCGGTCCGTCTGCTTTTTCATTTGCAGCTGCTTTAAATAGTGGTTCCGCTGTTGTAATATTTTTTGGAACTGGCTCACATCGTACAAGTAAACGGGGGAAATCTGGCCAATTTCCATATCAATAAAGCGCCGCCTGACCTGAGGGCTTCCTTTCACGAGATTTAAGTCTTCTGGCGCAAACATTACAACGTTCATATTTCCGATATACTGGCTTAATTTTTTTTGCTCAATATGATTATATTTTGCTTTTTTGCCTTTTTTGGAGATTGTCAATTCAAGGGGGAAAGAATCATGTGTTTTGTGGATCCTACCTTTTATTTTAGCATAATCCGCGTCCCAGCGGATGAGTTCTTTATCATTCGCAGTGCGGTGGGATTTTGCCATCGCCAAAACATAAATGGATTCCATCAAATTGGTCTTCCCCTGGGCATTTTCCCCGAGAATGACATTCACTTTATTTTCAAATGGAATGGTTAACGTTTCGTAATTGCGGTAATTTGTCAGTTCCAATTCTTGTAAGTACATATTGCAACATCCTTTTTGCTGAAAACACCTGAATCAACCGCGGGTAATTTGAAACATACCAATTCCATCAATTTCAACCCGGTCATTCTCTTTCAATTTCCGTCCTCTTCTTTGTTCCAGTTCTCCATTGATGAACACTTTATGTTCGCTTAAAAACCATTTCGCCATTCCCCCGCTTTGGATGATATCGGCTAATTTCAAAAATTGGCCAAGTGTAATAGTATTTGTCGAAATATTTACATATTTTACCATATCTTCACTCTTTTCGTGTCGTCGCTAATATATAATTTTACTAAAAAATCGGCAGAAATACAAAGAATAACAAGGATTTCCGGCTGAAACCGCCTGTTTTCCTCCACCATCGGCACAGAAAAAAGCCTGTCCGTCAGAAACAGGCTTTTCCTCCCCATCAGTATGTCCGGACCGGCAAAATCAGCTGCAAAATCGTTTCGTCATTGACCGGACGGATGACAAACGGCCTCATAGCGCCGGTAAAACGAATGCTGATTTCCATGCCTTCCAATACTTTTAATGCATCTATCATATATTTTGAGCTGAATGAAATTTTCAACGCTTCCCCTTCAATTGATTTGCATTGCACACGGTCGACCACTTTTCCGATTTCCGGCGAATTCGATGTAATTTCAATTGCGCCCGGAATATTAGCCAAAGAAGACAATTTCACAACATTTGCGTTTTGGCCTTCTTTTGCCAACAAAGAAGCCCTGTCAATTGCCTGCAAAAATTCTTTGGCATTTACGATCAGTTCCGTTTTCGCATCGGTAGGAATTAATCTGGACGTATCCGGATAATTTCCTTCCAGCAGACGTGAGAAAAACAATAAATGCTTTGCCTTAAACAAAACCTGGTTGTCGGTAATGACGATTTCAACTAATTCATTTGTATCAGGCAAGATTTTATTCAGTTCGTTTAAACTCTTCCCCGGTATGACAATATTGTATTCCGCATCGGCCGCCGTTTCGATTTCCGCCGTTCTTTGCGCCAAGCGATGGCTGTCTGTTGCAATACAGTTTAACCGGTTGTTTTGAATGCTCCAGTTTACACCTGTCAAGATCGGCCGGGTTTCGGCAGTGGAAACGGCAAATACCGTCTGACGGATTAAATTTTTTAAAATATCGGCCGGAATCCGTATAACTTTATCTTCCGTTATTTGCGGCAGGTGCGGGTATTCTTCGGGATCCAGGCCTATCAAATTAAACTCCGATTTTCCAGAACGGATCATCGTCTGGAATTGGTTTACGACTTCAATTTCGACAATATCCATAGGCAATTTTTTGACAAGTTCCCCAAAAAACCTCGCTTGCAGCACAATTCCGCCGGTTTCCTGAATTGCCGCAATTTCATCCCCGTCTTCTTCTTTCGGTACGAATGATTCGATTGAAATATCCGAATCGCTTCCTGTAAAGGTAATTCCATCTTCTGAAGCAACGATTTTAATACCAGTTAAAATTGGGATCGTTGTTCTGGATGTAATGGCCTTTGATACATCTTGGACACTTTCAACCAGCCGGTCCCGCAAAATGGAAAATTTCATGGTTATTCCTCCATCCAGTGAAGCATATACTTAATAATATTTTATAAAAATAAGTAGTACTAGTAATAGAAGTTGTGAACATGTGGATAACCTATCACAAGCAACGAAATACAGTCTATCCACATGTGGACAGACTGTTTATAAACGTTCCGGTGTTATTCACAATATGCGCAGCAGCCCGTTGAAAACTATATTATCCGTTTTTGAGGATGTTTTGCAGTTCTTCAATTTTCTTTTGGAATTGCGCGTCTGTTTGAATAAGGTTTGAAATTTTTTCATGCGCATGAATGACGGTCGTATGGTCCCTGCCTCCGAATTCTTCCCCGATTTTCGGAAGTGAAAAGTCCGTCAGTTCTCTTGATAAATACATGGCAATCTGGCGCGGGAACGCGACGGATTTCGTGCGCTTTTTCGCTTTAAAATCTTCCAGTTTTACATTGTATTCTTCTCCTACAACCTTTTGGATGTCCTGTATCGTAATGGTTTTCGGCTTGGAACTTGGAATGATATCTTTTAATGCTTCTGCGGCAAGATCCGCATTGATATCCTTATTGATCAGTGATGAATAGGCGACAACGCGGATCAAGGCGCCTTCCAGCTCGCGTATATTGGTGTCTATTTGGTTGGCGATGTAAAGCATGACTTCGTTTGGAATATCCAACCCGTCCGCTTTTGCCTTTTTACGCAAAATGGCAATGCGCGTTTCAAGATCCGGCGGCGTGATGTCGGTGATTAACCCCCATTCGAATCTCGACCGCAGCCTTTCTTCCAGCGTCGGAATTTCTTTCGGGGGCCGGTCGCTTGAAATCACAATCTGCTTGCTTTCTTCATGCAGCGCGTTAAATGTATGGAAAAATTCTTCTTGCGTGGATTCTTTTCCGGCGAGAAACTGAATATCATCTATTAAAAGAATGTCGACATTCCGGTACTTGTTGCGGAATTCGCCGCCTTTATTGTCCCGAATGGAATTAATAAATTCGTTTGTAAATTTTTCCGATGACAAATATACCACTTTTGCTTTTGGGTTGTGTTCCAGTACATAATGGCCGATGGCGTGCATCAAATGCGTTTTTCCAAGTCCGACGCCGCCATAAATAAATAAAGGGTTGTAGGCTTTTGCCGGCGCTTCAGCCACTGCAAGGGATGCAGCATGCGCAAACCGGTTTCCGGATCCGATGACAAAAGTATCAAACGTATATTTTGGTATCAGCATGCTCCGGTAATCGGGGGAATCTTCCAATTTCTCCGCCGGCTTTTTTGGAGGCAGGAAAAAGTCTGCATCACCGTTGTCCTGCTGTTGTGGAATAATAAATTTTATTTCGAGCTCTTCCCCCGTAATGTCATACAAGACAGTCGTGATGAGCGGAATGTAATGGCCTTCCAGCCAATCCCTGGCAAACTCGTTCGGCACCGAAATGACAAACGTATCGTTTTTGAGTGAGTGGGCTTTTGTGGATTTGAGCCAGGTTTCGAAGCTGGGTTTACTGATCTTTTTCTCTATCACCGACAATGCTTTCTCCCAAAGATCAGCGATATTCTCCAACGCCAATCCCTCCTTTTTATCGAAAGAAAAAATCCTAAATTTTTACAAGCACGTAACAATGTTTCGGTGAAGTAACCGGTCATTTATAAACATACATGTGAATGTATAGTGGAAAAGCATATAATAAGGAATAAAGACGGAATTTCGACACAAACCACCAATTGTGGACAACTTTATTCTACACTTCTGAATAAACTGTCCACAAGTTATCCACAAACTGTGGATGAATGAGTTATTCACAACGGTTTATTCAGGGTTAAAACACAATAATCATAACAAATAATCTTTGGTGTTGCAATGATCTTTATAAATTATCCACAATTTGAAAAAGAAGTGGAAAAAATTATGCACAAGCGTTGGATTTGTGTGAAACTTGTCAATAATTGTTGTGGATAGTCAAAACTAACGTGAAAAATATCCACAACAAGCTTTTCGTGCATGATCTGTGGATAACTGTTTCTGCTTTTCTGGCGTGTTTTAGAAAGAAGTGGAAGTTCGGATGTATCTTGACAATACGGAAAGATCATCTTTATAATAATATAGACTGTCGTTTCCGATTAGATCGAAAGCATCCTCGAGGAGGTGTCATACATGAAAAGAACTTATCAGCCAAATAAAAGGAAAAGAAGCAAAGTACACGGCTTCCGTGCGCGCATGAGTACAAAAAACGGCCGGAAAGTTTTGGCAAGACGGCGCCGCAAAGGGAGAAAAGTATTATCCGCATAACCACTGAAATCACTCAGTGGTTTTTTTAACATAACGGGGAGGACAGGCCCGGGATTCCAGGGCAGCCGCACGTTTGAAAACCGCCGTTTTTGCAAAGTGAAGGTGTTTACATTACATGAAAAAATCGTACCGTGTCAAAAAAAATGAAGAATTTCAGGAAATTTTCCGGAACGGCAAGTCTTATGCGAACCGCCAGTTTGTCGTATATGTCCTGAAAAAAGAAAATCAAAAACATTTCAGAATCGGGCTGTCCGTCAGCAAAAAGCTCGGCAAGGCCGTGAAAAGGAATGAAATCAAACGCTATATACGGCAGGTGTTTTTAGAGCTGAAAGAAGAAATTAGCCCAGGAAACGATTATATTATTATCGCTAGGAAACCAGCGGCCGAAATGAATTTCCATCAAGTAAAAAAGAGTTTAATCCATGTCCTGAAAATAGCCAATGTACTGAAAAAAAGCTAAAATGAAAGTAGACTATTGAATTATTGGGCAGCGGTGTTTGGCTGCCTTACCATAAATTTATAGAGGTAAGCGTTTTTTATCAAATTCAACGATATGTGGGAGGAAGAAACGATTGAGAAAAAGTTTTTTTCTAATTGGAATGGTGATGGCTTTCGCAGCTGTCATGGCGGGATGCACGGAATTTAACCAGGATATCACGCCGGAAAGCAAAGGGGTTTGGAACCAGTTTATCGTATATCCGCTGTCCTGGTTGATTACAAAAACGGCCCAGATTCTCGGCAACAGTTACGGGCTGTCCATCATTGTGATTACGATCTTAATCCGCCTGTTGATTTTGCCGCTCAATATTTCGCAGCTGAAAAGTGCAAAAGCTATGCAGGTCATCCAGCCGGAACTTGCAAAACTAAGGGAAAAGTATGCTTCCAAAGATGCAGTGACACAGCAAAAACTCCAGCAGGAAACGATGAAGCTTTTCCAAAAATACAACGTCAATCCGGCTGCGGGTTGTCTGCCGATTTTGATCCAAATGCCGATTTTGATCGGATTTTACCATGCCATTAACAGGACGCCTGCCATCCGTGATTCCTCTTTCCTGTGGTTCGACCTCGGATCAGCGGACTATGTGCTGGCCGCCATTGCTGGAATCACCACTTTCCTTCAGCAAAAAGTCATGATGGCGGGTGGAAATTATGATGCGAACCCGCAGATGAAAATACAAATGAACATGATGCTTTGGTTTATGCCGATTATGATCATTGTGATCGGCATTGGGCTTCCATCCGCGCTGCCATTATACTGGATTGTCGGGAATATCTTTATGATCATCCAGTCATATTTCATTAATAACCCGGAAACTGCGATGCCCGCGCAAAACGCAAAAGCCAGGGGGACGAAAAAATGAATGAAGTGACCACAACAGGGCAAAGTGTAGAAGATGCCGTCAATCAAGCGCTCCTTACGCTAGGTGCCGAAAAAGAAAATGTGGAAGTTGAAATCATTGACGAAGGGAAAAAAGGAGTATTCGGCCTGTTTGGGGCAAAACCGGCTGTTGTCCGCGTGCGGGTGAAGGAAGATCCCGCAGAGCAGGTCATGGCGTACTTGCGCAATATCATGGAAAAAATGGGGGTGACTCCTAAACTACAATTGTCTGAAAATGATCGCATCATGAAAATAAATATTATAGGTGATAATTTGCCGATGCTGATCGGAAAAAGGGGTCAAACGCTAAATGCATTGCAATTTCTCGCGCAGCTTGCCGCAAATCATCGTGTTCCCCACTATGCGAAAGTGATGCTGGATGTCGGAGATTACCGGGAAAAACGGGAAGCATCTTTGGTGCAGCTTGCGGAAAGGCTGGCTGCGCAAGTCATTCGGACAAAAAGGAAAGTAAAGCTGGAACCGATGCCGTCTTTTGAAAGGAAAATCATCCACAGCGCCTTGACCAAAAACAAAAACGTCACCACTTATTCGGAAGGAACAGAGCCAAACCGTTACGTTGTCGTTGATCTGGCAAAACATTAAAAACACCGCCGCTTCCAACTTCCATTTGAAAGCGGCGTTTTTTATTGGAAGTATAAAGCGAAGTCTGCTTTGTTCACCTACCCGCTTTTTTCAGTTCAGTTCCGCGTCTATGGAATGGCTGTCGTGGGGAGGTGTATTTTTTTGCTTTTTTAAAGCTGCCAGTGAGAATAGGGAAAATAAAAATATCCACAGGGACGGATGAATCTGCTTCGATGGCGTTGTTATTCACATGTGGATAAGTTAAAATGGAATTATCGGCTTCTTTTTGGGGGTTGTGGAAAAGATAAATCATATAGCTTGTATTCGGGAAAATATTTGATATGCTTTTACGTTAGGGTGAAAAAGCCAATACGGACGATTTTAGCTTTTTATATAAATGAAAATGATAGGAAATGGGGTGAGAAAAAATGGAAATGGATACCATTGCGGCAATATCCACGCCGATGGGGGAAGGCGCAATTTCAATTGTTCGGATAAGCGGAAACGAAGCCATTGAAATTGCAAATAAACTTTTCAAAGGTGTCGGCGGCAAAAAGCTGATTGATGTTCCATCTCATACGATTCATTACGGTAAAATTGTCGATCCGAAAACGTCCGAAACGGTAGAAGAAGCCATGGTCAGCGTGATGAAAGCACCAAAGACTTTTACAAGGGAAGATGTCGTGGAAATTAATTGCCATGGCGGGCTTGTTTCCGTAAACAGGGTGCTGCAGCTTGTGTTAACAAACGGCGCGCGCCTCGCCGAGCCGGGCGAGTTTACAAAGCGAGCGTTTTTAAACGGACGCATTGATTTGTCTCAGGCAGAAGCGGTGATGGATTTAATCCGTGCCAAAACGGATAAAGCGATGAATGTGGCGATCGGGCAGATGGAAGGCAAATTGTCGAAACTGATCAAGAAACTGCGCCAGGAAATATTGGAAGTCGTTGCCCATATTGAAGTCAATATTGATTATCCGGAATACGACGATGTGGAAGAAATGACGCACCGCATGCTGAAAGAAAAGGCGCAGTATATCAAAAACGAGATTGAAAAACTGCTCAAGACAGCCCATCAGGGGAAAATTTTGCGGGAAGGATTGTCGACCGCCATTATCGGGCGCCCGAACGTCGGGAAATCGTCTTTATTGAACAGCCTTGTCCAGGAAAATAAAGCGATTGTCACGGATATTCCGGGCACGACCCGCGATGTGATCGAGGAATATGTTAATGTGCGCGGTGTGCCGCTCCGGCTGGTGGACACGGCAGGAATTCGCGAAACGGAAGATGTTGTTGAACGGATTGGTGTCGAGCGTTCACGGAAAGTGCTGAAAGAGGCGGATTTGATCTTGCTTGTCATCAATTCCGCGGAGCCTTTAAGCCCGGAAGATGAGGCATTGTTTGAAGCAGTGGAAGGCATGGATGTGATCGTCATTTTAAATAAACAGGACCTGCCGCAAAAAGTAGATACGGAAAGGGTCCGCGAACTGGCCAAAGGTGCTGAGATTGTCACGACTTCCCTTTTAAAAGAGGAAGGTGTGGACGAATTGGAAAACGCGATCGCGGCCATGTACTTTGAAGGGCAGCTGGAAGGCGGGGATATGACATATGTATCGAACAGCCGTCATATTGCGCTTTTGAACCAGGCACTGCAGGCAATTGAAGATGTTTTGAACGGTATTGAATCCGGAACCCCGATTGACATCGTTCAAATTGACTTAACTCGGACATGGGACCTGCTCGGGGAAATCGTCGGGGATACCGTACAGGAAAGCCTGCTGAACCAACTTTTCTCACAATTTTGCTTAGGAAAATAAGAAAAGCGGAAGCGCCTTGCCCAGCGGCGTACGGATTTCGCTGTTCAACAGGGATACCTGTCAGGAGAAGACAAAGAATGAAGCAATCTATAAGGATGAGCAGCTGTAACATAGAGATGGGGGCGTATGCCCGGTTTCATTTTTACTGAACAAAGGAGCGATTGAAAGAATGCGGCAATACGATGCAGGAGATTATGATGTCATTGTCGTCGGAGCGGGACATGCCGGTTGTGAAGCGGGGCTGGCCGCGGCAAGGATCGGCGCCAAAACATTAATGATTACGATTAACCTCGATATGATCGCCTTTATGCCGTGCAATCCGTCCATCGGCGGGCCGGCGAAAGGGATCGTTGTCCGGGAAATTGATGCGCTCGGCGGTGAAATGGGCAGAAATATCGATAAAACCTATATCCAAATGAGGATGCTGAATACCGGAAAGGGGCCGGCTGTGCAGGCGCTGCGGGCACAGGCGGATAAGGTCGAATACCAGCGCGAAATGAAAAAAACGATCGAAAACCAGGAAAATTTGACATTGTTGCAGGGCATGGTGGAAAAATTGGTCATTGAAGACGGCGTCTGCAAAGGGGTTGTCACAAAAACCGGGGCAAAGTTTACAGCCAAAACCGTTGTGCTGACAACCGGGACTTTCCTGCGCGGGGAAATCATTATTGGCGAACTAAAATATTCAAGCGGCCCGAACAACCAGCAGCCTTCCATTAATCTTGCGGAAAATCTCGAAGATCTTGGCTTTGACCTTGTACGGTTTAAAACCGGGACACCGCCGCGCGTGAACGGCAATACGATCGATTACAGCAAAACGGAAATCCAGCCCGGTGATCTGGAACCGCGTGCATTCAGCTATGAAACGACAAAATACATTACCGACCAGCGCCCTTGCTGGCTGACATATACGAACGAACGCACCCATGCCATCATCGACGCCAACCTCGGCCGCGCGCCGATGTTTTCCGGCATGATCAAAGGCACAGGGCCGCGCTACTGCCCGTCCATTGAAGATAAAGTGGTGCGTTTCCATGACAAGCCGCGCCACCAGCTTTTCCTTGAACCGGAAGGCCGCCATACGGAAGAAGTATATGTACAGGGGCTTTCCACCAGTATGCCGGAAGAAGTGCAGAGGGAAATTTTAGCATCCATTGAAGGGCTTGAACATGCGAAAATGATGCGCCCAGGCTATGCCATTGAATATGATGCCATCACGCCGACTCAACTGTGGCCGACATTGGAAACGAAAAAAGTGAAAAACCTTTACACTGCAGGCCAGATTAACGGGACTTCCGGTTATGAAGAGGCTGCCGGGCAGGGTATCATTGCGGGAATTAACGCAGCTCGCAAAGCTTTAGGCAAAGAAGAAATTGTTTTGAAACGGTCGGATGCTTATATCGGCGTGTTGATCGACGATTTGGTCACAAAAGGGACGAGGGAACCTTACCGGCTGTTGACATCCCGTGCCGAATACCGCCTGCTTTTGCGCCATGACAACGCGGATCTCCGCCTGACCGAACTCGGCTACCGGATCGGTTTGATTTCCGAAGAACGCTACCGGAAATTTTTGGCGAAAAAACAGGCGATTGAAACAGAAATGAAGCGGCTGAAATCGGTGATCATCAAGCCGAATGAAGAAACGCAGGCGCTCATCCGGGAAGTGGGCGGCAGTGAATTGAAAGATGGAATTCGTGCTGCTGACCTTTTGAAACGCCCAGAAATGAAATATGAACATATCAAAATGCTTGTTCCGCCTGAAATGGAACTTCCCCCTGAAGTTGAAGAACAGGTGGAAATCCAGATCAAATATGAAGGCTATATAGATAAATCGCTGCAGCAAGTGGAAAGGATGAAAAAGCTGGAAGACAAGAAAATCCCTGCCGATATTGATTATGACGCCATTAACGGCCTGGCAACGGAAGCGCGTCAAAAATTAAAGAAAGTCCGCCCGATTTCGATTGCCCAGGCGTCGCGCATTTCCGGCGTCAATCCGGCTGATATTTCCATTTTGCTCGTGTATATTGAGCAGGGCAAAATTGCAAAAACGCATTAACGGGCATGAAGCCGGAATCCGATCCGGCTCCTTGCTTTTTACATATTCAAACGGAAGGATGGAAAAATGGATACCGGACAATTCGTTGATCTATTGGCTGAAAAAGGCATCGTGCTCGGCAGTGAACAGCTGAAGCAGTTTGAAACATATTATGAATGGCTCGTTGACTGGAACAACAAAATGAATTTAACGGCCATTACAGAAAAAGGGGAAGTGTATTTAAAGCACTTTTTTGATTCGGTAACGGTCGCCTTCTTTACTGATTGGAACGGCCCGTTTCAAGTGTGCGATGTCGGCGCGGGGGCAGGGTTTCCGAGCATTCCGTTAAAAATCTGTTTTCCGGAACTTTCCGTCACGATCGTGGATTCCCTCCAAAAACGGATTACTTTTTTGGAACATTTGACGGAAGCGCTTGGCCTGAAAAATGTTTTTCTGTTCCACGACCGGGCTGAAACATTTG
Organism: Weizmannia acidilactici; assembly: GCF_008974185.1. GTDB lineage: Bacteria > Bacillota > Bacilli > Bacillales > Bacillaceae_C > Weizmannia > Weizmannia acidilactici. The sequence continues at coordinate 17,507 of NZ_BKZP01000017.1, forward strand.
CGAAAAAGCCGGAACACCGTGAAAAATATGATATTGTTACGGCGAGGGCAGTGGCAAGAATGTCCGTCCTTTCAGAACTCTGCCTGCCGCTTGTTAAGAACGGCGGTCGGTTCATTGCCATGAAAGCCCTGCATGCTAGAGAGGAATTGGAAAAAGCGGAAAAAGCAATTCAAATATTGGGCGGGAAAACGGAAAATATTTACTCCTTTATTTTGCCGGTCGAGGAAAGCGAAAGAAATATCATTGTCGTGAAAAAAATCAAAGCAACGCCTAAAAAATATCCGCGTAAACCGGGCACACCGGCGAAAATACCGCTTGAATAACCGGGCAGTACTTTCGCCGGAAGTTTCCATGCCCCGCCACAAAACGGGCGGATTCTTCTTATATACTTAAGAGGTTGTTCGAAAAATCGCAGGGAGTTTAGCAGGAACTTGTCTTATAATAGAGAATAAATAGTTAGGGAGAATCTATAAGGTGGTGTACAGTGAATGAAGCATCCTTTCTCTCGTTTTTTTGGGGTGGAGGAAGAAATCGGGGAGGAATTGGAAGCAGAGAACGAAAATGAAGAGATAAAGAATATTTCCGTTTCCCATATCATTCCAAACCGGTTTCAGCCAAGAACCATTTTTAATGAGGAGAAAATCGACGAATTGGCTAGGACGATCCAAACCCACGGCATTATCCAGCCAATCGTTGTCCGTGAATACGAGGCGGGCGAGTACGAGATCATCGCTGGGGAAAGACGATTCAGGGCTGTCCAGAAATTAGGTTGGGATACGGTGCCTGCCATCATAAAAAATTTGAGTGACACGGAAACGGCCTCTGTCGCCTTAATTGAAAACCTGCAGCGGGAAGAGCTGACGCCGATTGAAGAGGCGATGGCTTACGGAAAGCTGCTCGAACTTCACCATTTGACCCAGGAAGCATTGGCACAGCGCCTCGGAAAAGGACAATCTACGGTTGCAAATAAACTGCGCCTTCTGAAACTGCCCCGGGAAGTGCAGGATGCCCTGCTGCAAAAACAGATCACGGAACGCCATGCACGTGCTTTAATTCCTTTAAAAGAACCTGAAAAGCAGGTCCGTGTCCTCAACGAAATACTTGCCAAAAATTTAAATGTGAAACAAACGGAAGATTATGTGGCCCGTTTAATGAATAAACCGGAAAAAAAAGCAAGGCCGCGCAGGCAGGTTTTCAGCAAAGACATGCGGATTGCCGTCAATACGATCCGACAATCCGTATCAATGGTCACTGATTCCGGGATCAAACTGGATTCAAAGGAAGAAGAATTTGAAGATTACTACCAAATCACGATCCGGATCCCGAAAAAGGCAAAATCATAATGAAAGAAACTTGGGTTACAGGTTTCTTTTTTTTCGACTTTCTGTAAACGAATCTTGCAAACTTTGATACAATAAGATTATGTGTCTGCCATAGCGCGGTGTATGTTTATATATTGCAATGGAAACCGGCGCATGGTTTTTTGTCCATTTATTTTAGCGTGAGGAAAAAAGGTAGGTGGCAACCGTGGGAAAAGTGATTTCTATCGCTAATCAAAAGGGAGGTGTTGGAAAAACAACCACCTCTGTCAACTTGGGTGCCTGCTTAGCATATATCGGGAAAAAGGTTTTGCTTGTCGATACCGACCCCCAGGGGAATGCAACCAGTGGGACCGGGATTGATAAAGGCGAGGTCCAGCAGTGTATTTATGACGTGTTAGTGGACGATGTGGACATAAAGGAAGTCATCCGGGCGACAACAGTGGAAGGGCTGTATTCCGTCCCTGCCACGATTCAATTGGCGGGAGCGGAAATCGAGCTTGTCCCGACCATTTCAAGGGAAGTCCGCTTGAAGCGGGCCATTGCATCTATTAAAGATGACTATGATTATATCATTATTGACTGCCCCCCTTCGCTCGGCATTTTGACTTTAAATGCCCTGACCGCTTCCGATGCGGTGATTATCCCGGTCCAATGCGAGTATTACGCTTTGGAAGGTTTAAGCCAGTTATTAAGCACTGTCCGGCTCGTGCAAAAACATTTAAACCACGATTTGATGATTGACGGGGTTTTGTTGACTATGCTGGATGCGCGCACGAATTTGGGGCTCCAGGTGATTGAAGAGGTGAAAAAATATTTCAGGGATAAAGTGTACCGGACGATCATCCCCCGCAATGTACGATTAAGCGAAGCACCGAGCCACGGGCAGCCGATCATTCTTTATGATCCGAAATCCCGCGGCGCGGAAGTATATTTAGACTTAGCAAAGGAAGTGGCGGCAAATGGCTAAAGGACTTGGAAAAGGCATTAATGCGTTGTTTGCCAATATGGACGTCGATAAAGAGGATGCCGTGCAGGAAGTCAAAATCAAAGAGCTGCGCCCGAATCCTTATCAGCCGCGTAAAATTTTCGAACCGGAAGCGCTCAATGAATTAAAAGAGTCCATTCTCCAGCACGGAATTTTGCAGCCGCTCATTGTCCGAAAAAGCATCAAAGGTTATGAAATCATCGTCGGCGAGCGGAGGTACAGGGCGGCAAAAGAAGCGAAACTGGCCACTGTGCCGGTTGTGGTCCGCGATTTATCCGATCAGCAGATGATGGAGTTTGCCGTTTTGGAAAACTTGCAGCGGGAAGACTTAACGCCGATTGAAGAAGCAAATGCTTACCAGTTTTTATTGGAAAAATTAAATGTGACACAGGAAGAACTGGCAAAGCGGCTCGGAAAAAGCCGGCCTTATATTGCCAACCACCTCCGGATTTTGTCCCTGCCGGTAAGCATCCAGGAAGCGATGTCGAGCGGGAAACTTTCGATGGGGCACGGCCGTACGTTGCTCGGTCTGAGCAAAAAAGAAAAAATGGAAGAACTTGCGGAAAAAGTCATTGAGGAAGGGTTGAGCGTCCGCCAGTTGGAAAAGCTCGTCCAGCAGCTCAATCAAAATGTTTCACGTGGAACAAAAAAAGAAAAATCGGTGAAAGATATTTTTATCCAGGAACATGAAACAATCCTCCGCGAAAAATTCGGTACAACTGTCCATATAAAACGGACGAAGAAAAAAGGAAAAATTGAAATTGAATTTATGTCCAATGAGGATTTAGAAAGAATTTTACAAATACTGGATGCCAGTTTTGACCACGAATCGTAAGGCATCCAATAGCAAAACGGGTGAAGAAATGGTACTGCTTGGAACGATTATCAACGGGCTCAGCATTATCGCAGGCTCATTTATCGGGAGGCTACTGAACCGTATTCCGGACCGCATCAAAGGAACCGTCATGCATGCGATCGGGCTTGCTGTGATGGTGTTGGGGCTCGAGATGGGGTTAAAAAGTGAACAATATATTATTGTCATCCTGAGCCTCGTGTTTGGCGCAGTGATTGGGGAATTGCTACGACTGGAAGAGTACTTGAACGCCCTCGGTGCCTGGCTGGAAAGAAAGTTTGGAGGAAATGGCCAAGGCAGTGTTGCCGAAGCTTTCATCACGGCAACGCTCGTATTTGTCATTGGCGCCATGGCAATCCTCGGCGCGCTCGACAGCGGGATCAGGGGCGACAATACCGTGTTATATACAAAATCCGTATTGGACGGCTTTACAGCGCTGATCCTGTCATCTACCCTCGGTTTCGGCGTTATTTTTTCCGCCGTGCCTGTTGTATTGTATGAAGGGGCCATTGCTTTATTTGCGAAGCAGATCAACCACCTGATCCCCTCATCGGTGTTAAATGCATTTATTACCGAAATGACGGCAACCGGCGGGATTATGATTTTTGCCATCGGTTTAAATATCGCGGGGCTCGCCAAATTCAGAGTAGCCAATTTTCTGCCGGGCATTTTCGTTGTCGCCGTTTTCATTGCTTTGCTTCATATTTACCATACGATTGCGGCGTGAAACATTTAAATCAGCTTTTTCTTCGGTTGGCTGTGTTTCAAAGAAATCATGGAATTTTGGTATTGAAGGTGAAGATTTGCGCGGCTGATCCCTGCAGCGATAAGTTTCGCCATTTTCAACACCAGGTTTAAACGGGTGTTTTGCAGGACGGTAAATTCCATAAAACCGCTGATGTTCACAATGCCGGTAATATGGATGTCGCCGACCGGAGGCAAGTCTTTTTTTACCCCCGCCCCCGGTTTAACGGGGCCGTCGCTGATTTGGATCATGCCGACGCTCTTCATTTTTCCGAGGCAGGCATCCACCGCAATCACAAAGGGGTAGCGATGTTTTTCGTAAATCATTTCAATTTTTTCTTCAAGGTTTAAAGCATGGATCGGGTTGTCCAGCGTCCCATATACTTTAAAACATTTCATCACTTTTTCTTTCAGAAAAGTGCCCGTCAAAGGACCGAGCGAATCTCCCGTGGAACGGTCGGTGCCGATACATACGATCACGAAATCACGGCCGGTGCTTTTCGGAAGCGCTGATAAAATCTGATTGGAAATGATTTCTTTTGCCATTATGTCATCGTGAAAAACCTTCACGCTGTTGCCGCTTAATTCAAACTGCCTAATTTTACGATTCATATCAGCCACTCCCTCATTGTAATAGTATCAGTATACGGAAAAAACAAAAAATCTATACATATATCTTTCTTGATATCCGCAACCCGCAGTTTTACACTTGATTCGGGCCGCTAATAAGAAGGTAATTTTTGAAAAAGCGGAGCCGGTTCTCGAGTATAGGTTGATTTTTTGTTACAATAACGATGAAAGAAAATGAAGGTTGGTGTACTATGCGTCATTTTGAGGCTTATCTCAAACATCTCGAAGCCAAATGGTTGAATGAAGATACATGGGTGAAGATCGGGGAAACGGCCTTAAAAATTGTGCTGGTGCTTCTTGTTGCATCGCTGATTATAAAATTCGGGAAAAAAGCGATCCGCAAAGTTTTTGAAGTCCGTGCAAAAGCTCCTCTCCGTTTTACGGAACGGCGAGAAGCAACATTATTAAGGCTGATGGAAAATACCTTGACATACCTCGTCGGGTTCATTGCGATTGTAACGGTTTTGTCGTTGTTGGGCATCAACGTCCAAGGGCTCCTGGCCGGCGCCGGAATTGTCGGTTTGGCTGTCGGTTTCGGGGCGCAGAGCCTTGTAAAAGATATTATTTCCGGTTTCTTTATTATTTTCGAAGACCAGTTTTCGGTTGGGGATACGGTGCAAATCGGAAAATTCCAAGGGGTAGTGGAAGAAATCGGGCTCAGGACAACAAAAATCAAAAACTGGACCGGTGAATTATACATTATTCCGAACGGAAATATTTCCGAAGTGACCAACTACTCCATCCATAACAGCGTTGCCGTTGTTGATGTCCATATCCCTTACGAAGAGAATATTGACAAGGCGGAAGCGGTCATACAGGAGCTGCTTTCGTCATTTGCCGGGCAGTATGAAGAGATCGTTTCCGAACCGGAACTTTTGGGCGTCCAGCAGCTTGGCACAACGGATGTGACACTAAGGGTTGTGGCGGAGACCATCCCGATGGAGCACTGGTATATTGCGAGGGTTTTAAAGAAAGAAATAAAAAAGGCATTGGATGAAAACCATATCCATGCGCCCTATCCGAAAATGATCACCTATTCCCGCACTGAGGAAGAACAGGCGTTAAACAGCCAATTTCTAAAGGGGGATGAACATGGAAGATAAAAATTTCGGGCTATATGATATTGTCGAAATGAAAAAGCAGCATCCATGCGGCACAAATCGCTGGAAGATCGTCCGGATGGGGGCCGATATTCGTATTAAATGCGAAGGATGCGGCCACAGCGTGCTCCTCCCGAGAAGAGAATTCACCCGCAAGATGAAAAAAGTCCTTGTCAAGCACGAAGAATCCTAACCTTTTTTTGGATAAATTCCTATAATGGGTTGGAAAAGTCGGCAACCATTGTGCCGCTGCGGTTTGATGGGAATTGAACAAGTTTTTAAGGAGTTGACCATATATGGCGTTAACAGCCGGAATTGTCGGATTGCCGAATGTCGGGAAATCCACTTTGTTTAATGCAATTACAAAAGCCGGAGCCGAATCCGCAAACTATCCGTTTTGCACGATTGACCCGAATGTCGGCATGGTCGAAGTGCCGGATGAACGGCTCGATAAACTAACGGAACTGTACCATCCGAAAAAAACCATCCCGACAACTTTTGAATTTACTGATATTGCCGGGATAGTAAAAGGCGCAAGCAAAGGCGAAGGCCTCGGGAACAAATTCCTGTCCCATATCCGGCAGGTGGATGCGATCTGCCACGTTGTGCGCTGTTTTGAAGACGAAAACATTACGCATGTAGCCGGAAAAGTTGATCCGATCAGTGATATCGAAACGATCAACCTCGAACTCATCCTTGCCGATCTCGAAACGGTGGACAAACGGATCGGCCGCGTCGAAAAAATTGCCAGACAAAAAGATAAAGATGCCGTTGCGGAATACGAAGTGCTCGCCAAATTAAAAGAAGCGTTTGAAGCGGAAAAACCGGCTAGATCTGTCGAACTGACAGAAGACCAGCAAAAAATCTTAAAAGGGTTCCAGCTTTTAACGAGCAAACCTGTCCTTTATGTCGCCAATGTCGGTGAAGGGGATATCCAGGATCCTTCCGGCAACCCGTATGTCCAGCAGGTACACGATTATGCAAAAAATGAAGGCGCGGAAGTCATCGTGGTTTGTGCACGGATTGAAGAAGAAATTGCCGAACTGGAAGATGACGAGAAAAAGATGTTTTTAGCCGAACTCGGCATCAAGGAATCGGGGCTGGACCAGCTGATCAAAGCCGCCTACAGTCTGCTCGGGCTTGCCACTTATTTTACGGCCGGCGAACCGGAAGTACGGGCTTGGACATTCAAAAAAGGCATGAAAGCTCCGCAATGCGCCGGCATCATCCATTCCGATTTTGAAAAAGGCTTTATCCGTGCGGAAACGGTGTCGTATGAGGATTTGATCCAGTATGGCAGCATTGCCGCAGCCAGAGAAGCCGGAAAAGTACGCCTGGAAGGAAAAGATTACGTTGTTCAGGACGGCGATATTATGCACTTCAGGTTCAATGTATAATAGGACTTATGAACTAAATTTCAATCATGAACTGAAAAAATCCAAACAATATGTTAAAATTGTTAACAGTCGAATAATTTTTCCTTCGGGGCAGGGTGCAATTCCCGACCGGCGGTGATGAGGGTTCCCTCAAAGCCCGTGACCCATATTCCCGGAATATGGTGGATTTGGTGAAATTCCAAAGCCGACAGTGACAGTCTGGATGGGAGAAGGATGACGCGTTAACAATTTGAATGGAACGTGTATTTCATCATGCCGTTTTGCCCCGCACAACCTCCGTGCGGGTTTTTTGCTTTTATGGTTCGGTTCTTTGGCGGAATTTTAAACAGGAGGAAATGTGGATTGCGAAAAGAAGAATATATGCAACTGGCGCTTCGTTTGGCTGAAAGCGTCTCTGGCCAGACTTCCCCGAATCCACCGGTGGGCAGTGTCGTGGTGAAAAACGGCAGAATTGCCGGCATGGCCGCCCATTTGAAAGCCGGGGAAAAGCATGCTGAAAGACTGGCTGTGGAACAGGCCGGTGTACTTGCACAAGGCGCGGAAGTATATGTGACATTGGAGCCTTGTTCCCATTACGGGAAGACGCCCCCATGCGCCGACTTTTTAATTGAAAAAGGAATCAAAAAAGTCTATGTGGCTGCCCGGGATCCGAACCCGCTTGTGGCAGGAAAAGGAATTGAAAAGCTGAAACAGGCGGGAATCGAAGTTGAAACCGGGATCTGCCGGGAGCAGGCCGAAACATTATACAGGCCGTTTTACCACTTTATTGAAACGAAAATGCCGTTTGTCACCATCAAAACCGCCATGTCGGCAGACGGAAAAATTGCAACCGAAACCCATGACAGCAAATGGATTACAAGTGAACAGGCAAGAATGGATGTTCACCAGTTAAGAAGCAGGCATGATGCCATTCTCGTCGGCGTTCAAACCGTTCTTCATGACAACCCCCTTCTTACCTCACGTTTGCCCCAATCAGGGAAAAATCCTATTCGCATTGTATTAGACACCCATTTACGCATACTGCCGGAAGCAGCGGTGATTAACAAGGATGCTCCATCCGTCATTTTTTGCGGAAAAGAAGCGCCAATTGACAAAGAAATGTCGCTTAAACAAATGGGCGTTGAAGTCATCCGGCAGCCCCATGATACCCTCTCTATCCGGGAGGTTTTGCTGGAATTGGGGAAAAAGGGCATTCTGACTTTGCTTGTTGAGGGCGGCGCCGAAGTCAATGGTTCGTTTTTACGGGAAAAAGCCGTCCAGCAGCTCGTCCTTTATATCGCCCCAAAAGTGATTGGCGGAAATATGGCCCCCTCTCCTTTTGGCGGGCGCGGAATCGAAAAGATGGATGAGACTTTTCCGCTTGTTTTTGAAAAAGTAGAACAGATCGGGCCTGATCTGAAAATTACGGCTGCATTTAGAAAGGAAGGGCCGGGAAATGTTTACGGGGATCATTGAGGAAATCGGCTTCCTTAAAAATATGCGCAAAGGGCCGCATTCCCTTCAGCTCACGGTCCAAGCTTCGGACGTTTTACGGGACGTGCGGGCAGGAGACAGCATTGCGGTAAACGGCGTCTGTTTAACGGTTACGTCCTATACGCAAAATGAATTTACGGCCGATGTCATGCCTGAAACTTTTCACAGCACGACGCTGTCCATGCTGAAGACCGGAAGCAAAGTCAATCTTGAAAGGGCAATGGGGGCAAACGGAAGATTCGGCGGCCATTTTGTAACGGGGCATGTGGATGGAACGGGCGCCATCTGTTCGAAGAAAAGAGAGGAAAATGCCGTCTATATCAGCATTTCTGTATCCCCCTCCCTTTTGGCGTATCTTGTCCCGAAAGGCTCTGTTGCAGTCGATGGCACGTCCCTCACTGTTTTTCGGATAGAGGACGGGGAAATGACGGTTTCTTTAGTGCCGCATACGCAGCAGCATACGATTTTAATGGAAAAAAACATAGGTGATGCTGTGAATATCGAGTGTGATATTTTAGCCAAATATATGGCGGAACTGTACCGGAAATGGGAACATCCGGAAAAAAAGAAAGATATGGCAGCGCTGCTCAAGGAGAATGGGTTTATTTAATCATTCAAAGGGGTGATAAAATTTGTTTCATACGATTGAAGAAGCAGTGGAAGATTTAAAGTCCGGGAAACTCGTGATTACAGTTGATGATGAAAACAGGGAAAACGAAGGGGATTTTATCGGTCTTGCTGAGAAAGCAACCCCGGAGATGATCAATTTGATGGCAAAAGCGGGCCGCGGGTTAATTTGTGTGCCGATTACAGCGGAAAAAGCGCGGCAGCTCGGTTTGAAACCGATGACGGCGGAAAATACCGATGCCCATAGAACTGCATTTACCGTCAGCATAGACCATGCTTCCACCCGCACCGGCATCAGCGCTTTTGAACGTGCCAAAACGATCAGGGAATTGGTGAAAGATGGGGCAATGGCAGAAGATTTTCACCGGCCGGGCCATATTTTCCCTTTGGTGGCCAAAAAAGGCGGGGTGCTGGAACGGGCCGGGCATACAGAAGCGGCAGTCGACCTGGCGAAACTGGCAGGCATGAAACCGGTTGGTGTCATTTGCGAAATTATGAATGAAGATGGAACGATGGCCCGGCTCCCGCAGCTGATGGAAGTTGCAAAAAAACTGGATGTAAAACTGATTACGATCGAATCGTTAATAGAATACAGGAAAAAACATGAGAAGCTGATCCGAAAAGAAGTGGAAATTACGCTTCCGACGCGTTTCGGGACGTTTCGGGCGATCGGCTACAAAGATTTGTTGACAGGAAAAGAACATGTGGCGCTCGTTAAAGGGGAAGTCAGCGGTGAAAAGCCGGTTTTGGCAAGAGTCCATTCCGAATGTTTAACCGGCGATTGTTTCGGGTCATACCGCTGCGATTGCGGCCCGCAGCTTGCCCAAAGCTTATCCCGGATTGAAAAAGAAGGCCGCGGTGTCCTTGTTTATATGAGACAGGAAGGCCGGGGGATCGGCCTGATCAATAAATTAAAAGCCTACAAGCTGCAGGAACAGGGTCTTGATACGGTAGAAGCCAACCATCGGCTCGGGTTTCCGGCAGATATGCGCGACTACAGCATAAGCGCCCAAATTTTAAGAGATATCGGCATATCAAAGGTCCGCCTTTTAACGAACAATCCCGATAAAATCGACTGCCTTAAGCGTTACGGCATTCAAATTGTTGAAAGGGTACCGGCCGAAACGGCACCTGTAAAAGAAAATGAAGCCTATTTGCGGACGAAAGCGGAAAAAATGGGGCATTTGCTGCACATATAGGAGGAAATGAAGATGGGAAAAGTTTATGAGGGAAATCTTGTTGGCACAGGTTTAAAAATCGGGATCGCTATTTCACGTTTCAATGAATTGATTACAGGCAGGTTGTTAAGCGGCGCAAAAGATGCTTTGCACCGGCACGGCGTGGACGAAGAAGACATCGATGTTGCCTGGGTGCCGGGCGCATTTGAAATCCCGCTCATCGCCAAAAAAATGGCGGCGGCGAAAAAATACAACGCCGTTTTGGCACTTGGAACGGTGATCCGGGGATCGACCCCCCATTTTGAATATGTGAGCGCGGAGGTGGCAAAAGGCGTAGCCCGGGCAAGCATGGACACTGAAACCCCTGTCATTTTCGGGATCTTGACGACCGATACCATTGAGCAGGCCATTGAGCGGGCCGGCACGAAAGCAGGGAACAAAGGCTGGGATGCTGCAGTGAGCGCAATTGAAATGGCAAACGTGATCCGGGAGTTGGAGTCGTAAAAAAATGCGCATCATGTTGATGGCCGCAAAGAGGGACGGGCGTGGCCCCCGGGCAGGCCGAATGAATTTTGCGGCCGTCAACAATAAAATGTAGCATCTCCAAAAAATAAAAAAATTACTTGGAATAAGAACATATGTTTGTTAAAATATAATTGTCAGCGCAATCGGAGAGCCGGACAGGCCTTAAAACATACATTGATTTTGCCTGCGTATTATGGTATACTTACGACTTGTGAGTAATGAACGCATGAACCATTGCTCCTTGCCCTTTTCCAAAAAGGGCCGCATAGTCCATAAGGAGGTGACAAACAGATGAGAAAGTACGAAATTATGTACATTATCCGCCCGAACATTGAGGATGAGGCGAAAAAAGTGCTTGTTGAGCGTTTTGATAATGTTTTAACATCCCAAGGTGCGGAAATCATCGAATCAAAAGAGTGGGGTAAACGCCGCTTTGCATACGAGATTAAGGACTTCCGTGATGGTTACTACCATATCATCAACGTGAATGCTGAACCGGCTGCGGTCCAGGAATTCGACCGCCTTGCAAAAATCAACGGCGATATTATCCGCCACATTGTTGTAAGAGAAGAAGAATAAGATTTGAATATACACACGTTTCACGTGAAACGGACTTTGAATAATGAGAGGGGTTGATTCTGATGTTGAACCGTGTTGTCCTCGTAGGCAGGCTGACAAGAGATCCAGACTTGCGCTATACGCCGAGCGGAGTAGCGGTTGCCACTTTTACTCTCGCTGTGAACCGGACGTTTACGAATCAGCAGGGGGAAAGGGAAGCCGATTTTATCAATTGTGTCGTTTGGAGAAAACAGGCTGAAAATGTGGCTAACTACTTGAAAAAAGGAAGTTTAGCAGGCGTTGACGGCCGCCTCCAGACACGCAATTATGAAGCCCAGGATGGCCGGCGCGTGTATGTGACTGAGGTGGTGGCAGACAGCGTCCAGTTCCTTGAACCGAGAAGCGTTAGTCAGGAACGCAGCAGCAGCCAGGATTACGGGAATAATCAGGGGAATCCATTTTCCGGTTACAACCAAAATCAGAATCAACGTAACCAAAATTATTCAAAGTTTGACGAAGATCCATTTTCAAATGATGGACAACCGATTGACATCTCGGATGATGATCTTCCATTTTAACAGGGGATTATGCCCCCGCTGAAATCAAATTAAAGGAGGGACATGAAAATGGCAGGTGGACGCAGAGGCGGACGTAAACGTCGTAAAGTATGCTACTTTACGGCAAACCATATTACCCACATTGACTATAAAGATGTGGATTTGCTGAAAAAGTTTATTTCTGAGCGCGGCAAAATTTTACCTCGCCGTGTAACAGGAACAAGCGCAAAATACCAGCGCAAATTGACCACTGCGATCAAACGTGCGCGCCAAATGGCGTTGCTCCCGTATGTCGCAGATGACAAATAATATGAATAAAACAATTGGATTCTTTCCTTTTGTGTTGAAAAAAGACATCCTGTAAAGGTTGTCTTTTTTCATTCCATAATCTTTTTGTTTCATGTGCCGGTTATGGTAAAATGAGGGGAAATGACAGGTTATTTTGAAGGGAGCATGCATGTGAAAAAAACAAAAATGCTGACTGAAGGGGCGATGCTTGCAGCGGTTTTTGGGGTATGCCTGCTGATCGCGCTTTATGTCCCGTTAATCCGGCTCGTCGCTATCATTTTTCTTGTGTTGCCTTTTATCATTTTTTGTTCCAAATACCCTTTGAAATATATTATTGTGTTTTCTGCCGTGTGTTTGCTCGTTTCTGCATTGATGGGAACTGTGGCTTCGCTGCCTGTTGCCGTTTTATTCGGAAGCACCGGTTTTGTAATGGGATACTGCATCCAACTGAAAAAGACCAAATTTTTTACATACGTTGCATCCAGCCTGATGTTTTTGACCGGTATGATTACCATCATGTTCTTTTCTTTAAAATTTTTTCACTTGAATATTATCGCGGAAAACTTAAAGACGATGCAGCAGTCTATCGAACAATCAAAAGCGATTTTATCGGCATTGGGACAAGAGTCTGCTTATAAGGAAAGATTCGCGCAAATGGCCGATTCCGTAAGTTTGGTTTATACGGTTTACTTGCCGAGCTTTCTTTTGCTGTCCGCCTTTATCATGGTTTTGATCTTGGTGGCAATCAATTTTCCGATTGCCAAACGCTTTGGTGTTCCTGCACCGAAATGGAACCCTTTTCGCGAATTGCGCCTGCCGAAAAATATTTTATGGTATTACATCATTGTCATGGCTGCATACTTGCTGATGCGCGCGGATACAAGCAGTTTTTTGGCAAAAGCGGTCCTTAATTTGATGCTGATATTTCAAATTCTTATCCTGCTGCAGGGATATTCCCTATTGAACTTTTTCAGTTATACAAAAAAATGGCCAAAAGGCATATTTGCTTTAGCGGTGATTTTATCGCTTATGTTCAGCCCGCTTCTTTATCTTGTCATGATATTCGGTATAATGGATTTAGGGTTTGATTTCAGGCAGATGATTCAAAGGTGATACATAGATTGAAAAAAAAGCCTTTTCTTAGTTTCTCTATATAGGAGCTGAAGATATGCCTTCTTACTACAATAAACGGTTAATGCGCTATCCGTTATACGGTTTAATTGCGGTGTCTTTGGTTCTGCTCGGCATCATATTCTTTTATTATTGGTGGATTACGGCAGCCGGCCTTCTCGTGCTCGGGGCGTTATTCTATTATGCCTTCTACGTGGAACAGAGGTCCAATGAGGAAATTGAGCAGTACATCTCTACCCTCTCCTACCGTGTCAAGCGTGTCGGGGAAGAGGCGCTGATGGAAATGCCGATTGGAATTATGCTTTATAATGAAGATTACATCATTGAATGGACGAACCCGTTCATGGCTTCCTGCTTTAATGAAGATACGCTTGTCGGGCGTTCCCTTTATGATGTCGCGGAAGTGCTCGTGCCTTTAATTAAGCAGGAAATGCATTCCGAGACGGTCAGCTTAAATGAAAGGAAGTACCGTGTCGTCCTCAAATTGGAAGAGCGCCTGCTTTACTTTTTTGATATTACCGAGCAGGCCGAAGTGGAACAATTATATGAAAATGAACGGACGGTCATTGCGATTATTTATTTGGACAACTACGATGAAGTCACCCAGGGAATGGATGACCAGTCCGTCAGCAGCCTGAACAGCCTTGTCACCTCTATTTTAAACAAATGGACGATGGAATTCGGTCTGTTTTTTAAACGGATCTCGTCCGATAAATTTATCGCTGTTTTCAATGAACGGATTTTGCATGAACTGGAAAATAATAAATTTGCGATTTTGGATGAAGTACGGGAAGCAACTTCCAAACAAAATGTTGCGCTGACGCTGAGCATCGGGGTGGGCGCAGGGGTCCCTTCCCTGCCAGAACTTGGGGAATTGGCGCAATCAAGTCTTGATATTGCACTCGGGCGCGGCGGAGACCAGGTTGCCATTAAACAGGCGAACGGAAAAGTAAAATTTTACGGCGGTAAAACGAATCCGGTCGAAAAACGGACAAGGGTCAGGGCCCGCGTCATTTCCCATGCATTAAGGGAGCTTATGATGGAGAGAGATAAGGTAATGATCATGGGCCATAAATTTCCGGATATGGATGCTGTTGGCGCAGCGATCGGCATCCGCAAAGTCGCTGAAATCAACCAAAAAGAAGGCTATATCATTTTAAATCTGAATGAAATCGATACTAGCGTCAAGCGGCTTCTCGATGAAATCAAACAATACCCGGAGCTGTATGCGCGTTTCATTACACCGGAAGAAGCGCTTGAAATGGCGACCGACGATACGCTGCTTGTCGTGGTGGATACGCATAAGCCTTCACTCGTCATAGACGAAAGACTTGTCAGGCGGATTGAAAATGTCGTTGTCATTGACCACCATCGCCGCGGGGAAGATTTTATCAAAAATCCGCTGCTTGTCTACATGGAACCGTATGCTTCTTCCACGTCCGAGCTCGTAACGGAATTAATGGAGTACCAGCCGAAAAATGGAAAAATCAATATGCTTGAAGCAACTGCCCTTCTTGCTGGTATAATAGTGGATACTAAAAGTTTTACACTGCGGACGGGATCGAGGACGTTTGATGCGGCATCGTACCTGCGCGCACAAGGCGCCGACACTGTCCTTGTACAAAGATTTTTAAAAGAGGATCTGCATTCGTATATCCAGCGTTCAAGGCTTGTCGAAACGGTGAGATTTCCGCTGAACGGCATTGCCATTGCAAAAGGAAAAGAAGATGCCATTTATTCGCCGGTTTTGATGGCGCAGGCTGCCGACACAATTTTAACGATGAATGGGGTCGATGCGTCCTTTGTTATTGGCCGGCGCAGCGAGGATGAAGTCGGGATCAGCGCAAGGTCACTCGGAAATGTCAATGTGCAGGTGATCATGGAAGCCATGAACGGCGGCGGACATCTTTCCAATGCGGCAACACAATTAAAAAATATTACTGTCGCCGAGGCGGAAAAACAACTGATCCAAGTGATCGAAGAGTATATGGAAGGGAGCCATCAGTCATGAAAGTCATTTTCCTGAAAGATGTAAAAGGCAAAGGAAAAAAAGGCGACATCAAAAATGTTGCAGACGGTTACGCCCATAATTATTTGTTTAAAACCGGGGCAGCAATTGAAGCGACACCGGCCAACTTAAAAAATATGGAAGCACACAAACGGAAAGAAGAAAAGCTTGCACAGCAGGAACTGGAAGAAGCAAAAAAACTAAAAGAAAAGCTTGAAAACCTGACCGTTGAACTAAAGGCAAAATCGGGCAAGGACGGGCGCCTGTTCGGTTCTGTTACAAGCAAACAAATTGCCGAACAGTTAAAGATGAGTTTTGGCATTAAAATTGACAAAAGGAAAATAGAATTGCCGGAAGCGATCCGCACATTGGGCTATACGAAAGTTCCGGTAAAACTGCATCATGACGTAACCGCAACGCTCAATGTCCATGTCTCCGAATAGAAACGTATTTTACCAGCTTCTTTTTGTCCGTCCGCGTGTTACAATAGATTTATGTGCAGAAAAATGTGGTCATTTTGTCGCGATCACATTTTTTCTATTTGGAAGGGAAAACCCAATTCCCCTAAAGGGTTTTTCATCAGGACGTTAAGCCGGCTAAACTGCCATCGCCTCTCCGGAACCCTTGTATTTACAGCAGGGGCCCGGATATATATTCGTTAAAATGGAGGGTTCAAAATGAATGAGTTGGCAGATCGCATTCCTCCCCAAAATATAGAGGCAGAACAAGCGGTGCTCGGTGCCATATTTTTGGAGCCTTCTGCATTTATTACGGCTTCGGAAATTTTGACGGCGGAAGATTTTTACCGGAACGCCCACCAAAAAATATTCCAGGTTTTTGTGAAGCTGAATGATGCCGGGAAGGCTGTCGATCTTGTGACGGTCGCGGAAGAATTATCCGCCACCCAGCAGCTGGAAGATGTGGGCGGTCTGTCGTACTTGAGCGAACTGGCGACAAGTGTCCCGACCGCAGCCAATATCGCCTATTATGCCCGGATTGTTGCCGAGAAATCTTTGCTGCGGCGGTTGATCCGGACGGCAACGAATATCGCCCAGGAAGGCTATACGCGGGAAGATAATGTCGATGAACTGCTCGATGAAGCCGAACGCAGCATTATGGAAGTCGCCCAGCACAAAAACGCCGGCGATTTTAAACATATTAAAGATGTACTAGTGAGCACGTATGACAATATTGAAATGCTCCATAACCGGAAAGGCGATGTCACTGGTATCCCGACTGGATTTTACGAGCTTGACCGGATGACGGCCGGTTTCCAGCGGAATGACCTGATTATCGTGGCGGCGCGCCCGTCTGTCGGGAAAACGGCATTTGCGCTAAATATTGCGCAAAATGTCGGAACGAAGACAGGGGAAAATGTTGCGATTTTCAGCCTTGAAATGGGTGCGGAACAGCTTGTGATGCGGATGCTTTGCGCGGAAGGAAATATCGATGCGCAGCGCCTCCGGACCGGTGCACTGACGGATGAAGACTGGCGGAAACTGACGATGGCAATGGGAAGCCTCTCCAATTCCGGCATTTATATTGACGATACGCCGGGTGTGAGGGTGAGCGAAATCCGCTCAAAATGCCGGCGGCTGAAACAGGAGCACGGGCTTGGCATGGTGGTCATTGACTATTTGCAGCTGATCCAGGGCAGTGCCCGTTCCCGTGAAAACCGGCAGCAGGAAGTTTCTGAGATTTCCAGATCGCTGAAAGCTTTGGCACGGGAACTTGAAGTGCCGGTCATTGCGCTTTCCCAGCTTTCCCGGAGCGTGGAGCAGCGCCAGGATAAGCGCCCGATGATGAGCGACATCCGCGAATCGGGGAGCATCGAGCAGGACGCCGATATTGTTGCCTTTCTTTACCGGGAAGACTACTATGAGCAGGATACCGAGAATAAAAATATCATTGAAATTATTATCGCTAAGCAGCGGAACGGCCCGGTCGGCACTGTCCAGCTCGCTTTCGTCAAAGAATATAATAAATTTGTAAATTTAGAGAGAAGATATGATGATGCCCCTGTCCCGGCATAGTTATTAGGCAAGGCAGCCCGAACCGTGGACGGGCTCCTTTTTATTTGCCGAATAGGATAATTTTACGAATAAAAATAACGATAAAATATATAAATGTTCGGGTTTTCGTTGACTGATGTATAATGAAACTGGTAAAATGGTGGATGAAAAGCATAATTTGCAAAAAATGCGGAGGTGCACACAATGTCGTCAGTTGTCGTGGTAGGAACACAATGGGGAGACGAAGGAAAAGGGAAAATTACCGACTTTCTCTCCGAAAATGCGGAAGTTGTTTCCCGTTACCAAGGCGGAAATAACGCGGGGCATACGATCCATTTCAATGGCGAAACGTATAAATTACATTTGATTCCGTCCGGGATTTTTTATAAAGATAAAATTTGTGTAATCGGAAACGGCGTGGTGGTGGATCCGAAAGCGCTTGTAGAAGAGCTTGATTATCTCCATGAGAAGGGGATTTCCACGGATAACCTGCGCATCAGCAACCGTGCGCATGTGATTCTTCCGTACCATATCAAATTGGACGGCCTCGAAGAAGAACGGAAAGGCAGCAATAAAATCGGCACAACGAAAAAAGGGATTGGTCCGGCTTATATGGATAAAGCGGCAAGGGTCGGCATCCGGATTGCCGATTTGCTCGATTACGATGAATTCAAAGAAAAATTAATCCGCAATCTGGAGGAAAAAAACCGGTTGTTTGAAAAAATTTATGAAACGGAAGGCTTCACTTTGGAAGAAATTTTGGAGCCTTATTACGAATATGGGCAGCATTTTAAACAATATGTCTGCGATACATCCGTAGTCTTAAATGATGCCCTGGATGACGGCAAACGTGTGCTTTTTGAAGGCGCCCAGGGGGTTATGCTCGACATTGACCAGGGGACTTATCCGTTTGTAACGTCTTCCAATCCGATTGCCGGCGGGGTGACGATCGGTTCCGGCGTTGGCCCGTCTAAAATCAACCATGTTGTCGGGATTGCAAAAGCATATACGACCCGGGTCGGAGACGGTCCATTCCCGACAGAGCTGCTCGATGCGACCGGGGACAGGATCCGGGAGGTCGGCCATGAATACGGCACCACAACCGGAAGAGCACGCAGGGTCGGCTGGTTCGACAGCGTCGTTGTCCGCCATGCGAGAAGGGTTAGCGGCCTGACAGACTTATCCGTGAACCTGCTCGACGTACTGACAGGTATTGAAACATTGAAAATTTGTGTCGCCTACCGTTATAAAGGGGAAATCCTTGAAGAGTTCCCGGCAAGCTTAAAAGTGCTGTCCGAATGCGAACCGGTTTACGAAGAACTGCCAGGTTGGACGGAAGATATCACCGGCTGCCGTTCACTGGACGAACTGCCTGAAAATGCCCGCCACTACCTGGAGCGCATTTCCCAGCTGACTGGTGTTCCACTCTCCATATTTTCAGTCGGCCCGGACCGCCTGCAAACGATTGTTGTACAAAGTGTTTGGCGCGTTTAATGAAAGGCGTTGTTTTTGGAGCTCCGCGGATCGGAGCTTTCACATACTAAATATTGTGGGTAATCAAAAAGTGCTGCTAGGACCGGCAGCACTTTTTTGATCGGTGATGAACAGATTGGTGTGAATGTTTGGTTGCATTTAAATTACATTTATCTAAAAAATTTGTAGAAATATGTTGCAATGTAAAATAAAGTTATGGTAATATTACATTTGTTGTTACAAAAAAACATCAATGGTCCCGTAGTGTAGCGGTTATCACGCCTGCCTGTCACGCAGGAGATCGCGGGTTCGATTCCCGTCGGGACCGCCATTTTTTCATTACATATCGATCACGGTTTTCGGCTCGGTAGCTCAGTCGGTAGAGCAAAGGACTGAAAATCCTTGTGTCGGCGGTTCGATTCCGTCCCGAGCCATTTACTAAAAAGCACTGCGATGACTTTAGACTCTCGTAGTGCTTTTTTTAATGAATAGGCGTCTGTTTGGCGGCGATGAATTTCATTTTTATGCGGCCCGTATCGGGTGCTTTCCTTATTTTAAATGCGCGGTAAGTCTGCAATCCGATCCAAAAGTAAAGGACAAAGGGCATTTACAGGCGCTTTTGTTAAAGATTTCCATGCAGCGCAGTTTCAATACGATTGGACAATTTTTGTGGAAGTACGTTAAAATTGTAATAGTATGGCTTAAACAGCCGTCCTGTTTATGATATGAATATTTTTTATATAGAGCATTGATGCCTCTAGAAAGTCTAGAGGCATTCCTGTTAGCCCGCGCTTCACATGGCCGCGGGCAGAGTGGCCATACGATATTGTAATTTTTTAACATAAAGATGATAGACAATTGTAGATAGATATTTTCTTTTCTTACTGAGAAACGACGTTATTTTCATAAAGGAGTAAGGACGATGGATAAAAAAATCTTGGTCGTTGATGATGAAAAGCCGATTGCGGATATTTTACAGTTCAATTTAACGAAAGAAGGCTATACGGTTTACTGTGCCTATGATGGCGATGAAGCATTGGAAAAGGTTGAAGAAGTGCAGCCGGATTTAATCGTGCTGGATATTATGCTTCCGAAGCGGGACGGTATGGAAGTTTGCCGGGAAGTCAGGAAGAAATACGAAATGCCGATTATTATGGTAACGGCGAAAGACTCGGAAATTGATAAAGTGCTCGGCCTGGAGCTCGGCGCGGATGATTATGTCACGAAGCCTTTTAGCACCCGCGAATTGATTGCACGCGTGAAAGCCAATTTGCGCCGGCACCAGCAGTCCCCGCAGTCCCCGGCTGAAGAAGAGGAATCGAATGAAATTACAGTCGGTTCGCTCGTTATTCAACCGGATGCTTATGTTGTCTCAAAGCGCGGGGAAACCATTGAATTGACGCACCGCGAGTTTGAACTGCTCCACTATTTGGCAAAACATATCGGGCAGGTTATGACGCGCGAGCATCTACTTGAAACGGTATGGGGCTATGATTATTACGGCGATGTCCGTACAGTGGACGTAACAGTAAGGCGGCTCCGCGAAAAAGTGGAGGATAACCCGAGCCACCCCGAATGGATTGTAACAAGGCGGGGTGTAGGCTATTATTTACGTAACCCTGAACAGGAGTAAGTAAATGAGGAAAGTCAAATTTTTTCAATCTATCCACTTTAAGTTTGTCTTGATTTATATGCTGCTGATTATTGTGGCAATGGAGATCATCGGTGTCTATTTTATCAATAAGCTGGAAAACCAGCTCGAAACAAACTTCAAAAAGTCCATATACGATCAGGTCAATGTGCTCGAATACAGTATTGAGGATTTGCTGACGAAAAAGCAAAACCAGGCCGCGGACATCACTTCGGAAGTGAGAAAGGTTTTGGGTGATTTCAAAAGCACGGATGTTTCTGAAATCCGGCTGATTGATGCGCACAGCGGTGTGATTTTAGGCACTTCTTCCAACAACCAGAGCATTGTCGGCCAAAAAACAACGGAGGACATTGTTAAACGGGCCCGTGTAACCGGCCAGCAGGAAGACCAAATTTATATGGACAAGCAGACCGGCGAAAGGATGTGGGTGCTCGCTTCCCCGATTAAATCAAACGGTGAGGTGATTGGGTTTATTTACCTTGTCTCCAAAATTGAAACGGTCTACCGCCAAGTACAGGCGATCAACCAGATTTTTATGACGGGGACTGCAATTGCAATGCTGATTACAGCAGTTCTTGGGATTATTATTGCGCGTACCATTTCAAGGCCGCTTAGTGATATCCGCAAGCAGGCAATGGCGATGGCGCGGGGGAATTTTGCCCGGAAAGTTAAAGTAAAAGGGAATGATGAAATCGGGCAACTGGCCTATTCGTTTAACCACATGACGAAAAAGCTGCAGGAAGCCCAGGCGAGCACAGAAGGTGAAAGAAGAAAACTTGATTCCATCCTCACCCACATGACGGACGGCGTGATTGCGACTGACCGGAGAGGGCGGATCATTTTAATCAATGAGGCGGCTGCTGAGATGCTGGATGTTTCACGTGAAACGGTGCTTTCCCAGCCGCTCATTTCCGTGTTGAAAATAGAAAAAGAACACCGGTTTGAGGATTTATTAACGGAGCATGATTCCTTGATTCTCGATTTCAGTACGGATGAAGAGCCGTATATTTTGCGCGCAAACTTTTCGGTGATCCAAAATGAAGCCGGTTTTGTCAGCGGTCTGATCACGGTTCTGCACGATGTAACCGAACAGGAGAAAATCGACATGGAACGACGCGAATTTGTGGCCAATGTTTCGCATGAATTAAGGACGCCGCTGACGACGATGAGAAGCTATTTGGAAGCTTTGGCGGACGGGGCCTGGAAGGATGAAAAAATTGCACCCCAGTTTTTAAGTGTCACGCAAAATGAGACAGAGCGGATGATCCGGCTTGTGAACGACTTACTGAAACTGTCAAAAATGGACAGCAAAGACGAACATTTAAATAAAGAATGGGTCAATTTTGTGGAATTTTTCCACCATATTATCGACCGGTTTGAAATGGCAAAACAGCAGAACGTCACATTTAAACGCAAACTGCCGAAAGCGGAAATTTTTGTGGAAATCGATGAAGATAAAATGACGCAGGTTTTGTATAACATCATTTCCAATGCATTGAAATATTCACCTGAAGGCGGCCAAATTACGTTTAAGGTAAAAGAGCTGAATGAAAAAATAGAAGTCAGCATTTCCGACCAGGGTGTAGGCATACCGAAAGAAAACTTGAAGAAAATCTTCGAACGCTTTTACCGTGTTGATAAAGCACGCAGCCGCAAGCTTGGGGGAACGGGGCTCGGGCTTGCGATCGCCAAAGAAATGGTGAAAATGCACGGGGGAAACATTTGGGCAAGCAGCAAAGAAGGGAAAGGCACAACCATTTACTTTACCCTTCCTTATGAACCTGCGCAAGAGGATGAGTGGCTATGAATCTTGAAAAAGCAAAAACCTTCATATTGACGTTGCTCGTGCTCTTCAGTGTTTTTTTAACGTGGATGATTTGGAACAATCAGCCGAATTATGATTGGCTGAATTTAAAGGACTTGGACAATATCGCGATTGCCAAAGAAAAAAAGGTATCCGATGTCGTCCTCCCCGTGAAGATCCTCTACCATGAAAATAGCCTGACAACCGGGACAGTCCATGACGGCGAGATTTCACGGGTCATGAATCTGCTCAAAACCTGGACTTTCGATATGAGCAGTTCACGCCTCCTGCCGAAAAAAGATCTTTACGGCTTAATGTCCGGCAAAAACAGGATTGAACTGGATTTTCCGAATCCCGTCCCGTTCAGCGTGTACCAAAACGTGTTGAATTTTGCCAACAAAAAAATACCGAATGGCAATTTTGACCATATTGTCGTGGAACTGAACAAGGGAACAAAAAATTTAAACCATGTTTACTTTATTTCTCTGGTATCGAATAAGGTGTATGAGGCCAGTACGGACCAAAAAGCGATCCAAGTTTTTATCGCCAAATTAAATGAGAATCATGATTTGTACAAGCCTTATGAAGAATTTTCCCTGTCCGGTTCGAGAAAAGTGTATTTGCCTGCCGGAAACCCGGTGATGAACCAATATAAATACGCAACAACGGAAATAGATATTGATAAATTTAAAAAAGCGCTGTTTGTGGACCCGAATTTTGTGAAAAGAGTGGCGGGTGAATATACGAATGGGATCAGCCTTTTGAGGACGGATGAATCGAATAAAGTCTTAACATACGTGAACCCCGGGGAAAATATCGGGTACAGTATGGATCCGAACCATCTTTTAACGCGGGCAATTGATTTTATCAACCAGCACAGCGGATGGACGGACCAATATCAATATTTCGAAATGAACGAGAAGGAAAATAAAGTCGTTTTCCGTCTCTTTAAAGACGGGTATCCCGTTTTTAACAATGACGGCATGGCGGAGATCCAGGAATATCAGGGAAAAAATGAAATTTATAAATATGTCCGTCCATATTACGCCCTATCGCTGAATCTGCCGATTAAATCCGCTGCTGTCCAGCTTGCTTCGGCCAGGAATGTGATCGCCCAATTACAGAAAGACCCTTCCATTCAAATGGATAAAGTGACGGATATTGCTGCCGGCTACCGTCTTATCAAAGAAGAGGGGAATGAAGGGATCGTTTCATTAAAACCTGCCTGGTATTATTGCTATAATGGGACTTGGAGAATGGTAGGGGGGGATGAAGATGGATTGGAGTAAGACGAAAACAATTTTTATCCTTGTTTTCCTGATCCTCGATCTATTTCTTTCCTACCAGTTGTATCAAAAACACGTGAAAAACCAGTTGGAAGTCATCGACCCAACCGGTGAACAAAGCTTGAAAGCTGCCAATATTACATATGTCGATCTGCCGAAAGGAAAAGAAAAGCGGCCTTATATCAGCGCCGAAGAAAAAGTTTTTACTACGAAAGACATTAAAAAATTGAAGAACCAACAGGCGAAAATTGTCAGCCGGAATAAAATCAGTGCTGCTTTTGACAAACCGGTGAAGCTCGGAAAAAAAGTGGAGGCGAACCAATTGGAGGCGGTTGTGCAGGAAAATATGCTTTACGGCAGCCGCTATAAACTTTGGAATTACGATCAAGACCTGAACCAGGCTGTCTTTTATGAAACGTATAACGGCAAAATGATTTTTAACAATAAAAGCGCACAATTGACGGTATATTTGGATGATCAGAATGAAATCGTGTCTTATGACCAGACGTATTTAACCAATATAAAAAAATATCGGGAAGAAGAAGAAACTTTGTCGGCGATAAAGGCACTTGAAGCCCTGTACAAGAAAGGCATGCTGAAGCCGAACAGCAAAGTAACGAAAGCGGAACTCGGATACTATACAAGGGTGCCCGAGCTGCAGGTACTGGTGCCGACATGGCATTTTACTGTAGAGCATGATAATGAAACCGAGCACCTGTTTGTCAATGCCTTTGAAGGACAAGTCAATCAGCTGGAGAATGATCAATAATATTGGGGAGGATAACATGTCAATGCAATTTAGCGTACTCGCAAGCGGAAGTACGGGCAATGCAGTATATGTAGAAACAGAACAGCATGCCTTTTTAGTGGACGCAGGCCTGAGCGGAAAGCAAATGGAGCAGCTTTTCCGGCAAATCGGCCGAAATATTGCGGATTTAAGCGGGATTCTTGTCACGCACGAACACAGCGACCATATTAAAGGAATCGGGGTGCTGGCGCGGAAATACCAGCTCCCGATTTATGCAAATGATAAAACATGGTCGGCCATGGAAGGCATGATTGGAGAGATTCCAACCGACCTGAAGTTTTCTTTCGGCATGGAGTCTGTCCAATCGTTCGGGAGCCTGCAGATTGAATCATTCGGCGTTTCCCATGATGCCATCCAGCCGATGTTTTATATTTTCCATGAAAACGGAAAAAAATTAGTCATTATCACGGATACCGGGTATGTCAGCGATCGCATGAAGGGCACGATTGCAAATGCGGATGTCTTTATTTTCGAAAGCAACCACGATGTTGAAATGCTCAGGATGGGGCGGTACCCGTGGAGCGTCAAACAGCGCATTTTGAGCGATGTCGGTCATGTGTCCAATGAGGATGCCGCCCTTGCAATGAGCGAAGTAATCGGCGACCGCACAAAACGTATATACCTGGCCCATTTAAGCAAAGATAACAACATGAAAGAACTTGCGCGTATGGCTGTATCCCAAACTCTCCAGCAGCAGGGCTTGGCAGTCGGCGAAGCATTTGAGTTATACGATACGGACCCGAAAATCCCGACAAATTTAACTGCTGTGTAAAAGCAAAGAGTTTGAAAATCGCCTGATTTGGAAATACAATACGTGTCAGGGAAGTTTTCTTTTTATTTAGACGAAAAAGCAAATGATTTTTTAGTAATTTTTAATAATCGGCACTTATAATGAAATCAAGAATATTGGAGAGTCGGCGGCTAAAGCGGGGTGGTTTTACAGAAACGCTTGCGCTGCCCTTTCCTTTCAGATTTTTCTCACCTTTACAGAAAGGATGGTGCGCAATGGGATATTATGATGACGATCAAAACGGTCAAATGAGATCAAATGAGAGAGGGCGACGCGGAGCCAAATTCGGCTATTTTCTCTCCAGTTTAATCGGCGTCATTGTCGGGGCATTAATTGTAGCGCTCCTTTTCCCGAGCATTTTAGGGAAAACTGGGACGGAAACAGATTCCGCATCTGTTGAATCAAATTCTGCAGCGAATACAAGCACTGCCACGCCGACCACTTCAAAATCGGTATCCCTGAAAGTCACAACGGATATTACGAAAGCTGTCTCAAACGCGGAAAAAGCTGTTGTCGGCGTAACGAATATCCAAAAACAGAGTATTTGGTCAAACCAGGATTTTTACGGCCAGGATTCGAGTTCTTCCTCTTCCTCTTCCCAAGAAGCAGGATCCGGTTCAGGGATTATTTATAAAAAATCCGGGGATAAGGCATATGTGGTCACGAATTACCACGTCATTGAAGGGGCCAATTCTTTAGAGGTAACATTGTACAACGGCAAAAAGCTTTCCGCCAAATTAGTTGGCGGCGATAAATGGACCGACCTGGCTGTGCTTGAAATTGACGGCAGCAACGTGACAACGGTTGCCCAATTCGGCGATTCGGATGCATTAAAACTTGGGGAAACGGTCATCGCGATCGGGAACCCGCTTGGTGAAGAATTTGCTGGATCAGTGACGCAAGGAATCGTATCCGGGCTTAACCGCACTGTCCCAGTTGATATAGATGAAGACGGAACGGAAGATTGGCAGGAAGAAGTCATTCAAACCGATGCCGCGATCAACCCTGGGAACAGCGGTGGTGCTTTAATCAATATTTCCGGCCAGGTTGTCGGCATCAACTCAATGAAAATTTCGAATGAGTCTGTTGAAGGGATCGGTTTTGCGATTCCGATCAATTCGGCGAAAACGGTCATCAACCAATTGGAAACAAAAGGTAAAATTGTCCGCCCGGCGTTGGGAGTTGGAATTGAAAATGTCTCTGATATTTCGGCTTACCAGCAGCAGGAAACATTAAAACTGCCGAGCAATGTTACAACCGGTGTTGTAATTGGAGCAGTCCAGAACGGCTCCCCAGCCGATAAAGCGGGCCTGAAAGAGTTTGATGTCATCTATAAATTGGACGGCCATAAGATCGACAACATCATTGGATTGAGGAAATACTTGTATGAACATAAACAGCCTGGAGATAAGATGAGCGTCACCGTGTACCGGAACGGGCAATCGAAAACATTTACATTGACGTTAGCGACAGCTTCAGGATCCAACTAATAGAATGGGGAGGAAAGGCGAAATGCTTTTCCTTCCTTTTTTGGGATCATGTAGTGGGTTTCCTGTGTGGATAAGTAAAATAAGGCAATGAGGCCAGGATAAAGGGGCCATTTTTGAAGAAAAATGGTAAGGAAATAATAATATTTGTTGAAATTGCTCGAAAAAAAGAATATTAACAGCCTGTGAACAGCGAAAAATGATGGAATATATCTTGTATGGAACGGGTATTCCCACACAAAATGTGGATAGTTTTTGTGAATATGTGGATAACTTATGTCAATAGCTTGTGGGTAAGGTGGGGGTAAGTTGTGAATATCTCGATTCTTTCAGTAGGAAAATTGAAAGAAAAATATTTAAAACAAGGGATTGGAGAGTATTTGAAAAGGCTTTCTGCTTATGCAAAAGTGGACATCATCGAAGTTCCGGATGAAAAAGCGCCAGAAGTGTTGAGCGAAGCCGAGATGGAAATTGTGAAACAAAAAGAAGGCGAAAGGATTCTCGCCAAAATCAGCCCGGATACCTATGTGATCACGCTTGCGATCGAGGGTAAAATGAAAACATCGGAAGAATTGGCGGATATGATTGATCATTTGGCGACATACGGCAAAAGCAAAATCACTTTTGTCATCGGCGGCAGCCTTGGCTTAAGCCGTGAAGTCATGCAGCGGGGCAACGAAAGCCTCTCCTTTTCCAAAATGACCTTCCCGCACCAGTTGATGCGCTTGATTTTACTGGAACAGATCTACCGCGCGTTCCGGATTATCAGGAATGAACCGTACCATAAGTAACGTCGATAATGGGACGATGCAGGTTGTAGCGTAAACCAAAGCCTTAACCATTTTAAGAAGTTGAGTTAAGGCTTTGGTTTTTTGTGTTTCTCGGTCTTTGCAAAAGACTTCTTCCTCATATTTCCATTGTCAAATTGTTTATCATTATTCTAAAGAATTATAATAAAATATGATATTATTATATTAAGACTCATAAAGCGTTTTCCCGGGTTGCACCTGCCATTTGTGTAACGGGAAGGAGCGCCTGGATCATATTGCAAATACAGGGGATAAGGAGAAGGTTATCATGAGTAACAGACAGGAAAAAACAGACGCTATCTTAATTGGTGCCGGAATCATGAGCGCGACTTTAGGAACATTGTTGAAGGAGTTAGCACCGGAATGGGAAATCACAGTGTTTGAGAAACTCGCAAACCCAGGGGAAGAAAGCTCAAACGAATGGAATAATGCGGGTACGGGCCATTCTGCGCTGTGCGAACTCAACTATACACCCGAGAAATCTGACGGATCTGTAGATATTCGCAAGGCTGTAAAAATTAATGAACAGTTTCAGCTTTCAAGACAGTTTTGGTCTTATCTTGTAAACAGCAAGCTGATCAGTAATCCGCGGGACTTTATCAGGCCAATTCCTCATATGAGTTTAGTTCAAGGGGAAAAAAATGTTACTTTTTTAAAAAAACGTTTTAAAGCGCTGTCAAGCCATCCCCTGTTTAAAGGGATGGAATTTTCAGATGACCCGGAAAAACTGAAGGAATGGATTCCGCTTATCATGGAAGGCCGTACATTGAATGAACCGATAGCGGCAACAAAAATCGATTTCGGGACTGATGTCAATTTTGGCGCTTTAACACGCATGTTGTTTGACCACTTAAAGAATACAAACGTCGAGGTCAACTACAAGCACATCGTGAAGGATATTAAGCGTACCCGCGAAGGCTTGTGGGAAGTGAAAGTGCATGATATCAAAAACGGTAAAATCGAATACCACACTGCAAAATTCGTCTTTATCGGTGCTGGGGGCGGAAGTCTGCCTTTACTGCAAAAAACCGGTATTCCTGAATCAAAACATATTGGAGGGTTCCCGGTAAGCGGATTATTTATGGTATGCAAAAATCCGGAAGTTGTAGCGCGGCATCATGCAAAAGTATACGGTAAAGCGAAGGTCGGTGCTCCTCCAATGTCGGTTCCGCATCTTGATACAAGATATATTGATCATAAAAAATCGTTGCTGTTTGGGCCTTTTGCCGGCTTCTCGCCAAAGTTCTTAAAAACAGGTTCAAATTTTGATTTATTAGGTTCTGTAAAACCGAATAATGTTTTCACGATGTTAGCGTCAGGTGCAAAAAACGTCCCATTGATAAAATACCTGATCCAGCAGCTTTTGTTATCAAATGAAAAGCGTCTGGAAACGTTACGGGAGTTTATCCCGAACGCCAAACTTGAGGACTGGGATATCGTGGTAGCCGGCCAACGAGTACAAGTGATCAAAGATACTGAGGCTGGCGGTAAAGGAACACTACAATTTGGTACGGAAGTTGTCACTGCCGCTGATGGATCGGTAGCTGCATTGCTTGGTGCTTCTCCGGGTGCTTCGACTGCTGTTCACGTGATGCTTGAGGTAATCGAAAAATGTTTCCCGCAACATATGAAAGCGTGGGAACCGAAAATAAAAGAAATGATTCCTTCTTATGGCGTGTCACTGGCGGAAAATCCGGAGCTTCTTCAAGAAATTCGTACTACGACAGCACAGACGCTTGGCCTGAGCGAAAAAGAACCGGTTTATCATTAATGCTTTGGATGCGGAACAAAGGGACTGAACGAAAAAGTTAAACAATTTTTCTTCAATGGACAATTGTTTCTACTTAAAGAATTGGAATAGAACATCATTGAAAATAAAACATAGAACCATTGATCAATCTTTGGATTGAAGGTTCTTTTTTCAATATTCGCAGTTAGAGAGGCTTCCGGAATCATATAATAAATGTAATGGCGAATGGATTTACTCTCTGCAGCTTATTCTTAAGTCAGTGTACAAAGCCCAAGCAATGACATTGACGAAAGTATCATTTCGATAGTATGTTTGGCCTGTTTTTTCAATAAATTAAAAAATGTTTTGGCTTTTCCGTAAAATTGTTTAAAGTAAATAGGGCTTGCTGAACGAATCAGATGCAAGCCAAAATTCGGTTATCAAAAGACAAAATAGTGTTTTGTAAAAACTTCAAAAAAAGAACTCTGAGCTTTCGCTCCAGGTTCATGATGAGAAATTGGAGAGCTACAACTGTTTCACTTGTCTCCTGAAGGCGTGCTCGAATAAGGTCCAGCCCGTATTTACGCTTGCCTTCACCAAATTTGCCTTCAACGGCATTACATTCAGAAAAGGTGCCCCCTTTCTTGGTTTTTTAGTTTTGGTTAAACTCAATTATACCAAAGAATGGGGCCCTTTTTTTATTTTAAATTACACTTTTACTTTCGTAATTGGGATCATATTTCTTTTTTACCCTTGCTGCAATCACCATGGCGGCTGTTCCTGTGTGAGACAAATCCGATAAAATCAATTGGAATATATTGATTTTTATATTCAGATTCAGTAAAATAAAGATGTTGCTAAAATAATGAATATTTCTTATCAAGAGTGGTGGAGGGACTGGCCCAATGAAACCCGACAACCAGCATTTTTAAATGTATGGTGTTAATTCCAGCAGATATCCATCTGTAAAGATAAGAAAACAACAACATACTCGAAAAGAGTAAAGTCGTTTTCTTATGCGGGAAACGGCCTTTTTTGTGTCTGCTGGATGGGAAAAGAAAGGAGGGAGGTGAAATTCGGAATATTCGACAAAGCAACATTTTTATCTCTACATATCTGGTTTGTTGAGTGCATGAGCACGGATTCCACCTAGTGTCTGCATTTTGCAGTCCAGGCTGTTCAACTGCTATATGGGATTTTGCCAAAAGGAGGGATGAGATGGACTGGACCGTTATACAGCAAAGCATGCCTATATTTATTAAGGGATTCTGGCTGACTTTGCGGCTTTCGTTTTTCGGCATTCTTGGTGCGGCCGTTGCAGGCTTGTTGTGCAGTTTTGTTCAGTATTTTAAGGTTCCGGTATTGCGGCAGATCGTTTCGGCTTATGTAGAATTGTCGCGGAACACGCCATTATTGATTCAGTTATTTTTCCTTTATTACGGTCTGCCGCAGGTCGGGATAAAATTTCCCGCTGAAATCTGCGGGATTATCGGCCTTATTTTTCTGGGGGGCAGTTATATGGCTGAAGGGTTTTCCGGCGGACTGAACGGCGTGCCGAAAACACAGGTTGAGTCAGGGCTCGCGATTGGGCTGAACCAGTTTCAGCTGGCACGCTATATCGTTTTTCCCCAGGGATTGATGCTCAGCGTCCCTGCGTTTGCCGCAAACGTCATTTTTTTAATCAAGGAAACTTCCATTTTTACAGTCCTTGCCATTCCGGAATTGACCAATACGGCACTTGACTTAATCGGTATGTACTACCACACAAACGAGTACTTGTCATTGCTCGTGCTGGCGTATGCTGTCATTTTAATTCCGCTGTCCATCATACTGACATGGTTAGAAAAGAAGGTGCGTTATGGGACATTCGGGAATTAATATCTTCTTTGAAGGAGCCAACTTTATACGGTTATTGGGCGGATTATATGTCTCGGCTAAAATTGCCCTTTTGGCCATTCTCTTTGGCGGTGTGCTTGGCATTGTTTTAGGGGTCTTGCGGACATTGCATAATCCGCTGCTGAGGATGATTCTGCGGCTGTATTTGGAATTTTTCCGCATTGTGCCGACCATTGTACTGCTGTTTTTGTTTTATTATATTCTGCCGCAAAGCTTTAACATTAATTTCAAGGCAGATACGGTCGGGACACTCGTATTCAGTTTATGGATGGCTGCTGAAATGAGCGATATCGTCCGCGGTGCGTTGATTTCCGTTCCCCGGCACCAAGTTGAAGCCGGAAAAGCAATCGGTTTAAATCCATTTCAGCTCTACCGGTACATCCTTCTGCCGCAATCGGTCCACTTGATGATTCCGGCTACCATTAATCTAATGACCAGAATTATTAAAACGACCTCCCTGCTGCTGTTGATCAGCGTGGTGGATGTCATCAATGTCGGGCAGCAGATTATTGAAGCCAACAGCCACCGTTATCAGGACGGCGCTTTCTGGGTTTACGGTTTTATTTTTATTTTATATTTTATTTTATGCTATCCGCTTTCCCGTCTGGCAAGGCGATTAGAGAGGAGGGGCAAGGTAGGAGCAAATGGCTGAACCTTTACTGAAAGTAGAACATTTACAGAAATCTTACGGCAATAAACGCGTGCTGGAGGACATCAGTTTTGAAGTCGATGAAGGCAGCGTCGTCGTCCTTTTGGGTCCGTCCGGGTCGGGAAAAAGCACATTGATCCGATGCTTAAACGGGCTTGAAGTATTTCAATCCGGATCGATTGTTTTCAACGGGGAAACCGTTCAGTCGTCGCAGAAAAACTGGCGCCGGCTGCGGCAGCAGATCGGGATGGTTTTCCAAAGCTATGATTTATTTCCGAATATGACGGTGATGGAAAATATCCTCCTTGGCCCGATGAAGGTCCAAAAGCGGAAGAAAGACGAAGCCGCTCGGCAGGCATTAAGCCTGTTGAAAGAAGTTGGGATGGAACAGTATGCAGAGGCTTATCCGCGCGAATTGTCCGGCGGGCAGAAACAGCGGGTGGCGATTGTCCGCGCGCTTGAACTGAATCCGAGACTGATGCTCTTTGATGAGGTCACCGCATCGCTTGACCCGGAGATGGTCCGCGGCGTTCTCGAAATCATTCTACGTTTAGCCAAAGAAAATATGACGATGATCGTCGTCACGCATGAAATGAATTTTGCCCGGCAAATTGGTGATAAAATCCTGTTTCTTGAGGACGGAAAAATTCTCGAGCA
This sequence comes from Weizmannia acidilactici, assembly GCF_008974185.1. Lineage (GTDB taxonomy): Bacteria > Bacillota > Bacilli > Bacillales > Bacillaceae_C > Weizmannia > Weizmannia acidilactici. The sequence goes on from NZ_BKZP01000017.1 coordinate 49,934, forward strand.
AACACCGGGCAGCCAATTTTTTGCCAGACCGCAGACAGACCGGGCGAAAAAATTCCTGGAAAGCATGGATTTCTAGAATATTTGTATCTCAGCTAGGAGGTAAGATTATGAAAAAGCATCGTTCATTGGTATCAGGTTTAATCTCATCTTTTGTACTGATATTGGTATTGGCGCTTGCAGGCTGCGGCAACAGTTCAGGCAGTTCATCAAGCAGCAACCCGTCCAGTGTATCCGCCATTAAGAAAAACGGCACGATTAAGATTGCCGTTTTCGGTGATCTTCCGCCTTACGGATGGGTGGATAAAAACGGGAACCGGACCGGTTATGATGTAGCACTGGCCCGGCAAATTGCCAAAGATTTAAACGTGAAAGTGAAATTTGTGCAAGTGAATGCCAACAACCGCGTTGATGCATTGAAATCCAACAAAGTCGATCTTGTATTGGCCAATTTCACCGTAACGCCTGAACGGAAGCAGGTTGTGGACTTCGCCAATCCGTACATGAAAGTCTCTATTGGCGTTGTTTCGCCTAAGAAAAATCCGATTACCAATGTGAACCAATTGAAAGGCAAATCTTTGATTGTAAACAAAGGGACAACGGCGGAAAACTATTTTACCAGCAAATATAAAGATATCTCTTTGCAAAAATATGATTCAAAAACAGAGCAGTTCAATGCGCTGAAAAATGGCCGGGCAGCGGCATTGGCGGATGATAACTCTTATCTGTATGCTTGGGTGAAAAATCATCCGGACTATACGGTCGGGATTAAAACGCTTGGGCCGAACCAGTATATTGCCCCTGCGGTGAAGAAAGGAAATCAATCGCTTCTGAAATGGGTCAATAAGGAAATTACGAAATTAAACCATAATGGCTTCTTTAAAAAGGATTACAACGAGAATTTGAAACCGTATTTCGGCAGCGACATCACAGCAGAAGATATTATTATCACAAAATAAGAAAAAACGGGCGTATGATTCATGCGCCCGTTTTTTCCTGCTTAGCGACACGGGAAAGGATAAACTGCTGCTTGTACCATTCGCGGGTCTTGGCGTCTGGATATACATAAGTTTTATGGACATACGGGGAAGTCATGGCCGTCAGCACTGCCCCGTAGTTCATGTAAAACCTTACTTCATCCCCCGGTTTAAGGATGGCATCTTTTGTATCGAGGATGATATGGTCGCTGCTGGATCCGAGGATTTCAAACGGTTGGACAGGGGTAAGGCCCGGCACGAGCACATCATGCCGCCCTGCCCCAACAATCGTCCTCCGCCTGTTTCCCCTGTCTTGGAAGGAAACCCGTTCCCCAAACGCATTTTTTCCAATCATCCCGTATGGCACGGATGGTTTGATTTTGGATTCAATGACTTCTGCAACGAAACAAAACGCATCCTGGTATAAAGACGGGATGGCACGCCCACCTGATGTTTCCCGGCCCAGTAAAATCGATTCCCCGAGCCGGATGTTATTGACGGCGCCGGCATCTTTCGTTTTCATCACCCAGTTGTAGTTGGCGGAATTGCCTCCGGAAACATAAGGAAGTTTGAGGGAAAACAGCTCCTGCATGGCACGCACAAAGCGGGAAAACTCCCTCATTTTTTGTTCTGTCGGCAGCACGCCTCCAAAGCAGGCGAAGTTTGTGCCGATCCCTGCTATTTCGATATCGGGATATTTCAGCACTTCGTGGATCATGGCAGGGGCATCTTTTAATAAAATGCCTTCCCTCAAATCCCCCATTTCCACCATTAAAATGATTTTGTGCTTTTTCTTCTGCCTTGCCGCTTCTGCCGACAACGCCCGGATGACATCGAGTTCCGTATTCATGCTGGTGTCTGCGTATTGAACGGTTTTTTCCACTTCACTGATGCCGGGGGAGCGCAATAAGATCAGGTCCGCTTTGATGCCGGCTCTTTTCAATTTTATGATATTGGCAATTTTTGAGTCTGCCAGGCTCGTAATGCCGCATTCCACCAAAGCAGCGGCAATCTTCAAGTCGGCAGCAACCCCTTTTACAACGCCTGTAACATCGATTCCTTTCCTTCCGTATATTTTTTTTAATGTTTTTGCATTGTGTTTGATTTTTTCAAGATTGATTTCTACCCGCGGCAAAAGCACCATCAGGAAACCACTGCCTTCTTCAGGGAAGGGAAGAAATCGATAATGGCATCAATCATTTTATCCGTGCCGGTTTTTAACACATCGGAAACAGGAAGATGGTATGTTTCTTCATATTCACGGATCGTCTCTTCCAGTTCGCCGTCTGTCATGCTTTCATGGTTCAGAGTAATCCCGATGACTTTTGTTTTTCCAAAGTGTTCAATCAAGCTGATTTCATCTTCTACTTTCGGCACTTCAGCAAACGGGAAATCTGACAAAATTTTCCTTTTTGGGGCATGCTGCAAAATAACAGCTTGCGGCCTTGCACCTTTTAAAATGCCGACCGAGCTCGCATATGCGGGGTGGCTGAGCGCCCCCTGCCCTTCCACAATGATGATGTCCGGATGCTCGTTTTTATTGGCTCTTAGGACTTCACGCTCCAACTCGCCAATCAAAAACTGCAGCGGAAAAGCATCCATGGCGAAGCCGTATTGGGCCCCCTGGATCAAGCCGGTTTGGCCGGTTGCAATAAAGGCCGGTTTATAGCCTTTTTCTCTGAATCCCCTTTCAAGGAATTTCGCGGTAGTCCGCTTGCCGCAGGCGCCGTCTGTGCCCAGCACCGCAACAACAGGCGTATTGATGTTTAATATTTCACCCGTAAACAAGGTCCACTCTTTTTTCGGCCTCGGTTTGCGGATGTCCCGGATGGTTACCCCGCATTCCCGTGCGCAGGCCATCATTTCTTCATCATCCGTCAAAAATTCCTGAAGCGGGTTGATGATGTTTAATCCGGCTTTCATTGCCTCGATAATGACTTCTCTTTCTTCCGGTTTCAAAAAGGCGTTTGTCGGCGCAATGCCGAAAATGAAATCATCCGGTGTTTGTCCTGAATGGAGAAGTGCATCTTCCAGGTCTTTGCAAATCGGGATGCTGTTAAACTTGTTGTCGAGATATCGCCCGGCATCCTGCCCCTGTTTGCTGCTGTCAATGACGGCGGTAATGATATAATTGCCGGGTTCGCGGATCAGCCCGTTCGCTGTTTTTCCGTCTGTTGTGCCAAATTGATTTTCGCAATAAACAATTGCCCGTTTTTTCATTGCCATCCCTCCATATATTGAAATTCAGGCAACATAAAAAAGAACACCTAATGGCTTCAAATAGTAAAAATACTAAAGAAGATAGCTGTTCGAAAGTGATATTATATGGGCAGGCCTGCAAAACCAGGAGACGATGATGGAAGCTTGCAAATATAATTATAATTACGATTACTTAAGTTGGGAAGCAAGATGCTCTTAAGGAGCAGGCCTGCGTGATTTTTCATTTAAAAAAAGAACCGGACCTCATTCCGAAGCCCGATTCTCTTATTAACGGATTAAGCCAACCGCATTTTAAAATCTTCGTACCCGAATTCGCGGACGACCTTGCAGTCCCCGTTCCGGTCCCGGATGGCGATGGCCGGGAGCGGCATGCCGTTAAATGTCGTGTTTTTCACCATCGTATAGATGGCCATGTCGCCAAATACAAGCCGGTCGCCTTCTTTTAACGGCCGGTCGAAAGAATAATCCCCGATCGTGTCGCCGGTGAGGCAGGTCTGGCCGCCGAGACGGTACGTATACGGTTTTTCCCCTGGTTCCCCGGACCCGAACAGCGGCGGGCGGTACGGCATTTCGAGCACATCCGGCATATGGCAGGAAGCGGATGTGTCGAGAATGGCAATATCCATGCCGTTTTTCACCGTATCGAGCACTGTCGTGACGAGATAGCCGGCATTCAAGGCAACGGCTTCGCCAGGTTCGAGATATACTTCCAAGCCGTATTGGTCCTGCATCCGTTGAATGCATTTTTCCAGCAAAGGGATATCGTAATCTTCCCTTGTAATATGGTGGCCGCCGCCGAAATTGATCCATTCCATTTGCGGGAGCCACTCGCCGAACTTTTGTTCAACAGCATTCAAAGTTGTTTCCAAATCATCCGCGTTTTGCTGGCAGAGGGTGTGGAAATGCAGCCCGGAAACGCCGTCCAGCAATTCGGGACGGAAATGTTCTTTTGTCACGCCGAAGCGGGATCCCGGGGAACACGGGTCATAAATGGCGTGGCCGACCTGGGTGGAACATTCCGGATTGATGCGCAGGCCGATCTTTTTGCCGGCTTTCAGCACTTTATCCTTAAATTTCTCGAGCTGCGAGAAGGAATTAAAAATAATATGGTCACAGATCGAGATAATTTCATCGATTTCATCATCACGGTAGGCAGCCGAAAAAACATGGTTTTCTTTACCCATTTCCTCATAGCCGAGGCGGGCTTCATACAGGCCACTTGCCGTTGTGCCGCTTAAGTACTTCCCAATGAGCGGATACAGCGTATACATCGAAAAAGCTTTCTGGGCCAAGACAATTTTGCATCCGGTCCGTTTCATGACGCCATTTAAAATTTTCAGGTTGTTTTCAAGTTTCTTTTCATCAATGACATAGCACGGGGTTGGCAGTTGTTCGATCTTCATCAGTCCACAAGCTCCGGATCAAAGCTTTCTTTCCACGGCAGGCCCCATTTGTTCAGGGCTTCCATGAACGGGTCCGGATCAAACTCTTCGATGTTGTAGACGCCTTTGTAATCCCATGTGCCGGTCATCAGCATCATTGCGCCGATCATTGCCGGAACGCCGGTCGTATAAGAAACCGCCTGCGAACCCACTTCTTTGTAGCAGGCTTCGTGGTCGCACACATTGTACAAATAGTATGTTTTGTCTTTGCCATCTTTTTTTCCGCGGAAGATGCAGCCGATATTCGTTTTGCCTTTTGTGCGCGGGCCGAGTGAAGCGGGATCCGGCAGCACAGCTTTTAAGAACTGGAGCGGCACGATTTGTTTGCCTTCGAATTCAATCGGTTCAATGGAAGTCATGCCGACATTTTCGAGGCATTTCAGGTGCGTCAGGTAGCTCTCGCTGAATGTCATGAAGAAACGGATCCGCTTGATGCCCGGGATGTTCAGCGCGAGGGATTCAATTTCTTCATGGTGCAACAAATACATATCCCGCTCGCCGATTTCAGGGAAGTTGTAAACGCGCTTGATTTCCATCGGCTTCGTTTCGACCCACTTGCCGTTTTCCCAGTAGCTGCCGTTTGCAGAAACTTCGCGGATGTTGATTTCCGGATTGAAGTTTGTTGCGAACGGGTAGCCATGGTCTCCGGCATTGCAGTCCAAAATATCAATATACTCAATTTCATCGAAATGGTGTTTCAACGCATAGGCGGAAAAAACGCCGGTCACGCCCGGGTCAAAGCCGCTCCCCAAAAGTGCGGTAATGCCGGCTTCTTTAAAGCGTTCGCGGTAAGCCCACTGCCATTTGTATTCAAACTTTGCCGTATCCTCGGGTTCGTAGTTGGCTGTATCGAGATAGTTTGTTTTTGTGGCGAGGCAAGCTTCCATGATGGTTAAATCCTGGTATGGCAACGCCAAGTTCATGACAACATCCGGTTTTTCTTTTTCAATTAGAGCAATCAGCTCTTCCACATGATTGGCATCCACTTGCGCCGTGGTGACTTTCGTTTTGCCGCCGTCCAGTTTTACTTTTAACGCATCACATTTCGATTTTGTCCGGCTTGCAATGCAGATTTCTTCAAATACTTCGCTGTTTTGGCAACATTTATAGGCAGCTACCGAGGCCACGCCGCCGCAACCGATAATCAATGCTTTTCCCATTCTCTTATCTCCTTCAAAATAGATTTTAAACTTGTGGCATGCCGGAAAAAGGCAAACAAAAAAGCAAGTGCAGATCGCGGGCCCGCGCACAACACTTGCTTCATAAAAATCATCATATTAAAAAAGCATACGAATATCCGGGATAAACGGATATCCATCTGCCATAAAAGTCCTGGGACATTATGGAAGAAAGCTTTTTAATATTCAAATCGGATCAGAGTCTATATAGCAAATAATTACTTTTACCACTCTTATTGATCGTTTCACAAGTTGATGTGCACACGCACCGGTTGTAAAGTAACCAACTTATAAAATTTGAGCTTCCAACTCAATCAATAAGGCAACCAAAAGTTGCCGATTCGGCATTTGACCCGGCTGTCCGTATGGCCTTAACTTCCTTGGTCAAAATTATCTGCTTGGAAAGACTCTTGACGTTGAATATTCGCTTTCCAAATCATACTCTTCTATCCTATCAGCATGCAGGCAAAATAGCAAGGAGAAATTTTTTCAGTATGTGTCAAGTTTTTCTCGACATCGTTTAAAAATCAGTGATGTCCAGCCACTCTTTTTGTACGCTTTTGGCTACCGCACTTTGCTTGCTTCCCTGGATAAGGGCAATCCAAAAAGCCTTTAAACCGGGAATATGGGCACCTCTTTTTGATGATCGCGAAATTTACTCGCTTTCCGCAAGCGTCGCGAGCCTCCTCGCTCGTCCCTCAAGCACACTGGGTCTCTTCTTGCTCGCTTTTCCCGCAGGAGTCTCAGAAATTAGCGATCATTATATATCCTCAGCTTTTTATAGGATGTTGGAATTGCCCCTTATCCAGGTGAAGATATGACAACCTAAAAATCTTGCTTAAATTCCCTATTGCCGATGAAGTGCTTGTATACAGGCTGATCGATCCCTATTTTTCCCTCGAAAAATATTTTACACATACGGCATAAAATATGGTGCCCCTCGGCATGGGGATCACGGTTTCGGGCTTCTGCGTGATGTCGCCAATATGAATGATTTGCTGGCGGCGGACGGCCACAATATGTAAAAGAAACAGCCAATGTTTTGTTGGCCGGCCGCCGACTATTTATTTTCTTCCTCGATCCATACGGAAACGCTGCCCCCGTTGGCCGGGAACCTGGCAAAGCCTTCTTCTTCGATCGTAATTTTCTCCTTCCTTGCACCTGTTACATCCACCCAAATTTCCCCGGCGCGTTCTTTTCCGACAAACATTCTTTTTTCCCCGCCGTTACCGTTTGAAATGACAACAGCACAGCCTGAATGCGGCAGTTCCGAAACGCCGCGGCGCACCCAACCAATCGTATTTGGGTGGTCAAAATAGTCATCCTGTTCGCCGTAAACTTTTTCCAGGCGCACATATAATAGCGGCGCAATAGCATCTTTCTTGCCCGGAATCGGATGGTCTCCGTCGATTCCGTAAAAGTCCCCGTAAAATACACACGGGTAGCCGTCTTTCCGGAGAAGAATCAGGGAATAAGCACTCTGCTTAAACCAGTCTTCCACCCATGATTCAAGGGATTCGCTCGGCTGCGAATCATGGTTGTCGACAAAAGTGACGGCATTCAGCGGGTGTGTTTGGACGAGTGTTTCATCGAAAATGGTTGTTAAGTCAAAATCCCTTCCCTTAATGGAAGCATCGCGCAATTTATAATGCAGCGCGACATCGAACAGGTCGATTTTAAATTCTACATGGTCCAAATATTTTTGGCATGCTTCCAGCTGCGGGTTCCAAAACTCGCCGACAAAATAAAAATTTTTCCCGCGGTGCGCCATTAATTCGGAGGCAAAATCGCGGATAAAATCAAAATTGATATGTTTAATGGCATCGAGCCGGTAACCGTCGCAGCTGGTCGTATCGGCAAGCCATTTGCCCCATTCAATCATTTCCCTTTTGACGTCCGGATGGTTGTAGTCAATATCGGCGTACATCAAGTAATCGAAATTTCCGAATTGGCTGTCCACATTCTCGTTCCAATGCTTATTTTCGCCGACAATGCGGAAAATGCCATTCCGCCCGGTCCGCTGGTCATAATCCACGCCGCTGAAATGGTTGAAATTCCATTTGAAAGAAGAATACTGGCCGTGCCGGTTTTCGAAATTGAATTTCGTCCATCCTTCTATTTCAAACGGTTCTGAGATCTCTTTATTCCGGTCCATTGGGTCGACTTCCACTACCTGAAAAGCTTAGGTTTCATCCGCCCCCGCTTTGTGGTTCATGACCACGTCGATATAGACGCAAATTTCATGCTCGTGGCATGCCCGGATGGCCTCATGCAGTTCCTGTTTGGTTCCGTACTTCGTTCTGACCGTGCCTTTCTGGTCGAATTCACCGAGGTCATAATGGTCATAGACGCCATAGCCGTTGTCTTCGGCTGACTGCCCTTTTGTGACAGGCGGAAGCCACACGGAATCAATCCCGCCCGCTTTTAATTCGGGTGCCAGCTCTTTCAGGCGGTTCCAATGTTTTCCGTCCGCTTTCGTGTTCCATTCAAAAAACTGCATGATCGTATGATTCCGTTCCAAAAGAATTCCCCTTCCGAAAGAAAGAATAGATTGATGATGGGCTTAGTATAATTTTTTATAAAAAATATTCAATAAATTAAGATTTTAATGGCAAAAAAGTCCCGGATCAAAGCTGTTAATTAAATTAGGGTACTATTCCCGGTTTTACCCCGGGAAATCATCTTTTAAAAAGACACAAAAACCCGTTAAAGAACGGGCCTGGTCATTTACGCGGCGATTCTCCCGAAAAATCCTTGCCAAAATACGGTTATAATACGGTTTGCAGCCGTTTCGGCAGAAGGGAACAGGCGGGATCCGTCGGCCTGTTTATGGTTTCCGGTTTTAATGAGGGCGAGATAGGCATAGGCGGCAAACGTTTTACAACCTTATTGTTAATACGGAAGGAAAAGATGCGGATGTAAAAGGAGCGTTGGAAAAGCTTTTGTTTGTTGACGAGGTGACAGGTCCGGAATACGGGAAGAATAAACATTATGAGTTTTATGAAGTTTCCTTGAAGCAAAATCCATATGACAAAAAATCGATTGAATCGATTCCGAAGATCAAAAAACAGGCAGTAAAGGCTTTGCAAGATGCGGGCGTGGCAGGAACCAGCCATCTTTGGATCGGCGGGGTGACGTCTTCCCTTTATGATACGGCCAACACGACGGAAAGGGATATGAAAATATTATGCCGTTTGTCATTTTGATCATTGCGGCGCTTGTATTTGCGTTCGCTTGTCGCCATGGTGTACTTGATTGTGACGGTGTTCTTGTCTTATGTTTCCGCTTTGGGTGCCGGCTGGCTCCTCATCCATTACGGTTTGGGCATTCCGGCCATCCAGGATTTGATTCCGTTCTATGCCTTTGTCTTTCTTGTCGGGTTTGGGGAAGATTACGATATCTTTATGATTTCAAGCATTTGGAAAAATAAACAGCGGCTGCCGCACAAGCGTGCAATTGTGCTCGGTGTGACGGAAACAGGCGCTGTCATTACATCAGCAGGGCTCATTCTTGCCGGCACGTTTGCGGTGTTGACCGTCCTTCCGATCCAGATTTTATTGCAATTCGGGATTGTCACCGCCATCGGTGTCCTGCTGGATACGTTTGTCGTCCGCCCGCTCCTGGTGCCGGCGATTACAACGGTGCTCTGCCGCTATGCGTTCTGGCCGGGGAAATTGTTTGAAAAAGAAGAAGAACCGTTAAAAAGCACAGAATAACTGCTGACCCCTTCTATGTATGATTCGCAGGCGTTCGGAGATACTTCTCCATAAAGACGCCATTCATAGAAGGGGATTTTTACTGTGAAATATCATCAAACGTTTAAACAGGCTGTCCGCCATCAGCAGGAAAAGCAGGCAAGAAAGGGGAAAGGGCGCGGACTTCCATGGTGGCAGCTTTCCCTGATTGGCATCGGCTCCATTATCGGTGCGGGGTTTTTCCTCGGCACTGGGCTGTCGATCCGCCTTGCCGGTCCGTCCATTTTAATCGGCTATTTGTTTGCCGGGGTAACGGCGTATTTTGTGTTCAGCGCGCTCGCAGAAATGACGGTTAATGACCCTCAGCCGGGCTCGTTCCGGACATACGCGAAAAAAGCATTCGGCAGTCCGTACGGTTTTGTCATCGGCTGGATGTACTGGCTGTCCGGCATTCTGATCATGTCGAGCGAAATTGTCGCCCTTTCCACTTTTACGCAATTTTGGTTTCCGCATACCCCGCTTTGGATTTTTACGATTGTATTTGCCCTCCTTGGCTTTGGCATCAATTTGATGGGCATGCAAAATTTCGGGAAAATTGAATCGCTGTTTGCGATGATTAAATTATCGACATTGGTCGTTTTCATTGTTTTCGGCGTGCTGTTTTTACTGGGCGCCATCCATCCGTCGGCGGGCAATACGGTCAGGTCGCCGGGGAACTTTCAGCTTTTTCCGAACGGCATCACAGGGCTGTGGTCTGCGCTGATTTTTATCTTTTTTTCCTTCGGCGGTATGGAAGTGGTCGGTGTGGCATCCGCTGAGCTGAAAAATCAAAAAGATATTCCGAAAACCGGATACGGCCTTTTGATCACGCTTGTCGCCATATATGTGCTATCTTTGCTGTTTGTCGTGCTGATGGCAGGTTGGCGGGCGGTCAATGCTTCGGAAAGCCCGTTTGTGACGGCATTATCGGCTTTCCATATTCCTTATCTCGATTCCATATTCAACGTGATTATTATCAGTGCTGCGTTTTCCACAATGGTCGGCGCGCTGTTTTCCATTACACAGATTTTAGTGGCGCTCGCCGATGACGGGGACGCGCCGAAAAAGCTGGAAGAGAAAAATAAAAGAGGGGTGGCCATTTATGCTTTGCTGCTGACGGCTGCAGGGCTTGCGGTTTCCGTACTGTTTTCCTTCCTACTGCCAAAAACACTGTATGAATATGTCACGACCGCGGCAGGTGTACTCTTGATTTTAAACTGGGTCAATATTTTGGCTTCCCATATTAAATTGCATCCGACGTATGCGCGGAAACAGGGAACGTATAAGGTATTTGGTTATCCCTTCACTTCCTTTGCCGGGATCGCCTTTATATTGGCGGTGATTTCAGGCGGGCTTCTGCACAGAAACGAAAGGATCGGCCTGCTCGTCAGTTTCGGCCTGATGTTTGCCATTTTCCTGTGCAGCAAATGGATGCGCCGCAGAAACCGCGCAGCAACGCCCCGCCCGGAACCGGATGGGCCTGTTTTTGAATAGGATGAAAAGGATTAATATTGAAACCCGATTTCAAGCTTTTTGTACGATTGATCCCGGGTAATGGAACCGGTATGTCGGAAAGCAACCAGACGGCTGCCGTCTACGAAGCGGAAACGAGCCTGTATATAGAAATCGTGATGGTTTTGGCCATCGTCGTGATTGTCGCTGCTTCCCTCGGCCGGCATTTTTCACATCCGCACAGAAAGCTTCTCCCGTGATTAGATCGGCTTGTATTGGTACACTAAAAGATGAACTTTTAAAATGGGAGGAATCACAATGGCAGTACAACAGCTCCACACAGTGGAAGAACTGGAACAATTTGTTCAGGGAAGCGGCAAGCGCCTGCTTTTTAAGCACAGTACAAGATGCCCGATCAGCGCAAAAGCCCACGAAGAATCTCGGATTTGTAAAAGAAACGGATATCCCGGCGGCCGAGGTGTTGGTCATTGAAGACCGGCCTGTTTCCAATCACATTGCGGAAACGTTCGGCATCCGGCACGAGTCCCCACAAATTTTTCTCCTTGAAAACGGGGAAGTGCGCTGGAATGAGGACCATGCGAAAATTACACGCGAAGCCATCCAACAAGCCGTACAGTAAAAGGGGGTTTACATGCCCGGCAAAATTTTTTAAAATAGGAACAAAACAACTACCCGATCGGGAGAGGTTCATAGCTCAACCCTCTATAAAAAACTATGGATAAATGGAATGTACCGCCATGTCCATAAAGGATATGGCTTTTTTTCATCTTATTCGGAAAATAAGGGTTCGGGATCTCTCCTGGAAAAAATGGCGGGGAACATTTTTTCGAGGAGGTTTTTTATGGCTGGAAGAAAGCAAGAAGAAGGATTGAAGGATTTAACGCTGCTGGGGAACCAGAAAACAAAATACCCTACGGACTATGATCCGGGTGTATTGGAGGCGGTCAATAACCTGCATGCAGACCGTGATTATTTTGTGAAATTTAACTGCCCGGAATTTACGAGTTTATGCCCGCTTACCGGCCAGCCGGATTTTGCAACGATCTATGTTTCCTATATCCCGGACAAAAAAATCGTTGAAAGCAAATCTTTAAAATTGTATTTGTTCAGTTTCCGAAACCACGGCGATTTTCACGAAGACTGCGTGAATATCATTATGGACGATCTTATCAAGCTGCTTGATCCCCGATATATCGAAGTCTGGGGGAAATTTACACCGCGCGGCGGGATTTCAATCGATCCTTGGTGCAATTACGGGAAACCGGGAACAAAATACGAAGAAATGGCCCATTACCGCTTGATGAACCATGACATGTATCCCGAAAAAGTGGATAACCGGTAAGGGGGGACAAGGATGAATGCTTATTTGAACGGGATATTTGTCGGGCTCTTGATTTTATCGAACATCGTATCCGTTAAGCTTTTCCATATCGGTGATGCGATTGTGCTGCCGGCCGCCGCCGTTATTTATATTTTTACTTATCCGCTTGTTGATGTGACTGTGGAAGTTTACGGGAAAAAAGCAGGCAGGGCGACGGTCCAGGCCGGGTTTATTACACAGATTTTGGCGATGATTTTTATTCTGATCACGATCCATCTGCCTGCAGCGCCTGCATTCGGGCACCAGGATGCGTTTGAAACGATTTTAAGCGGCAGTTTCCGTGTCATTCTTGCCAGCCTCGTTTCCTATATCATCAGCCAAAACCTGGATGTGTTCGTCTTCAATAAATTGAAGAAAAAGCACGGCAGAAAAAAGCTGTGGCTGCGCAACAATGCTTCTACAATGCTGAGCCAATTGATTGATACATCCATTTTTATTACCATTGCTTTTTACGGAACGGTGCCGGTCCGGGTACTCGGGACGCTGATTTTTACCCAATATATATTTAAATTTGCGGCTTCCATTGTGATGACACCGGTCGTTTATTTGCTTGTCGGCATGATACGCAAAGCCAAGAAAGATAGTGATCCACAGGTTGGCCGGGAAGTGCTTGAAAAAATTTAATGTTTCGCCCCGCTCGATTGGCGGGGTTTTACAATTTTGTGAATTGGGAGCGGTTTCCTTTGTGTGTTGATCGGCCCGGAGTAAAATAAAATTGCGGCATTTTTTAATCCCGAAACAGAAAGGAAGTCTTCTTCATGAGCATGGTTTTACATGATATGAAACATGCAGTAGATGAACAGTACAAGCTTTATATCGGCGGCAAATGGGTTGAAGGGACAAGCGGGAGGAAAATCACAAGTTACAATCCGGGCAATGGCGAAAAACTGTCGGAGTTTGTCGATGCAAGCCATGCAGATGTGGATGCTGCTGTTGAAGCGGCAACGGAAGCTTTGCAATCCTGGAAAAAGACTAGCATTCTTGAAAGAAGCCAAATGCTGTTGAAAATAGCGGATTTGATCGATGAAAATGCGGAACATCTCGCTTTGGTCGAAACGCTCGATAACGGCAAGCCTTTAAGGGAAACAAAAGGGATTGACATTCCTTTAAGCGCCGACCATTTTCGCTATTTTGCCGGCGTGATTCGCTCGGAAGAAGGAACGGCAAAAGCATTGGATGAAGAAACGATCACGATCAACTTGAAAGAGCCGATCGGCGTTGTCGGGCAGATTGTCCCTTGGAACTTCCCGCTTTTGATGGCAGCGTGGAAAATTGCGCCGGCGATTGCGGTGGGTAACACGGTTGTCATCCATCCGTCATCCTCCACATCGCTCAGCCTTTTGGAACTGGCAAAGCTTTTGGATCAAGTGCTGCCGGCCGGGGTTGTGAATGTCGTTACAGGCAGAGGGTCGGATTCCGGGAATTATATGCTGGAACACCCGGGCTTCAGCAAATTGGCGTTTACCGGTTCAACAGAAGTCGGCTACACAGTGGCAAAAGCGGCTGCTGATAAATTAATCCCGGCAACTTTGGAACTGGGCGGCAAATCGGCCAATATTATTTTTGATGATGCACCATGGGAACAAGCACTTGAAGGGGCACAACTCGGCATTTTGTTCAACCAGGGCCAGGTCTGCTGCGCCGGGTCGCGGATTTTTGTGCAGGAAGGCATTTATGATAAGTTCCTGGCTGCTTTAAAAGAAGCTTTCGAAAAAATCAAAGTCGGCCTGCCGTGGGAAGACGGTGTGCAAATGGGCGCGCAAATTAACGAACGGCAGCTTGAAAAAATATTGGAATATGTGGAAATCGGCCAAAAAGAAGGCGCCCGGCTTGTAACGGGCGGACGCAGATTGACGGAAAACGGCCTGGATCAAGGCTTCTTTATGGCGCCGACCATACTGGCGGATGCCACAAATGATATGCGGATTGCACAGAAAGAAATTTTCGGCCCTGTCGCAACCGTCATTAAATTTAAGACTGAGGAAGAAGTCATCCGCATGGCGAATGATTCGGAATACGGCCTTGGCGGCGCGGTCTGGACGGCCAATTTCAACCGCGCTATGAGGGTAGCGCGCTGCGTCGAAACCGGGCGCATGTGGATCAATACGTATAACCAACTGCCTGCCGGCGCCCCGTTCGGCGGCTATAAAAAATCCGGTATCGGCCGTGAAACGTATAAGAGCATTTTGGATGCCTACACGCAAACGAAAAACATATTCATCAATTTGAAAGAGTCTCCATACGGATTATATTAAAAAGCAAGAAAACCCGTTGGGAAATTCATTTTCCTCAACGGGTTTTCTTCGTTTCAGACTATGTTTTTGCAGTGGGGCTTGGCTTCTCCCTCGTTTTTTTTCGAATTGCCGATTTCAGGTCGTTTTTCGCTGATTTAAATGATGTTACCGCCGATTTCTCGGGGAAGTCCGCTGATTCTTCTGCCGCTGATTCAGAAAAAAGGAAGTCCTTTTGATCATTGAGAAATTCACTCGCTTTGGAGCCCCGCCTGATCCGCTTTTCCTGCAGGAGTCCCGTAAATTTTGCCATTCCACGGTTTACCGACTTTTAGGATATTACAGCTTTTCGACAACGCGGATGCCGGATTCCCCTGCAATCAGCGCTTTATTGGCTACACCGACGAACAAAGAGGTGTCCACGACGCCCGCGATATGATTCAAATCATGGTCAAGCTGCTTAATGTTTTGAACATTCGAAAACCGGACATCCATGAGTAGGTGTCCGTAATCCGATACGGTAATACCGTCTTTTGCATTGCTTCGCCTCAAACAAGGTTCCCCGCCGAGCACGCGGACTTCCTTTTCAACATACGAAAGCGCATCTTCTAAAATCTCAAGGCAGACTGGGTGCTTAAAAGCCAGCGTTTCTGCAAATTTGCTTTCGTCTGCGAGCAATATGTATGTGTCTGCCATGGTACCGATTAATTTTTCTTTCGTATGGATGCCGCCGCCGCTTTTTAAGGCATGGAGCTGTGCATCCACTTCGTCGCACCCGTCAAAAGCAATAGCAATGCGGTCCACCGAAAAAGTCGGGATAACATGCAGCCCCTTTTCCAGGCAGCGCATTTTTGTTTGGAAAGAAGGCGTAACAACTCTGACATCGAGTTTTTCTATCCGAATCAAATCAATCAGGTGTGAAATGGTGCTGCCACCACCAAGGCCTATTACTGTGTTGTTTTGAATATAACCCAAAGCTGCTTTGGCACAGTTTTTTTTCATTTCTGCTCCATCCATGGAATCCGTCCTCCTTTAACCGATTGTAATGATACCATTTTCGGCTTTTTCCTGCAGGCTGTTGATAATCTGGACGCCCGAACTTGTGCCGATCCGCTCGGCCCCGGCTTCAATCATGGCCAGGAAAGTTTCGGCATCCCGTATCCCGCCGGCTGCTTTTACTTTTATTTCATCCCCGACGATTTCTTTCATCAGCCGGACGTCGTCTATGTTTGCCCCGCCTGTGCCGAATCCGGTTGATGTTTTAATAAAGTCCGGTTTTACCTTTTTAGCGATCCGAGCGAGCATTTCAATTTCATGTTTTTCCAAGTAGCAATTTTCAAAAATGACCTTCGAGATGACGCCTTCCTGCTTGCAAATGCCGACAATGGTTTCCATCTCTTTTTCGATGTAGCGGTAATTTTTGTTTTTCAGTTCAGAGAGATTGACGACATAGTCGATTTCATCCGCGCCGTCTTCAATCGCATCAGATGTTTCAAAAGCTTTCGTTTCTATTGTCGTTTGCCCGAGCGGAAACGAAATGGCCGCCCCGACATGGATATCCGTGCCTTGCAAAAATGTTTTGCAGAGGGCGGTTTGGACGGAGTTGATGGCGACCATTTTAAAATGGTACTGGCGCGCTTCATCACAAAGTTTTTTCATCGTCGTTCCGTCTGCGTACGGTTTTAAATTCGTATGGTCAATCATTTGGGCCAGCTGGTCAATCGTGTAGACCGTCATTTTTTTCATTCCTTTCTTTGGAAATGTCTATTTTTATCATAACGTAAACGGGGCGTGCCGGTTTTGTCTATTTTGTGGTATCAGGAGAAAAAATGCAACCGCTTTAAAAATGTGTACTAATATTTATTAAATATTGACTAATACAGTTTTGTGTATTTAAGTTAATTTGTTTATTTTTAAGTGCAAAAACCTTGTTTTTACTATGATTATAGGTTTAATATATAAATGTGAACTTTTTGTGACCATTATAGTACAGTTTGTATTCATACTATAACAGTTTGTGCGGACATGTCCGGAAAATTGTTTAATTTTGCATCCGGGAGGAAAACTAACGGGAAAGAAGGGATTTGAAAAAGCTTTTGGTGCACAAATGAAGGAAAGGAAATTTTTAGTCAGCTGTTTGGGGATTTTCTAGAACATTACGACAGAAGGGGATAAAACATGGCAAAAACAATTGCAGATTTGCTGATTGATTCATTATTAAATGCAGGTGTGAAAAGAATTTACGGGATTGTTGGGGATTCGCTGAACGCGGTGCTCGACTCAGTAAGGCGTTCGGGCCGGATCGAGTGGATTGGTGTGCGCCACGAAGAAGTTGCAGCTTTTGCGGCCGGCGCTGATTCTTTGCTCAATAACAGCATTGCGGTTTGCGCAGGTAGCAGCGGCCCGGGAAACCTTCATTTGATCAACGGCCTTTATGATTGCAACCGGTCGCGCATTCCGGTGCTGGCGATTGCTGCCCATATTCCGAGCAGCGAAATCGGGAGCGAATATTTCCAACAAACGCGCCCTGAACTGATTTTCAAAGACTGTGCCCATTTTGTTGAAACTGTACAGCGCCCGGAACAAATGCCGCTGATGGTCAATATGGCAATGCAGCAGGCAATTGCAAAACAAGGTGTTTCGGTACTCGTTCTTCCTGGCGATGTTGCCGGTTTGGACGACAATGCGGCTGTTCCTGAAGTTCCGGTCCATGTGGCAAAACCGGTTGTCAGGCCGTCGGATGAAGATCTCAATCGACTGGCTGCCTATTTAAATGAAGGCAAAAAAGTTACGCTGCTTTGCGGTGCAGGCTGTGCAGGCGCCCATGACCAAATCATGGAACTGTGCAACAAGCTGAAATCTCCGATGGTTGTAGCTTTGCGCGGAAAAGAATTTTTGGAATATGATAATCCTTACTACGCCGGTTTGACAGGCTTGATCGGGTATTCTTCCGGCTATGACGCGATGATGGAATGCGATACGCTTCTTATGCTTGGAACGGACTTCCCGTACCGCCAATTCTATCCGAAAAATGCGAAAGTCCTGCAGGTGGATATCCGTTCTGAACATTTAGGCCGCCGTACCCCGCTTACACTCGGGGTTGTCGGGGATGTAAAAGACACTGTTGAAGCTTTACTCCCATTGATTGAAGAAAAGAATAACAGCAAGCACCTGGATAAACATGTCAAAGCCTACCAGAAAGTAAGGGAAGGTCTTGATGAGCTTGCAGTGGGCAAACCAGGGCGCAAACCGATCCACCCGCAATATTTAACAAAACTTGTAAGTGATTTGGCGGACGAGGATGCTGTGTTCACCTGCGATGTCGGCACGCCGACTTTATGGGCAGCGCGTTATTTGCAGATGAACGGTAAACGGCGTTTGCTCGGTTCGTTTAACCACGGGACGATGGCCAATGCGCTTCCGCAGGCGATCGGTGCGGCCATTGCGCAGCCGGGCCGGCAGGTTGTTGCGCTTTGCGGCGACGGCGGATTATCCATGTTAATGGGTGACCTTTTAACACTCCGCCAGCATAAATTGCCGGTTAAAGCGGTTGTATTTAACAACACGGCATTAAGCTTCGTTGAACTGGAAATGAAAGCAGCCGGTTATCCGGAAACCGGAACAGGCCTTGACAGCCCGAACTTCGCAGCCATTGCCGAAGCGATGGAAATGAAAGGGATCCGTGTGGAAGACCCGGCTGATCTTGAAGGGGCGTTGCGCGAAGCATTTGAACATGACGGTCCTGCCATTATTGACGTTGCCGTAAACCGCCAGGAATTGTCCTTGCCGCCGAAAATTACGTATGAACAGGCGCACGGCTTTACGCTCTGGATGCTGAAAGCCGTCTTAAACGGCCGCGGTAATGAGCTGATTGAATTGGCGAAAACGAATTTGATCCGATAAGCATCAGAAAAAGGCCCGGTATCCGAAATGGAGCCGGGCTTTTGTCATGTTTCTAACGGAGATATTTTTCTTTCAGCACTTTTATGTGATGAAGCTCATGCCCTGCGATGACATAAGCGATCCCCCGCACGGTCATCTCCGCTTCATTGGCGGTTCCTTTCCGCATCCAGGCATTTCCATCCAGCCCTTTGAGCAGATGCAAAGTGGCTTGCCGGACAGCTGCGAAGTGATCAATCAAATCAGCAAATGGCTGTTCGTCAAATGCTGCATTGGCCACATAAAGATCCTGGTCAAATCCCGGGAGTGACACGGTTTCCCCGCGGGCAATGCTGAGCAGCCGGTAAGCCATGATACGTTCTGTATCTGCCATATGCCCCACTACTTGCTTCATGCTCCATTTTCCCGGTGCATAACGGTATGAGGCCTGTTCTTCTGATATTTTTTTCAATAAGCTAACAGTATTATGGATTTGTGTTTCTAAAATTTCAGTAATGGCTCCATCAGGTACAAGGCTTACATATGCTGCATAGTAAGCCGCATACTCGGTTGGATCCGGCCGGTTTGGCATTGCTCCTCATCCTTTCTTCATAACGGAATGGTACAATTATAATATAATTTCCGTGAATATTGGCAAAAGCTGAACTTTTAATTACAAAAATAGGCGCCTCATTCCTAAGATGAATAAAGCACCCTGTAGCCTTGTTTAATGCCCGCGATGTTTTTCTTTTGCTTTTTTCTTTTTTATTTCTCTTTTGAGCTTCTTCTTTTTTTCTTTTTTCTCCCGATAAATCCTCTTCTTCTCTTGTTTTCTTTTTTCGTACTCCATTTGAATAGCCTGTTGCGCGTAGGTAGAGACGCCTTTAGTTTTCATTTCCTTCGAAACTTGGCGCGCAAGGCGTTTTGGATTGACCTTCCTTTTGTAGCTTCCTTCCAATGCTACGCTTTGTGTAAGCTTTTGAATGAAATCAGCTAAATGATTATGGACAAAATCAAGAATCTCCTCGTCTTTTGGCTCATTGCCAAACACGAACCGGCCGGCCTTTAAGTGATTTTCACCTTCAACGAATTCAATCACGCCCACCCAAAACGGTTCTTCGTAAAAAACAACAGTTAACTTCATATAAATCCCCCTCTTAAATAAAGAAGGAACGATGGACATCCCGAGGGGGGGAAGGTTACTGGCATTTCATTAATGCGTTTGGACTACCAACCAAACTGTGTTTTTACGTTCCTCAGCTATTATATCAAGATTTCAAAACGAACCAAATAGATGCCAGTAAAAATTTTTATAATTGGGACTTTTTTGCCGGGAGTATTCCCTCAACCGGTCCGGGCAAACAGCCAGCACCATAGCTGACAGCATTCCGGAAACCAGGGCATTTTTTAGTTGATGGTAAAACATGAAAGGGTAATAAAAACTTAAGGGATGTCCCCTGGTCAGATACTGACTTTCGAGACATCCCCGTGTGTTCATTCATTTGCCAATTTAAAGATATTCAGCAGCTTAAAGAAGAGGCTTAAGATGATGGCGACGACGGTTGCGAGGCCCATTCCGCTTAAAGAGGCAGTACCGATATTGATTGTTGCGCCGCTTAAGCCAACAGCCAAAACAACACAGGTCAAAATTAGATTTTGCGATTTTCCGTAGTCCACTTTTTGTTCCACGAGCATCCGCAAACCGCTTGCCGCAATGACACCGAACAACAGCAGGGAAATACCGCCCATCACCGGCTGCGGAATCGACGAAATCAGCGCCGCGAGTTTCCCGCAGAAGGAAAGGATAATGGCAATCACCGCAGCTCCGCCGATTACCCATGTCGAATATACGCGCGTAATGGCGAGCACCCCGATATTTTCACCGTAAGTCGTATTTGGCGTCGCGCCGACAAAACTGGAGATGATGGTGGAAATCCCGTTCCCCATCAATGACCGGTCAAGGCCCGGCTCTTTTGTCAAATCCTTTTTGACAATATTGCCCGTCACGATTAAATGACCGATATGTTCCGGAATGATGACGAGCGCCGCCGGAATAATGATCATAATGTCGGACCAGTTGAATTGAATCGGGTAGTAAGTCGGCAAAGAAATCCAGGCCGCTTTATGGACGGCCGAGAGATCAACGATGCCGAACGCCAAAGAAATCAGGTAGCCGCATATAATGCCGATTAGGATCGGGATGATTTTTAAAAAACCGCGTAGTGTAACCCAGCAGACGACCGTTATCGCCAGCGTCAATAGCGAAACGGTAATCGTCTGCGGATCCGGGCTCCAGTTTTTTACGGATGCATCAGAATTAACAAGACCCGCCATCTGTGCTGCAGTCGGGACAAGCTGAAGCCCGATAACGGCCACGATCGCGCCCATTGCGGCAGGCGGGAAGACAACATCGAGCCAGGCGGTTCCGGCCAGCTTAATAATGAGTGCAACAAGCACAAGGATAATGCCGACAAACAGGAAGCCGCCCAATGCATAGCTGTAGCCGTGGATGCCCGAATATTTTGCCAGTACTGCGAAAACCGGTGAAATGAAAGCAAAGCTGGACCCGAGATAAGCCGGGATTTTCCCTTTTGTAATGAAGATATAAAGCAGCGTCCCGATTCCGTTCATTAATAAAATAGTCGCAGGATCGACTTTAAACAATACAGGGACGAGGACCGTTGAACCGAACATCGCAAACAAATGCTGGAAACTCAGCGGCAGGCTTTTGAGAAACGGCAGTTTTTGGTCGACTTGAATTTCGTGCTGTTCCATGTTTTTCTCCCCTCATGTAATATGAAAATTTTAAGATACGAATTTCCGGAAAAGCCTTTTGTTTCTTTTTTGATGAATGCCCTTTTTGCATAAATAAAGCACCTTGCCCAAAGTAAGGCAAGGTGCAGGCATGCACACATTTATCCGGAACCTTGCCAGCCTCACGGGACTGTTTTTAAAGGTAAATATTCATCTTTTCTTAGCTATTATGGCAGTTTCACAGGGGTTTGTCAATTCTTTTTTAAACAGGGTATGTGTCAAGTTTTTCTCGACACTGTTTAAATATCGGGTACACTTTCGGCTACCGC
>NZ_BKZP01000018.1 GCF_008974185.1 Weizmannia acidilactici
AATATAATAGTTTTTTTAAAATTTTTGATTGATTTGAAAGGGATTACAATATTGGCGTGGCGGTATTTTTTTCACTTTTTCCTTATTTTTAATGTAATTAAAAAACAATAAAAAAATATGTACAAGTAAAACAAATGTTAGTATAATTGATTTCGAAAAGTCACTTGCTTTTCAGAAAAATAAAAAAAGGGTGGTTAGCTGATGAAAAAGTCAAAATTTTATGTTTTCATGACTTTGGCTTTTGTGCTGTCCCTTGTGCTTGGTGCCTGCGGCAGCAATAACAGCAGCAGTTCAGGCAGCAAAAGCGGCAACAGCTCAACAAAGCAAGTCTTAAACTGGATTGCTAGCGCTGAAATTCCTTCAGGCGATCCGACGCTCGCAACAGACCAGGAAAGCTTCATCTTATTTGGAAACACGATGGAAGGCCTTTACCGCATCGGTAAAGATGACAATCTCTATTTGGCTGATGCAGCCGAAGAACCGACTGTAAGCAAAGACGGTAAGACATATACATTTAAACTCCGTAAAGATGCGAAATGGTCGAATGGCGATCCTGTAACAGCGAAAGACTATGTCTTTTCATGGCAAAGGGCTGTAAATCCGAAAGTCGGCTCCCAATATTCCTATATTTTTGCCGGGGTCATCAAAAATGCATCTGATATTTTGGCCGGCAAAAAGCAACCGAGCGAACTGGGTGTTAAGGCAATCGATGATTATACGCTTCAAGTCCAATTGGAACGCCCGACACCATACTTAAAATCATTGCTTGCATTCCCGACCTACTTCCCGCAAAACCAAAAATTCGTGGAATCGAAAGGGAAAAAATATGGGACAAATAGCGACAATATGTTATTTAACGGGCCATTTATCTTAAAAAATTGGAACGGCACAGGTCTGACCTGGAAATATGTGAAAAACCCGAATTATTATGACAAAGATAAAGTTAAATTGCAGCAAATCAATTTCCAAGTTGTCAAAGCGGTTAACACCGGCGTGAACCTGTACAACACCGGCAAAGTTGACCGTGTCGGCTTGAGCAACGAATATGCGCAGCAGTATAAAAACAGCAAAGAAGCCCATACGTATCCGACTTCTTCCGTCTTCTACTTCAAATATAATGAAGTGCGCAACGGCAAGAAGACTGCTTTAGCGAATATCAATATCCGCAAAGCTTTGGCAATGGCAGTGGATAAACAATCGTATGTTGATACTACATTAGGCAACGGTTCTATCCCTGCAAACGGATTGGTTCCGAAAGACTTTGTAAAAGATCCGAAAACAGGGCAGGATTTCCGTGCTGAAAACGGAGATTTCCTAAAATATAATGCTTCGGAAGCTAAGAAATACTGGGAAAAAGGCTTGAAAGAACTTGGCGTGAAGAGTCTTACGTTTGAACTGCTTGGTGATGACACCGACGACGCCAAGAAATCAAGCGAATTTATCCAAAACCAATTGGAAAAGAATTTACCTGGTTTAACGCTCAAACTGAAAAACGTACCATTTAAAAACCGCTTGCAATTGGATACAAACCAAGACTACGATATTCAGCTTGCCGGTTGGGGACCGGACTATCAGGACCCTATGACATTCCTCGATCTGTTTGTCACAAACGGGGATAACAATAAATCCGGTTATTCCAATAAACAATATGACAAGCTAATCAATGAAGCAAAAACAACTTATGCGAACAACCCTGAAAAACGTTGGCAAGTTATGCTGAAGGCAGAAAAAATCTTGATGAATGATGCCGCAATCGGGCCGTTGTACCAACGTGCATATCTCCGCCTGCAAAAACCTTATGTTAAAGGCGTAGAAGACCACTTGTTCGGTCCGGATACAACCTTCAGGGATGCTTATGTTCAAAAATAATTTTAAATCAGGTTTGATTGGCGAAGGAGAGTATTTCCTTTTAGGGATACTCTCTTTTGACCGTTAAGAGAAGTTTTGTAAGAAAATTGTAAATCATTTTATTAGGAGGTGCCGGTGTGGTTAAGTATCTCTCGCAAAGGATTATCTACCTTTTGATCACATTATTTTTGATTTCATCTTTTACATTTTTTTTAATGAAATTTTTGCCGGGAACGCCATTCCGAAACCAGCAAAAACTTTCTCCTGAACAAATTCATATATTAAATGAAAAATATGGCCTCAATGATCCGGTTCCTGTCCAATATGTAAAATACATGGGAAAACTGGCACAAGGTGACCTCGGGATTTCATTCCAATTCGATAACCAATCCGTTACGCACCTCATTCTGAATCGGATGGGTCCGTCCTTACAGCTGGGAATTCAGGCAATGATCCTGGGTACGCTTATCGGAATTATATTGGGCATGTTGGCGGCAATGTTCCAAAACAGCTGGATTGACTACGGCAGTACATTGATTGCGATCCTCGGAGTCTCAATTCCCTCGTTTGTATTTGCTGCAGCTTTGCAATACTTTGTAGGCGTAAAACTACAATGGTTGCCGGTTGCATCCTGGGATGGTTTTTCTTCAACTATATTGCCTACCATTGCTCTCGCTATTGGTCCCGTTGCTACAGCTGCCCGGTTTATCCGGACAGAGCTGGTTGATGTTTTAAGTTCGGATTATATTGTTTTGGCAAAAGCGAAAGGAAATTCATATCGTGATATTGCCTTTAAACATGCGCTTCGAAATGCTTTAATTCCGTTAATTACTGTTTTGGGTCCTACGACCGCAGCCATTTTGACGGGATCAATGGTGATTGAGCAAATTTTTTCGATTCCGGGAATCGGGGAGCAATTTGTAAAATCAATTCAAATGAACGATTACCCAATTATTATGGGTACAACAATTTTCTACTCATTTGTCTTGGTCGTATGTACTTTAATTGTTGATATATTGTATGGCATTATCGACCCGAGAATTCGTTTAGCCGGGGGGAATAATTCATGAGCACAAGCACCAATGAAACGATTTCAAAAGATATGTTTGAACTTGTTGAAGTAAATCATGAAGACGCGGATGTGATTGAAAAGCCGCAGCTGTCTTTTATGCAGGATGCTTGGCTGCGCCTAAGGAAAAATAAAGCGGCGATTGCGAGTTTAATTATCCTGATTTTGCTCATTATCATGGCGGCAATCGGCCCGTCACTTTCTAAGTATGATCCTTATACCCAAGATTCTTCGCGGATCAACCTGCCGCCAAGAATTCCAGGAATTGAAAAGCTTGGCATTTTTGACGGAACACAGGAGATCGCAGGGAAAAAAGTCAATGTTTATGAACAAAAGCATATTAAAGATTATTACTGGTTTGGCACTGATTCGCTCGGCCGTGATCTGTTTTCAAGGGTTTGGCAAGGGACAAGGGTATCCCTTTATATCGCTTTTCTTGCCGCATTAATTGATATGGTGATCGGGGTAACTTACGGCTTAATTTCAGGCTATAAAGGCGGGCAGGTCGATAATGTGATGCAGCGGATTGTTGAAATTCTTTACGGGGTACCGAACCTCATTGTTGTTATCCTCATGCTGCTCATTTTTGCACCGGGGATTTTGTCGATCACGGTGGCAATGGTTACTACCGGCTGGCTTGGCATGTCTCGGGTTGTACGCGGGCAGGTGCTGAAATTGAAAAATATGGAATATGTATTGGCTGCAAAAACTTTGGGCGCATCGAATACAAGGATTTTATTCAAACATTTGCTGCCAAATTTGGCCGGCGTTATCATCATCAATACAATGTTTACGATTCCGACTGCCATTTTCTTTGAAGCATTTTTAAGTTTTATCGGGATTGGATTGCAGGCACCGAAAGCATCCCTTGGTACATTGATCCAGGACGGTTATCAAACGTTCCAATTTTTGCCATTCCAATTGTGGATTCCGGCGGCTGTCATTTGTATTCTTTTGATTGCCTTTAATCTATTGGGTGATGGTTTACGGGATGCATTTGATCCGAAAATGCGAGATTAATGGTGAAGCGAGGTGAGCCTTTTATGGAAAATATATTGGAAGTAAAAGATTTAAATATTTCTTTCCACACTTTTGCCGGTGAAGTACAGGCGATCCGCGGTGTGAATTTTACTTTAAAAAAAGGTGAAACATTGGCAATCGTGGGGGAATCCGGTTCGGGAAAATCGGTTACAACGAAAGCTATCATGCGGCTGCTGCCCCCGAATAACTCTGAAATTAAATCGGGAGAAATCCTGTTTAACGGCATAGATATTGTAAAAGCATCCGAACGAAAAATGCAGACGATCCGCGGCAAAGACATTTCAATGATTTTCCAGGATCCGATGACTTCGTTAAATCCGACGATGACGATCGGCAAGCAAATCATGGAACCGTTGTTAAAACATCAGAAATTACATAAAAGCGAGGCAAAAAAACGCGCTATTGAGCTTTTAAAACTGGTCGGCATTCCGAAAGCGGAGGTACGGTTCAAACAATATCCGCACCAATTCTCCGGCGGAATGCGGCAGCGCGTTGTCATTGCGATTGCGCTTGCATGTAATCCGAAAATTTTAATTGCGGACGAACCTACAACTGCGCTGGACGTTACGATTCAGGCTCAAATTCTTGATCTAATGAAAGACCTGCAGTCGAAAATTGAAACATCTATCATTTTCATTACCCATGATTTGGGCGTTGTGGCGAATGTTGCCGATCGCGTGGCGGTCATGTATGCCGGGAAAATTGTTGAAATCGGCACCGTTGATGAAATTTTTTATAATCCGAAGCATCCTTATACATGGGGGTTAATCAGCTCCATGCCAAGCCTGGATGTGAAAGACGAGGAACTATATGCTATCCCGGGCACGCCCCCTGATTTGCTCCGCCCGCCTAAAGGAGATCCATTTGCGCCAAGGAACAAGTTTGCGATGAAGATTGATTTTGAAAAAGAACCGCCGATGTTTAAGGTTTCCGATACGCATTATGCGGCGACATGGCTTTTGCATCCGGACGCCCCGAAAGTGGAACCGCCGGAAGCCGTGAAAAAGAGGATGAATAAGTTTAAGGGTGTTGTGCGCCCGGCTCCGGTTGAGGAGGAAAAGTAAGATGGCAACAAAAGAAAAACTGATTGAAGTGAAACATTTAAAACAATATTTTAATGTAGGAAAGGCAAATGAAGTACGGGCCGTGGATGACATCACTTTCGACATCTACAAAGGAGAAACGCTCGGGCTTGTCGGGGAATCCGGATGTGGCAAGTCGACAACAGGACGGACAATCATCCGCCTGTATAATGCAACGGCCGGGGAAGTATTGTACGAAGGGAAAAATGTCCACGGCAAAATGTCCAAAAATGAGTTGAAACAGCTCCGCCAAAAAATGCAGATGATTTTCCAGGATCCGTACGCATCGCTCAACCCGCGCCTGAAAGTGGCGGATATCATTGCGGAAGGGATCGATATCCACGGGCTTGCAAAATCGAAAGAAGAGCGGATGAACCGTGTATATGAACTTCTGGAAACGGTCGGCCTCAACAAAGAACATGCAAACCGTTATCCACACGAATTTTCCGGCGGGCAGCGGCAGCGGATCGGTATTGCAAGAGCGCTTGCGGTCAATCCGGAATTTATTATCGCCGATGAGCCGATTTCCGCGCTTGACGTGTCGATCCAAGCCCAGGTGGTCAACCTATTGAAGAAATTGCAAAAAGAGCATAATCTGACGTATTTGTTTATTGCCCACGATTTATCGATGGTCAAATACATCAGCGACCGGATCGGCGTCATGTATTTCGGCAAATTGGTGGAACTGGCCGATGCCGACGATTTGTACAACCATCCGCTCCACCCGTATACACAATCGCTGCTATCCGCCATTCCGCTTCCTGATCCTGATTATGAGCGTACCCGGAAGCGGAAAATTTATGACCCGTCCGTCCACCAATATCGTGCAGGTGAAGAAGTAAAAATGCGGGAAGTCGCCCCAAACCATTTTGTTTACTGCTCCGAAAGGGAATTGGAGCAGTACAAAAAAGCATACAATGGCTGACCATTCTCAATTAAGCCAAAAGAACGCACGCTATTTGAAAGTGCGTTCTTTTTTAATTCCCTTCTATTTTTCATAGAAATTTAAGAAAAAAATGTTTAAATACGGTTAAAAGGGGTAATGTAAAATGATTAATGCGCTCCGAAAAATTGCGAAATATATTTTTCAAAAAAATATATTCAATATCCCGGAAATCGTGTATAATACATAATATAGATTGTTTTATTAAAGTAATTTTAATCTAATAATCTTGCTGTAAATGTAAAATATAATTTTTTAGGAGTGTGAATGATAGATGGTAACATTGTACACTTCACCTAGTTGCACATCTTGTAGAAAAGCTCGGAACTGGCTTGAAGAAAACCACATTGAGTATACAGAACGCAATATTTTTTCCGAACCGCTTACATTCGATGAAATTAAAGGAATCTTGCGCATGACGGAAGACGGGACGGACGAAATTATTTCCACACGTTCGAAAACTTTCCAAAAACTGAACGTTGATTTGGATGCCCTTCCGCTTCAAGAGTTGTATAAACTGATCCAGCAAAATCCGGGATTGCTGAGAAGGCCGATTATTGTGGATGAAAAACGCCTGCAAGTGGGTTACAATGAAGATGAAATCCGGCGTTTCCTCCCGCGGAAAGTGCGCACCTTCCAGCTCAGGGAAGCGCAAAAGCTTGTCAATTAACCGGGTGTCTGTACGCCTGCTGCCCCTTCCAAGTACGGCTTGGAAGGTTTTTTTCTATGGGCGGAAAATACGGGAAATTATGTCATCATTTCGTAAATAAGCGGATATATATTTAGAAAATTTTGTCTTGAATTCCCCCGGGGAATCGGCTACAATACAAAAAAGATGCAGGGCACAATAGCGGTGAAATGTTAAGTGGTAGGCCTGCGTGGAATTTAAAAAAAACAAGTTTTTTTATTTCCATTCGTCTGTCTTTTATCATAAAATAAAAGTACAAGGTAACCTAAATGTGCCTGAATGGGGGAACGAGTCCCTTCACAACACTTAATAGAAGGGAGAGTTGTTGTATGGAAATTGAAAGAATCAATGAGAACACGGTGAAGTTTTATATTTCGTATGTTGATATAGAAAAACGCGGGTTTAATCGTGAAGAAATCTGGTATGACCGGGAAAGAAGCGAGGAGCTTTTTTGGGAAATGATGGATGAGATCCATACGGAAGACGAGGTGTTCGACCCTGAAGGCCCGCTTTGGATACAAGTGCAGGCGCTGGAAAAAGGCTTGGAAGTGCTGGTAACGAAAGCCCAATTGTCGAAAGACGGGCAGCGTTTTGAACTGCCAATTCCGGAAGATAAATTGAAGGATTTTACTGTAAATGAACAGCTTGAAGAATTTTTTGACGAGAATTTCCATACTTCCTTGCATCATGGGTTTGCGGATAGTGATCTTTTGGAGCAGGTGCTGTATTTCAAAGACATTGAAGATTTGATTGCTTTGTCGAAGAATTACCGGATGGAAGGTGTCAAAACAAAACTGTATTCCTTTGAAGGGAAATACTATCTCCATGTTATTTTCCCGGAAGATGCAAGCGAAGAGGAGAATGATTTTATGTTGAGCCAGCTGCTTGAATATTGCGACATTGCATCCATCACGAGCCACCGGTTGCAGGAGTACGGCAATTTAATTATTGACAGAGATGTATTCGCGAAATTAAACTCGTATTTTTAATGGATACACGATCGATGCAGGCAAAGCATCGATTTTTTTGTGCAGCCAGTTTGCCCCGAAAAATAAAAAGAAGGATTTTCAGCCTTGACGGAGAATTTGAATTAAAAAGGAGATGATGCCGTTGCTTTCTGCGCTGAATCAGCGGGGGGAGCTGGTTATGCTGACAAAACGCTTTACAAGGAATGAACTTCAAAATTTGAGAGCCTCTAACACCTTTTATTGCCGGGACTGCCGCGAACCCCTTATTTTAAAGATCGGTAACCAAATCACCCCCCATTTTTCCCACTACCGCCATTCCGATTGTGTTAATTCTTCCGAACCTGAGAGCCCAATGCATTTACAGGGCAAGAAAGATTTATATTTATGGCTGAAGGGGCAGGACCTGGAGGTTACCCTTGAACAATATATCCCGTCCATTCAGCAAAGGGCCGATCTGCTTGTCCGAAAAAACGGGCAGCTGTTTGCCGTCGAATACCAATGCTCCCCGATCCCGTTCAGGCAGATCATGAAACGGACGGAAGGGTACAAAAGCCTGAACATCCTGCCCGTATGGATATTGGGCGGCTACCCTTGCCGGAAAGAAGCTGGAAAAGGGCCGGATGTTTTTACTTGCACGGACTTCCAATTATATTTTTTAAGATACATTCGTAAACATTATTTCTATTTATTCAGTTACTTTCCTAAAAAGCAAGCCCTCTGTATGTTATTCCGCATGGTCCCGGCCTCTTCCAGAAGATTTCATGCCCTTTATGATGAAAAACCACTGTCTTCCTTTGCATTTCCTTTTACTGATGTGCAATTTCACACCAAAACGTTTCCGCTTTCTTTGGTTGACTGGTTTTCGGAGAGGCGGAACTGGATACGGATGAAGGTCCAGTTCGGAAAAGCATTTCTAGATCCTTTTTTACGCCAGGTGTATGAATCCGGGCTGCACCCGCTATTTTTGCCGTCCTTTATCGGACTGCCGCTGAAACAGATGGCCATTTGCAAACAGCATCCGGTTGTATGGCAGTTTTATGTTTGGAAAGATTTTTCCAGTGCCATAATGCAAAAAGCATGTGTTTCGCTGGATGAAATGGTTTCGTTATTTTTCAGGCGGGTCGGAAAAAAAGAAATTGAACTGCGAAAAACCCCGTTTGTACACGAGAAAAATGTCGTTAAAGTGATGCTGTTTGAATATGCGCAGACGCTGACCCGGCTGGGATATTGGGAAGAAGCCGGAAAAACGAAATATATGATGAATAAAAACATCTGCTTTCCAAAAAATATGGAAGAACTGGACGGGATGGAGCATAATATAACTTTACGGCTCCCGCCCATTTTATGAAGACAGATCAGTAGCGGGATTGTGCGCTGTACGTTAGAATGAAAAAAGAAGGAATTTTTTGAGAAGAATGGAGGAAAATTGATGGTAAACGGGAATAAAGTGCATACCTTGCCAAGCCGGAATGAAGTCCCGGAAAAACTGACTTGGAAGCTGGAAGATATTTTCCCTACGGATGAAGATTGGAATAAAGAATACGAAGCAGTAAAAGAAAAGCTGGAAGGGGCCTCTTCGTTCCAGGGAAAACTCGGGGAAAGCGCCGAGCAGCTTTATGCCGCCTTAAAATTCCAGGATGAAGTGACGGAAAGGTTCGGAAAACTGTATACATATGCGCATATGCGCTATGACCAGGACACAACCAATGCCTTTTACCAAGGGATGGACAGCAAAGCGAAAAGCCTTGCTGCCCAGGTTGGCAGTGCTTTTGCGTTTATCGTGCCGGAAATCCTGTCAATCGACGTAGCAAAATTGAACAACTTCCTGGAAACATACGAACCGCTGAAGTTATATAAACATGCTTTGGAAGAAATCAATGAAATGCGCCCGTATATATTATCCAAAGAAGAAGAGGCGCTGCTTGCCCAGATGTCGGAAGTATTAAATACGTCAAGTACAACTTTCGGCATGCTGAACAATGCCGATCTGCAGTTTCCGACAGTTATAGATGAAAACGGCAACGAAGTGCAAATTACGCACGGCCGCTATACGCGGTTATTGGAAAGCAAAGACCGGCGTGTCCGCAAAGAGGCGTTCCAAAAATTATATGCCATATACGGGCAGTTCACGAACACATTCGCAAGCACCCTCGGCGGCCAGGTGAAAAAGAACAACGTCGTCGCCCAAATCCGCCATTATGATTCGGCGCGCCAAGCAGCATTGTCGGCTAACCATATTCCGGAAAAAGTCTATGACCAGCTGGTGGAAACGGTCAATCAGCATTTGGGCCTGTTGCAGCGGTATGTTGCTTTGCGGAAAAAAGTACTGAAACTTGATGAGCTGCATATGTATGATCTTTACACACCGCTTGTCCAGGATGTCGATATGGAAGTCACCTACGAAAAGGCGAAAGAAATCGTGCTTGAAGGCCTGCATCCGCTCGGCAAAGAATACCAGGACATTTTAAAACAGGCGTTTGAAAACCGTTGGATCGATGTTGTGGAAAACAAAGGGAAACGGAGCGGCGCCTATTCATCGGGCGCATACGGCACAAATCCGTATATTTTGCTGAATTGGCAGGATAATATTGACAATGTTTTCACACTTGCACACGAACTCGGCCACAGCGTTCACAGCTACTATACAAGGAAAAACCAGCCGTATCCTTACGGGGATTATTCCATTTTCGTGGCGGAAGTGGCTTCGACATGCAACGAAGCGCTTTTGAACGATTATTTGTTAAAAACGATCAAAGACGAGAAACAGCGCATTTATTTGCTGAACCATTATCTGGAAGGCTTCCGAGGCACCGTTTTCCGCCAGACAATGTTTGCCGAGTTTGAACATTTGATCCACCAAAAAGCGCAGCACGGTGAAGCGCTGACGGCGGAACTTTTAACAAACGAATATTATAAGCTGAACCAAAAATATTTCGGCGAAAAGGATATTGTGATCGATAAAGAAATCGGGCTTGAATGGGCGCGCATCCCGCATTTTTATTACAATTATTATGTTTACCAGTATGCGACGGGCTTCAGCGCGGCAACCGCTTTGAGCAAGCAAATTTTGGAAGAAGGCGGACCGGCCGTCAAACGCTATATCGGCTATTTAAGCGCCGGCAGCTCGGATTACCCGATCGAAGTGCTGAGGAAAGCAGGCGTCGATATGACGTCCTCCCAGCCGATTGAAGATGCTTTAAAAGTGTTTGAAGAAAAATTAAATGAAATGGAAAGCTTGCTTGGCTGATGGAATTGCGGCGGCGGATGACCGGCTTCCGCCGCCGCTTTTACATGCGACGCCGGGCGGATGGCCGGTGGAAGCCTTTAAACGTGTTGCGGCGGTTTAAATACAAGAGCAAAACGAAAATTGCCATAAACAAAAGCGGGGAAGTGATGAAAAGGGGCAGCAGTTTCATCAACCCGAACAAATTCAGACAAAATAAAATGGAGAAGCCGGCAGCCAGCGTTGACAGTTTTAATTTCTTCATTTGTTGGCTCCTTTGCAAAGTGTTTCATTGCCATTTTATGTTCATGCTCAAAAGAATATGGCAGCAAAGGCGTGATGAACGAAAATATGACGAATATGTGAACACTTTAACAAGTACTTGCATTCGACATCGTTCAATGATATTATATAGATGTGAAGTTGATCACAAGCAAACATACCCCTTTGTTTGACCGTGAAAAATTTCTCCCATCCCCTTTGTTCGTGTTGAAAGAGGCCTTGCAAATGCAAGGCCTCTTTCATTATAACTTTTGGAGAGCGGTTAAGGAACTTTTTTTAAGAGGTCACAAAGTCCATTTCAAAGATCCTGCGTTAAAAACCATCTCAGCGGGAAAACAATGCCGAAATGTCCGTTAGAGACGGGATGAAGGACAAAATCAAGGAAATCCGCTCCCGAATGTCCTTCACCCCAAATACAGCCGATGCAACATAAAAGCCTGTCTTAAAAATCTTCATCAATTAAAAAACCCCCGTTGTGAATAAATGGGAGGGGGTTAGCTGATATATTTCCAAAACGAGCCGTGCTTGCCGTTTATTTTTTGTACTTTTTGCTGTAAAACGAGTTTCTTCAGTTCTTTTTCCGCCTCATGGATAGGCATATCATAAACGACCGAAATTTCTTTTGATGCCACGATCCCAAAAAACTTCAAAAAATCTTCCAATGGTGGCAGCGGCATCGGGGCAGGGCGTTTGCCCAGCATTTCCTGAAGGACCTGGACATAAACATCATAGGAATAAAGGCCGGAAATTTTTAATCCTTCATCTTCAATATTCTCATTAAAGAAAACGAGAGACGGGCTTTCGGTCACTTCCATTTCCGAAGTAATTTTTAAATCGCACTGAAATGCCTTTGCCGCGCTTTCGGAATGGATATCTTGCAAAAATTCATCCACATCCAATGAGGCTTCTTTCGCACATTCCAATAAAATATCAATATCCGATATATTTTGCTTTTCAAGGAAAACGAGTTCCTGCACTTTCCGCAAAAACCGTAATCCCTGTTTCTTCCCCTGGAGTTCGGCTGCCTTAATGGCGATTGAAACAATATATGGCGAAGTAATCGGATTCTCGATCCACAAACTTCCATCACAGGACATTCCTGTCCGGCTGGCCGTTTTTTCCCAATAATCCACCATTGCTTCATGCTTTTTCGGATTGTCATTTAAATTAGCCAGCTTACCGATCAGCACGTGCCTGAACCGGAAATAGATGCCATATTCCAGTCGCAGTTTTTTTAAAATCGGCTCAAGCGCCCAGCATTCCGGGCAAAGCGGATCAACAAATACATAAATTTCCAGTGGTTTTGGCAAACAGCCGGTATGTTTCATAAAATCAAGCATGTTTTTCAATTTCCGTCACCCGGTACTTGATCCGGAGTATTCACCATATGCTGTGCGGTCAATACAAGCCTTGAAAAAAAGAAATCGCGGACTTCTCCTTCCAAACCCACTTCATCCATTGCGCCGCTCATGCAGGACAGCCATGCTTTTGCACGCTTCGGCGTAATTTCGTGCGGCAAGTGCCGCGCCCGCAGCATCGGGTGGCCGTGTTCTTCGGTATAGAGGGGCGGCCCACCTAAAAACTGTGTCAGAAACTGTTTTTGTTTCCTGGCAACTTCCGTTAAATCTTCAGGAAAAATCTGAATTAAATCCGGATGTTTTGCTACCCGCTTGTAAAATGCATCGACAAGTTGGCCGAGTTTTTCTCCCCCGATGACATCATACGGCACAGTTTTCTTTCCCATCATAGAATAACTGCTCCTTTTTCTTGTTTTCATCTTGCTTATATGCTTAATACGCAGGACAGGATTTTATTTCAAAATTTTTGTCGAATGTTCTTCCATTTGTACGTTTATTTTATCAAAGGGGACGGGACTAACTCAAACAATCCGCTTTTTTACATCAATTACCTCAGGCGATACCGGCCCGCTTTTCCCGGTTTTTCCTGATATAGACAGCCCGCCCCCAGCTTACTGGTGCGTGGAATAACCGTTATTTCATGAAAAATGCCGCACAGGCGGCGTTTTTTCGGTCAGGTTATGTTAAATTGTCCATGATTGAAGCAACGTAATTTTGTGTTTCTTTAAATGGCGGGATACCCCCATACCGGTCGACGTTTGCCGGTCCCGCATTATAGGCGGCGAGGGCCAGTTGTACATTGTCATTGTATTTGTCTAATAGGGTCTTTAGATACTTTGTGCCGGCATCCACATTTTGTCCGGGATCCATTACATCTGTAACGCCAAGGCTGGCGGCAGTACCGGGCATGAGCTGCATTAGGCCGGCTGCGCCTGCCGAACTGACAGCATCCGTTTTAAAATCGGATTCTTGTTGGATCACCGCTTTGATAAGATTTTCCGGCACGCCGTATTTTTCGGATGCCCGCGAAATAATCGAGCTGAGATCTTTTGGAATGCTGCCGCCATCTGTTGCATCCGTGTTTGTATTGGAAGCATCCTTTGAACTGATGCCGGATTGATCTGAAGAATCCGCCGCAGTTGTATATCCGGCCAAATTTGAAAGTAGCGGACTTCCGGCTAAAGCGTATAAAGCTGTAGCGGATGAATCTGAACCGGAACCCATATCCCCGGCTGAATACGGAAGCAGCGGGCTGCTCAAAGCATTCAACCCCATTAAAGCATATAGAGCTGCGGCCGAAGAGTCCGTCCCGGAACTTGCATTTCCGGACGAAGAATCCCCCTGGCTGCTTCCTGATTCGTTTTCCAAAGTTTCCTCAATCAAAAGCGACAGCATTTCCTGAAAGAGGGAGGAGGTGCTTCCCGTTCCAATGGAAGAAGTGTTGCCTAAAGAAAGCGACTGCAACGCTTGCATTTCCATGAATGATGCTAACTGGCTGATGGTCGTCATGACTTACTGCTCCTTTAATTTTGTTTCATAAAAACGGAGAACTTTACTTTTTGCCGGATGGTACGGGATGCCGTACTGATCCAGCAATGTTATAAAATGTTTTGTGCCTGTTTCCAGTGAACTTACTTCATATTCTAACTCAAAATCTTCTTTGTTCAAATAGAAATTATGGTCGAACACGAGGATGCCGCCTTTAAATCCCGTTTCGGCGCGCTTTGTGGCAAGCGTGCCGAAATATTCCAGATTTTCGGCCGGCACTCCGAGCACCGCCAATTTTTCGTATACTTCACCTTCCGGAAATGTGCTGCCCGTGATCATGTGCTGAAAATCTTCTTCCCCGATCAATTGGTTTGTTTCCAAAAGCCCGACATGTTCCGGCGTTTTTAGCGTAAGTTGGAAGCCGCCCGCCTTCTTCCGCACCCGCAGCGCAGATTTTAAGCTTCTTAAAGCAAAATCAGGGGTATCAAAATAAAAATTTTCCTGCAAAGTAAAATCTTCCTCCTGCATGCCAAATGCTCCGGCAATGTGGTAAAAATCTTTTTTGGAAACTAAATTTTTCAGTTCAATTTCAATTTCTTTGCCCATTTCCTGGCCTCCCGTCCAAACTTCATTATACTAAAGGGATCATCGGTGTGAAAGTGTCTATCCCGGATGAGTTATGGTAAAATAAAAGGTGGCTGCATATTGATTCCGGCTGCTGCCCGGTTTTTCCGGCAGCCTAAGGAGGGTAAAGTACAGGAGGAGAGAGTGTTGCGCAAAATCATTGAACTAGGACGACCTGAATGGGAAGGGGATACACTTGTGCTGCATTGCAGTGATCCGTCCGTTTCACTGGAGCATCTTAGGCCATGCGGGCAGATGATTGTCGACTCGGATGCCTGTGCATTCATCTATTTGGCTGAAGTTGATGGAGAAGATGATTATACATATTTATTTTTGCCCGTTCCTGTTTGGCATGGGCTCCGGTCAGCTGTATTAGAACATAAAAGGGTTGTTGCTGTTTCAAAAGATGCAAAATTGGAACTTGTACAGCTGGAAGATGAATTCCGGTATTTGCTGGAAAACATCCGGGGCAATAGCAATTACGGCAATAAGATGCTGGAAAATGTGGAGGCCATTTTCAGCGTGGAATGAGATCCAAAGAGGTGAAGGGGATATGGCAATGGCAGACTGGGATGAATTTTTAACCCCGTATAAACAGGCTGTTGATGAATTGAAAGTGAAGTTAAAAGGCATGCGCGCCCAATTCGAAAAAGAGCACACCCATTCCCCAATCGAATTTGTCACAGGGCGTGTGAAGCCGGTCGCAAGCATTATCGAAAAAGCGGCCATGAAAGGCATCCCGCTTGACCGGCTTGAGGAAGAAATGCAGGATATTGCCGGGCTCAGGATGATGTGCCAATTTGTCGATGATATTAAAATTGTCGTCGGACTGCTGCGGCGGCGGAACGATTTCCGGATCGTCGAAGAAAAAGACTACATTTCCAATAAAAAACCGAGCGGCTATCGTTCGTACCATGTCATCATAGAATACCCGGTGCAGACGATCCGCGGGGAAAAGAAAATTCTGGCGGAAATCCAAATCCGTACATTGGCAATGAATTTTTGGGCAACGATCGAGCATTCTTTAAATTACAAATATAAGGGCAGGTTTCCGGAAGAGATCAACATGCGGCTGAAACGGGCCGCCGAAGCCGCTTTCCGCCTTGATGAAGAAATGTCGGAAATTCGAGAAGAAATCCAGGAAGCGCAAATGTATTTTACGAAAAACAAAGAACAAGCTGACCAAAAGTCGCAATAAAACTGCTATACTGTTGCAGAAGTAACTTGGAGGATGGGGGGAAGTTGAACGAAATGAAATTTGCAATCACTTCAAAAGGGGATACGGAATCCAATATTTGGATGCAACAAATTCGAACATACTTGCAGGATTCCGGGCTTGTGTATAATGAGGCACAGCCGGATATCGTCGTTTCGGTCGGCGGGGACGGTACGCTTTTGTATGCTTTTCACAGGTACAGTTCGCGGCTCGACCGGACCGCTTTTGTCGGGGTGCACACCGGCCACCTCGGCTTTTATGCCGACTGGGTGCCGGATGAAATTGAGGAGCTGGTGGACGCGATCGCGCATAAAACGTATAACACGGTTGAATACCCCCTTCTTGAAGCAAAAATCTCATATGAGCACGGCGGTCTGGAGACGAGGTATCTCGCTTTAAACGAATCGACGGTGAAATGCGTGGACGGTACTTTTGTGATTGACGTTGAAATCAACGGGCAGCATTTTGAACGTTTCCGCGGCGACGGCCTGTGCCTCGCCACGCCGTCCGGGAGTACAGCTTACAACAAGGCGCTTGGCGGAGCAATTGTCCATCCGTCTCTGCAGTCCATCCAATTAACGGAAATGGCTTCAATCAACAATAAAGTGTTCCGGACGATCGGTTCCCCGCTCATTTTGCCGGCCCATCATACATGTGTGTTAAAACCGGTTCGGCAGAAAGATTTTCTTGTGACGATCGACCATTTGACGCTGCTCCATAAAGAAGTGCGGGCAATCCAATACCGTGTGGCAAAGGAAAAAATCCGCTTTGCCCGCTTTAGGCCGCTTCCTTTTTGGAAAAGGGTGCACGATTCTTTTATATCAGATTAGGTGAAAAGATGTCCCGATTGAGTTTGACGTGGCAAATTGCAGAACATGAGGCGTGCCAGGAATTAAAACAGTTTTTGAAAATGCACCATATCTCAAAGAGGGCGCTTGCGGATATAAAATTCCGCGGCGGCACGATTTTGGTGAACGGACGGGAAAAAACGGTCCGTTACGTGCTGCGGACAGGCGATGAGGTGTCTGTTATTTTTCCGAAAGAAACCCCGAGCCGTTCGCTCCAGCCGGAAAACATCCCATTTGAGCGCGTGTACGAAGATGAGAGTGTGCTTGTCGCCAACAAACCGGCATCCATGAATACAATCCCGTCGCGTGAGCATCCGTCCGGAAGCCTTGCGAATGCCGTGATGGGGTATTACCGGGAAAACGGGATCGAATCCGCCATCCACATTGTAACGCGGCTGGACCGGAATACGTCCGGGCTTGTGCTCATTGCAAAAAACCGCTATGTGCATTATTTGTTCAGCCTGATGCAACAGAACCGCCGTATCCGCCGCACATACGAAGCACTGGCGGAAGGCATTTTTACGGAAAAAAGCGGCACCGTTGAAGCGCCGATCGGCAGGAAAGATACAAGCATCATTGAACGCGAAGTGAGGGAGGACGGCCAATTTGCCCGGACCCATTTCGAGGTAGTCCGCCAGTATCCGGCGTTTGCACATGTGAAGCTAAGGCTTGACACCGGACGGACGCATCAAATCCGCGTGCATTTATCCTATATCGGCCATCCGCTTGTGGGTGATGAGCTGTATGGCGGCAGTACAGCTCTATATCCCCGGCAGGCGCTTCACTGCAGCGCGCTCCGGTTCGAGCACCCGGTTTCAGGGCGGGAAATGAGTTTTCATTTGGAGCCGCCATTTTTAGGTATATTATAAACCTGGAAGAAAAGAATGGTAGATTCCCGATGGTCCGGATGTATTCCCGGCCGTTTCATGTTTTTCAAAATCATGCCCGGTTAATCATACGCCCTGAATTTTTCTTCCACATACGGCATGGAGGAGGGGACGGATACCGTTTCCATTTCAGGGTACCGCAGTGCTGTCAGTTTTCCGCCGAATACACAGCCGGTGTCAATATTGACGGTATGGCCGATAAACCGCGGTTCTTTTACAGGTGTGTGGCCGTACACAATCCAGCTTTTCCCCCTGTCTTCTTTTGCCCAGTCACGGCGCACCGGTGTCCCGTCCGGATGTTTTTCCCCGGTAATGTCGCCGTAAAGGACAAAAGTTTGAACCGCTTTGTTCATGCGGCCGATGTCCCGGCGCCGGATGCCGGCATGGGCGATAATCAAGTTTTTGTCGTCCAAAACCCGGTAAAGCGGGGACTTTTCATATAGGTCTATAAATTGCCTCCGGTGCCGCGCCTGTTCTTTGGCCGGGAGCGCGTTATACTCTGCGACGGTCGTTTCAAGCCCGTGCGTCTGCTGGACATTTCTGCCCAAAAAATAACGGTAAAGCTTATTGCAGTGGTTGCCGGGAACGTAAATGCCGAGCCTTTTTTTCCACAGCCGCCATACAGTGTCAGCCACTTTCAAAGATGCCGGGCCGCGGTCGGTTAAATCACCGACAAACCCGACGATCCGCCCATCTGGATGGACAGGAATGCCGTTTTTCCAGCTGTACCCTAATTTTTCCGTCAGTTCCTTAAACTCCGGCATGCATCCGTGAATATCACCGATAATATCAATCTTCATAAAACTCTCTCCTTATTTAACAACACACTATATTATTTTACTTTTACCCGGAAAACATATACAAAGAAAACGCAGCTGTGCTTTTCAAAACCGGAAAGTTCATGTAGAATTGGTACTAGGTGCTAATAACATGTATAAAACGTGGAAAAAGGAGTTAAAAATATGCATTTATCTTTAGAAGACAAAACTTTTGTTGTCATGGGCGTTGCGAATAAGCGCAGCATTGCCTGGGGGATTGCCCAGGCACTCGATGCGGCGGGTGCAAGGATTATTTTTACATATGCGCTTGAACGGAATGAAAAAAGCGTCCTTGAACTTGCCGAAACTTTGAACCGGAAAGACTATCTCATCCTGCAATGCGATGTGGAAAGCGACGAGCAGATCCAGACTTGTTTCCAAACGATCAAAAATGAAGTAGGGACGATTGACGGGATTGCCCACTGCATCGCTTTTGCCCGAAAAGAAGAATTGAGGGGCGATTACACGAACGTGACGCGCGAAGGCTTTCTGCTTGCCCACAACATTAGTTCGTATTCGCTTTCGGCTGTTGCCAAAGCCGTGAAGGATCTGGAATTGATGCCGAATGGCGGCAGCATTGTCACCCTGACTTATCTTGGCGGTGAACGCGTCATGGAAAATTACAATATCATGGGGGTTGCCAAAGCTTCCTTGGAAGCAAGTGTGAGATATTTGGCCTATGACCTCGGGAAACTGAATATCCGCGTCAACTCGATTTCAGCAGGGCCGATCCGCACTTTGTCTGCAAAAGGCGTGGGCGATTTTAACAGCATTTTAAAAGTGATGGAGGAAAGGGCCCCGCTCCACCGCGGTGTGGATACGCGAGAAGTCGGCGATACCGCGCTCTTTTTGTTCAGCGATTTGTCGCGCGCCATCACAGGCGAAAATATCCATGTCGATGCGGGCTATCATATTATGGGATAGTAAATTCTCCCATTTCGTCAGAGTCACAAGTAAAATCCTCAATCCATAAAAAAGCCTGGCATTTTCTTGGGAAAATGTCAGGCTTTTTGCATGATATCAATCATATGCTGCATAAAAAGTATGGCGGGCATTTACTTTTACGTACAGCCTTTGTGCCGTGCTCTGCCTTTCTTTTTCATGCTGCATGTAAAAATGGACTTTGGAGAGGCAGTCGGCGAAATGATCTCCTGCCTGGTTAAATCGATAAGATCACGTTTTTCATCTATCCGTTGAAATCTGCTGCAAGCCCCAATATTAAATGTCCGGTTATTGTGTTGCTTGATGATGGCAGATGAAATGCAAGTCAGAGTAGACGGTCAACCTCTCATCAATTTGAGTAATTACCATTCTCCATCTTGTAGAATTGATACAAATAATGGGAGAAAAACGCGGAAACGAATCGTGCGTGGCCGGCTCTTTGCGTCTGGGCACCTTTATCAATTCCAATGCATATAAATAATACGTATTCAATTTACGGGGATTGGAGGATAAAGCTTTGATCAGCAAGCAGAGCCAATTTGAAAAAAACAAGCCGCTTTTGTATATTGCCCAGCCGACAAGCGAACCGGTTCTTGTCAATATGCAGAAAACGTTTATTATTAAAACGCGGGAAGCCCTGCCGGAACGGAAAGCGGAAAATCCGGAAGAAGTATTGGAGCAAGCCCATCAGCATGCAGCCGGAACGGAAAACCGGCAGGAAGAAGCCGTACATGCCATAGATGCAGTTGAAAGCGGCAGTCCGGACACCATTACTGAAGAACATGTGTCCCATGGCATTGCGGAGGAAACCGGGGATTAGGCTGCGGCTCAGGATATCGTCCCTGTGGCAGAAATGGAAGAAACAGAACTGGAAACGGCAACGCAGTCGGAAAAAGAGAAACCGGCTTATAACCGGAAAGCTTTTAAAGACATGTCGATTGAAGGAAAGCTCGATTATTTAACAATTAAACCGTTTTACATTCCGAACATTATTGTTGAAATTTCGACTTCAGAAGGTGCTGTGGTTGGCATGGTGAATAAAGTAACGAACGGTAAAGTACTGGTCAGTTATGCCGATCAGCTCGGGACAGCTGAAATCAATTCGGAAGAGATTGTACCGATCCGAATGAAAATGTTCTCGCGCTTTTGCAAAAATAGGCAAAGTACACAGGCCGCGCCGTTAAAGGGTTTTTAGGCAATGGAACGCAGGGCGGGGGGAGAACCGCTTGTCCCCCGGAGGCAGCAATACATACAAAGGGGGGATGTGCATGTATATGTCGGATTGGTGCGTTTTTATGCTGATGGCGTTTGCCAGTTTCAGGCTGGCAAGACTAATCGTTTATGATAAAATAACGGCGTTTTTGCGGAAGCCTTTTCATGAGGAAGTGGAAGAAACCGAACCGGACGGCTCCAAGGCAACTTATATTATTTTAAAAGGAAAAGGTTTGAGGCGGTGGATCGGGGAGCTTTTAAGCTGTTATTGGTGCACGGGGATATGGTGTGCTGTCCTGATTTATGTGCTCTGGCTGTTTTTCCCGCAGGTGGGGGAGCCCTTGATTACGGTCCTGGCGATTGCCGGCCTTGCCGGATTGATCGAGTCAGTGCTAGCTCGCATCATGGACGAATGAAATAAACAACTTTCACTTAGCGGCATAGGATAAAAAAGAAAGTGCAATCCTGCAGGAAAGGGTGGTAAATACATGAACAGCAGGCCGCTCATGAAAATACCGGTACTCCCCTCATCCGTCCAACCCGCAAATAAAATGAAAGGCAAAAAAATAAAAAAAAGCGGATGTGGCTGCGGCGCCAAAAAAACGCGGTGAACAGAAAGCGGAAG
Organism: Weizmannia acidilactici; assembly: GCF_008974185.1. Classification (GTDB taxonomy): domain Bacteria; phylum Bacillota; class Bacilli; order Bacillales; family Bacillaceae_C; genus Weizmannia; species Weizmannia acidilactici. The sequence continues at coordinate 21,163 of NZ_BKZP01000018.1, forward strand.
GCAACTTGTACCTTCCGCTTTTTAAAATGGCCTGGCTATTGCTGTCAACATGGGATTTGCAACTCCTGCGCGGGATCATACTGGAAACGTTCGGCAAGATTTTCTATTTATAAAATCCGAACTGTGGAAAAAAATATGAAGGTAAAAGTTGAGATCGCAGAGGGATGAGTATGGAAAAAATATTTTTAATGGTGCTGGCTTTTACATTTCTTGTTTCCGGCTGCAACTTTAACGGGCCGGAACACCGGGACAGCAAGTTTGCACTCGTCAAAAAAACGCAACCGGCGCCGATCCGGTTGAGCAGCCACCCTGAATCCGAATCGATTTCAGGGCAATTGAGAAAAGATGTCCTTGGTTTTGACAGCATTTACGATGTGGCCATCATTGAAGGACCGAAACAAACGTTAATTGCTTACAAAGTCAGGCATCTACACCGCTTCAAAATGAAAAAAATCGAGAAACAATTAACCGCATTTTTGAAAAAACGTTATCCGAGGCGGTCTTTCATCGTTTCCAGCGACTATAAAATTTTCCTGGAAACCGTCCGCCTACAGGAAGATATGGACAAGCACAAAATAACAACCGAACAGGCAAAAAAACGTTTCAAAGAAATTATCAAACTGAAGCAGGAATTAACATAAGAAGAGGGATGAGGCAATGGCAAACAAAAATAAAAACAAAACACCGGAACAAATTGCATACGGCCAGCTGGAAAAAAAGCATGAGCTGAAAAGGCCAGTCTTGAAAAACTGCATTCGCGCTTTCTGGGTGGGCGGCTGTATTTGCCTTGTCGGACAGGCATTTACTTATTTCTATATTTATATGTTTAATTTTACGGAAAAAACAGCCGGAAACCCGACAACAGCGACAATGGTTTTTTTATCGATGCTGTTGACCGGCTTCGGCATTTACGACCGCCTCGGGCAGTACGCGGGTGCAGGCAGTGCGGTGCCGGTGACCGGTTTCGGGAACTCCGTTGTTTCTGCCGCGATTGAACACCGTACGGAAGGCTATGTGCTCGGTGTCGGCGGAAACATTTTTAAACTTGCCGGAACGGTAATTGTGTTTGGCGTATTTTCCGCATTTGTTGTCGTGCTCATTCGCACCGTCATCATGATGTGGGGGGGATTCTGATGCCTGGAAAATCGCAAACATGGGTGTTTGACAATCAACCTGCAATTTTATCGACCGGCGTTGTCGGAGGACCGTTCGAGAAAAATGGAAGGCTTGTGGATGATTTCGACAGGTTTTTTGAAGATTTGTGGCTTGGCCAGGATACTTATGAAAAAGCACAGCAGAAATTAATCGAAGAAGCTGTCCAAATCGCGTTGAAAAAACAAAATCTCCAGGAAACCGACATCCAGTTTTTCCTGGCGGGCGATCTAATTAACCAAATCACGCCGACAAGCTTTGCAGCAAGGACGAACGCAATCCCGTATTTCGGCTTGTTCAGTGCGTGTGCCACTTCGATGGAAAGTCTGGCGCTTGCTGCCTTTATTATCAACCACGGCGGCGCACAAAAAGTAGTGGTTGGTGCCTCCAGCCACAATGCATCGGCCGAAAAGCAGTTCCGCTACCCGACCGAATACGGCGGGCAGAAACCTCCGTCCGCACAATGGACCGTAACGGGCGCTGGATTTGCAGTCATCGGTCCGGCAGAAGAGAATGGGCCGGTGCCGCGCATTACTTCGGCCACGATCGGCAAAGTGCTTGACTTGGGCATTTCCGATCCGTTTAATATGGGCGGTGCTATGGCGCCTGCCGCAGTCGACACGATTGAACGGCATCTGCAGGATATGGGCCGGGATCCTTCATACTATGATCTGATTATCACTGGGGATTTGGCGAAAATCGGCCGTTCCATCGCACTTGATCTGTTTAGAAATAAACAGCTAGCCGTTACCGAAGAACAGTTTCAGGATTGCGGCCTGCTCATTTATGATGAAAGCCAGCCCGTCCAAGCGGGGGCGAGCGGGCCGGGATGTTCGGCTGTCGTATTATACGGCCATCTGCTAAATGAAATGAAAAAAGGTCGCTATAAAAGGATTTTGCTTGTGGCAACCGGCGCGCTTTTATCGCCGCTGTCTTTCCAGCAGGGGGAGACAATCCCGTGCATTGCGCATGCTTGTGCCATTGAATATTTGTAAGAAAGGGAGTTGGAATATGTTAGCGATGTTTTTCTGGGCATTTGTCATCGGCGGTCTCATCTGTGTTATCGGGCAGCTGCTCTTTGATGTCGCAAAATTATCTCCGGGCCATACGATGAGTGTCCTCGTTACTGCCGGCGCCATTCTTTCAGGATTGGGCCTTTACGAACCGTTGGTGAATTTTGCTGGAGCAGGCGCAACCATTCCGATTACAAGCTTTGGCAATGCACTGGCGACCGGTGCGATGCAGGAAGTCCAAAGGCACGGCATTGTCGGCGTATTGACCGGCATGTTTGAAGTGACATCTTCCGGGATTTCGGCTGCAATCATTTTCGGTTTTATCGGTTCGCTTATTTTTAAGCCAAAAGGATAATTGTACCAGCCAAACATACGCCCATACCGAATGCCTACACCTTACATACTGTATAGTGTAATCCACGAAGTGAGGTGAAGAACATGTACGGATATGGTTACGGCTGCGGTTATGGTTACGGCTACGGCTACGGCAGCACGTTTGTGTTGATTGTCGTGCTATTCATCCTACTGATTATTGTTGGAGCAAGTTTCTGCTAATTAGATGAAAAAAGAGCGGGGAATGCGCTTCCTCGCCTTTTTTTGGGAAAATCCGTTTTTTTCACTGTCATTCTGGCGCCTCCTTTCATACGATAAAACAGCTGAAAGAAAGGGGCGATCAAAACGTGGATAATCAGTTTTTTAAAAATATTGAGAAAAAAACAGGTGTCAATATGAACGATATTTTCCAGCTGGCCAATTCCCTGCAAAATGCAAACTTTAAGGACGAAAAAACCGTTCGCGGCATCATCCGGCGCGTATCGCAAATCGCAAACAAACGTGTGCCGAAAGAGCTGGAAGATAAAATCGTGGAATCGATTATCCAGGACGGGAAAAAACTGGATTTAAACACGATCAATAACATGATGAACAACGGAAAGTAAACAAAGCGGGCTTGCAAAACAGATGCAAGTCCGCTTTGATGTGTTTAAGATGACAGTAGAAAGGGTATAGGTTTTAAAGAACGAAAAAGGAGTGGCTGCTATGGGTTTCATCGCTCCAATCTCCAATTACCAGTCCCAACAATACCAGATTTATGACCAGCTGGCTTCCTGCCGTACGGAAATTGCAAAGGCAGGCGCTATATCAAAAATTTTGCCCATTCGTCGGCAATTCGGCGCTTCCGGCGATTCCATTTCCGGCTGGAAATCTGCCCTTCCGGTTAAAACCAACATGCGGACGCCGCGCTTTATAGCTAATATGACCGGTTTAGGGAAAAAAATTGATATCAAAATATAAGGATGTTTCTTTATTGAACTTTACAAAGTTTGAAAAAAATCGTTCAGGAGATATTCAGGCATGATATTTATGGACACTATAGAAATTTGAAACTGATAAACATCAGAAAACCTATAAAAACGATATCTGCTACTAAAACCCACATACTGGTTTTTAAACGGGTTGAATAGTAAATCTTAATCGTGTTATCATCTGGTTTTTTTCTCAACTTGTCATCGTAATACACAACACAGATTAATCCATAGATGCCGACAGTTGAACCTAAAATTAACGCTGCTAAATAAAGATTCGAAAACATTTCCTCACCCCTCTTAGTATAAGTATATGTATTTTTTAAATAAAATTTATTTTCATAGTATTAATATAGCAAACCGCTGAATATAAAATAGCACTTGCCTTTTCGCAAGTGCTATTTTAATGTTTTTTCCATCGCTTTATGGGGAATGCCGGCATCAAGGAATTCATCAGATGTGACGCGGTACCCGAGTTTTTCGTAAAACGGAATCGCATGCGTTTGTGCGTTTAATTTTAGTTTCGAAACACCTTGTTTCCCGGCGAAATCTTCAATGGCAAGTATTAGCCGCCTGCCTGCCCCTTTGCCGCGCACTTCAGGCAGGATGCAGATGCGCTCCACTTTTCCGTACCCGTCCATGATGCGAAAACGGCCGGCGCCTGCCGGTTTTCCCCTGTCATACAGGAGAAAATGCGTACAGTCTTTCTCAAATTTATCGATTTCTTCTTCAACCGGCACATGTTGTTCTTTTACAAAAACGGTTTTCCGAATCTGGAAAGCTTCTTCTTGTTCTTTATCGTTTTCTACAATTTTTACATCCACGTTTGTTAATCCTTTCCAAGATGAAATGTTTCATAAACGGTCCAAGTTTCGTTTTCAAGCTGGTACAATAAGTGGAAACGGTTTACCATTTCCTTATGTTCAATGCCTACCATTTCCAGCTGGCGGTAAATATCGGCGTGTTCTTCTTTCGATAGTTTCTGCCCAATGGTAATATGCGGCACAAACGGATAAGGAGGGGGATCGCCCGGCAAATGGTCCCTGAAATCGGCAAAAAGTCCTTCAAGTTCGGGTGTCGGTTCGACTTTGAAATAAATCGTGTTGCTGACAGGTTCGAACGACTTTACTTTTGTCACTTTCAATAAAAACGGGTTGTATTTTTTCGCGATCTCTTTAAGTTGCGCGGTAAATGTTTCTGCCTGATTCTCGGACGCCTCAAACGCCGCTTTTAATGTAATATGCGGGGGAATAAGCGCGTAATGCGGGTCATAACGCTTCCGGTAGGAATTGACAAGGTCCTGAAGTTTTTTGGACGGAAAAACAACCAGTGCGTACTTCAATGGTCTAGCCTCCTTTTTTTGGATTTGGATTCCGCTATGATACAATTTTATCATAAAAGTTTATGAAAAATTAATACTTTTTAAAATGGTAAAGCAGCGCCCGCCGTAATTCTTTTTGCCAATACCTCCAAGAGTGGTTGCCGTCAAATTCTTCATAAAAACCGGGGAACCCTTTTTTGGTAAGCGCGTCATGCAGTTTTCTGTTCGGTGTAACAAAATTCTGGATTTTCCCGTCGGTAGTTTTGACTTCCGTCTCGCCTTTCCCGACGATATGATAAATGTTCACGAGCTGCGGATCAGGGCATTGCTTTACGGCTGCCAACACTTTTTCATTGACGAGCGGCGACATCAGCGCGGCTTTTCCGAACGTGTGCGGGTACTTTAGCGCCGCCATTAACGATACGGTTGCCGCAAGTGAATCGCCCATTAAGGTGCGGCTTGCCCCCATTTGGTAAGTCGGAAACTCGCGGTCAAGGTATGGTACGAGTTCATGCGCCAAAAAGCGGATGTAAGCGGGATTTTGTTCGCCATCCGGATGGTATTTCCGGCGCCGGTCCTGAATATTGGCATACGGAATCCCGACAATGATCACGTCCTCAATTTTGGAATTCGCGAGCAGTTCGTCCGCGGTGCGCGCAATACGGCCGAGCTGGAAAAAATCTTTCCCGTCCTGGCAGATGCACAGCGAATATTTATAAAGCGGGGAAAACCGTGCCGGAAAATACACCCAAAGATTGAGCGTTTCCCCGAGCTCCCAGCTTTCAAACGGAAGATCTCTAATGTTGCCTCTTTCTGTTTCCATCTCCAAAACCTCCTCTACCTGTAACCCCAGTTTACCAATTCCCTTCAAAAACATCCAGATTGAGGTTCCCGGCATGCAAAAAAGCGGCAGGCTGAAGCCGCTTTTTCGGGGATCAATCGCATCATTTGATTTGCAGGTATCGGTTATCCCGTATTAAAGCCGCGGAATCCACCAGCAGTGATTCCGGGACATTCCGGTAATGTGCGCGTAGAATTTTCCCGACACCGGCGGCATCCGCCTTAAGCCATATTTTTCCCATAAAAAATTTCATCCATCTCCGTTTTCAATCTTGAGGTAATGCCTCTGATCTGATCCGGCGACAGTTCAACTTTTGTATGGCCGGATAAATAATTATCAAGATCAAATGCTTTCAGCCGGCATTTTGTATGGAAAATATGCTCCTCGTATACATTCACGTCAATCATATCGTAAAGGGCCTTGGTGGATTCCGGAATGTAGTTTTGGATTGAGCTGATATCATGGTCGATAAATAGTTTTTTTTCGTTGATGTCGTGGGTAAAGCCGCGCACCCGGTAATCGATCGTCATAATATCGGTATCGAAAGAATGAATGAGATAATGCAAAGCTTTTAGCGGCGAAATCTCTCCGCAGGTCGAAACGTCAATATCCGCACGGAATGTGGAAATGCCTTCGCTCGGGTGGTACTCCGGATAAGTATGGACAGTTATATGGCTTTTGTCAAGTTGCATCACGACCGATTCCGGCAGCGTGCCGGGCAATTCTTTCAGCTGTTCCTTTGGTACTTCGACAACCGGCCCTTCCGAAATCAGCACGGTCACGCTTGCACCCTGCGGCACGTAATCCTGCTTAGCAATGTTGAGCACATGCGCGCCAATCAAATCGGATACATTTGTTAAAATATCCGTGAGCCGCTCCGCGTTGTACTGTTCGTCAATATATTCTATGTAGGCTTCCCTTTCTTTTTTCGTTGCCGTATAGAAATGTCATACATATTAAAGCTGAGCGACTTCGTCAAGTTGTTAAAGCCGTGCAGTTGGATTTTCTCATGCGAAGATTGATCCATGTCCAACCGCCCCCTTATCGTTTTAGCATAGTTTACCCATTCGGAAGGGGATTAAACGATTGTGGCGGGATCCGGATCTTAGGTCCATGGATGGCGGCCGATTGACTTCTGCTTTGCTGGGATATTTCCTGTTTCGTGGCCAGCAAAATGTAATGGCCCAATTCGATCCGGAAAAAGCGATACGTCCGGCATGCATGTTTTCGTGGCGCGAGTAGCATATTAAAGACGGAAAGGGGGAGTCCAGTTGAAATGGAATGAACAGGCCGCGCCGAACAATCATCAGGCTTCTACTGACCTGATAGCGGCTGAAAGCGAAGAAACCGAATTTGCGTATGAAGAACTATCCGACGGCGGCGAAAGAAATAAAGCGATCCAGGAACAGCAAAAACGCCGCACACATTTATAAAGGTGGGTTCACATGGACATCAAAGTCGGTCAGGTATACAAAGAAAAACAGCATAACACCCTCGCCATGGTCGTGGCGGTCCAAAATGAAAGCGCCATCCTCGGCACCGGTAATATGGTGTCGCCGAAGACGATCGAGGATCGTTATGTGCTTGTCCGGGATGCAGAATAGCTGTGTCCCGGCCTTTTTTCACCCAAATTTCTTTTTCCTCATACAGTATGCATAAAAGCCGGTTTTTTCCGGAACATCAAATGGAGGAAAAGAAATGGAGATCAAAGAAAAGACCGCTGCCCGGACGTGGATTGAAAAAAATGCCCATGCATTGGACGGCTGGATGGTTGATGCATTTACCTCATTTGCCGCCAGGCTTTCCGATAAAAACAAGCCGTTTCCGTGTGTGCCGGCTGTGGCCGGGTTTGCGCTGGATCAGATACAATATGCTTTTATCGAGGGCGGGGAGGCTGCTGGTAGCTCATTTGCTTCTATTTTAAAAAACTATTCGGGAAACTGGCGCCAATACGGGCCGTATACGTCGCTGATCGTTTTTAGCAACCTGCCGCATTTTGAAGGCGGCATAGAGGATTATGAACAACTGTTTTGGCAGATTTTATCCGAAGCGGGAAGCCTTGATGAGGAGGACTGGCCCGCTGATATCCCGGAAGATCCGGAACATCCACTTTGGCAGTTTTGTTTCCATGGAGAAAAGTATTTTGTTTACGGGGCATCACCAGCCCATCAAAAACGCCGGAGCCGGCATTTTCCGTATTTGATGTTTGCCTTGACACCACGCGCGGTGCTCGAGCAATTTTCCAAAGATAAGCGGAAAGCGGAACGAACGAGGGCGTCCATCCATCAAAGGCTTGCAGCTTACGATTCCGTGCCGATCCATCCGGAATTGAAGCAGTACGGCGAAAAAGACAATTTTGAATGGCGCCAGTATTTTCTGCGTGATGATAACGGCCGGCCGCAAACCTGCCCCTTTGCGAAGGCAAGAAATAAAAACCGGCAAAAGCCGGTTTTTTAGGGGGTATTGCTAGACAACAAAAAAAGGGGGGTGTCTAGTTGGTATAGGGTTTTGTAACTTGTCGTTGCTACATTTTTCATAATAGCCGTTATTTCCTAAAAAATCATGAAAGAAAAATGAACTTTTGATGAGAAATGTCGTTTTTTGGGGAAAATGATTATTCATCCTCTTGCCGCTTCATTTTTTCGGCGGCTGTTTCCATTTATATTTTTGACCGATCTGTTTGATTTCCCCAATATCCCCCTTTGAATTAATAATTTTAAACAATTGATTAAACCAGTCGAAAATTTGCTCATCCCTGTTTTTCATTTTGTGCCCCTTTCCTGGTGTTAAGGTATTCTTTGATTTCCTGCCAGCAAAGCAATGCAGCGACCACCGGCGGCACACAAAACATGAAGAGAACAAAATAAAACGTATTGATAAGATGAAGATAAAACCACGTATCCATGTTTTTCACCTCCGGAAATAGGTACTTTTATTGTTCCCCATTAGGCACTGTTTTATGGATGCAGCAGACGGTCTGAATATTGCTTGGTGGAATGGAGAATCCTATAGAAAAAAGAAAGGAGAACATTGGGCATGATCAAACGGCTGTTAAGCTTGTTCAAATTGGATACAGAAGAAGACTGGGACGACTGGGATTGGGACGATGAAAGCTGGGAAGAAGAATGGGATGAAGAGGAAGAGGAAATATAGGGTGCATAAATATGCGGGATTGTGCTCTGCATTCAATTTATGCCGCATGCATGAATCGTGCCGCAAAAAACCGGATTTTCACCGCAATTGTGCCATTAAGAGGCTATTCGTACTATCTTGCATTTAACTGGGAATTTAGGTTAATTTGTGCCGGTGAAAAACAAACGGATATGTTTCGCACATAGCAAAGCCAGCGCGAGATAACAAGTGCTGGCTTTGATTTGCAAAAAAACCGGCGCCAGGCCGGTTTGGTAAGGGGAGTTTTTTCTAGACATTAAGGGGGGTATCTAGAAACTTAAGGGTTTGTTGCTTTTTCCTTGCTACAACTATAATGTAGCCCTCGCATATTAAAAACAAATGAAGGAAAAATGAAAAGAAAATGAGACAAAAAGTTGTCACAACTCCCGCTGCGCCTCTCTCAGAGTCAGGTCTTCAAAAAATGTTCAATGTTTTTTATATAAATATATAGACATTTAAAAATAAAAGATTATAATAATAAATGTAAACGATATCAATATAACTTAGGAGGTTTTTAACATGAAAAAAATATTGCTTGCCTGCAGTTCGGGTATGTCTACGAGTTTATTAGTTTCCAAGATGCGCCAATATGCCGAGTCTATCGGCGATGAAGCCGAAATTTGGGCGGTTGGCCAGGATCAGGCGCAAGATGAAATGGCAAATGCAGATGTTCTTCTGATTGGGCCTCAGATGCGTTTTATGAAAAAGAAATTGGAAAAATACGCCGAAGAAGCCGGAATTCCGATCGACGTCATTGATCCGGTTGCTTACGGGCGTGTTGATGGCGAAGCAGTTTACAAGAAAGCGCTTGAATTGATAGGCAAATAATCATGCGGGGGAGAGAAAAATGAACAGCAACAAATTCATGGACTTTTTGGAAAAAATCCTTTTGCCAATAGCGGATAAATTGAACAATAATCGATATCTGACTGCGCTCCGCGACGGTTTCATGGTTGCGTTACCGCTGATCATTTTCGGTTCTATCTTTGTCGTTATTGCAAACTTTCCGTTTTTGGACCATATCATCAGCAAAGATGCCTATACCGCTTATCAAAATGCTTTAGGCCCTGCATCCGCCGCAACATTAAGTATTATGGGCTTATTTGTTATCATTGGAATCGGATACAAATTGACCCAGCATTATGGTGGTGAAGCTTTGTACGGCGGTGTTGTTGCGCTTGCTTCATTCCTGATTTTAACGCCGCAGGTTCTGGGCAAAACAACGGGTGTGATCCCGACTTCGGCCTTGAGCGCGCAAGGGATGTTTCTGGGGATTTTTACTGCTTTTATCTCAGCGGAATTATATCGTTATTTTGTCAATAAAAATTGGACGATCAAAATGCCGCCGGGTGTTCCGGAAGCTGTGTCAAAATCATTCAGCGCGCTTATTCCAATTGCTTTAACGCTTACAATCTTTTTGGCAATCAGAATTATTTTCAGCTATACGCCGTTTGAAACGGTTCAGAACTTTATATATACCATCATCCAAAAACCGTTGACCGCATTAGGAAGCGGACTGCCGGCAACAATTGTTGCAGTGCTGTTAATCCAGCTGTTCTGGTTTTTCGGGCTCCATGGCCAAATCATTATCAACTCTGTGTTTGACCCGATCTGGTATACATTAAATGACCAAAATTTGAAAGCGTTCCAGTCAGGCCATGAACTGCCGAACATCATTACAAAACAGTTTATCGATTCCTTCCTTGTTGGAATGGGCGGAACAGGCATGACGCTTGCCGTAGTGGTTCTAATCTTTATCATCGGCAGAAGCCGGCAAATTAAAGAACTCGGCAAACTGGGCGGCCCGGCAGGCATCTTCAACGTAAACGAACCGATTATTTTCGGCCTTCCGATCGTGATGAATCCACTGGTCCTTATTCCATGGATTCTGGCGCCGGTTGTTGTTACGATTATCACCTATTTTTCAATGGCGACAGGTCTCGTGCCAAAACCAGCAGGCGTTATTGTTCCTTGGACCACCCCGATTGTCATTAACGGCTTTTTAGCAACTGGAAATCATTGGCAGGGCGGCGTTTTACAGCTTGTGAATCTGCTTGTCGTTATGGCAATCTGGTGGCCGTTCTTGAAGATCTTGGATAAAAACTACTATGAAAGCGAGAAGAAAGCATCAAATGAATAAAATTATTCGGCCTCTTTTGAATAGAGGCCGGTGTTTACTTTTAGGAGTGGATCATAAGTGGAAAACATGACAGAAATCGCATTTCAAATCATTTTATATGCCGGAAATGGCAGATCTTGTGCAATGGAAGCGATCCAGGCGGCAAAAAATGGAGATTTCGATGAAGCAGACAGGTTGATGGAAGAGGCAAAAACGGAGTTAGGCAAAGCGCACAATTTTCAAACGAAACTTCTTCAGGACGAAGCAAACGGGAATAAAAACGATATTAACGTCATTTTGATCCACTCTCAGGATCATTTGATGACCGCGTTAACAGTTAAGGACCTTGCAATAGAAATTATTGAATTGTACAAAAATAAACACGTATCAGCATGAAAAGCATAAGAGGTGTTCAATATGGCAATCAAGTATAAATTTCCGGAAGGATTTTGGTGGGGAAGTGCCACATCTGCAACACAAATTGAAGGAGCTTCCCGCGAAGATGGAAAAGGGATAAATATTTGGGATTATTGGTATGAACAAGAGCCAAACCGGTTTTTTGACGGTATCGGACCGGAAAAAACCTCTGATTTTTACCACCGTTATAAAGAAGATATTCAATTAATGAAAGAAACTGGGCACAATTCTTTCCGCTTTTCCATCTCCTGGTCAAGGCTCATTCCGGGAGGCACCGGAAAAGTGAATGAGAAAGCTGTCGACTTTTACAACCGTGTCATTGATGAACTTATTCAAAACGGCATTGAACCGTTTGTGAATTTATTCCATTTCGACATGCCAATGGAATTGCAAAAAATCGGCGGCTGGGAAAACCGGAAAGTCATTGATTCCTATGCGTCGTACGCCAAAATATGTTTTGAAACATTCGGGGATCGTGTAAAAAAATGGTTTACGTTTAATGAACCGATTGTTCCGGTTGAAGGCGGCTATTTATATGATTTTCATTATCCAAATGTCGTCGATTTCCAAAGGGCGGTTCAGGTTGCTTACCATACCGTTTTGGCGCATGCAAAAGCGGTACAAGTTTTCAGAAAAACCAATATAAAGGATGGCAAAATCGGCATCATTTTGAATTTGACTCCTTCGTATCCAAGAAGCCAGCATCCGGCTGATGTGAAAGCCGCGAATATCGCAGATTTATTTTTTAATCGCAGTTTTCTGGATCCGGCAGTAAAAGGTGTATATCCGGCCGAACTGGTTGAACTGTTGAAAACATACAGCTTTTTGCCAAAAACAGAAGAAGGCGATCTGAAACTGATCCGTGAGAATACGGTTGATCTTCTTGGCGTCAATTACTACCAACCACGCCGCGTAAAAGCAAAAGAAAATTTGCCGAATCCGTATGCACCGTTTATGCCGGAAAGGTTTTTCGATGATTATGAGATGCCGGGTAGAAAAATGAATCGCCACCGCGGTTGGGAAATTTATGAAAAAGGAATTTACGATTTGCTGATCAATTTGAAAGAAAATTACGGCAATATTGAGTGCTATATTTCCGAAAACGGGATTGGCGTGGAAGGCGAAGAAAAATTCCGAAATGAGGAGGGGATGATTGAAGACGATTATCGTATCGAGTTTATCCGTGAACATTTGAAATGGCTGCACAAAGCGATCCGGGAAGGGGTGAATGTAAAAGGTTATCATATGTGGACGTTTATGGACAACTGGTCATGGACAAATGCTTATAAAAACCGGTACGGCTTTGTTTCTGTCAATCTTGATAAAGACTGCGAACGAACCATTAAGAAAAGCGGATACTGGTTTAAACAAGTGGCGGAGCAGAACGGGTTTTAAGGAACAGGGTGCGGGTGCCTGCAGTGTCCGCCCCTTATTGCTTTCGGAGCAATGTGAAGTTTTAAACAATTTATGAGGAAAACGTTTGAAAAAACGTGTATACTAGTAATAACCGTATAGCCAGATATTAGTAAGGCAAAGGGGAATGATGAATGAAACAGGCGCCGAAAGCAACAAAATACGAGAGCATTTCTCATGAAATCAAAAGAAGGATTTTAGAAAAAGAATACCCATATGATGCGCCCATTCCCGATGAAATTACCTTGGCGAAAGAATTCGGCTGCAGTAGAATGACAATGAAAAAGGCGCTTGACATGCTTGTGATGGATGGACTGCTGTATCGGAAGCGGGGGCATGGCACGTTTATCGTAAAGTCTGCTGTGGATAACCAACTTGTTAATGTATCGACAAATGAGTCACTTGGCCTGACCAATTTGCTGAAAGATAAGGATATTAAAAGTAAAACGATTACATTTGAAGTGATGTTTCCGGATGAACATATCGCATCTCATTTATCGATCACAGTACAGACACCGGTTTACCATATTATCCGACTCAGGATCGTGGAGGGGGAGCCCTATGTGCTGGAGGAAACATATATGCCTGCCGAGTTGATCAGCGGCATTACCGATGAAGTACTGCAATCATCGATTTACAGCTATATTAAAAACCAATTGCATTTGACGATTGGTGGATGCCACCGCAAAATCCGGGCGGACAAGCCGAATGAACTTGACCAAAAATATTTAAAATGTGCTCCGGATGATCCGGTGCTGGAAGTGGAACAAATTGGCTATTTAAATACCGGCGTGCCTTTTGAATATTCTTTCTCAAGGCACCGCTATGATAAATTTGTGTTTACCGCAGTCAACATACAAAAAACATAAAGGGGAGGAATCACAATGTTATTTGGCGGAATTGAAGCCGGTGGCACGAAATTTGTTTGTGCGGTCGGGGATGAAAATGGAAACATCCAGGAACGGGTCGAGTTTCTAACGCGCGATCCGGGAGATACAATGAAAGATGTGACTGAATTTTTTTCCCGCTTTGAAGTGAAAGCACTTGGCATCGCATCATTCGGGCCGATTGATGTCAATCCGGCGAGTGAAACGTACGGGTACATCACCACAACGCCGAAAACGGCATGGCAGCACTATCCGATAAAACAAACAATGGAAAAAGCTTTGGGCGTCCCGGCCGGTTTCACGACGGACGTGAACGGTGCCGCGCTTGGGGAATTGATGCTCGGCGCGGCAAAGGGTCTTGACAGCTGCCTGTATATTACGGTCGGTACCGGCATCGGCGCCGGTGCCATTGTAAAAGGCCAACTGCTTGAAGGATGGTCACACCCGGAAATGGGGCATATTTTAGTGCGCCGCCACCCGGATGACCATTACGAAGGCACCTGCCCGTTCCATCATGACTGCCTTGAAGGCTTGGCCGCAGGTCCGGCGATTGAGGCGCGCTGGGGGAAAAAAGGGAAAGATCTCGCCGGGCACCCTGAAGTGTGGAAAATTGAAGCCGATTACCTTGCACAGGCGCTCATGCAGTATATTTTAATCGTGTCGCCGAAAAAAATTATTCTGGGCGGGGGCGTGATGCACCAAAAGCAATTATTTCCGCTCATTCATCAAAGGCTTGGCGAACTGATTAACGGCTATGCCAAGCTGCCGGAACCGCTGTCCGAATATATCACCGCACCCGGCCTTGGAAACGATGCCGGCATCACGGGTGCGATTTTGCTCGGAAAACAGGCGTATGAAAATACACAGAAATAGCAATAAAAGATTTGTCCCAAAAGTCGGTAAACATACTTTTGGGACAAACCTATTTCAGAGGAAAAATTACAGTAAAGTACTCTTTACAATGCTTCTAAGGTCCATTTCGAGGAGAAAAAATTGATTAAAATGGTCTTTTAAAATATCGCCGCATTTTCTATGTAAAAAGGGCTTTTGGGACAGTCCCTTTTTTGTGCCAGGATGGAATAGGTTTTGGAAGGAAAAAAAGCGGAATGGAATGCAAATCTCGCGTTTTGGATCGTTCTGGAAAGTAAAGTTGTTATTTCGGAATGAATTGTTGCCGTATGAATCAAAAAATCATTATATTACTGCCCAGTTCGCGGTCTAATTGTGACCGGAGTCCTATAAAACCGAAAAAAATGATTGGTAATAGCGTGCAAATGTAATATAATAAAATTATGCACTTGTACTAAATTTTGTAAACGCATTCAATAAAGGGTGAGGGATCATGGGAAAACTGGATGGAAAAGTTGCTGTAGTGACTGGCGCTGCATCAGGTATGGGGAAAGCGATTGCGATTTTATATGCAAATGAAGGTGCAAAAGTCGTCGCTTCCGATCTTAATTTAGAAGGTGTGCAGCAGACTGTTTCCGAAATTGAATCAGCCGGAGGTGCGGCTGTTGCCGTTCAGGCCAATGTCGTAAAAGAAGAAGATGTGCAAACCATGATCGATACGGCAGTGAAAACATATGGTACGCTTGATATCCTCGTAAACAATGCCGGCATTATGGACAACATGGTACCGGCGGCGGATCTCACGGACGCCTTATGGGAAAAAGTTTTCGCCGTCAACACAACCGGGCCGATGCGGACAATAAGAAAAGCGCTTCCGATTTTCCTTGAAAAAAGGGGCGGTGTCATTGTGAATGTTGCTTCGGTCGGCGGCTTGTTCGGATCCCGGGCCGGTACTGCGTATACTGCTTCAAAACATGCTGTGGTCGGATTGACAAAAAGTGTTGGCTTCCAATATGCACCAAAAGGCATCCGCTGCAATGCCATTGCGCCGGGCGGGGTGGAAACAAACATTGGAACGACGATGAGCGAGCCGAACGCGTTCGGGATGGAGCGGGCAATGGCCGGCATCGGGCTCAACCCGAGAACCGGAAAGCCGGAAGAAATTGCAAAGATTGCGCTTTTCCTCGCTTCCGATGATTCCTCGTTCGTTAACGGCACCGTTATCACGGCAGATGCCGGATGGACAGCATATTAATGAACCATGTGTAAATGCCGCATATCAAAGGCAGCTGAAAAAGGATAACACGCACAAATATAAAGCGGTGGGACCATTTCAATGGAGCAAGCCCGCCGCTTTTCTTTTTTTCAATGGTCTGTTTGCTATGCGGCCTTTTTTATGGAACTTTTTCTGCCGGTTTACGTATGTAGAGAGAAGGTAAAGGAGGCGAAGGATTATGTCCTTGAAGCTGGAGCACGTGACCAAAAGATTCGGTGATTTTACAGCCGTAAAAGACTTATCTTTAACCATTCCCGATAAAGAAATTTTTGGCTTTTTAGGAGCGAACGGAGCCGGGAAAACGACCACTTTCCGGATGATCTTGGGCTTGTTAAAACCAAATGAAGGCACAATCACCTGGAACGGGAAAAAGATCGATTACAATGTCAGCCCGCATATCGGGTATTTGCCGGAAGAAAGGGGATTGTATCCAAAATTAAAAGTAAAGGATCAACTTGTTTACCTTGCGAGATTACGGGGGATGCGCAAGCAGGATGCACTGAAAGAATTAAAATATTGGCTCGGACGGTTTCATGTCGAAGAATACTTCGATAAACGCGTGGAGGAACTTTCAAAAGGCAATCAGCAGAAGATCCAGTTTATCGCCGCAGTTATACACAAGCCGAAACTGCTCATACTGGATGAGCCTTTCAGCGGGCTTGACCCGGTTAATGTCGAGACCTTAAAAGCAGCCGTTTGTGAACTGCAGGATAGCGGGGTAACGATTGTTTTTTCAAGCCACCGGATGGAGCATGTCGAAGAACTTTGCCAGCACTTGTGCATTATGCATCATGGAAGTCCGGTTGTTCACGGCGGGTTAAAGGAGATTAAGCGCGCATTCGGCAAGAAAAATGTCATCATCCATGCTGACTTTGACCTCGAATTTTTACGTACTTTCTCCGGCGTTGCAAAATTTAAGCAAACGGCTTTGGGGGCGGAACTGCAAATTGACCGGGAAGAAGCCGCGCAGGAAATTTTAAATGAAATCAACGGGAAAGGTTTTATCCGCAAGTTTGCGCTTGAAGAACCGTCTTTAAATGATATTTTCATAGAAAAGGTAGGGGCTTCCTATGAATAAGTTCGGCATTTTGCTCGGGCATACTTACTCGTCCAAATTAAAATCGAGATCCTTTATCATCACGACTGTTATTTTGCTAGCCGCTGTCATCATCATGGGCAACATGAGCCGGATTATCGATTTTTTTGCGGGTGGCGGCAAGCAGGAAAAAATTGCTGTGCTCGATCAAACGAACATGCACTACGGGCTGTTGAAACAGCAACTGAAAGCTATTGACAAAGATATACAGCTTGTTCAAACGGAAAAAAGCGAAAGCATATTGCGTCAAGAGGTCTTAAGCGGAAAATATAAAGGATATCTTGTTCTGTCGCTTGATGCGTCCCGTATGCCAAAAGCGACATATAAAGCCCCCGACTTGGCTGATACCGGCATCACGGACAGTTTGGAGCAGGCTTTGCAGGCTGTAAAAGGGAGTATGGTGGCTGCCGAATTGAAGCTTTCCCCAAGCCAGCTCGCTCAGTTAAACAGCCCGGTATCTTTTAAAAGCGTGAATCTCAAAAGCGAAGCAAAATCCGAGGAAGAATTGGCGCAGGCAAGGGGACTTGTTTATATTTTACTGTTTGCCATTTATTTTGCTGTGATTTTTTATGCGAGCGCAGTCGGAATGGAAGTGGCGACGGAAAAAGCATCGCGTGTCATGGAAATTTTAATTTCAAGCGTATCTCCTGTGCAGCAAATGTTTGCGAAAATTCTCGGCGGCGCTTTGCTCGGGTTGACACAGATGGCCGTTCTGCTTGCATCAGCCTATTTTTCAATCAAACAAAATCTCGACAATTTAACCGGGGGCTTTTTTGATGTATTTGGTTTTTCCGATATAAAGGCATCAACAATTGCGTATGCTGTTGTGTTTTTTGTACTCGGGTATCTGCTGTACGCGACTCTTGCGGCACTGCTCGGTTCGCTCGTCAGCCGGATTGAAGACGCGCAGCAAATGATGATGCCGATGACGTTTCTAGTGATGATCGGCTTTTTCCTTGCGATGGCAGGCCTTGGCAATCCTTCAGCAGGCTACATCACTGTGCTTTCTTATGTGCCGTTTTTTACTCCGATGCTGATGTTTTTGCGTGTCGGAATGCTTGATTTGCCGGTTTGGGTGGGCATCTCAGGAGCGGCGGTGCTGGTAGTAATGATTATTCTGATGGCGGCGGAGGGTGCGCGTATATACCGCGGCGGGGTTCTGTTGTATGGAAAAAGCAATTCATTGAAAAACATTAAGAAGGCGTTGCAAATGTCGAAGGTGGACTAAATCGCCCCTTTGTTTGAATTTTCCCTTTTAAGGGTAAAATGAGCATAACAATACAGTTCTCGCAGAGGGGAGAGTCTTACCTTGGGAAATTTCACCAGATCGAAAAAAATCGTCTTCAGCTCGATTATCGGTTTTTTAGTCCTGGTCATCGTTTTGAGTTACTTTATTTGGTTCAACAAGTGATGCTGAGTTTCACCTACAATCCGGGAGGCTTTCCCGGATTTTTTCATGGCTGGACAGGATCAGCAGAATCCAGCGGAGAAAATAATTGTCGAAATAGCTTAAAAAGGGCTCCCCTTGGCCGGTTTTCCCGGCTTTTTGGGCAACCCCTTCATTACGCTTTATTTCGGCATCCCGAGATCTTTCAACGGGTAATACGACAGCTCAACTTTTCCGACCACCGATTTGGCCGATATAAATTTAAACATCCGGCTGTCTTTGCTGATCCGCCGGTTGTCGCCCATGACGAAGAACGAATCTTTCGGCACAGTGGATTTTCCGGTAATTTCTTTCAGTGTGAAATCCCCGGTTAATTTGCTCCCTTCTTCTATATTTGCTTTGTTTTGTTTTAAATACGGCTCTGCATACGGATTGCCGTTAATATACAGGGTATCATTTTTTATCTCGAGGCTGTCGCCGGGAAGGCCGATCACCCTTTTGACATAATAAGCGTCTTCATCCGGTGCATGAAAAACGATAATATCAAACCGGTGAATTTCCCCCACTTTGCTGACAATGACTTTTTCATGATTGGCCAAGGTCGGCGACATCGATTCCCCGTAAACGGTAACTGGGCTGAACAAAAAATGCCGGCAGATCCCAGCGAGCACCAATGCTGCGGCAAATGTGGCCCAATAGGAAAAAGCCCCTTTTAACAATCGTTCAAGCATGCGGTTGCCCCCTTACTGCACCATTGTTCTTTGTATTAGTATATCATGTATTTTGAATGCTTAGTAAAATAAATCTTTCTGAAACAGTTTTTTAAGGGTATAATGGCAAAAATATTTCATGGAAAGGGGCAGTGGGGCTGCTGAGTTCGGTTTTGGCAGTCTCATCAAGCTCTTTTTACAGGCAAAGGGATATGCGTAATTTGCTTAAAGGCATGTTGCGGCAAGAATTTTAGCAAAGCTGTCATTTATGGAGCATGTAAAGATGAAATGGGGTGATGATTTACAGCGAATGATCCATATGAAGCCATACGACCAAAAGGAGAAAAAATTTTACAAATGGGCTTTACGAAAACCTGGAGACCATTTGTAAAAAAATCTTTCATTGTGCAACGGTTGTCCGCCCTGATATCCAGAAACTGTAAAAAAGTGGTTTTCATATGCGTGCAACCCGACACCTAGTCTATCCCAATCTTTAAATAACATCGGTCATCAAAAGAAATCCTGCCGTTTTCAATGCCCTTTGTCGAAATGATTTTTTTGTAGCAAAGCGGGTCTTCCGCCAGTGCCTCCTTTAAATAACGTTCTGTTGCCGCTAAATCAGGGAATAGTTCAGGATATCCGTCGCTGGCAAGCACGACTTCTTGGACACCGGCCGGAACGGGTATTACTTTAGCATCTTCCATTTTATACCCGAATCCGCTGATCGTTGAATACGAAAAAGGTGAATCCATTTCGGAATTGAGGAATGCCTGCTGCATGTGCAAAAGCGGCTGGATCGCGCTCCGGCCGCCGTCTTCGTCCAGAAACTCTGCTTCCGTTTTTCCATTCAACAGCGCATATTCAATATAATATTTCCTGACCATACTGATCAGCCGGTCGACCGGTTTAAAGTTCGTATACCGTTTTCCGGCAAATGCCTGGCAGTCGCCGAACAGCCAGATTTGACGGCGGTATCTGCTGTACGCGGCCATGCTTGCCGCCGGAATTTTGTTCGGATCTTTTTGCATTTCTCCAAGCAGTCCGCGTGCTTTATACTGCTCGTATAAATGCGATTCAATCAGCCGGACAAACGCTTCAGAATCCAAATCCGGATTCTCTACGGATTCCACTGCCGCTTTGATTTGTTCGGCAATGAATTTTCCCGTTGCCATGCCGTCAATAACAAGTGCACTTTTCGCCGTAGCGCCGTCAATCACTGCGGCAAAATGTTCCGTGACAATCCATGCATCCTCGCAAAGCAGCGGGTCCGCCGTTTTTCCCTCTAAAAATACCTCTAATATTTTCATGGATATGCTCCTAGATGCTTTTTTTCATTCCGCACCGGCGGCATTCACGCAGGAACACACCATGTTTGACCGAAGATTTAAAATGGCTGTAGCCGCAGTTATCGCAGCGTCCCGGATGGATATCGGGCATTTCCTTGTAATCATATACAATGCTCGTATCATAGCCCTTTGTTTCATAATCTTTTTCTTCGCTCATCGATACTCACCCCGGTACAGAATTTCTATACATAAGGATACCACATTTTTCGGATACCGGGAAAAAATGTACAATTGGCAATACCTTTTCCTTTGTAGTAATGGTCCAAATTATCTTTATGAATTAATTTCGTTCCAAGCAGATGGATGATGATGTAATCTATTTCCGATTCCGGAAATTCCAGGCCTGTCAACTTTTCCACTTCGTAAACAATTTCTTCGGCGACCATTTTTTCAAACGGATATTTTCCAGATAATCCGTGCTCAAGCGTTTCGATGACAAAACCTTCTTTAATCCTTTTGCATGCGATCGTAATATGGGCGGCCAGATTACGCAGGGAAATATCCGAAACTTCGAGTCGATGTTTGGCGCAACATTGCCGGCAACATTGATCATTACCGTCTTTGAAGCTTTACTCTGGAGCTTCGGGATCCACGGTTCGAACGTTGTCGGCGGTATCATGCAGCCGATCTGGTTGGCATTAACAGCCGACAACGCAGCAGCATTCGCAGCAGGAAAAGCACTGCCGCACATTGTAAACTATCAATTTTATTCAAACTTTATGAAAATCGGCGGCTTCGGCGGCACGTTCGGCTTGGCCTTGCTGCTTTTGTTCGCGTCGAAATCGAGCCAATATAGAGCATTAGGAAAACTAGCCATCGTACCTGGGTTCTTTGGAATCAACGAACCAATTATCTTCGGGATGCCGATCGTATTAAACCCGATCATGATCATTCCGTTTATCCTTACACCGCTTGTATTGTGCGTCGTTGCATATTTTGCAATGGCATCTGGTTTGGTTCCGTACACAAACGGCACAAACATTCCATGGACAACCCCGCCGGTCATCGCATGATTCCTTGTCAGCGGCTGGAGAGGCGCAGTGTTGAATGTTGTCCAAATCTTTATCTCAATGGCGATTTACTATCCTTTCTTTAAAACGGCAGACCGCTTGGCATATAAAAACGAACAGGAAGAAGCTGAAGCCCAAGCTCAAGAAAAAGCAAAAGAAGTAGGTTTCAGCGGCCAGCCGGAATTGCAAGATTAATAAAATGACGAACGAAGGGTGTGACACTCATATTGGAACAAGAACAAATGACAGATATGAATATAATTGGATTTCAGATTATCAGTAATGTCGGCATGGCCAAAAGCTTGGTGATGGAAGCGCTCTATGCGGCAAAAGACGGGGGCTTTGAATTGGCGGAACAAAAATTGCAGGAATCCTGGCAATATTTCGTCGAAGGGCACAAAGTCCACTCTTCCTTGATCCAGCAGGAAGCAAGCGGTAATAAAGTAGAATTCTCGATGCTCTTCATGCATGCCGAAGACCAGCTCATGAGCGCCGAAACCATTTCGGAACTGGTAAAAGAAATGATTGAGATGTACAAAAGGTTAGAAAAATAAAGAATTGGTTGGTGTTATTCCAAAAAAAGAAAACCCGTCGGGAGGATTGCTTCTTCTACGGGTTTTTCTTTGTCCCGATGCAAAAAGTGAGGCCCTCTGTTCCCTGTTTTTTCTGCCTTTCGCTGATTTCCCGTACCTTACCGCTGATATTTTTGAAGTTACCATTGATTTTTAAGAGAGGTCCGCCGATTATTCTATAGTTTCTGCTGATTCTACGTAAAGGGATGGGGATACTGTCGTTGTCATCCCAGTTACTTCAAAGTACTCTTAATTAGGATCCGCTTAAAACAATCCATCGTGATCAGCATAATAAGAAAAGATAAGATTTTGAAACTGAAAAGTTGATGAGACAATATTATATATTGATTCTATGCACATTCTATTACTTTTTTCTTTCCATCGGCTAAAATAAAAATATGTGAAAAAGTTCAATTTTAACTCTCAAAAGATGGAGTGCTGGCGGAAATAACGGATTATTTGATAAACGGAAATCGGTTCGGATGTTTACAGATCAGGAAGTGCTGAAAGAACTTTTACTGGGAAGTGTTGGATGATGCGAAAAATCTCCGTCATGGGCTAATTCGCAGCCGTGGGAAGTGTATGTCGCGGCCGGAGAAGTGATGGAAAAGCTGCGTGATGCTTATCTAAAAGCTTATGATGCAAGTGAACCGCAGGATGATTCAGATATGCCGAAACCGACCGGCTGGCCGGAATCGGTCTAGGAACAGATGAACCGTACTTATGAAAAAATCAAAGGGAAAGCGGGCATCCCGCCGGAAGAACGGCGGAGAAATAATTTCAAATTTTTCAATGCACCGGTTGCGGCCTTTATCTGCATCGATCGGGATTTAACAGAATGGTCAATGCTTAATGCCGGTATTTATGCAGGAAATATGATGCTGGCTGCAGCAACGCACGGTCCATCAGCGGATTTTGATCGGCATTATGATCGGGTACGAAGGTAATGGCCATCCGCTGAACCGCGCCTTTGGAGGAAGATACTCACATCAAAGGAATTTAAAGGATACTCCTTTCCTTTCCAAACTGCAAAATAGTCTTTCTTACAGAATTGGGCGTATAATGGAAAGGAACACAAATGAAAGGGAGCGTTTATATGGCAAGGGAAATTACGCCGGGGATGGCGGAAAGCTTTTCCAGACAAATCCGTGAAGTACCGCAAAGCAAAGTGATCCGGGATGCGGTCATGAAAAACGGGATCAAGGCCGCAACGATCAACAATGATTCGTTCGTGTCCATGAATCACGTATTCTCGCACGAAATTGAAACCGGAAAAGTAACGAACCAGAAGCAAAGTGGCCGCTGTTGGATGTTTGCGGCCTTAAACACGTTTACCCACAAATTAAACGCACAGTTCAAATTAAAAGACTTCGAGCTTTCGCAAAACTATACATTTTTCTGGGACAAATTCGAAAAAGCCAATTACTTTTTGGAAAGCATTATTGAAACGGCAGATGAGCCTTTGGAAGGTAGGCTCGTTTCCTGGCTGCTTGCAACCCCGCAGCAGGATGGCGGACAGTGGGATATGCTCGTTTCGTTGATTCAAAAGTACGGCGCCGTACCGAAGCAGGTCATGCCGGAAACATACAACAGCAGTAACTCACGCGAACTCAACCCGCTTTTAAACGCCAAGCTGCGCGAAGATGCGATGGTTCTCCGCAAAATGTATGCGGAAGGCAGATCGGAAGAAGATTTGCGGCAGGCAAAAACAGGTATGCTTGCTGAAATTTACAAGCTGCTCGTCTTTACACTTGGTGAACCGCCAAAAACATTTGATTTTGAATTCCGGGATACCGACAAAGTTTTCCACCGGGAACAAGGCATCACACCGCAACAATTTTTCCAAAAATATGTCGGGTTTGCACTCGATGATTACGTCAGCATCATCAATGCGCCGACAAAAGACAAACCGTTCGGGAAAACATATACGGTGCAGTATCTTGGCAATGTCATCGGCGGAAAACCAATCAAGTATTTAAATGTGGATATGGAAACTTTTAAAAATCTCGCGATCCGGCAACTCAAGGACAACCGCAGCGTCTGGTTCGGCTGCGATGTAGCGGAGTCTTCAGACCGGAATGAAGGGATCATGGACACAGCCCTTTATGATGTTGAAATAGCGTTTGGATTTCCATTCGGGATGTCAAAAGCGGAACGCCTCGACTACAAAGACAGCGTCATGACGCATGCGATGGTGTTAACAGGCGTGAATCTCGTGGACGGCAGGCCGAACCGCTGGAAAGTTGAAAACAGCTGGGGCGAAAAAGTCGGCAAAAACGGCTACTTTGTCATGAGCGATGCATGGATGGACGAATATACGTATCAAATTGTCGTCGATAAAAAATATCTTCCGGATGAATTGCAAAAAGCCTGGGAACAGGAACCGATTGTCCTAAAACCATGGGATCCGATGGGTTCATTGGCTTGGATGAAATGAGAAATTAATCTACAGGTGCGGTCTTCCAAAGGCCGTACCTTTTTTGGATGAATCCATATTGGTATTTTTTTCATAACCTTGTAAAATGGAATCAAGAAAGGAGCTGTCATCCGATGAAATATATCGATACATGGGATTTGGATGCTGTTATTCCCGGCGGCACGAAATCCCCGGAACTGCAGAAAAAATTGCAGGGAATTAAAGATGAAATTGGAGAATACGAAACCTTGCTGAATGCATGGGATTTTTCAAAAGACCCTTCTCCGGAGCCGTTTAAGGCAATCTTGAAAAAAAAGGAAGAGATCGGAAAGGGGCTCGGGCAGTCCGCGACGTTCGTGCAAATGTGGCACGATGCCTACATGGATGATGCATACGCGAATGTTGTTATGGGGCAGGTCATGGATTTGTTCAGCGAAATGCAAAAGCTGTCCACGACATTTCAGAAAAAACTTGTTTCCATCCAGGATGAAGATTGGAAAAAGTTTTTGCAGGACAAGGAATTAAGTGAAGTTTCCTTTGCCCTCAATGAAACACGCGACGAAGGGAAACGCCTGTTGTCGGAAGAAGAGGAAAAACTTATTGCAGATTTGAACCAGGACGGCTTGGCAGGGTGGAGCCGACTGTACGATACAACCGTTTCCACCATGACGATCCCGTTTACGGATAAAGAAGGAAAAACGACGGAATTATCGGTCGGCCAGGCGATGAACCGGATGTATTCCGACCCGGATCCAAAAGTGCGCAAACAGCTGTTTGAAAACTGGGAAGCGGCCTGGGAAAAATATGCCCCGATTTTTGCTGATACGATCAACCACTTGGACGGCTACCGGATTACGCTGCAAAAAACCCACAACCGGGAAAGCTTCCTGGATGAACCGTTGGAATATAACCGCATGTCGAAAGAAACGCTTGATGCGATGTGGAAAGCAGTTGCCGAAAACAAGCAGCCGTTTATCAATTTTTTAAACCAAAAAGCCAAAATTTTCGGTATGGAAAAATTGGGCTGGCAGGATGTTGATGCACCGGTTGCACTCGGGGATATGAAACCGACCCGCTTTACATATGACGAAGCGTGCGATTTTGTCATTGAAAATTTCGCTTCTTTCGGCCCGAAATTAGCATCGTTTGCCAAACATGCGCTGGAAAACCGCTGGGTGGAGGCGGAAGACCGGCCGAATAAGCGCCCGGGCGGCTACTGCACGAATTTGCCGGAGTTTGAGGAATCGCGGATTTTTATGACTTTCACCGGCTCCATAAACGATGCGAGCACTTTGGCGCATGAGCTCGGCCATGCTTTCCACAGCCATGTGATGCGCGATTTGCCGCAATTAAACCGCGAGTATGCCATGAATGTTGCTGAAACGGCGAGCACTTTTGCGGAAACGATCATCGGCAATGCAACGGTCGCGAACGCAAAATCGAAGGAAGAAAAAATTTCGCTATTAAATGCGAAACTGGAAAATGCCACCGCGATGTTTTTAAACATCCATGCGCGCTTCCTGTTCGAAAAAAGCTTCTATGAAGAGCGTACGAAAGGCGTTGTATCTAAGCAAAGGCTGAATGAACTGATGGTGAACGCGCAAAAAGAAGCGTACTGCGACTCTTTGTCCGGCTACCATCCGCATTTCTGGTGCAGCAAACTCCACTTCTTTATTGACGACGTGCCGTTCTACAACTTCCCTTACACGTTCGGTTATTTGTTCAGCCTTGGTATTTACGCCGAATACTTAAAGAACCCGGACGGCTTTGAAGACAAATACATCGCCTTGCTCCGCGATACCGGACGGATGAAAGTAGAAGATTTAGCCATGAAGCACCTTGGCGTAGACCTGACAAAACCGGACTTTTGGGCAGCCGGGATTGAAATCATGGCAAAAGACGCTGAAGAATTTATCCGACTGACGGATGAAGTAATGAATTCATAAATTGTTTTGAATTACCTTTCATAGCAAGCGTATGAATGACATATTGCTTCTAAATATTGTGAAACTTGCCCTTCATTCTGCCCGTATTTGGAAAAAATGCCGGAATTGGTATAAAAAGGGGTGGGGGCTGTTGTAAAAGCCTTTTTTAAACAAGAAAACCCGCCGAAATAAAATATTTTTCCCAACGGGTTTTCGCCATTTCCGGATTTTCTTTCTGAAGCAGGCGGTTCTTTTCCGCTTGCTTCAGAAAGTGATGGGCTTGGTAACCAGCCCGAATGCGATGCTTACCTTGGCCCGGCCCCCGAAAGCAGACGCACCTGAGCAGGGAGGTCCGCGACGTATGCTGAGCAACACGCATTTCGCGATTATCAACAATGTTCAATAACACAACCTTGCATTTAAAAAAGGGGGTGCCCCTAGGTCAGTTTACTGACTTTTAGGACAACCCCTTATGTTTAAATCGAAAAAATGTCTTTAAACTGAATGAAGGACTAAAAAGCTTGATTTTCCAATTGGAACAACCCTTCATCAAGCAAATGAAAGACAGTTTGCAAATAGACATGATGAAAAGAAACTTTACAATTGATCAAAGGCAGGGTTTTCTCCCGCCGATTGCTTCTGTTATTTTTTCTGACGCTTCTTTTAATTTCTCCCCGCAGAAAGAAATATGTTCTTCACTGACCATTGAAGCAAACCCGATACAAGCAATTACCATTGTTACGTCGCCGTGAGGGCCGAATATCGGTGCAGCGACACCAAAAACATCACGTGTGTGTTCCCCATAGCTTACTGCATACCCCTTTTTCCTTACCTCATTTAAAGATTCTACAAAAGTTTTCACATCTGTAATAGATTGATCAGTAAATTGTTTAAAGCTTACTTTTTGGACTATTTTTTTCATTTTTTCTTTTTGAGTAAAAGCTAAGTAGCATTTGCCAAAAGAAGCACTGGTTAAAGGGAATTGCTGTCCTAATTTAACAGTCACCTGAAATGGATTATCAGGGAGATCAGCCTCTTCTTTGGCTATGTACATTAAACGGTTATCAGATACAGGTTCAAGCAATACACTCGTTAGCCGGGTTTGTTCATTCACCCACTTAAGATAAGGCCTGGCAAGCCTAAGGTAATTAATAAATTCTGAAGCCCTGGCACCCAGAACAATTAGATTCGATCCGAGATGATATTGTTTGGATTCTTCATCATACGAAACATAACGAAAGTGATGCAGTACCTTTAAAATTCTATGGCAAGTACTTTTATTTATATCTAAATTCTTAGAGATTTGGGACAAAGTACGTTCCTTTGTTGTGTAGCGGCTTAAATATTCCAGAATTTTAATGGCTGTTTCAAGAGCAGGAACTTCAGACTTATAATTTTCCATTAAGCGTTTCTCCTTTATCAGTAGGCACTTTAGCTTTCGTTCATTTTAGAATTTCACTTTGTGATTTGTCAACTCATATTATTGAGTTTATATTGCCTTAATATTTATAATGCTGAATTTACAAAATTTTCGTTGACAATAGAATTTGTTCATTGTATAATCGTTCCGTGTAAGGTACATAGTTCCATATATGGAATATCTTGAATTCTACTCAATCTGTATTTGACGGAAATATTATTACCTTACAAAATGAAAGCCTTTTCTTTTAGGAGGGTGAAAGTTGAGAAGTGTTGTTATTGTGGATGCTGTGAGAACAGCAGTAGGAAGAATGGGAGGCAGTTTAAAAAATGAGGAAGCAGATTTTCTTGCAGCGGAAGTCATCAGAGAAGTCACATCCCGAACAGGTTTAGAAAAGAAAAAAGTGGACGAGGTGATATTCGGGCAGGCGAAACAAAGTGCAGATACGCCCAACCTTGCAAGATTGTCTCTATTGCGCGCGGGATTTCCGGTGGAGGTTCCAGGATATACAGTACATAGGCAATGCGGATCAGGACTCCAGGCTATCAATAATGCGGCTTTGCAAATTATGTGCGGGTTATCTGATGTAATTATTGCCGGCGGTGCAGAGTCTATGAGTACTGCACCATTTTATATTCGAAACGTACGATACGGATTGGGATCAGGAAATAGTGAGATCATTGATCCTAATACAGAAAGCCAGCCACGGTCACAACCAATTGACATCTATGGAAACCTGACGATGGGATACACTGCCGAGATTTTAGCTGAAAAGTACGGGATTACAAGAAAAGAGCAGGATGAATTTGCGTTGCGCAGTCAAAAACTAGCACTACAGGCAATACGCAGCGGACGATTTCAAAAGGAAATAGTCCCCTATGAAATCAAAGATCGGAAGGAAGTAAAGATCTTTCAAGTAGATGAACATCCGAGAGAAACAAATTTGGAAAAACTGGGCAATTTAAAACCAATATTTAAAGAAAACGGAACAGTTACTGCAGGAAATAGCAGCGGGAGAAATGATGGAGCGTCAGCCGTTTTGTTAATGTCGGAGGATGCAGCGCGACAGCAGGGATTCAAACCTAAAGCGAGGATTGTAGCACATTCTGTTTCAGGAGTCTCACCGGAAATCATGGGGATTGGACCGGTTCCGGCTGTTAAGAAGGCGCTATTTTCCGCAGGGCTCTCTTTAGATGAAATAGGGTTGATTGAATTAAATGAAGCGTTCGCAGCCCAGGCTTTATCTGTGATTAAAGAACTCAATTTGGATATGGAACGGGTCAATGTCAATGGAGGGGCCATTGCACTAGGGCATCCTTTAGGCGCAACAGGGGCTATTTTAATGACGAAACTAATATATGAAATGGAAAGAAGAGGTGAAAAGTACGGATTGGTTACCCTCTGTATTGCAGGTGGGCAAGGTATTGCAACGATTGTAGAAAATATGCAGATATAAAGGAGGCTGACTTATGGAAAAACGCTCAAAATCGAAATTATGGATAATAGTGTTTATCACATCATTTCTTGGATTAATGGTAGACGCTATGGATTTACAAATGCTTTCATTAAGCCTTCCGCAATTAATGAAAGAGTTTAATATGTCTGAGGTGCAAGCGGGAACTTTGGGAACTTCGTCGTTAGCCGGTATGGCGATTGGCGGCATGATCGGAGGGTGGATGGCGGATCGTTTTGGCCGTGTACGTACGATATCCTGGACGATTATATTATTTTCGGTGGGTACCGCACTGCTTGTTCTTGCTGGCAGCTATGAACAATTTATAGTAATTCGCTTTATTTCCTCTCTTGGATTAGGTGCAGAATATGTAGTTGTAAACATGCTTATGGCAGAATATATTCCATCAAATAAGAGGACAACGGTGTTGGGAACGGTACAAGCTGGATGGTCGGTAGGATATCTTGTCGCTACACTGTTATCAGGTGCGATTTTACCTGAATTTGGTTGGCGACCTCTTTTTCTCATAGCATTAGTTCCAGTGTTAATCGCTATTTATACAAGATTTGTGATTCCAGAACCTGAGGGCTGGAAAGAAATTGTAAGAGAGAGATCAGAAGTTAAGAAGAATGAATGGATTCAAGTGTTAAGTAAGCCAAAATTAAGACTAAACTTTTTATTATGGACAGTAACAGCTCTTTTCTTGCAATTTGGTTATTACGGAGTTAACAGTTGGTTGCCAACTTATTTGGTAAATGAAGTAGGATATGATTTTAAAAACATGACAGGATACTTGGTTGGAACGTATACAGCTATGATTTTAGGAAAAATTTTGACTGGCAGATTAGCAGACATATTTGGGCGCCGGACCATGTTTGTCATTGGTGGACTAAGTACTGCGATAGCACTTCCGTTAATTATCCATTTCCAAAGCCCGGGAAATATTGTTGTGTTGCTTACTGTATTTGGGTTTCTCTACGGCATGCCTTATGCAGTGAATGCCACATACATGAGTGAAAGTTTTCCAACGCATGTACGAGGTACGGCAGTGGGTGGGGCTTATAATATAGGTAGAGCGGGGGCTGCGTTTGCTCCTGTTGTCATTGGCATGATTGCGACGCAACAATCTATTGGCTTAGGGCTGGCATCCCTTGGTATTGCTTATGCATTGTGCGGTATAATTCCAGCACTTTTTATTCGTGAAAAAATGTACGAACCTTTTGAAAAAAAGGCTCCCCAAGATTCAGAGCAAGGTCAGCTAAATTCTGGAATTTAATAGAAATAATCACCAAATACGGATAATGATTCTATTTATAAGAAATTATCTATGTAAACAATGCAAATTGAGGGGGCTTTTGAATGTCTGGACCATTAGAAGGGATAAAAGTTGTGGAACTTTCGAGAACATTGGCAGGCCCTTTTTGCAGTATGCAATTGGCTGATATGGGGGCAGATGTTATAAAGATTGAACAGCCGGAGATTGGAGATGAGACTCGCAGTTATGTTCCTCCTGATATTAAAGGAGAATCTTGTTACTTTATGAGTTTGAATAAAAACAAAAAAGGTATGACATTAAACTTAAAGACGAAAGAAGGTCAACATATTGTAAAGAAGCTCGTGAAGAATGCAGATGTACTCATTGAAAATTTTAGAAATGGTACGATGGAAAAATTCGGCTTAGGGTATGACGTACTGAAAGAAATAAACCCTCGGCTAGTGTATTGCGCAGTCAGTGGATTTGGAAGAACGGGCCCATTGAAGGATGAGCCTGCGTATGATTTGCTTATGCAGGGATTCGGAGGATTAATGAGCGTAACTGGAGAGGCTGATGGCGCTCCGGTTAAAGTTGGTTTTTCAATTGTTGATTTGGCTACAGGGCTTTATGCATCTTTTGGAGTTGTTTTAGCATTGTTGGTTAGAGAAAAGACTGGAAAAGGTCAATATGTAGAAGCCTCTTTGCTGGATACAATTGTTTCGCTTTCAAGTTATTTAGGACAAAGTGTTTTAGCTACAGGAAAAATCCCGGGGAGATTAGGCTCTGCCCATCCCAATCTCGTTCCTTATCAAGCATTTGAGGCAAAGGACGGCTATGTAATTATTGCAGTACCAAATGATTGGCTGTGGAGAAAAATGTGCGACGCCCTTGGTCTTCAAAATTTAAAGAATCATCCCAAATATGCAGTGAATGAAAATCGAGTGGCGAATCGCGAAGAACTTGTAGAGATACTCACGGCATATACGAAAACAAAAAGTTCATTGGAAATTATCGAATGTCTGAACCAGGCAGGTGTGCCCAGCGGCCACATTCATAACCTTGCTCAAGTACTGGCCCATCCACAGATAAAATATCGGGAGATGATCCAGGAAGTAGAGCATCCTACTATCGGCATGATGAAAATGCTTGGAATTCCAATCAAATTATCAGATACACCGGGGTCAGTCCGAAAAGCACCTCCTTTGTTAGGTGAAAACACAGAAGAAGTGCTAATTCAACTTGGATACAGTAATGAAGATATTGAAAATTATAAAAAAAGAGGGATTATATAATAATGGTCAATCGTATTGCTGTGATTGGCGGCGGCACAATGGGGCGGGGGATTGCCTATACCGCTGCCATATCAGGATTTGAAGTAACTTTGCAGGATATATCAACAGAAGCTGTTGAAATTGCAAGAGAATATATTGAAGCTCTTCTTGGTAAGAGCAGGGAAAATGGATATGTGCAACAGCATCAGGAAATTTGGGCTAAGAAAAATCTGTATTATACTACGGAATTGCAAAAAGCAGTAAGCAAAGCAGACCTAGTCATCGAAGCCGTACCGGAAATTATAGAGCTGAAGATCGAAGTATTTAAGCAATTAGACAAGTACGCCCCGGCGCATGCCGTACTTGCTACGAATACATCTACAATGAGCCCGACAGAAATCGCCGCTTCCACGACCAGGCCTGATCAGTGCATAGCGATGCATTTCTTTAACCCGGTTCATCAGATGAAACTCATTGAAATCATTCGGGGATTGGATACATCTGGGGAGACGATTGAAATCGTAAAACAAGCCGCTGAAAAAATGGGGAAAGTGCCGGTTGAGGTCAATGAATTTCCAGGTTTTGTTACAAGCCGGATGAACTGTCTGATTGGAAATGAAGCCATGAATATGCTCATGGAAGGTGTAGCTTCAATTGAAGATATCGACAAAGCTATAAAGTACGGTCTAAATCATCCGATGGGTCCCCTTGAATTAGCAGATCTTGTAGGTCTGGACACCCGTTTGCGAAATATGGAATATTTGTATCGTCATTTAGGTGAAAAGTACCGGCCTTCTCCTATTCTTGTAAAATATGTAAAAGCCGGTCGTTTAGGAAGAAAATCAGGCAGAGGTTTTTACGATTACAGCGATGTCAATAAATTAGGAAGTAATGAGGCGCAATGACCTGCTTTGGCTAAGCTTTTGCTCTGTAAAAATTAACTGTTTATTCTGATGAAATTTTATATACGCATAAATTTGCAGAAATCATGTCGGTAAAAGCTTGTGGAACGCCCGCGAAAGCGAATTTTGTGATGAGCGGCTGTTTCCGATAACAGGGCTTATACATTAAATGAGAAAGGAAAGTGGATAATGTGGATTTTCAATTACCTGAGGATATCCAACTATTGAGGCAGAGTATTCGGGAATTTGTTGATTGTGAAGTTGAACCCCTTACCGCAGAAATTGAAGAGCAAGATGAAATTCCTAAAAAAATCATGGACATGTCCAAAGAAATGGGTTTATTTGGTCTGAGTATACCTGAAGAATACGGCGGAGCAGGGATCGGAATGGTTGGCAAGTGTGCCATTTATGAGGAATTGGGAAGAACCCATAATGGTTATACTACTGTGATCGGTGCCCACACCGGGATTGGGTCGGTTGGAATTGTAGAGATGGGGAATGAGGCACAAAAGAAAAAATATTTGCCTCCGATGGCGAGAGGTGAAATGATCGGTGCCTTTGCCTTAACAGAACCTGAAGCAGGCTCGCATGCTTCAAACCTGAAAACAACAGCCGTAAAAAAAGGGGATAAATATATTTTAAATGGCAGCAAACATTATATCACCAATGCGCCAATCGCAAGTGTTTTCACGGTGATGGCAGTGACAGACCCGTCTAAAGGGGCAAAAGGCATTACTTCATTTATTGTAGAAAAAGATTTTCCGGGCTTCGTGATAGGTAAAAAAGAAAAGAAAATGGGGCTTCATGGATCCCATTCCGCGGAAATTTTCTTTGAAGATTGCGAAGTGCCGGCAGAAAATGTACTTGGACGGGAAGGTGAAGGATATGTAAACGCTTTAAAAATACTTGCGAATGGCCGGGCGGGGCTTGCGGCACGCAATTTAGGTTCCTGTGAAAAGCTTTTAGAGATGTCCATCCAACACGCAAATACGAGAATCCAGTTCGGCAAACCGATTTTTGAGCAGCAGATTATCCAGCATTATTTAGCGGAAATGGCCCTCGATATTGAAGCATTAAGAAGCATGACATACCGTGTCGCATGGATGGTTGATCAAAAAATGAAGGTGATTAAGGAAGCAGCAATGGTAAAATTGCTCGGCTCCGAAGTTTATAACCGCGTGGCAGACAAAGCACTGCAAATCCATGGTGGCATTGGTTATATTTCCGATTATCCAATCGAGCGTTTTTATCGGGATGCGAGAATAACAAAAATATATGAAGGAACGTCCGAAATTCAAAAAAATATAATTGCCGCACAATTGAAAAAACAATATATATAATTTACGTATATATTTTTTCTAATATTATTTATATCATTGTCATATTAATCCAGTTCACTATACTTAGAGATTGAAAAAGGATGGTTTACAATGAATTATCAAAATATATTAATAGAGCAAGAACAAAAAATTGCAGTCATTAAGATCAATCGTCCTGAAGTTAGAAATGCCCTTGATGCACAAACTTTAAATGAAATTAGCCTTGCCTTTGACCATTTGGAAAATGATGATGAAACCGGGGTTATTGTGATTACGGGGGAGGGAGAAAAATCATTTGCTGCCGGAGCCGATATTCGGCAGCTAAGAAATAAGACGCCTTTAGACGCCCTTTTACCGGGAATGTCAGGTGTCTTCCGCAGAATTGAAAACTGCAGAAAAGCAACAATTGCTGCTGTTAATGGTTATGCGTTAGGGGGCGGGTGTGAACTGGCGCTTGCCTGTGATATCCGCATTGCAGCTGATCATGCAAAATTCGGGCTGTCGGAACTCAATTTATCAATTATTCCCGGAGCCGGGGGGACCCAGCGATTAGCACGGATTATAGGAAAAGGAAGAGCGATGGATTTGATTCTGACGGGAGAATTTTTAACCGCGAAGGAAGCAGAAGCGATCGGCTTAGTTTCCAAAGCTGTGCCTATGAATGCATTGTGGCAGTTCGTCAAGGCTAAAGCAGAAAAGATATTATCCAAAGGGCCATTAGCTGTCAGATTGGCAAAACATGTTATTCACTATGGATTTGACGCTGATATGGAAACAGCACTCTTGTTTGAAAAAATGGCACAGGCTGTAATATTTGGTTCTAAAGATAAAAACGAAGGAACACAGGCCTTTCTTGAAAAAAGGGAGCCCCGTTTTACAGGAATGTAATTTTTCACTCGAAAGACAGTTTAACTGAAAAGAGGGGCTGTCTTAAAAGCCCTTTTTAAACAAGAAAACCCACCGGTATAATTTTTCCCGACGGTTTTTCTCCATTTCCGGCTTTCTTTCTGAAGCAGGCGGTTCTTTTTCGCCTGCTTCAGAAAGTTGTGGCTTGGCAACCAACCCGAATTCGATATTTACAGACCACTCAGGCAGACATACCCGAGCTGGGGCCCGCGAAGCGAATATCGCAATAATTAACAATGTCCAATAACATGCCTTGCATTAAAAAAGGGGTTCCCATAGACAAGAGGTTGAAAAATTTTTTCATTTTTCAAAGCGGACAACAGTTGCGAAGTTGTTCAGCCCGAAACAACCGAATTGGTTACAGAAAGATGCATTTCTTTTCCGATAAAATATGGTAATGCATGTTGGGACGGCTGGTTGTTATTTAAGCCCAAATTGTAACCGAAAGTGATCGAATCCCTGAGCGCAACGAGAGACTGTTTGGGGTGTTTGCCATGCCCGTGATGGCTGCCCTTGCAGTGTTTCCCTGCCTCAAACGCGGATGGGGATAGGACCGCCACTGCCAATGTGAGCACTGCAAAATGGTCAAAATCTTTTTCTTCAGCATTCGATTTCTCATCCCATAAAATGATAGCCTTTACATCAAAAGTTTTTTTCACATTGATTTCATTATAACATAACGCATAATGAAGTTATAAACAATAAATTTTGAGTATTCAATTAAGAACAAAATATTGAGCAAAACAAAAAAAATTAATTTCTCAATTTTTCTTTGTTACAATGAAAATAATAAAAGCATTACATGAAAGGAAGCTGGAAAATGAAAAAAGTTGTTGTTTATGAACCACGGCCGGATGAAATGCCGTTATTTCAAAAATTTGCGGATGAGCTTGGGCTGGACATCAAGTATGTAGATGGCGTATTAACTCCCGAAACCGCAGCGGAAGCAAAAGGGGCAGAAGGGGTGACGATCCTCGGAAACTACCCTGTCGGCCAAGACACTTTTAAAGCATTAAGTGAAGCCGGCGTAAAGTATATCGGCCTCAGAACAGCAGGCTATAACAATATCGATCGGGAAGCGGCAAAAGCATATGGCATCCGCTTTTCCAATGTGACCTATTCGCCATATTGCGTCGCCGATTTTGCAACAATGCTCATCCTTATGTGCATCCGGAAAGCAAAACAAATTTTCTACCGTACGAATGCGCAGGATTTTTCTTTGGAAGGCATCCAGGGGAGGGAAATGCGCAACTTGACGGTTGGGATTATCGGTGCCGGACGGATCGGCAGCATTGTGGCAAAAAATCTGTCCGGATTCGGCTGCAGGGTGATTGCTTACGATATAGTGGAGAGGGACGAGCTGCGCGGTCTTCTCGAATATGTGACATTTGATGAGCTGCTGGCGGAAAGCGATGTGATCACACTGCACACGCCGCTGTTTGAAAGTACATACCATATGATTAACCGTAAAACAATTGCGAAAATGAAAGACGGCGCCTGCCTGATCAACTGTGCACGCGGGGCTGTCGTGGATACGGAGGCGCTAATTGCGGGGATTGAGTCGGGTAAAATTGGCGCAGCCGGGATCGATGTGCTTGAAGGGGAAGAAGACATCTTCCATTACGACCGCCGCACGGATATTTTAGGTCACAGGCAACTTGCGGTATTAAGATCGTTCCCGAATGTCATCGTTACCCCGCACACCGCTTTTTACACCGACCAGGCAGTCAGCGACATGGTTGAACTAGCCCTCAGATCGCTCGTTTCTTTTATCGAGACCGGCGAGAGCAGTTTTGAGATTAAAAATTAAAATGAAAAGTACGGGATCTAACGGTTCCATGATTTTTTATTTTGAGAAAAATACGCAAAATTGTATGAATGAATTGACTTTTGGCCAGACTGATGCATATATTTAGATTTGCAGAAAAACTGCAAAAAGGAGATTAGGAAATGCTCCTTGAATTTAAAATAAAAAACTATAAATCATTTTTAGATGAATTGGTCTTTACGATGGTCCCTGCACCAAAACAGAAAGGGCTGGATTACAGTATTTTAAAGGAAAAAATTGGTTTAAAAGTTTATAAAGGGTTATCCAGTGCGGTGATTTACGGACCGAATGCCTCCGGAAAAACGAATCTTATTGGTGCAATGGAAGTATTTAAAGCGATTGTTTTACGCGGAAATATCTGAAACAGCGACCAAAACTACGGAGCGAATGTTGCGGCCGCCAAATTGGAATTAATACCGAATTTAAGCAATGAAGAAAGGCTTCCCACATTTTTTTCGGTTGTTGTCGATGAATTTGATGCTTCCATCCATCCAAAGGCGTTAATGAGCATTGTAAATGTATTTCATAATGATGATATTAAAAAAATGCACAGCTCATCTTCAATACCCATAATCCGATATTTTTAAATTCGAATTTATTTCGCCGAGATGAAATTAAGTTTGTAGAACGGGATGAGGAAACGTATAACAGCACCCATTATGCACTTTCCGACTTTGGCACAGCGGGAAAAAATGGAGTGCGGAAAAATGAAGATTATATGAAAAATTACTTTATCAGCCAGTACGGCGCCATTAAAGATATCGATTTTACCCCTATTTTCGAAGAATTGGTTAATGGAGAAAGAGGGTTAGAGGATGGCCGCCAAGAAGATCAATAAAAAATACTATTTTACCGTAGAAGGAGAAACTGATGGTATTTAAAATGGCTGGAAAAGCTAATAAATCATGAAGCTTCAGCCGCAACATACGGTAACCCTTGATTGTAAAGTTGAGCGAACCCCTTTAAAACGGGTGAAATCTTTAAATGTCATCAGCAGAACCGAAATTACGCATTTCTTTGATTGTAAGTAAAGCACATGCTAAGCAGTTTCAAATTACACTTGACTTGCTAAAGAAGGCTTCTGTGGGAAAACAAATAAAATATCATGCCGGGTACAGCAATTTTACTTTCGAACTGTAGATCGTCTTACACAAAATAGACTGTAACACATCCTTTACCCACAGAAGCCAGTATCTCCAGCCTATTAATAGAGCTTATGGTGAATCTTTTACTGATTTGGATGAATATAAAGAAGAAGGAAATTTCAGGAGAATACTGGCACAAATAGATTTAGCGGATGTTAAAAATGCAATTGACCGTTCTAAATGGATTATGAATAGAAATCATGAAAATCAGCTCAAACTGGTGAAATATAAAGGATTTGAGTATTTTGAAGATAACCCTTCCCTTGCCGTTTGGGAATCTATTGAAAGAATTTTAATAGATTGCAAGCTTAAATCATGAAAACAAAGAAAATGATAAAAATTCTTTTATGCTACGCGGGGGGGGGGGGGTTCTCCTCAAACGCGTTGGCCTCCAAATTGCAGAAGGACAAACGCGAAAACCATATTGAAAACTGTTGAGATTGAAGTACTCCTCTTTAATATGTACTAACTCGTTCTACGGCGTTTGAAAATCGTTTTCCATGCCTTTGACCATTGGGCCGGTGCTGTTATATTTTCGAAGGTCTGCTGTGATCTTTACTTTGTACACTTTCTAGCAGATACCTTCATTTGTCAGCGGGCAGTCAACGCATTCATTCGGTCCAGTTATATTTCAGCGTTTCATATTTGGCATCATAGCTGTCGTAACGAACGGACTCAATTTTTTCAAGATCAGCGTCTTCAGGGGTGATTACTGCGCCCCCATCCCATGTTGACCGACACAAGGTTTTGCGACAGCTGCTCATGTGAGGGTATAAGGGATCCTTTGACTTCCAAATTGGGTGGAGGGCATCTGGATCATCCTTACTGGTTATTAAACCAGCAGATGAAAAGAAAAAGTCATGTAATTTCTAAATAAATGGGCATGATAAACATGAGGAGGTGTTAAAAATGGCAGTAATTGGTGTAGAAGAATCTTTAACAAATGTGCAGGAAGCCTTGCGCGAAAAAGGGTATGATGTCAAAACGATTAAAGGCGAGTCGGACGTTCAAGGCTGTGACTGTTGTGTCGTAACCGGCAGCGAGATGAACGCCATGGGGATCCACGACACGATGACTCGTGCTTCGATTATTGATGCAAAAGGCATGTCTGCTGACGAGGTCGTAAAGGAAGTCGAAAGCAGAATGTAACGGAAGAAGGCTGAGGGGAACGCCCCAGCCTTTTATTAATCATGCAACAAATTCGTTCTTTTTTGTGGGTCCACGACTGAGCGCTCTTTCCGGTTTTGCAAATCAGCGGGAAAATTCAGCGGACTTTCCAGAGAAATCAGCGGTAATGTCCAAATATCAGCGAAGGAACAGAAACAGCAGAAAGAAAAGACGTTGTCCTTTCTGAAATTTCTCTTTTTATGCGCAGCCCACGGATCTGTGCGATGTTAACAATTATTGCAAATACTCAGTCCTCTGCTCCTCTGTTCCTTTTGTCACTTCCGCAAAGATATTTCCGTTTTGATCATGTTGAACAAAGCGCTGGTTTTGTAAAAGTTTTTCCAGGTCGCCGATTGTCACGAGCGGGCGTGGCGTTTCAATTCATACCTCAATTCCCCATTTTCCTCAATGGTTCCAGTCTGGATATCCTCGATGCGTGAAATTCCGGCCATCCACAATCTTTTTGCCATTTCATCCACGGTTAAACGCAGCTTCGGCCTGGTTTATCCCATTTGCAATGACAGGCACGGATTTGCACCGGATCACGGTTTCCGCAGCATTCCATTTCAATGTGATCCATTCTATTACCGCCAAGAAGCCGAAAAAAGTGCCGGCTGCCAATATGGATGCCGCAAGCCCTTTACCTGATACTTCCAATCCGATAATCGTACCAATCGAAATCAAAACAGCCAGCTGCGGGACAGTCATTTGCGAATCGATTTCCTTCCACCCAATCTCAGTATAATGGTGCCCGCAACTGCCAGAACAAGAGATTTCCAAAATACAGTCCACACAAAACCAAGCCTCTTGTTTTTATAAAATTTAAAAAAACGCCAAATAACATGGTGCTTTTATTGCTGATTATTGTTGTTTTTCATTCTGTCTGCTGCATTGCTGACAGCATTTACGTTGCATCAACCGCATTCATCGCTACATCTTCAGTAGTTTCCAGCCCTTTATGGACGGCATGGAAAGCAGCACTCGCCGTATTTTTAATACTTTCCGCAATGTTTTTGCCGTTTTGCTGATTATTTTTTGTTGATTCGGCATTCTGTTCACCTCCTGTACAAGCAGTAGCATATGCAATGCAGGACGGTTTATACGAAAAACTAAATCCGTCTATTTGGTAGGATTACTATAATCCTAGAGATAAAAGGTCCATCCAAATAACTATTGACGAAATATTTATGATTGTGATAAAATATCAAAAACGATAACGCTTACACCTATTCATGTCTCTTTATGATGACAATTCAATCGTTCAAAACCTTATACAACAACATTCTGGACGCTGGATGGAAAGAGTAACCGGAGTGATTTACGCTACAGGGTTTCGTTCGGTATAAGAGGGGGGGGATTGAAATAAAAGCGGTTACAGAAGGGGTGTTATTGTGGAAACCGTCCCAGGAGCGGATTAAACATGCCGGTATCAGCCGATTTAGAAAATGGCTGCAACAAGAATATGGTTTAAATTTTGAAATCCACCAGGAACTTTGGAAATGGTCGGTGGATGAACTTGAACTGTTTTGGGAAAGTATTTGGAAATATTGCAACATCATCTCCCACACACCTTACCAACAAGTCCTAAACTCTAGAACAATGCCGGGGGCCAAATGGTTTGCCGGTTCCACACTGAATTATGCCGAACATGTTTTTCGCAACAGCAGAGAAAATCAGTCCGCAATCATTTTCAAATCGGAAACGGTGCCCAAAAAAGAAGTCAGTTGGAAGGAGCTTCAGGAAAAAACGGCGAAGGTGGCATTGTTTTTAAAAAAATGTGGCGTCCAAAAAGGGGAGCGGGTCGTCGCCTATATGCCGAACATTCCTGAAACAGTGATGGCGTTTTTGGCGTGTGCAAGCATCGGGGCTATTTGGTCGTCGTGTTCCCCGGATTTTGGAAATGATAGTGTCATCGAACGGTTCAAACAAATCGAACCCGTCGTTTTATTTTCCGTTGACGGCTATTCCTATAACGGTAAAATTTATGATAAACGAAAGAATATTGCAGAACTCCAGGCGGCTTTACCCACTTTGAAGAAAACGATTGTGTTGCCTTATATTTTCGGTAATGTGGAAACGGACGATAGGACCATTTCTTGGAATGACCTCTTAGAGGGGAAGGCCGAAATGGAATACGAATATGTGCCGTTTGACCATCCGCTGTGGATTTTATTTTCTTCTGGTACGACAGGATTGCCAAAGCCGATTGTGCAGGGGCAGGGCGGCATCCTCATGGAACACCTGAAAATTTTAAAAGTGGAGCAGGGAGTGGAACCGGAGGATATTTATTTTTGGTTCACGGCAACAGGGTGGATGATGTGGAACCTTCTTATTGGCAACCTTTTGGCGGGCTGCACGATTGTCCTTTATGATGGTAGCCCGGCACATCCGGGAATCGATACATTGTGGGATCTGGCGGAAGACGCGGGGGTTACGCATTTTGGCACCAGTGCCGGTTTCATAAATGTATGCATGAAATCGGGCGTTAAGCCGAATGAAAATCATAACTTTTCTAGGCTAAAAGCCATTTTGTCAACCGGTTCGCCCCTGCCGGCAGAAGGATTTGTATGGGCATATGAAAATGTGAAAGAAGATTTATGGGTTGTTTCCACGAGCGGCGGTACGGATGTGTGTACGGCGTTTGTCGGCGGCTCGCCTGTGCTGCCGGTCTATGCGGGGGAAATCCAAACACGTGGTTTAGGCGCACACATTCAAGCATTTGACGATGAGGGTAACCCGCTTGTCAATGAGGTTGGAGAATTGGTGATTACCGATCCGATGCCATCCATGCCCCTTTACTTTTGGGGGGATGAAAAGTACAAACGGTATCTCGAAAGTTATTTTGATGTGTATCCGGGCGTGTGGAGGCATGGGGATTGGATAAAAATCGACGAGAAGGGCAGCTGTGTCATTTATGGCCGTTCAGACTCCACGATCAACCGGCAGGGTGTACGTATGGGGACGAGTGAAATTTACCGCGCAGTGGAAGGCATTGATGAGATCGTGGAGAGTCTGGTCATTGACTTGGAACATCTCGGAAGAAAATCATTCATGCCGCTTTTTGTCGTTCTAAGACCCGGCCGGCATATGGGCGCTGAACTAAAAGACAAAATCAAAGCTGAAATAAGGGGTAAGGTCTCGCCACGGTTTGTCCCTGACGAAATTTATGAAGTCGAACAAATCCCAAAAACATTGAGCGGAAAGAAATTGGAAGTCCCGATCCGCAAAATTTTACTCGGGTTCCCGGTTGAAAAAGTGGTCAACCAAGGATCAATGGCAAATCCCGAGTCCTTAAACTTTTTCATTGAACTGGCAAAAACGATAAACGGGCTGGAAGAGTAAATCATTAGTAGGAAAGTATACGAAAAAAAGGGGCTGTCCCAAAGTCGGTAGATTGACGTGGGGGCACCCTTTTTTCATGTAAGGTAATGTGATGGGACAGACTCATTATTTTATGAATAAAAAAAGATTTTTATGTATGAGTGAATTTCAAAATTCCAAGTCCTTGTGTCCCAAGGTATTCAAAACATAAAAAAGGAAGTACCTCCCCAAGTCTTGTATAATAGTACCTGAATCCGTGACGAAAACCTAATCAACGGTGTTAGTAGGTAGATTTTTCAGGCTGAATTCCGAAAAGTAACTGATGTTTTGTGAAATTGTATTTTGCTGCTTTGGTGTATTTTAAAAGCGCTTTTAAAGGTCAATTTTTAGGCATGCCAAAAAAACTTGCCGTTTCTAATTTTTGCAAGTTTCCCTGTTAACTATGGATTTTATGGCGGTATTAGAAAAAGGCATAGTAGCTTTCAAAGGTTGGACGCCATTTGTTGGTCACGCTGACTTTCAGTTTCCACTGGTGCCCCTGATGAACCAGCTTTGATGCCATCGTGATCATTGAATGACTGTCCGGATTCTCCTCCTCGCGGCTTTCTTTTTAAGAGGGGCATCCTGTTCTTTCAAGCTTTCCTGGACGATCATGCGAAACAGATTATACGCGAACACGCCGAAATGAAGAATCAGGCCGTTGGTTTCATACTTTCCGGATGGCAGGCGCTCAAGATCCAGCTCTGATTTGATCTCACTGTGGAACTGTTCGCATGTGCCGTGATCGTGATAGAGCGAAATGATGACATTGGACGGGACATTCAAGGTCGTCCAGTAAGTTTCAAATTCATATGCAGGGATCAAAAAAATCTGGCCATCTCTACTGATGGTTCTTTCGATCACTTTGAAAACTTTCCGGATGGTTCGCTGCCGGCCGTTCACTTCAATAGTTGTGGGATGTCCAAGGTAGACTTTCTTTCCTTCCTGTTCTTCGCAGCACATGCCGTGTTTTTGGGCGATTTCAAGCCAGTCCTCTGCTTTTTCCTTGCGGGGATTGCGTTTAATAATAAAATTTGTTTCATTTTCCAGGAAAATAACGATGTTATCCCGGCTGTCATTTCCGGAATCAAGCCTGAAAAGTAACGGCTTGTCTGTCAGCTTTTTGGCGGATTGCAAGGTTTTCCGGATAAAATCCGGTGTTCCGTTTTGGCAGTGTACTCTTCCTTTGCGCATCTCAACATTCAGACAATAGCCTTCCTGCCCGATGTAAGCGAACATGGGGGCGTAACCGTCGCAGCCTTTATAGGTTCTTTCCACGCCCTCCTTCAATAAAGTTAAGTTTTCTCTTGAATACTCACTCATTCTTAAAATTTCATAGGTGTTTAATTTACACCAAATAGCTGTCACACCTTCAAACGAGTTTATACAGAATATTCTTACAGGGTATGTCCCATCCTCACGACCGAACTGGATAAGTTTGGTAAATAAAAGGATATAACCGTGTGTAAGATCTCCACACGACTCACGGTCTCTCACCCTCCTATATCTCTCCGGATCAGGGTCCATACATTCCTTCGCCCTGCGTATCCATGAGGTGGAGGCGGATATGCTCCTTTCCGGTTAGATATTGTAAATATGCTTACTCTTGACTACTTGTCTAGACAAAAGAAATGCAAATGATTATGATAATAAAATAGTCGAAGCAAAATCGCGAAAGCACTCAAAAACCCCTTGCCTTAATGGCAAAAGGGGCGTGTTCCTTTCAATCAATGCATTTTACCGAAATACCCTGCAGTTTTTTAAAAAAGTCTTTTAAAAATTGTATTGACAAAGTACCGCATCCCTTATATACTAAACATTGTCCAAATCAGTTTTATATGATTCCGTAGCTCAGCTGGGAGAGCGCCACCTTGACAGGGTGGAGGTCGCTGGTTCGAGCCCAGTCGGAATCACTAAAGTGGAAGGCTTGAAATCCTTGCGTATCAAGGGTTTCAAGCTTTTTCGTTTTATTAGCAATTGTGTTAAAATCTCCGTGATTTAAAAACTTGCACAAAACTTGCACCTTTAGTGAACTAAAGGGTTTTGACTCTGTTTTAACAGGGCATTTTCAAATTTCTCTGCCGCTTGCTCTTGTAAATCATCACTGACATGTGAATATAAATCTAAAGTTATACCAACGCGAGAATGTCCCAGCCGCTCGCTAACCACTTTTGGATTTTCGCCTTGCTGCATTAAGATGGTTGCATGTGTATGCCGCAAATCATGGAAACTTATACGTGGCACATTTGCTTCTTCGATCAAGCGATAAAATTGTCGTAATAAGTTTCGTGGATCAAGAGGTTTTCCGTCATCGGTGCAGACAATTAAATTGTTATTTTGGTATTGAATACCCAATTTCTCCTTTTGAAATTCTTGTTTTTGTTTATGTTTCTTTAATACATTTACAACATGTTGAGAAATTGAAATTTGTCTTTTCGATTTTTTTGTTTTAGGCTCTTTAAAAATTAATCCTTTGCCTGAGACAAAGCATAAGCT
Organism: Weizmannia acidilactici; assembly: GCF_008974185.1. GTDB lineage: Bacteria > Bacillota > Bacilli > Bacillales > Bacillaceae_C > Weizmannia > Weizmannia acidilactici. The sequence goes on from NZ_BKZP01000018.1 coordinate 65,910, forward strand.
GCGCTTGATGCGGATTTTCTTATTCTCAAAATCCACGTCATCCCATTTTAATCCTAAAACTTCTCCACGTCGCATTCCTGTGAAAATCGCAAGAAGGTAAGGAATCTCCATAGAGCTATTTTTAATCAGATTCTGAAATCGATTTACCTCATCTACTGTCCATGTTATTTTTTCTTCACTTTTTACTTTGGGTGGTTTAGCATTCTTTACAGGATTCACTTTAATCAACGACCATCTTACAGCTTGATCAAATGCTTGATTGAGCAAATTATGCATTTGTCGGATATATGCACCTGAATACCCGCTGTCTAACTTGTCTACATAAAAACTGTCAATATCAAATGTTGTAATTTCATTAATTTTTTTATGTTGGAAATATTTCATAATATGATTTCTGATTACATATTCCCTGCTTTTTGCGGTAGTTATTTCTACTGTTCTTTTATAAGAGGTGTTAAACCACCGCTCCATGAACATCGAAAAATCTTCTGTACTTTCTTTAAAATAACTTCCATTATCGACTTGGTTTTTAATTTTAAGAAGTTCTTTCTTCGCTTCAGTCTTTGTACGAAACGGTCCGAAACTTGCTTGCTTTCTCTTACCAGTAACGGGATCTTTCCCTACATCGATACGAAAATAAAATCCTTTTTTCTTTTCCTTAATTAACTTGTCAAAGTTCATCATTACACCCCATTCCTAGTTTGAACTTGGAATAGTGTGTAGTATGTGGTTAAGTAAATACTATCAAAATAAT